>NZ_JBVJYK010000009.1:171900-330410 GCF_055600605.1 Kitasatospora sp. NPDC038210 | reverse complement strand
CCGACGACAACGACTGACGCACACCATCCAGCGAGACCAACGGATGGCCCACAACTGACCCGCTGGAACCGGCCCGTTTTGAGCCGTTGCCGACACCTTCGACGGTGGGAAGCGGAACATCTGCCGACGTAGCCGCCCGTCCGGCAGGACGGCCCGGCCGAACATGGTCAGGCCGATTCCGAGCGAGGCGTCGGCGCCGTAGACGCAGACCGTGGACAGCCAGCCGATCCCGCGCTCCTCGGCGATGCCGCCCACGGCGGCGACGACGACGAACGAGACGGCGCAGGCCGCGCTGAACAGCCCGTACACCCACCGTGGACGCATGGAAACCCCCCGATCGTCCGCTCACCCGCGATGTGCGGGGGGCCCGTTCCTGCGCACCTCGGACGCGGCAGCGCCTTGGTGTCCCTCGGACTGTAGGGCAATCCCGATCCGGACCACCGGGGAAGAAGACGAACCGGATGTCGGCCGCCCCGCCTGCCCGGTCAGGCGAACTCGCGCAGGCGGGGCCGCACTCCCAGCGCGGTCAGGGCCAGCGCCGCCGCCAGTGCCGCCCCGCCCAACCCGGCGGTGATGGCGTCGAGGTCATTGTCGGTCGTCGCGACCGCGGCCTCGAAGGCGCGCTGGTTGATGGCCTGGTTGTCGTCCAGGGCTGCGCTGAGGACGCCGAAGTCGGCGTTGGACTGACCCGGGGTGAGGCCGGTGTTGTAGGTGACGGCGTCCTTGAGCTTGCCCTGGGCGTTCAGCTCGCGGATCTTCCGGTCGTCGCGCTGGTACTGCTGGAAGGCGGCCAGCACCCGCTCCGCCGCGTCCTGTTCACCGGGGAACGTGATGTTGCGCAGTTCGTCGCCGAGGTACCCGCCGAAGCCCACCTGGCCGTGGTCGGCCCGGTGCTTGTCGGCGAGCGCGGCGAGCCTGTCGTTGTACGTGGCCAGGGTGGCGCCGTCGACACGGGCGAAGGACTGGGTCTTGTCGAGGAAGCTCTGCTCGTAGGCCGCCGCCCGGACGGGGTCGGTGAGGTAGCGGCTCTCGTCGGCGTTCAGGTCGTACGCCACCGCTCGGGCCCGGCTGAGGGCGATCACCGAGTCGAAGGAGTTGCTCTTGGCCACCACCAGCTGGTGGTCGGCGCGGGACGTCAGGGTCAGCGCGGTGATCAGCCCCGCGAGGGCGAGCACACTCGTGACGGCCAGCGGCACGTTCACCAGCCGCCGGAAGCGCACCGCCAGCAGCCGCTGCAGCAGGCCGAGCACGGCCAGCGCGAGCAGACCGGTGAGCAGGATCCACCACCAGCCGCCCGCCAGGGCGTCGCGCTGAGCGGTGTAGTTGCCCTCCACGACGGCCGCGTTGGCCTTGGTCACCTCGTCGACCGCCGGGAGCAGCTGCTGGCGCAGCAGGTCGGTGGCCTGCCGGTAGGCCGTGAGCGCGTCCGCGGAGGGGCGGCCGGCCGGCGCGTGGGTCTGCTCCTCCAGCAGCTGGGCGCGGGCCACCAGCGCTTCGTAGCGCCCGAGTTCACCGATGACGGTCTGGACGGCCCGCTGCCCGGCCGCATCACCCGCGACCGCCTCCGTGACGCGCTGCAGGTCGGTGTCGGCCTGGGCGCGCCGCTGCTCGTAGGTGTCCAGGGTCTCCTTGCACAGCGCCGTGAAGTCCGGGTCGGCGCCGAACAGCAGCAGGTTCGCGGCCTGGGCGTCCATGTCGTTGAGCGCGAAGTAGAGGTCCGCCGAGCGCACCACCTGCGGGGCGGCCTGGTGGCCGATGACGTCGGTGCCGTCCCGGGCGCCGCCCAGGACGGTCGCGGTCGCCGTCGCGGCGACGATCAGCGAGGCGAGGCAGAGGCCGGCGAGCCCGCGCACCAGGCGCGGGGTGTTCCACCAACCCCGGCTGCGCCAGGAGCGGCCGAGCCAGTGGCGGGGGGCGCGCGGCGCGGGGAGTGGTACGGCTGTCTCCTGTCGCGCCGTCTCCGGCGTGACCGTTTTCCCCATGACCGCCGTACCGCCCGACGTTCCCGTTGGCATCGCCGCGCGCCCCCTCCCCTGTTTTCACTGGCCGCCGAACCTTTCCCGGAGGAACCCGCCGGGGTCGGGGTTCGGCAAACGGTCCGCCGCCAGGCCCCACGCCCGGGCAGCGAACCGTTTCCTCGCAGCTCACAGTAGGTGCGACCGAACACCTGTCCGCCCGCCCTGACGGGTCCTTGACGCGGCCGAAGGCCATCTTGACGGGGCATTCACGCGGGATCCGTCCAGGTGCGCGGACCCGGCACGGTGCGTGCGGCGCTGCTGGCTCTCAGTGCGCGATCGTCCACTGCTGTTCGGCGGACCCGTCGCAGGTCCACACGCCGAGCGCCTTCCGGTCCTCGTGGTAGGTCAAGCAGTCCTGGTCGGTGATCCTGATCTGGTAGGTGTCACCCGTGACGTTGATGACCTCCCACTTCTGCTCCGCGCTCGCCTTCCAGCCGTTGACATTGGCGAAGTAGGTGCCAGCATTCTCGGTGAGCTCCGGGCCGAGGCCGTTGGTGATCCGGTAGCGACCGCCGCCCGCGTCCTTGAAGGTCCAGCGGGAGTCGGCACCGCCGGGCTTGCCGGCGATCACCGTCGAGCCGGGGGCGTCACCGGTCGCGACGGCACCGAGACCGTTGACCGTCCGCAGGTACACCGGGGTGTCGAGCGGCGGCCGGCCCGAGCCGGACGGCTTGCCCGGCTTGGCGGGCTTCCCGGGCTTGGCGGGCACGCCCGGCGTCCCGGGCTCGCCAACGGGTACGGCGGGCACCACCACGGGCACGGCCGGTACCGCCGGAGAGGCGGTCTGGCCAGGCACGCCCGGGGAACCGGACGGGACGGCACCGGTCAGCGTCCGCCGGAAGTTCACCACGGCGTCGGTGTGGTTGTACCGCTGGCCGGGGCGGCTGGTGCCCGGCGGGTAGGCCCAGTTGTGCTCGCGGCTGGTCCGGTCGAACAGGCCGTAGAAGGCCCAGTTGCCCCAGCCTCCGTCGAAGCCGTTGGCGAACGTGCCGCCGCCGTGGAAGATCCAGATTCGGTAGGTCTGGTCCTCCCGGGAGGTCTGGTCGTGGTAGGTGACGTCGTACGTGAAGTCGACGTCCTCCAGGTGCTCCTCGTAGTTGTGGACGTACCACGGGTCCCCGAAGGCGTTGTTGCCCTTGATGTCGAAGATCATGACGTTGTAGTAGCCGCCGGTCTTGTTCACCAGCAGGTCGAGCAGGCCCTTCACGAAGCCCTCGCGGGCCAGCCGCTTGGCCTCTCCGCTCTGCTGGGCCGCCTGGATGCACCAGACGAAGGCGGTGGAGCCCGGTGTCACCACGTTCGCGGCGTTGCAGTTCTCCTTGACCGGGTCGACGCTCCCGTCGGCCGCCGCCGGCCCGGCCAGGCCTGCGACGGCCAGGGTGCTGAGGCCCGCGGCCGCAGCCGCCAGCTTGATCCTCGACAACACGTGCGCTCCTTCGACTTCGGACCCGAACGGATCCGCCTGGGGAGCACGATGGCAGCGCAGAACGTCGGTTCCGGGGTTCCGTCGGTGATCCTTACGGGATCCATGCGAGCGGGATCAAGAAGGCGCGAATTCCTTTGAACTCCCTCTTCTGAAAGGGCCGTTGGTACGTAAAGGAGCCCCAGGTCGGATGGGCGGAAGCGACGCGACCGCCGGTTCCGGCCGTGCCTGGGCACGGCCGTCCCGGGCACAGCCGGATCAGGGCTGGAAGCGGTAGCCGATCCCGGGCTCGGTGATCAGGTGGCGCGGCCGGGATGGGTCGGGTTCGAGCTTGCGCCGCATGCTGGAGAAGAAGACCCGCAGGTAGTTGCTGTGGTGCGCCGAGTCCGGGCCCCAGACCTCCCTCAGGATCTGCTGCCCGGGCACCAGTCGTCCGGGGTTGGCCAACAGCAGGACGAGGATCCTCCATTCGGTCGGGGTCAGCCGGACCGGGCCGTCCGGACCGGTGACCGTGCCCGCGGCCAGGTCGACGGCGCTGGGCCCGATGCGGGTCGACGCCGGGGGGTCGTGTTCGACGGGCCTGCGCAGCACCGCGCGGAGCCGGGCCAGCAGTTCGTCCATCACGAAGGGCTTGGTCACGTAGTCGTCCGCGCCCGCTTCGAACGCACGGAGCTTGTCCTCGATCTCGGCCCGGCCGGTTAAGACGATGATCGGCACCTTCAGCGTGGAGCGGATGCCGTGGATCACGTCCACCCCGTCGAAGTCGGGCAGCCCGAGGTCGAGCAGGACGGCGTCGGGCGGCGTCCGGCCCACCGAGTCCAGTGCCCGCTGGCCGGTGTCCGCGGTGAGCACCGAATAGTGGCCGGCCTGGAGGGTGATCCGCAGGGTGCGCAGCAGGGCGGGTTCGTCGTCGACGACGAGGATGTGGCTCACCGGTCCTCGTCCCTCTCCGACTCGACGGTGACGAGCCCGTGCCCCGCCTGCGGCGCTACCGGCAGGGTGAGCAGCATGGTGGTGCCGCCGCCGGGGGTGTCCTCGACCTCCAGGCTGCCGCCCATGGCCTCGGCGAGGCCGCGGGAGAGGGCGAGGCCGAGGCCGACGCCGGTGGTGTTGTCGGTGTCGCCGAGGCGCTGGAAGGGCAGGAAGACCCGGTCGCGGTCCTCGGGGGCGATGCCGGGGCCGCGGTCGATCACCCTGATCTCGACCTGGTCGGCGTGGTGGCTGGCGGTGACCAGGACGGGTGCGCCGGGGGCGTTGTGGCGCAGCGCGTTGGTGATCACGTTGGCGAGGACGCGTTCCAGCAGCGGCGGGTCGGCGAGCACCGCTGGGGCGGTGTCCAGGTCCAGGGGCTGGATCGGCGCGTACGGGTCGGGAAGTGAGTCCATGGCACGCACCAGAACGCCCTCCAGCGGGATGGGCGCCAGGTGCAGGGTGAGCGCGCCGGCCTGGAGGCGGCTCATGTCGAGCAGGTTGTCGACCAGTCGGGTGAGCTTGACCAGTGACTCGTCGGCGGTGGCGAGGAGTTCGGCCTGGTCCTCGGGCGAGAACTCGACGTCGGGACTGCGCAGCGAGCCGACCGAGGCGCGGGCGGCGGCGAGCGGGGTGCGCAGGTCGTGGCTGACGGCGGCGAGCAGGGCGGTGCGCATCCGGTCGGCGGCCTTGATGGGCTCGACCTCGGCGGCGACCACGGCGAGCCGGTCGCGTTCCAGGGCGGCGGCGACGTGCGCGGCGAAGGCGGTCAGGACGCGCTGGTCGGCGGCGGGCAGCCGGCGGCCGGTGAGGACGAGCCTGGCCTGCTCCCCCACCGCGACCTCCGTCACCTCCCCTCCGTCGCCGTCCTCGGTGCCCTCCGCCATGCCGTCGTTGCGGGAGATGGTCTCCCCGGTCACGTTGTCGAGCAGGGCGACGGTCCGCATGCCGAAGGCCGTCCGGGACTTCTCCAGCAGGGCGGGCAGTGCGTCGGCGCCACGCAGCACGCTGCCGGCCAGGGTGGAGAGGGTCTCGGCCTCGGCGGTGGCCCGGGCGGCCCGGGCGGTCAGCCGGCCGGCGTGGTCGACGACGGTGGAGACGGCGAGCGCGACCGTCGCGAACACCAGCAACGCGACGATGTTGTTGGCCTCGCCGATGGTCAGATTGTGGATCGGCGGGATGAAGAAGTAGTTGAGGAGCACCGAGGCGATCAGCGCGGCCACCACGGCTGACACCGCACCACCGAGCAAGGCCACTGCCACGACGCCGAGTTGGAAGATCAGTGCGTCCGTGGTCAGGTTCAGCGTCCCACGGAAGTGCGAGAGCACCGCCGTGAGCAGCACGGGCACGATCAGTCCCGAGATTAATCCGGCGATGGTGCGGCGCTTGGAGTGGCGGCGGCCGAGCGAGGGCAGCCGGCCGCGGCCGGTGAACTCGTGGGTGACCATGTGGACGTCGATGTCCTCGGAGGCGTCCACGGTGGTCTGTCCGGTGCCGGGGCCGGTGAGGAAGCGGTTGATCCGGCCGCGGCGGCTGGTGCCGAGGACCAGCTGGGTGGCGTCGTGGGCGCGGGCGAAGGCGAGCAGCGCGGTGGGGATGTCGTCGCCGACGACCACGTGGTAACTGCCGCCCAAGTCCTCGACCAGCTGCCGCTGTTCGGCGAGCGCGCCGGAGGAGGCGCCGGCCAGGCCGTCGCTGCGGGTGACGTGGACGGCCAGCAGGTCCCCGCCCGCCGTCCGGTCGGCGATCCGGGCGGCGCGGCGGATCAGGGTCTCGCCCTCGGGGCCGCCGGTAAGGGCGACCACGACGCGTTCGCGGGTCTCCCAGACCCGGTCGATGCTGTGGGCCGCCCGGTAGTCGCGCAGTCCCTCGTCCACCCGCCCGGCGACCCACAGCAGGGCGAGTTCGCGCAGGGCGGTGAGGTTGCCGACCCGGAAGTAGTTGGAGAGCGCGGCGTCCACCTTCTCCGCCCTGTAGACGTTGCCGTGGGCCATCCGGCGGCGCAGCGCCTGCGGGGCCATGTCGACGAGTTCGATCTGGTCGGCCCGGCGGACCACCTCGTCCGGGACGGTCTCGCGCTGGGGGATGCCGGTGATCTTCCGGACGACGTCGTTCAGCGATTCCAGGTGCTGGATGTTGACGGTGGTGATGACGTCGATCCCGCCGGTGAGCAGCTCCTCGACGTCCTGCCAGCGCTTGGCGTGCCGGCCGCCGGGGATGTTGGTGTGCGCCAGCTCGTCGACCAGGACGACGGACGGGCGGCGGGCGAGCACGGCGTCGAGGTCCATCTCTTCGAACTCGGCGTCCCGGTAGCTTCGTCTGGTGCGCGGCATCACCTCCAACCCGTCCACCAGCCCTTCGGTGAACCTCCGCCCATGGCACTCGATGAACCCGACCACGACGTCCGCGCCACGGTCCTGTCTGCGGTGGGCCTCGTCCAGCATCCGGTAGGTCTTGCCGACCCCCGGCGCGGAGCCGAGGTACACCCTCAGCCGGCCGCGGCGGTGCACGGTGCCGGGGGCGAGGTCGCGAGCCATGGGCGCTGCTCTTTCCTTGTGTGGCTGGCAGGTTGGTGGTGCGCAGACATGGGCTACCGACCCGGGCACGGAGGTGCTCCCCCGTGCCCGGGTCGGTCCGGTCACTCGGCAGATCGATGAAGTTCCATCACTTCTGCTCGCTGAGCGCCTTGTTGAGCAGCACGACGTTCACGCCCTCGTTGCCGAGGAAGCCGATCGAGCGGCTCTCGGTGTACTCGTCGACGAGCTGGTTCAGCTTGTCGACCGGCAGGTTGCGGGCCTTGGCGACCCGGTCGACCTGCTCCTTGGCGTAGGCCGCCGAGATGTCCGGGTCGAGGCCGGAGCCGGAGGCGGTCAGCGCGTCGGCCGGGACGCTCGCCGGGTCGACGCCGTCGAAGGCGGCGACGGCGGCGCGGCGGTCGTTGACGGCCTTCAGCAGGTCGTCGCTGTTCGGGCCCAGGTTCGAGGCGGCGGACGAGGACGCGTCGTAGCCGGTCCCGGCGGCGGAGGGGCGGGGCTGGAACCACTTCGGGTCCGGCTTGGCCTCCTCCTTCGGGTCGTCGGGGTTGACCTTGGCCAGGTTGAAGTTCTGGCCGATCAGGCTGGACCCGATCTCCTTGCCGTCGGACTTCACGATCGAGCCGTCGGCCTTGTCGCTGAAGGCGACCTGGGAGATGCCGGTGACCAGCAGCGGGTAGGCGACTCCGAGGATGACGGTCAGGACCAGGAGCACGCGCAGGGCGGTGAAGTAGGTCCGCACGGAGGCGGGCAGGGGCTTGGACATCGCGGTGGACTCCTCTCTCAACTCAGGCCGGGGATGAACTGGACGATCAGGTCGATCAGCTTGATGCCGACGAACGGCACCACCAGGCCGCCGAAGCCGTAGATCCCGATGTTGCGACGCAGCAGGGAGCTAGCGTCGGAGGGGCGGTAGCGCACGCCGCGCAGGGCGAGCGGGATCAGGCCGATGATGACCAGGGCGTTGAAGATGATCGCCGAGGTGATCGCGGACTGGGGGCTGTGCAGGCCCATGACGTTGAGGTGGCTCAGGCCCGGGTAGACCCCGGCGAACATCGCGGGGATGATCGCGAAGTACTTGGCCACGTCGTTGGCGATCGAGAAGGTGGTCAGGGCGCCGCGGGTGATCAGCAGCTGCTTGCCGATCTCCACGATCTCGATCAGCTTGGTGGGGTTGGAGTCCAGGTCGACCATGTTGCCGGCCTCCTTGGCCGCCATGGTCCCGGTGTTCATCGCGACGCCGACGTCGGCCTGGGCGAGCGCGGGGGCGTCGTTGGTGCCGTCGCCGGTCATCGCGACCAGCTTGCCGCCCTCCTGCTCCTTCTTGATCAGGGCCATCTTGTCCTCGGGCGTGGCCTCGGCGAGGAAGTCGTCCACGCCGGCCTCCTCCGCGATCGCCTTGGCGGTCAGCGGGTTGTCGCCCGTGATCATGATGGTCTTGATGCCCATCCGGCGGAGCTCGTCGAAGCGCTCCCGCATGCCCTCCTTGACCACGTCCTTGAGGTGGATCACGCCGAGGGCCCTCGGGGCCGCACTGCCGATCCGGGACGCGACGAGAAGCGGGGTGCCGCCCGCGGCGGAGATGCCGTCGACGAGTTCGGCGACGTCCTTGCCGACGGTGCCACCGTTCTCGGTCACCCAGTTGGTGACCGAACCCGCAGCGCCCTTGCGCACCGAGTGCACGCCGTCGGCCTCGTCCAGGTCGACACCCGACATCCGGGTCTGGGCGGTGAACGGCACCCAGGTGGCGTGCGTCAGCTCGCCCTGGGCGCGGGCCCGCAGGCCGTACTCGGTCTTGGCGAGGACCACGATCGAGCGGCCCTCAGGAGTCTCGTCCGCGAGGGACGAGAGCTGCGCGGCGTTCGCGAGCTCGTCGACACTCACGCCCTCGGCCGGCTGGAACTCGGCGGCCTGGCGGTTGCCCAGGGTGATGGTGCCGGTCTTGTCGAGCAGCAGGGTGTTGACGTCGCCGGCGGCCTCGACGGCGCGCCCCGACATGGCCAGCACGTTGCGCTGCACCAGGCGGTCCATGCCGGCGATGCCGATCGCGGAGAGCAGCGCGCCGATGGTGGTCGGGATGAGCGCCACGATCAGGGCGACCAGGACGATCATCGACTGCGGGGCGCCCGCGTAGGTGGCCATCGGCTGCAGGGTCACCACGGCGACCAGGAAGACGATGGTCAGCGAGGCCAGCAGGATGTTGAGCGCGATCTCGTTCGGCGTCTTCTGCCGGGCGGCGCCCTCGACCAGGGCGATCATCCGGTCGATGAAGGACTTGCCGGGCTCCGAGGCGATCTTCACCACGATCCGGTCGGACAGCACCTTCGTGCCGCCGGTCACCGCGGACCGGTCGCCGCCGGACTCGCGGATCACCGGCGCGGACTCACCGGTGATCGCCGACTCGTCCACGGACGCGACGCCCTCGACGACGTCACCGTCGCCGGGGATGACCTGCCCGGCCTCGACCACCACGTGGTCGCCGAGCCGCAGGGCCGTACCCGGGACCTCCTCCTCGTCCTGCGTGGCCGGCCAGTTCGTCAGCCGGCGGGCGACACTCTCGGTCTTGGTCTTGCGCAGGGTGTCGGCCTGGGCCTTGCCGCGGCCCTCGGCGACGGCCTCGGCCAGGTTGGCGAAGATCGTGGTGAGCCAGAGCCAGACGGTGATGGCCCACGCGAAGACGCTGGGGTCGGCGATCGCGGAGATCGTGGTGACCACCGAGCCGACCTCGACCACGAACATCACCGGGTTCTTGACCATCACCCGGGGGTCGAGCTTCTTCACCGCGTCCGGCAGGGACGCGACGATCAGCTTCGGGTCCAGCAGCCCGCTGGAAACTCTGTGTGGAGTCGCGTTCCCGGTCTGGTCGACCGGTTCAGGAGTACGAGTGGGGGTGGACATCAGGAGGAGAGACCTTCCGCGATCGGCCCGAGAGCCAGGGCCGGGAAGTAGGTGAGGCCGACGACGATCAGGACGACGCCCGACAGCAGGCCCACGAACAGCGGCTTGTGGGTGGGCAGGGTGCCCGGGGTGGCCGGCACCGGCTGCTGCTGCGCGAGCGAGCCCGCCAGCGCCAGGACGAACACCATCGGCAGGAACCGGCCGAAGACCATGCACAGGCCGAGCGCGGTGTCGTACCAGTCGGTGTTGACGGTGATGCCGCCGAAGGCCGAGCCGTTGTTGTTGCTCGCGGACGTGAAGGCGTACAGCACCTCCGAGAAGCCGTGGGCGCCCGAGTTGAGCATCCCGGCCCGCTCGCCCGGCAGGGCCATCGCCACACCGGTGCCGACCAGCACCAGCGCGGGAGTGGTCAGGATGTACAGCGAGGCGAACTTCATCTCCCGGCCACCGAGCTTCTTGCCCAGGTACTCCGGGGTGCGGCCGACCATCAGGCCGGCCACGAACACCGCCACGATCGCCAGGATCAGCATCCCGTACAGGCCGGAGCCGGTACCGCCGGGCGCGATCTCGCCCAGCATCATGTTGAAGATCGTCAGACCGCCGCCGAACGGCGTGAACGAGTCGTGGAAGGAGTTCACCGCACCGGTCGAGGTCAGCGTCGTCGAGGCGGCGAAGAGGCCGGAGGCCGCGATGCCGAAGCGCTGTTCCTTGCCCTCCATCGCCGCACCGGCCGCCTGCAGGGCGGTGCCGGAGTGCTGCGACTCCGCGAATGTGATCAGGGCCGCCGAGGCCACCCAGAAGATCCCCATCACGGCGACGATCGCGTAGCCCTGGCGGTTGTCGCCGACCATCTTGCCGAAGGTCCGCGGCAGCGCGAAGGAGATCACCAGCAGCAGGAAGATCTCCAGCCAGTTCGTGAACCCGGTCGGGTTCTCGAACGGGTGCGCCGAGTTGGCGTTGAAGAAGCCGCCGCCGTTGGTGCCCAGCTCCTTGATGACCTCCTGCGAGGCCACCGGGCCGCCCGGGATCTTCTGCACGTCGCCCGCGAGGTTGGTCACCTCGTGGAAGCCGTGGAAGTTCTGGACCACGCCGTTCGCCACCAGCACGAGTGCAAAGACGAACGCGATCGGCAGCAGCAGCCGCAGGTTGATCCGGACCAGGTCGACCCAGAAGTTGCCCACCCGGTCGGTCTTGTTACGGGTGAACCCGCGGATCAGCGCGGCGACGATGGCGATGCCGACGGCCGCGGAGACGAAGTTCTGCACCGCCAGGCCGGCCATCTGCACCAGGTGGCCCATCGCGGACTCACCGCTGTAGGACTGCCAGTTGGTGTTGGTGACGAACGAGATCGCGGTGTTCCAGGCCTGGTGGCCCTCCATCTGCTGGACACCCAGGTTCAGCAGCAGGTAGCCCTGCAGGCGGATCAGGCCGTACAGGAAGAGGACGGAGACGGCCGAGAAGGCCAGCACCGAACGCAGGTACACCGGCCAATGCTGATCGGCGTCACCGTCGACGCCGATCACCTTGTAGATGCCGCGCTCGACTCTGAGGTGCTTGGCAGTGGTGAGGAGCTTGGCGATGTAGTCGCCAAGGGGGCGGTAGCACAGGGCCAGCGCGCCGACGAGGGCGAGGGCCTGCATCCAGCCCGCGAGAGTGGAGCTCATGTCAGAACTTCTCCGGGAAGATCAGCGCGACGACGAGATAGCCGACGAGCGCGACGGCCACGATCAGACCAGTGATGTTTTCGACGCTCACAGCTTCTCCACCCCCCGCGCGATCAGGGCGATGACGGCGAACACGGCGACCGTGACACCGACGTAGATGAGATCGGACATGGGCTCCACCAGGGGGCTCAGGGGCTGGAACCGTGGGACGCCACGTGGGCGTCACGGCACCGGGGGAAGACCGGCGGGGAGCAGCCAACCAGCCGGCGGGGGCGCGGTGCCGTCCCCTTACGCCGTCCATACGGGTGATTCCGAAACGTTGACGCGGCTTTGATATCCGCGTCATGCACCCGAGACCCGGGGTTGTCCGAAACGTCTCGGGCCGCCGAACTGCGCCGTCCACGGACGGCTTTCACGGAACTCGCACCAGGGGCGACTCCGGTCGGCCGATGTCACCGGGTGTTCGCAGACCCGCAGTCACCCGTCGGGACGTTCCGGGAATGCGACGGCCCCCGGCATCCTCGTCCGCCACAGTCAGGACGAGGACGCCAAGGGCCGCTGGGGTCACCCGGTGCCGGTGGCACGCGGCACCGGGTGGGTCTGTCGGGCTACTGCCCGGCCTTGCGGCCGTGGTTCGCCTTCTTCTTCCGACGGGCCCTCTTCTTGCGGGCGCGCTTCGACATCGGGTGGGTTCTCCTCGGTACGGGTCGGGTGTCCGGATCAGGCCTGGGTCGGACCGGGTCGGACCGGGTCAGGCCTGGGCGACGAGCTGGTCGGCGAGCTTGGCGAGGCGGCGCTGCGAGCGCTCCTCCTGCGCGATCGCGGCGGTCGGGGCGAGGTCGCCGCCGTCGTAGTACTCGCCGTTGACCAGTGCCGTGTCCGGCAGGCAGAGCTTGACGACGGCCGCCGCGCCCTCCACAGCCGGTGCACCGGTCCGCCCGTAGAGCGGCAGCAGCGCGGTGTCGCACTGGCCCGGGTTGAGGCTGACGGCGGTGACGCCGGAGCCGGCCGGCGCCATGTCGGCGGTCGCCATGGTCAGCGCCAGCTGCGACTGTGCGTAGGCGGCGACCCGGGAGTACTTCTTCGCCCGGTGCGGGTCCGACCAGTTCATCGACGCGGTGCGGTGCAGGGAGGAGGAGACGTTGACGATCCGGGCGTCACCGGCCGCCGACAGCGGGGCGCGCAGCAGCTTCGCCAGCAGGTGCGCGGCGAGGAAGTTGACCTGCAGCGAGACCTCGTTGCCGTCGTCGGTGAGGGTGCAGCGCTCCGGCGCCATGACGGCCGCGTTGTTCACCAGCAGGTCCAGCGCCGGGTAGTGCTTGACGACCGTGCCGGCCAGCACCGCGACCTCCGCGAGGTGGGTGAAGTCGGCCGCCAGCTCGACGAGTTGGTCGCGCCGTGCGCCAGCTGCGACCAGTCGCTCGACGGCGTCCCCGGCCTCGGCGGCCGTCCGGGCATGGACCAGGACGGTGGCGCCGTGCCCGGCGAGGAGTCGGGCGGTCTCCCAGCCGATACCGGAGGAGGCACCGGTGACGAGGGCGGTGCGGGCGGACAGAACAGCGTCGGACATGACCCATCCAAGGGTGAAAGGGCACGGCGGGGTGCCGCCGGGCGCGGTGACGCGCCCGACGGGTGCCGTCCGTGCGGAGATGGTGCTGCGATGAAAGGCTCAGCAGCCCTGCGCCGTCCGTGGACGGCTGCGCAGCGATGCGCCGGGGCTGTTGGCGGCGGAACGAACTTCGACCGAAGCGGCGGCAGTTCGCCCGGGTCCTGGCTCTGCGGGCGGAAGTCCCGCGCTACCGGACCGTGATGAGGACCGCGACAGCGACGACCCGCGGCCGCGTATGCGGCGGGCGGTCGTGGTGGCGTGTCGAGCGGTTCATGTCCTTCATCAAAGTCGGCCCGGCCCCTCGGTGCAAGTCCGCCCCGCCCTCCTGACGAAACCCTGATGCGGACCGGACGACTCGTCAGATCTTCAGAGTCCTCAACCGCACCCGCTTCCGCGGCCACGCGGCGGGCAGGGAGGTGGCCAGCGCCGCTGCGGCGAACAGCGCGAGATGACCGACTTCGGCACCCGACCAGTCGAGCTCGGCGTAGCGGTGCTCGGTGAAGCCGTCGAAGAACAGCCAGGCCGAGAGGGCGGTGAGCGGCGCGGACTGCGGCCGGGCGAAGACCCCCATCAGGGCGCAGAGCGCGGCGTACGCGCCCACGGCGATCCACCCGGTGCGCACCCCGGCGGCGAGGGTGAGACCGGTCGCGAGGAGGCCCCCGGCGACCAGCGTGACGGCGACGGACGTCCCTAGCGACAGCCGCCGGAGCACCGGGTAGTACGTGCGGCCGCCGGATCGGGCGGAGTACATCTGCACGGACGGGAGCTCCTTGGGCCTCTCATGCCGGTCCGGCCGGCGGGCGCAGGCGGGGGTGCAGCTCCCCAGCAAAAGACCCGGGTGGGCGGGGAAGGCGCGTTCTTGACGCGATCCTGATGTGCGCGGGGGCGATTCGAACGCAATCTTGACGGGCGAGCCGCGCCGGGCACCCGAATGCCGACGTCCGGACCGGCCATCAGGGGTTTCGCCCGGACGTCAGGGTTTCGTCAGAGCCGGCCCCGCCGGCGCCAGGCTTCCGTCAACCCGGGTCCGTCGGAGCGGTACCGGGTGAGCCACTGGTGCGGTGTCCGTCTCTACCGCCCTTCTGCCCTTCACCACCCTGCTGCCGTTCGAGGAGCCCGGTACCGAGGCCCTCGCCGCCCACGTCGAACGCACCGGCCACGGCGGCTGGTGGACCGACCGGCCCGACCGGCCCGACTCCGCCCGGACGCTCCTGGTGCACAGCGGGCCCGAACGGCTGCTCCGCGGCGACCCCCGGCACCTCGACCCGGCGGCGCTGGCCCCGCTCGGCCGTGGACAGTTCACGGCGCCGGAGCGCTTCCTGCCGCTGCTCGGACGCACCTTCACCCACGTCACGCCGTGGGTGCGCACGGTCTACGTCCAGCACACCGCGCCACGGCCGGTCTCCCCCCACGTCGCCGACTGGGTAAGGCCGTTGACCCCTCCTGACGTGCCACGGTTCGCCCGGTTCGACACCCGCTCCACGGCATCCGTACCGACCCCCGGCCTTCCGCACTGGCTGGCCCGGACCTGGGGCGGGCACGCGGAGCTGGCCGCGAGCGGCTTCGCCTGGGGCGCCGTCCTCGGCCCCTGCCTGGCCGCGGTGGCCTGCGGGTACCTCGTCGGGCGCCGGCACATGGACATCGCCGTCGCCACCGACCCGGCGTTCCGTCGGCTGGACCTCGCCCTCGCCTGCGCCACGGCCGCCGCCGACGCGGCACGCCACGCAGGTCTGACCCCGACCTGGGCCGCCTCCCGGGTCAACCTCGCCAGCCGGGCCCTGGCCGTGGCCGCCGGCTTCCGCCCGGTCCGCGACGAGGTCGTGTACTGGACCGGCCCCGCCATCGCCCGCTGAGGGCGCCGGACCGACCGGCCGACCGGGCTCCCCGCGTGGCCTGCGGAGCGGCATCCGTCAAGGAGCCGCCAAGGCCTGGTCCCGGGACGTCATGGTTCCGTCAGCACCGGCCCGTCCGAAGCGGGTGCGGACTTCACTGGAGGTGTGGGCGGACAGCCGCCCGCACGAAAGAGGAGTTGAACGGCCATGACCGACACCACACGTGTGATCGTCGGGCTCGACGGGTCCTTGGGCAGTCTCGCCGCGCTGTACCGCGCGGTGGCGGAGGCGACCGCGCGCGGCGCGGTCCTCGTGCCGGTCACCGCGTGGCAGCCGACCGACGGGGACGGCCTCCGCCCGCTGTCGGAGCTGGAGCACGCCGCGCACAAGCGGGTCGACACCGCGTTCGAGCAGGCCTTCGGCGGCTACCCGACCGATGTGGTCATCCACCCCATAGTGGTCCGGGGCGACGCCGGTCCCGCGTTGACCTCGGCCGTCACCTCGCAGGGCGACCTCATCGTCGTCGGATCCGCCGGCCACGGCCGACTGCGGCGGGTCCTGCACGAGTCGACCGCCCGCTACTGCCACGCGCACGCCGCCTGCCAGGTGATCACCGTCTCCCCCTCCGAGTTGCTGCACAGCCTGGAGTCCGCCGTCCGCCGAGGCGAACCGATGCTCCTCGCCGCCGGCGCACGTACGCGCTAACCAGCGATAGTCGCCCCGCCCGGACCGGACCGACGGAGGCCGAAGACGAAGGTCGTGCCACCGCCCGGCGTGCTCTCGACGGTGAGCTCGCCGCCCATCGCGTCGGTGAAGCCCTTGGCGACGGTCAGACCGAGCCCGACACCCGCGACCCGGCCGCCGACCCCGTGGTGGCTGTGGTGGAACGGCTCGAAGAGGTGCTCGCGCTCCCGGTCGCCGATCCCGGGGCCGTGATCCACCACCCGTACGTCCACCCGGTCCGCCACGGCGCCCGCGTCCACCCGGACCGGGACGCCGGGCGGCGACCAGGTCTGCGCGTTGGCCAGCACGTTCGCCAGCGCCCGCTCCAGCAAGCCCCGGTCGGCCTCCACCGGAGGAAGCCCCTCGGGGAGGTCGAGGACCACGGGCGGCCCACCGGACGGGAGACTGTCGACCGCCGCGACCAGGACGCCGGCCAGGTCAGTCGGCCACAGCGTCACCGGCACCCGCCCGGCCTGGAGACGGCTCAGGTCGAGCAGGTTGGCGACCATGCGGGTCAGCCGGTCCGCCTCGGCGTCGATGATCACCGCGAAGCGCCGGACGTCCTCAGACGACCAGGCCACGTCGTCGGAGTCGTCGGAACAGAGGCTCGACGCCGACGCCTTGATCCCCGCCAGCGGCTCGCGCAGGTCGTGGGCCACGGCCTCCAGCAGGGTCGTGTGCAACGCGTCGGTGCGGGCCAGCGCCTGCGCCGACGCAGCCTGCGCGCTCAGCCGTTCCAACTCCCGGAGCAGGCGCAGCTGCGTGACGAACGGGCCGAGCAGCCGGGTGTTCTCCTCGCTCAGCGTCGGGCCGGCCAGCACCAGGACGGTGTCCGGGTCCAACTCGGCGGTGAAGGCCGCGTCCTGCGGCCGATTCGGCAGTGGCCCGCCGGCCGTCGTCTGAGGCCGCCAGCCCGCACCGTCGCGGACCAGGATGCCCGTCGCGAACAGGCCGAACGCCAGCCGCAGCCCCTCCAGCAGCTCGGGCAGGTCGCGTTCCCCGTCCTGCACCGACTCCCCGGCCAGCCGGGCGAGCGCCTGTGCCTCCGCACGGGCGCGGGCCGCCTGCTGGGAGCGGCGGGCGAGCCCGTCGATCAGGTGGCTGATGATCCCGGCGACCGCCAGGAACACCACCAGGACCGCCACGTCGGCGCCGCGCTCGACCACCAGGCTGTGCCACGGCGTCGTGAAGAACCAGTCCGCCGCCAGTGCCGAGGCCGCGGTGGTGGCCGCGGCCGGCGCGAGCCCGCCGAGGCGGGCGACCCCGGCCACCACCAGCAGCAGGCACAGCAGGGCGCCGGACAGCCCGAGCGAGTCGCGCAGCGGCGACAGCGCACTCGCCAGGGCCACCGCCCCGACCGGCCCGAGCAGCCATGCCGTCCGGCGTCGGCGGGACGGGACGAACGCGGGCCGGCGCCGACGCGGTGCGTGCGGCAGCGCCAGCAGGTCGGGTGCGGGTGGCGGCAGCACTCGGACGTCGATCGGGCCGGCCAGGCGGATCACCCGGTTGATCACCGAGCCGCTGACCAGTTCCCGTAGGCGCGAACGGTCGGTCGGGCCGAGCAGGATCTGCGTCGCGCTCTCCGTGCGGGCGAAGTCCACGAGGGCCCGCGCGACGTCGTCGCCGGTGATCTCGACGTAGGCGCCGTGCAGTTCGCGCAGCAGCTCGCGTTGGCCGGCCAGGTCGGGCGGCTCCCGCCGGACGGTCCCGTCGTCCGCGCGGACGTGCACCCCGATCAGGTCGCCGTGGACGCGGGTGGCCGTCCGGGCGCCACGGCGGATCAGGTGCTCGCCCTGCGGTGCCCCGTTGAGCGCGACCATGATCCGTTCCTTCGTCTCCCACGGCGCCCGGATGCCGTGCCGGGCCCGGTAGTCGGCCAGCTCCTCCTCCACCCGGTCGGCCAGCCAGAGCAGGGCCAGCTCCCGCAGCGCGCCGAGGTTCCCGGCCCGGAAGTAGTTGTCCAGCGCCACGTCGACCTTGTCGGCCGCGTAGACGTCGCCCTGCGCCATCCGCGTGCGCAGCGCCTCCGGGCTGAGGTCGACCAGCTCGATCCGGTCGGCGGCCCGGACCACCTCGTCCGGGATCTTCTCCCGCTGGACGATCCCGGTGATCTGCTCGACCACGTCGTTGAGGCTCTCCAGGTGCTGGATGTTCAGCGTCGTCGCCACGTCGATCCCGGCGTCCAGCAGCTCCCGCACGTCCTGCCAGCGCTTGGCGTTGCGACTGCCCGGGACGTTCGTGTGCGCCAGCTCGTCCACCAGCGCGAGCGCGGGGCGACGGACGAGCAGGAAATCGAGGTCGAGCTCGGTCAGCGCGATCCCCCGGTACGGAACGGTGCGGCGCGGGACCACCGGCAGGCCGGCCAGCTGCTCCTCGGTGCCCCGGCGGCCGTAGGTCTCGACGAACCCGACCACCACGTCCAGCCCGCCGTCACGCAACCGCCGCCCCTCGGCGAGCATCGCGTACGTCTTCCCGACGCCCGGCGCCGCCCCCAGGTACACCCGCAGCTTCCCGCTCACCACCTCCACCTCCACGTCCATCGTCCGCCCGGACGGACCAGGCGGAAGGGCAAGGAGCGGAAGTCAGGTCTCCGCGTCGGACCTGCCTTAGCCGAAGAACCCATCCTGCGCCCCCGCCGACGTCCCCGTTCGGGCGCCACCCAGGCGGCGACAGGGCGAAAGGCTACGCGCCCGGTCGTTCCGCGCCCGGCAACCAGCCCGGCGGGTCGCCCGGTCGGCCGACGGCGGTCCGCGGGCAGTCGTTGATGCAGGCGCTACACCCGAGCGCACCATAGACGGGAGGGCCGAAGCAAGCACGTCCCGAGACGGCGTACACCCTCGACCGAGGCAACCGGCGGCGGCCGGCCCGCTGGACAGCTGGCCGGCGGCGGGGCCGACGCACCGGTGAACGACTCCACAACCGTGCCAGCCGCGACCATCGGAAGACTGGCGGGCCCGGGTCGCCGGTCTGCCGGCCTTCGGGTCGCCTGCCTTGTCGGCGACGGCCCGGTCTTCGACAGCATCGCGCCCGAACACTCCGCGTCGGCCTCCGCCGCTCGCCGCAGGCTCTGTCACCGGACGGCCGGTCTTCTGGACGGGCTGCCCCTTGCAGCCACAACGCTCACCTGACGATCCATCAGATAAGGTCAGCAAAAGGTCAGCATAGGTACGAGCAGACCCTGTCCGACATGCACAGACATGAGACTCGAAGCCGCTCAGCGTGCCCACCCGGGAAGGCCCTCAGCGAGAGGCCCATGAATCCGATCGTTTTGGCTGCAGCTGACCACCCAGCACCTTTCGGAGGGTTCTGGACGCGGGGCTGCGTAGGACATCTCTCCAGTTCAGAGCGCTTTCGAGCCGTCTCTCGGATAGCACGGCGCTCACCCTGGCACGGACGGCCGGCCGGATCTTCCAGACTTCCCTCAACTCCGGCATATCTATACAATGCTGACACCGGATGAGTCGATCTACTTGCGTGCCTCGATCAGGAAGCGCGCCGAGTGCGCCACGAACGGGCCCTCGGCGCGAATCTGCTGGTCAAGCTCGCGCAGCCGGTCCCGATAGTCGTCGACGGTGAAGCCCGGGACCATCCAGATCACCTTGCGCAGGAAGTACACCACCGCACCGATGTCGCGGAACTCCGTCCGCAGCCGCTCGGAGCGCAGGTCGACCACGTCCAGCCCGGCGGCACGGGCCTCCTCGCTCTCGACCTCGGGGCGGCGGCCCTCGCGCGCCTCGGGCTGCGGCCCGAGGAAGTACTCGACCAGTTCGAAGACGGACGCCGGGCCCACGTGCTGGGCGAAGTAGCTGCCGCCGGGCCGCAGCACCCGGGCGATCTCCGTCCACCAGGCCCGCACCGGGTGGCGGCTGGTGACCAGGTCGAAGGCCTCGTCGGCGAAGGGCAGCGGAGGCTCGTCCTGGTCCGCGACCACCACCGCGCCCAGCGGGTGCAGGAGTCGCGCGGCGCGAGCGACGTTCGGTGGCCAGGACTCGGTCGCGGCGAGGACGGGCGGGAGCCAACCCTTCGGCTCGGCGAGCCGCAGGGCACCGGCCAGCACCTCGCCGCCACCGGTCTGGACGTCCAGCGCAGCCGTCACCGAGCCCAGCCGCTCGGACAGCAGCCGCTGGTAGCCCCACGAGGGGCGTTCCTCGGTGGCCCGGCCGTCCAGCCAGGAGAAGTCCCAGCCGTCCACGGACACGGCCTCGGCCTCGGCGATCAGCTCTTCGAAGGTGCGCATGCACGCATCATCCCGGCGTGCGCCCCGCAAGGCCACCGGATTCCGCGCCGGGCGCGTGCCGAAGTACCAGCTCGACCCGCATCTGCAGGGTGCCGGCGGCGATCAGCCCGGTCACCGGCTCCGAGCCCCCGCCCTCCGCCTCGAAGGCCACCAGCACTCCCGGTGGCTCGCCGCACTGCCGCTCGACCGCCTGCCGCTCCTCGGGCGTGGGTACGCGGAACACCGGGTCGTGGAAGTCCGCCGGGCACCGGACGTACAGCGGATCGGCGAAGACCAGTTCCAGGCCGTGGTGGTAGGACAAGTCGTACCCGGCGGCCAGGCGCAGCTCACCCGGGCGCCAGGAGAAGACGTCCCAGTCCCACCAGGACCCCTCGGGCAGTTCGACCGGCTGCTCCTCCGGGGCCGCTGCGAAACACGCTCCCAGCGCGGCTTCCGGCTGGGGTTCCGGCTCGGGTGCTGATTCGGCTCGTAGCCCGGCTTCCGGTTCGGCTTGCAGCCCGGCTCGCTGCGCGGTCGTCCGCTGCTGCCCCGGATCCATCCGGTCCCCCTTCTCACCCCGGCCGTGACGTCGCCGAAAACCGGTGTCCCGCACCGGCTTTCCTCCGCAACGATGGTGGCATGACCAGCTCTCCCATCGGGCGTTTCTACGACGCCTTCGCGGCCGACTACGACCTCCTCTACGCCGACTGGGACGCTTCCGTGGCCCGCCAGGGCGCCGCGCTGGACACCCTGATCCGGGACCGCCTCGGCGACCGCGTGGCCGAGGTGCTGGACTGCGCCTGCGGCATCGGCACCCAGGCGATCGGGCTCGCCGGGCTCGGGCACCGGGCCACCGGCACGGACCTCAGCCCGGTGGCCGCCGGGCGTGCTGCCGCCGAGGCCGCCCGGCGCGGGCTCGACCTTCCCACCGCGGCCGCCGACATGCGGCAACTCCCCTTCCCGGACGGTCGCTTCGACGTCGTCGTCTGCGCCGACAACGCGCTGCCCCACCTGCTCACCCCCGAGGACGTCCTGGCGGCGCTCGGCGAGATGCGCCGTGTTCTGCGTCCGGGCGGCCTGCTCCTGCTCACCACCCGACCGTACGACGAACTGCGCCGCAGCCGCCCGTCCTCCACTCCGCCGCAGACCGCCGAGCGGGAGGGGCGGAGGTCCGTCGTCTTCCAGCTCTGGAAGTGGCACGAGGACGGCGAGAGGTACGACCTGGAGCTGTTCCAGCTGCTGCGCGACGACACCGCGCAGTGGCGGGTCGACGTCCACCGCTCCACCTACTGGGCCCTCACCCGGACGCAGTCGAGCGGCTTCGCCACGGAGGCCGGCTTCACCGGGGCCACCTGGAAGGAGCCCGCCGACACCGGGTTCTTCCAGCCCGTCCTCATCGCCCGGAGGCCCTGAGCGTCGCCCGGAGACTCTGAGCGTCGCCCAGAGGCCTGATCGCAGCCCGGAGGCCCTGAGCGTCGACCGGCATCCGTGCCGGGCAACGCCGCTGCCGGCTCACACCGCGGATCGCGCCCCGCCGGGAGGTCGAGCCACCGGGTGGCGCCAGTCGTGCCCGCTCCCCGTGGCGCAGGACGCACGGCGTGTACGTCGGCCCGAGCCCGGCCAGCCGGACGGCTTCCAACGCGTCGCCCGTGGTGGCACGGGCCTGCCGGCAGAAGCGGTCGGGCTCCCGCAGCGTGCGGCGCTGGTCCTCGTCCGCCAGCCCCTCGAACCAGCGGATCCCGTCCGCCGGCCGCAAGCCCTATGCCAGTCAGTTGAGGATCACTGCCCGCTCATACATCCGCCCTCCTGCGCTCGGTGCGCGCGACTCTCCCGGAACCGACGGCCGTCCTCCGACCAGCTGTCCGGATCCGTGTCCCTCCCCTGCCCGCCGTCACCGCCCGGGTCCGACGCTCACCGTTCCGTTGGCTCCCCCCGCCCCGTCCCTCGGCGCCGCCGCGGCTCGCTCCGCTACGACCTCATCGTCGCCACCACCTCCCCGACCCGCGCAGAACCGTCCTCCCGGGCCATCGCGCGAGCCGCCGCCTCGGCCCGGGTGCGCAGGGACCGGTCCTCGACGGCCCGGCGTACGGCCTCCGCCAGCCCGTCGGCCGTCAGATCGGCGAACCGGACCGGCGCGCAGGCAGCGCCGACCCGGACGAGCCGCTCGGCCCAGAACGGCTGGTCCGCCATCACCGGGACGGGAACGCTCGGGACCCCGGCGCGGAGGGCCGCGGCTGCGGTACCGGCTCCGGCGTGGTGCACGACGGCGGCCATGCGGGGGAAGAGGTGGGCGTGCGGCATCTCACCGACGCTCAGCACGTCGTCCCCCTCCGCGGCGGTTCCGGCCCAGCCCGCCTGCAGGACCCCCCGGACTCCCGCCCGCCGCAGCGCGTCCACCGCGAGCGCGCCCAGCCGCTGGCCCTGCCCGGCCGCCATGCTGCCGAAGCCGATGAACACCGGCGGTGGACCGGCCCGGAGGAAGTCCTCGACCTCGGGCGGGAGCCGGTAGTCCGCGGCGACGTGCGGCCACCAGTTGCCGACCACCTGCAACCCCTTCCGCCAGTCGGCCGGGCGGGGCACGAGGGTGGGACTGAACCCGTGCAGCACCGGCCAGTTCACCCGTTCCACGGCCCGCCGCCGGGCGCGCTGGGAGACCGCCGGGAGGCCCAGCCGCTCCCGCAGCCGACGTGCGGCCCCGGTGTGCAGGCGGTCGACGACCCGCTGGCCGAGCGCGCCCGCGGCACGGTTGCCCCACCCGCCCAGCGACCGGCCTCCGCCGACGACCGGCGGGAACTCCCGCGTCGGCAGCGTGGGTTGGAGGTAGACGCCGAGGCTCGGTACGTCCATCGCCTCGGCGAGGTGCCAGCCCAGCGGTGCGGTGGTGGTGCTGAGCAGCAGCAGGTCGGCACCGGGCGCAGCCGCGTCGGCGAGCCCGTCACCGAGCCGGTCGATGAACGCGGCCGCTCGCGCGAGCAGTTCGGAGCGGCCGCCCCGGGGACCGGCGGGCGCGCCGCGCGGGTCGACCGGGAGCGGGCGGAAGTCCAGGCCGCTGTCGACCGCCGACTCGCGGAAGGTCTCCGGCGCGGCGAGCGCGACGTGGTGCCCCTCGCCGCGCAGGTGCGCCCCGAGTCCGGTGTACGGCGCGACATCACCGTGCGAGCCGGCCGCCATCACGAGGATCCTCATCGCGCCCCCTCCGGGTCGGTCGCGGTCGCGAGGTCGTTCGCCGCCACGGGGGCGCTCGGCGAACTCGCCGTCCCGGGCTCGTTCACCGAGTTCGCCGTCCCGGGCTCGTTCACCGAGTTCGCCGTCCCGGGCTCGTTCACCGAGTTCGCCGTCGCGGGGGCGTTCGCGCTGTGCCGTTCGGCGTTGCGGCCGATGGCCGTGCGGAGGTAGCCCGCCAGTCCCGGGCGTTGCTCGGTCGCCGGTACCACGAGTGCGAATGCGCGGGCGTCCGCCTCGTAGTCGTCGGCGATCCGGCAGTGCATCTCGGGCGGGCAGGGCGTGAACCACCGGGTGATGTGCCGCCGGTGTTCCTCGGCGAGGTCCAGCACCGCCCCGTGGTCGGCCGGCAGACCGTCGTCGAAGGCGGCCAGCAGCCGGCTGCGCCACTCGGCGGCCTCCGTCATCAGTTGCCGCCAGTCCTCCTTCGAGTGGGTGGCGGCGCGGGCCAGGGCTTCCCGGTGGCTCTCCCGCTCGCCCCACTTGAGGTGGGCGTCGGCGGCGTAGCTGAGGTCGAAGACGACGTCGCCGAAGACCTCGAAGCGTTCCTCCGGGCCGAGTTCGACCCCGGTGCGCCGGACCTCGATGGCCCGCTCGGCGACGTCGACCAGTTTCTGCAGCCGGGTGATCTGCTCGGTGAGGGCCTGCCGCCGCGCCAGCAGGTGGTCCAGGGCGTTGGCCTGCGGGTCCGCCAGGATGTCGCCGATCTCGTCGAGCGGGAAGCCGAGTTCCCGGTAGAAGAGGATCTGCTGCAGCCTGGCGAGGTCCGCGCCGTTGTAGAGCCGGTAGCCGGCCGGGCTTCGTTCGCTGGGCGACAGCAGCCCGGAGCGGTCGTAGTAGTGCAGGGTCCGAATGGTGACCCCGGCGAATCCGGAGACCTGTCCCACCGACCAGCTCATGCGTCCTCCCGTACCGTCCGTGCATCCGTGCGTTCGCTGCGGCCCCACTGTGCGGCCTGACGTGGGGTGAGGGTCAACACGCGCAGCTCGGCGGCCCGCTCCGGGGCCGGGAAGCGGGCCCGGTCAGGTCTCGCGCTGCGGGTGGTAGGCGGTCTCGGGTGTGCCGAAGGTCCAGGCGACGCCGGCGCGGGCGGTGCGGGTGCTCGGGGGAACGCGGAGCCAGTAGGTGCGGTGGGTGCCGTCCGGCTCGGGGTGGAGTTGACCACCTCGACCATCACGACCGGTTCGTCGTCGGGCAGGACGATCCGCCAGAGCACGCCGGTCTCGTCACGGTGGACGGGCTCGGCACCGGAGTCGGCCAGGTAGCGGTCGTAGCCGTAGTGCCCCGGCAGGACGCGGCGCAGCTCGGCGTTCTCCTCGGTGCGGATCCGCTCGACGCTCACCTCGGCCGGCACCGCCAGGAACTCCGCGGGGACGGGCATGCCGCTCCGGGCGTGCAGGGCGAAGCCGTCGGCGTACTCCAGCGCGGGCCCGTCCGCCCGGTCGAGCCGTCCGGCCTCGTCGCGGTGCAGTTCGGTCGGCCGCTCGCTGAGCAGGGCCACCTCGCGGTAGGGCCACCACCAGCCGGCCTCGCGGGCCGACTCGGCGAGCGGCGCGACGGCAGCGGCGGCATTCGGCCTGGCGGCCTCGAAGGCCGCGAACCACGGCGCGTCGTGGTGGCCGCGGACGGCGTCCAGCAGCGCGAGCCGGACGGTGGTGCGGCGGGCCCGGGCCTCGGTCGCCACGGCGACGTCCGCCGCGCGGTCGGCTTCGGGCCTCCTGGAGCGCGTGCCGCACGAGTGGCCGCGGCGCAGGTCATAAATCGGTTGCGAACCGACCACGCTGCGTGAAAGCGTACGAACAACCGCACACGACCAGCATGTTCAGGAAGGAGGCCCGACATGATCAGCGGCATACGACCGGAAGCCGTGCCGGGCCCCGCGCCCGGAGGCAGCCCGGCTCGGTCTCGGCCTGCGCACCGCTCCTTGACAACTGAATCGTGTGCCTTCTACGCCGCGACATGATCGACGCCCGCCGGCCGCCCGCACGCTCACCCCGCGCCGATGACTCCCGGCGACCCCGCGCCTACCCCCTGCAGCGCCTCCTCGCCCACCGGGCGGCCCGGCTCCGGATTCCCTAGCCTGATAGCAGGGAGGAGGCGATACACCATGCTTGGAGACGCACCGCTGCAAGCAGTCATCCCCGCCGCCGATCTCGCCCGCGCCAAGGCCTTCTACACCGACACCCTCGGCCTCAAGCTCACCGATGAGAGTGAGGAGGAGTTCGCCTGCGACTCCGGCGGTACCCAGTTCACCGTCTACCACACGCCGAGTGGTGGGCAGGCGGCCCACACGCTCGCCAGCTTCAAGGTCGCCGACCTCGACGGCGAGATGGCCGGCCTCCGCGACCGCGGCATCACCTTCGAGGAGTACGACTTCCCCGGCCTGAAGACCGTCAACGGCGTCGCCGAGGGCGAGGGCATGCGCGCCGCCTGGTTCAAGGACAGCGAGGGCAACATCCTCTGCGTGGCTCAGCGCGTCGGGCCGTAGGCCGTCCCACCACCCACCCGGCCGGTGGACGGTTCCGCGAGGGTCCGCCCACCGGTCCGTCGTGCCTCCCGCGCCTCCCGCGCCTCCCGCGCCTCCCGCACCCGCGACAACGGCGACTCCCCACGCGGTGACGGCGCTGCCCGGCCCACTCGTGCGGAGCGGACCGGGCAGCGACCGAGGCGGCGACGGGGACCCGGGCGAAGGCGGGCCCGTCAACCGGTCACCGGGTCAACCGATCAGTCGTCCGTCTCGTCGTAGCGGCCGTGGCCGAGGCGGCTCAGGTCGAAGGACCAGATGCCACGGCCGAAGGTGGCGGCGTAGAGCTTGCCGTCCGGGCCGATCTTCAGCTGCTGCACCGAGGTGGTGGGCAGGTTGCGGCCGAGGACGCGCCAGTCGGTGGTGCCGGGGGCGCGGTAGAACGCGGCGAGGTCGGTGCCGAGGGCCAGGCCGCCGTTCGGCAGGATCTTCACCGAGGTGGCCGGGACGTCGGGCAGGTTGGCGGACACGTCGGTCCAGGTGGTGCCGCCGTCGCGGGTCTCGAAGAGGTGACCGATGCCCGCGCCGGGGCCCTCGGTCCAGGTGCGCGAGAAGCCGTTGAAAGCGACGAGGACGTGCCGGGCGTCGTTCTCGTCCACGGCGAAGGAGGAGATGTAGCGGTTGGGCAGGGTGCCGTCGACGGGCAGGGCGAGCTGGTGCCAGCCGGTGCCGTCGGTCTTGCCCACCGCGATGCCGCGGCTGAAGCCGACGTTGTTGCAGGGGCCGCACCAGCCCGCGTACACCGTGCCGTCGACGGTCGCGACGGCGCTGGCGACGTGCCCGGCACCGAGGTCGTAGGCCGAGGTCCACTCGCTGCCGCTGCGGATCGCGTAGCCCTTGTGCTGCACCCAGACGTGCTGGCCGCCGGCGATCCAGGTGTTGCCGTCCTTCGGGTCGCTGGTGATCGGCGCGATGAAGCGCGCGGCGCCGGCGTCCTTGTCGGGCGGGGCGACCTCGTAGGAGGTGGCCTTGCTCGGGTCCTTCGTCCAGCTGCCGTCGTTCACCGCGCAGTTCTGGGTGACCCACATGTCGAGGTAGACGTACTCCTCGGCCATGTTGCAGCCGTTGTTCGGGTCGACGAGGGTGTCGGCGCCGTCGCCGCCGAAGTTGGATCCCATCACCTTGTCGTGAGCGCGCAGGATCGACTGGCCGTTGTCCTGCAGGCCGCCGGTGACGATCACGCCCTTGCCCGAACGGTCCGCCGGGTCCTTGCCGACGCCGACCGAGTAGTACTGCAGGGTGTCGATGGTGCCGTCGTTGAGCGGCGTCCAGTCCTTGGCGTGGCCGTAGGCGTCCAACTGCCCCGCGGCCGGACGCCGGTAGATGCCACCGTCGTTGCCGACGAACACGGTTGCCTTGCCCTGGTAGCCGCCGAAGGCGACGGCGTGCTGGTCAGAGTGGGTGGTCGGCGAGCAGTCGCCGGTCTGCTTCGCCGGGTCGATGCTCCAGCAGGGGAATCCGTTGTTCCAGTACGGCCCGACGGTGGCCCATTCGGCGCCGCCGTCGGTGGTCTCGAAGACCTCCTCAAGACCGGCGTAGACGTGGTCCGGGTTCGCCGGGTCGACCTGGAGGGACTGGTTGTACCAGGCCTGGATGCCGGGCTGGTAGCCCTCGTCCTGCAGCGCGGAGCCGGAGTTCTTCAGCTTGTCCTTGTCCGCGATCTGGGTCCACGGTCCGTACGGCGAACCGGACTTGGAGACGTAGATGCCCTTGAGACCGGTGTCCGGGTCGCTCGCCGTGAGGGCCGGGGACTGGTCGATCGCGTAGTAGCGCGAGCCGTCCGCCGAGCGCGCGAAGGTCACGTTGCCGACGTTCGCGGCGTCGGTCGGCAGGTCCCCGAGCGAGGCCGCACGCTGCCAACTGCCGTCGGCGGCCTTGCTGTAGAAGCCGTTGTAGGTGTCGCCGCCGCGCCAGCCCACCGCCAGGACCACCTTGGACGGGTCCTTGGGGTCGATCGCAATGTCGTTGGCGATGTTCTTGTACGGCGCGGCCGGGTCCCCGGCCTCGGCGCCTCCCGGCAGGTACTCCGGGTTGGGCGCGAACTCCAGCGTCCACGGGCCCGACAGCGTGGTGGCCGAGTGGCTCCACACGCCCCGGCTGGTGGCCGCCCACACCTTGCCGCCGCCGAAGCGCAGCGCGTGGATGATGGTCGACTCCAGCTCGGCGCCGCCCACCCGCATGCCGGGCTGGAACTCGCCGTGCTTGGGATCGCCCAGCACGTACACACCGGTGCCGACGTACGAGGTCGCGCCGGTGTTGGACTCGCCCGTGGCGTACCAGAGCCGGCCGCCCTCGTCGAGGTTCAGGGTCCCGGTGGACAGGGTGGGCAGCTTGTCGGCGATCGGCTCCCAGTGACCGCCGCCGGTGCGGGAGCGGAACACCCCGCCGTTGGCTCCGCCCGCGTAGACGTATCCGTCCTTGTCGGCCGCGAGGCCGGTGATCCGGCCCGTGACCAGACCGGTTCCGCCGCTGGAGTTGGAGTTGACGTCGCGGTAGCGCGGGTCGTCGGAGTTGTACGGCTTATCGGTGACGTGGTCCCAAGTGCCGCCGGTGCGCGGCATGGACTGCAGTTGGGCCCAGGCCGCACCGTAGGCGCCGGGCGCGACCACACCCGGGGCGGTGCGGGCCTCGGTGTACTGTGCGGTGCCCTCGGCGGAGTTCTCCGCCTCGTCACCGCCGTCCCCGGCCTCCGTCTCGGCCCGCGGGCTGAGGCCCGGGGCCGCCAGGGCTGCGGTCGTCGCGCCGGCGGCGTTCCGCACCTTGCGGGCGTGCTGCTTGCCGATGTCCGCCTGGTGCCGGACCTGCCACGGCTGCGAGTCCGTGGGGGCGGGCGGCGCGGCGAGCGCCTGGGTGGTGGTCAGTCCGATCGCGGTGAGCGTGACGGCGCTCAGCAGCAGCCGTCGTCGTTGCCTGGTGGGCACGGTTGCGGTCCTCCCCTGCGGCCGGTCGCGCGGTCGCGCGACTCGGCGGAAACAGGGGGACAGCCTGGTCGGCCGATCCGTCCGGGGGAAGGGGCGCACGGTAAGAAGACGGTAATGCTCTTACGGTTTCAGACAGTTGGCATTCACCGAATACTGACTGGCCGTCATGCCGACGCGGGGGTCTTCCGATCAGTGCCCGCGCACCCGTCGCCAGGACGCGCGCACGAAGGCGACCGGGTCGAAGGTGCCGGGGCGGTCCCGGGTCAGCGGGTAGCAGGCGAATCCGATCAGCGCCGCGCTGAGGTGGCCGATGCTGGTGTAGTCCCGGTTCTGCTGGACGCCCAGGCCGTAGACGAGCAGCACGCCGACCGCGTACAGGTACCGCCAGGGCCGCACGATCAGGTAGGTGAGCACCGCGACCACGCCGGCGAGGGCGTAGCTGACGCCGTAGTCGAGGGTGTAGACGGCCCTCGGCGGGGCGAGCCCGCGGTGGATCGCCCAGCCGAGCACGCCCTCGCTGAGGTAGGTCGCGCCGACGTGCGCGATCCCCGCCACCGAGATCCAGCGCAGCGTGCCGAGCCAGCGCTCGGCCGGCACGTGGAAGAGGTTGTAGAGCAGGAAGTAGGACAGCCACCCGCCGCCCGCGATCCACAGCGCACTGGTCACCAGGACCCGGACCGGCGAGACCTGCAGGTGGTGCAGGTTGGTCGAGCGCCGCTGCAGGATGCGGTCGGCGGTCATCGGGTCGACGTGCCGGATCACCTGCGTGGTGACGAGCAGGATCGCCAGCCAGATGTAGGTGCCCGGCGCGCGCCGGACGTAGGCCCACACCGCGTGGGCGGCGCGCGCCCACCAGGGCCGCCGGTGCGCCTCGGAGCTCCTGGCGGTACTGCCGGCCATCGACGCCTCCTCGGCACTCCTCCCCGCACCGTCCTCCCCTCACCCTCCCCCCGCCCCGCCGCCACCCGCCGCCGCGGCGGCCCGTCCGGGTGATCCGCCGCCTCCCCGCTGCCTCCCTGACCGGGCGTCCCACGAGCCGGGAGCCCTAGCGGACCGGGAAACCTCACGGACCGGGGCCCGGACGGACCCGGTCCTGCCCGGCCCCGTCGTCCGGCGGCAGGGCAGCCAGCGGCACGGCAACCGGCGCCGGCGGCTACTCCCCCGGATCGGTGACCACGAGGAAGACGTGCCTCGCGTCGTCGCTGTGCACGGCGCTGGAGCGGTAGCCGGGCGGGACGTACAGGGCCTCGCCGCTCAGAGTGGGGACTTCGGCGGCGGGGGCGCCCGGCGACCGGAGCGTCCAGCGGCTCGATCCGGCGGACTGGATCACCAG
The DNA here is from genome assembly GCF_055600605.1 of Kitasatospora sp. NPDC038210. Classification (NCBI taxonomy): domain Bacteria; kingdom Bacillati; phylum Actinomycetota; class Actinomycetes; order Kitasatosporales; family Streptomycetaceae; genus Kitasatospora; species Kitasatospora sp. NPDC038210. The sequence goes on along the minus strand of NZ_JBVJYK010000009.1, from coordinate 300,524 downwards.
GACGTGGCCGGAGGGTGGTCGCGCGCCGGTGGCGTGCTCGACCTTCCAGCCCAGGAGGCTCGTGAGGCCGGCCGCGACGTACCCGGCCAGTGCCGCGTCCGGAGGTCCGCCGGCACCTCGGGGGACGACGGGGTCGTTCTCGGGCCAGAGCAGGCCGAAGGTGCGGGCGAAGTGGGCGTCCAGGAAGAGCGCCAGCTCCTGGAGGTAGGGATCCGTCCCGGGGCGCTCGCTCAGACGTTCCCAGTTCACGTGTCGTCTCCTTCGACGGTGCCGTCCACCACAGTGATGTCGGAGTGTCAAGAATGGTGCATCGGCGTGTCGCGCGGCATCACGATTTTCAGGTATCCAGCAGGCCCGCCCGACTGGCGGCGACGCCCGCCTGGAAGCGGCTGTCCGCACCGAGCTGCTCCAGGATCTCGGCGATGTGACGGCGCGCGGTGCGCAGCGACATGCCCAGCCGACGGGCGATCGCCTCGTCCTTCAGCCCGTCGGCGAGCAGGCGCAGGATCGTGGAGTGCAGTTCCCGGGCGACGGCCTCCATCTCGCGTCCGGTCGACTCCTGGAACGGGGTGGCCTGGCCCCAGGTGAGTTCGAACATCTCGTAGAGGTAGGCAACGGTCGACGGGTCGCGGACGACCGCCGCTCCCAGCTCCGGGCCCGCCGCCGGGAGGAAGGCGGTCTCGCGGTCCATGATGATGAGCCGACCGGCCAGTTCGTGCGTGGTGCGGTACTCGGCGCCCAGGTCGGAGGCGGCGGCGACGTAGGCCTGGCTGGGGCCGTTGAAGCGGGCGGTGTGGTGGTAGAGGGTGCGGATGCGCACGCCGCGCTCCAGCATCGCCCGGTCGCGCACCAGTGCCTCGGACATCGCCTCGGGAAGCCGGGCACCGCCGCCGGGCTGGCAGGAGACCACCTCGGTGGTGCACTGTTCGCCCAGCCGGTTGAGCAGGAAGCGCACCTCCGCCAGGGTGGGGATCACCTCGATGCCCGCGCCGGACTCCCGGCTGTCCGGGAAGAGCGGGGCGAACTCGTCGAACCGGCTGCGCATCCGGGCGATGTCGTCCTGGCGCCGGCGGATCTCCGCCTCGACAGGCGCGGCGCACCGGAAGAAGGCCGAGTCGGGGGACACCACCCGCAGGCCTTCCTGCCGGGCGCCGGCCGGCGCCAGCAGTCCCGCGTCGAGCAGCCGACCGACCGCCGCCGACACGTCGGACGGGGACAGTCCGGTCGCCCGGGCCACGACCGCAGCATCGTGGGCGCCGGTGTACCGGTTCTCCGCGAACCATGCGTAGACGGAGAGGTCGGGTTCGCGCCCCGGGCCTGCTTCGCTCCGACCCTCCCGACGCTCTGTCACATCGCGATCGCAATTGTCCATATTTACCCCCACACCCCTTTGCTGCCAGGCAAGTTGATGAACGGTTCCAAGCATGTCGACGATCTTCGGTGCCCGCCAGAGTGGAGCCATGGCCCCGTCACCCCATGGGGCGAATGCAAACGACCCCGGGAGATCCCCATGAAGCGCACCATCCTCACCACCGTGGCGCTGCTCGGCGCGGCCGCCGCCTGGCTGACGCCGACCGCCTCGGCCGCCGTCCCGGGGCACGCCCACCGCGCCGGTGCGACCGCTGCCACCCACCGCACCGGGCCCGCCCCGTCCGCCACCGTCATCTGCCCGGCCAGTACCCGCTGCAACGACACCTCCTGGGGAGGCTGAGCCCTTTGTTCACAACGCGGGAGAGGGAGATCCTCGTTCACCTCGCACAGGGCCGCACCTCCCGGGTGATCGCCCACCTGCTGCACCTGAGCCACCACACCGTCGAGACCCACATCCGCAACATGCGGGCCAAGAGCGGGGCCAGCAGCCGCACCCAGTTGCTGGCCATCGCCCTCGGGGTCGACGCCGTCGGGCCCGCCGGGCCCAACAGGGGCTGATCGCCGATCCAGTCCGAATCCGCTCAGCACTCCCGACGGGGGTCGGACAGGTCCGGCCGGCCGGCGACCCGCCCTGCGGCGACGCCAGGACCGGCGGGTACCGGGCGTGCTGGGAGGACCACTCCGGAGAAGGGGGATGTCACAGACCGATGGAAATACCGATCCTGATTTGTGCGGGCCAGCCGCTGATGCGCAGCGGACTCTCCTCGGCCCTCGTGGCCGAGCCGGACATCCGGGTGGTCGGCGAGACCGCGGACGGGAGCACCGCCAGCGCGCTGGCCCGGGAGCTGAACCCCGCCGTCGTCGTGGCCGACTTCGAACTCGCGGACATGACGGGGATCGATCTCGTCCGCGAACTCCTGGGGCCGAGCCGGGAGGCCCCCCGCACGCTGCTGATGGCACCGGCCGAGGACGACGCCGTCCTGGAGTCCATCCTGGCGGGAGCGACCGGGATCGTCACCCGGAACACCCTGGTGGAGGACTTCCCCCAGGCGATCAGAGCCATGGCCACCGGCCACTCCTTCCTCTCGCCCGACATCGCGGCCCTGCTCCTGGGCTGGGTCCGCGACAAACAGCCCGCGTTGTTCCCCGCGCTCGGTCTCAACCTCCTCACCTTCCGCGAACGCGAGATCCTGGCGCTCCTGGCGAACGGGATGTCCAACGCCGAGATCTCCAAGCGGCTCTGCATCGTGCAGTCGACGGTCAAGTTCCACGTCTCCCAGCTGCTCAGGAAGCTCGGCCTCAGGGACCGCCTGCAGGCCGCCGTGTTCGCCCACCAGAACGGTGTCATCTGATGCTGCGACAGAACCAGGACCACGGTGCCCGTTGGCTGCCGTGGACCGAGGGGACGACGGGCCTGCCCCGCGTCTACTGCCTCCCCTTCGCCGGCGGGGCGGCGCACTTCTTCCGCCCGTGGACGGAGGCGGCCCGGCACCTCGCGGTCGAGGTCGTCCCGGTCGAACTGCCGGGCCACGGGACCAGGTTGCGCGATCCCCTGGTGAGCGGCATGGCCGCCATGGTGGACGCGCTGTGCGAGGAGGTCCTCCGGCAGGAGAGCGGGCCCTTCGCGATCCTCGGCCACAGCATGGGCGCGAAGATCGCGTACGCGGTGGCCGAGGAACTGGAGCGGCGGCCCGGGGCGACGCCGCCGGCCCGGCTGTTCGTGTCCGGGGCCCTGCCGGCCTCGGCCCCCGAGCCGAAGCCGCTGCACGGCCTGCCGGACGCCGCGCTCACGGCGGAGCTGTCCGCGATGGGCGGCACGCCTCCCGAGATCCTCGCCAACGCCGAACTGATGGAGATCATGCTGCCGGTGATCCGGGCCGACCTGACCCTGCTGGAACAGTGGCACGCGTCGCCGCGGAGCCGGGTCTCCTGCCCCATCACGGCGTTCGCCGGCCGGGACGACCGGATCGTCCCGGCGGAGCTGACCACGGGCTGGGCCGACCACACCTCGGCGTCCTTCGCGCTCCAGGTCCATCCCGGGGACCACTTCTTCCTGCGGGAGGAGAGGAACGCCGTGCTCGCCCGGGTCGCCGCCGACCTCCACGACCGCCCCGGCGACCGTCCGGCCCCGAGCGAGGTGTGACGAACCGCCGCATTCCGCCGGCCCGTCACACCTCCCGGGCCGCCCGTCACCCCTCCTCGACGCCGACCTCGATCAGTCCGGTCGCCTCGGCCAACGCCCGTCCGACGTCCCGCGGCGACGACCCGACGGCGATGACGTGGCCCAGCCGGTCGTAGGCGCTCCGCGGCGGGCGGACCTCGCGCCCCGGCGTCCCGCTCACCAGGACGCGCTCCACGCCCGGCACCCGCTCGGCCTGCCGGACCCCGTCCACGCCGGTCAGCCGGCCCGGCCGCGGCGCGGTCAGGAACCGCAGGCCGGCCCGGCGTGCGTGGTCGGCCGACAGGTTCAGCGGCAGGCCCGCGGCGGCGCGGATCTGCTGCTCCAGCAGGTCGATCCCGGTGGCCGGGCGGATCAGTTCCGGGATCATGCCGCCGGCCAGCCGTCCGTTGATCTCGATGACGGCCGGGCCGTCGGCGGTCAGCCTGAGCTCGACGTGCGCCGGGCCGCGTTCGAATCCGACGGCCTTCAGCGCCTGCCGGGCCGTGTCGGCGATCCGCTCGGCCAGCGCGTCGTCGATGTCGGCGGGGAAGAGGTGACCGGTCTCGACGAAGTGCGGCAGCGGGCTGACGGTGCGCTGGGTGACGCCGATGCACCGGGCCTCGCCGTCCACGCCGAACATCTCGGCGCTGAACTCGGGCCCGTCCACGTACTGTTCGACCAGCACCGCGCCCGGGGTCCGCTGGCCGCGCACGTTGTGGGTGACGGCGAGCAGGTCGACGGCGTGCGTGACGGCGGTCGCGGCGTCCTCGCACCACAGCACGGACTGCGAGCCGGACTCCCCGACCGGCTTGACCACGCAGGGCAGCCCCACCGCGGCGACGGCGGCCGCGACCCGGTCCGGGTCCGTGACGATCGCGAAGCCGGGCTGGGTCACCCCGGCCTCGTGCAGCGCCGTGCGGGTCAGCGCCTTGTTGCGGCAGCGGGTCATCGCCTCCACCGGGTTGCCCGGCGTGCCCAGGGCTGCGGCCGCCCGCGCGGTGTGCTCCAGGTAGAACTCGCTGGTCGTCGTGACGCCCGCCACCCGGCGTCCGGCGCTCACCGCGGCGACGGCCCCGGTCAGCGCGGCCTCGTCGTCGGTGTCGCAGACCACGACCCGGCAGCCGGTGCCGGGCAGTTCCGGGTAGCGGGCCGCGTCCTTGGTGAACAGCACCGGCTCCAGGGCCAGCCGGACGGCCGTCCGCAGCGCGATCATCCCGGTGCCGGTGGTGTTGGACTCGACGAACAGCAGCAGCTTCCGGTCCCGGCGGGGTATCCGGGCGAACGACCAGCTGGAGACGGTGGCGCCGTACTCCACCTCCTCCGGGACGGTGGCGACGGTGCCGAGCTCGGTGCCGTCGGCGTAGACGGTGTCCACGTACCGGTCCCCGCGGTCCGGCATGATCCCGACCAGCCGGGTGCCCGGCTCGGCGCGGGCCGCGAGGTGGGTGAGGATCCGGTAGACCGAGCCGGAGGTGTTCCCGCCGAAGATCTTCTGCTCCCGGGCGAGCCGGCGGGTGGCGTCGAAGGCCTCGTCGTCGGACAGCCAGTGCACCTCGTCGAGGAGCCGGTAGTCGATGTTCTCCGGGACGAGGCTGTTGCCGAGTCCGCTCTGCCTGCGGGTCGGGCGGTCCGGCTGGCCGAAGAGCACGCTGCCCACGCAGTCCACGCCCACCACCGAGACGTCCGGCAGGCGCTCCAGCAGCGCCCTGGACGTCCCGCAGAGCGAGCCGCCGCTGCCCACCGCCCCGACCACGACGTCCACCGGGCCCAGGTCGGCGACCAGTTCGTCGGCCAGGCCGCGGTACGCCGCCGGGTTCTGCGGGTTGCTGTACTGCTGCGGCCAGAACGCGCCGGGCAGACCGGCCATCAGCTCGGCCAGCCGCTCCAGCCGGGCGCTCTGCCAGCCCTGACCGGTCATCGCCGACACGACGTGGACCTCGCAGCCCAGCGTGCGCAGCTTGGCCAGGGTGACGGGGTCGATGCGCGGGTCCGTGACGATGTGCACGGGGTGGCCGAGGTAGGTGCCGACCAGGGCCACACCGAGCGCCATCGTGCCCGAGGAGCTCTCCACGATCGGCCCGCCCTCGGCGAGCGCGCCGGTGCGCCGGGCTTCGAGGATCACCTGCCGGGCCACCCGGTCCTTCATCGCGAAGAGGTTCTGCATCTCCAGTTTGGCGAAGACCTCGACGCCCTCGGGGGCGTCCACCCGCAGCCGCACCGCCGGGGTGTGGCCGATGCCGTCGATGACCGATTCCTGCCGCATGTGTGCACGTCCTTGGGAGGTGTGGGATCCGCCGCTACCGGGCGGGCTGGGTGAGGGTCCGGAACAGCGACGTGTCGTCGCCCAGGGCCTCGCAGGCCGCGTGCGCCTCGGCCACCTTGCGGGCGCGGTCCGGGTCCGCGTCGTCGAACAGCAGGCCCAGCATGGTGCCGCTGTGCGCGCACACCACGCCGAGTGCCCCGGTCCGCGCCGCGATGGCCAGCATCGCGTCCAGGTGCCGCTTGGGCGCGAACCGCTGGTTGAGGACGGCACTGCGGGTGGTCACCCGGCCCACGGCCGCGAGGTCCCCGGCGCGCACGGCCGCGGTCAGGGTGTCCAGCAGTCCGGTGAACTCGGCGGTCTCGGCGGGCGAGTAGCGCTTGGGACGCTTGTTGAAGGCGACGGTGTCCAGGTGGCCGCCCTCGTCCACCGCCACCACGGTGGCCGGCGCCAGGCCGCCGAGGGCCTCGCGCAGCCGCACCTCGCGGTGCTCGAAGACGACGACGCCCGGGTGCATCACCCCGTCGGTCGGCTCGATCGGGCGCAGCCAGTGCTCCACCGCGGCCGGACCGGTGTCCAGTCCCAGCGCGCCGCCGACCGCGCGCGCGGTGGCGACCAGGTCGGCCGAGGAGCTGGCCAGTCCCTTGCCGACGAGCAGGTCGCTGTCCAGGATCAGGGTCCCGCCGCCACCTGGCTGGTGCGAGGTCAGCATGGCCTCGGCCAGCCGCAGGGACTTCGTCTTGTGCGCGGGGAAGACCCGGAGCGGACCGGCCGGGTCGTGGCGGAACCAGGCCCGGGAGCGGAGCGTGATCGGCAGGGTGACGAGGAAGTCGGTGCCGTCCGGCAGCCGGCCCTGGAGCAGTTCGCCGAAGGTGCCCGAGGCGTCGGCCCGGCCGCTGCGCAGATCCGCGCCCGGGCGGCGGGTGATGAGGCTGGGGCCGGTCACGGGGCGCCCGCCGGGGTGCCCTCGCCCTTGTCGGCCGCACTGTTCCCACCGACGCCCTCGGCACTGCCCGCACCGATGCCCTCGGCGGAGTCCCCGACGATGCCCTCGACGGCCAGCAGGGCCTCGACGCGCGCCGCGGCGACGCCCGCCGCCTCGCCGCGCAGCCGCCACTGCTCGGACACCTCCCGGAACCCGCGTTCCTGCGCGGCGAGCACGGCACGCACGGCGTCGGGGTGCGTCGAGCCCGCGGAGTGCTTGACCCGGACGGCCTTGTCGGCGTCGAGGGAGCCGGACAGCAACTCGGCGGGTTCGGGCACCCGGTGGCCGTGCTCCTCGGCGATCGCCGCGAGCAGCGGGCCGTCGGGGGTGGCCGCGGGCAGGCCCTTGGCGATGGCGGCCCTGACGTAGGCTCCGGCGATCACCTGCGCCGTCCGCCACGGCACGCCGGCCTCCAGGGTCAGCAGGTTCGCGAGGGTGAAGGCGCCGAGGAAGTCCCCCTCGCAGGCCTCGCGCATGCGCTCGGTCCGGAAGGTGGCGGTGGCGAGGGCGGTGTGGGCCAGCCGCAGGGCCGAGCGCAGCGCGGCGAACTGGGCCGGGAGGTGCCGCCCGGCCTCCTTGGAGACCTCGACGCTGTTGGCGTACGGGGTGCCGTGCTGGGCGAAGGCGAGCTGGGTCGCGCAGCCGACGACGTGCGAGCAGCGGCCCCGGATCCGTTCCAGGACCGGGAAGTTGCGCTTCTGCGGCATCGCGGCCGAGATCCCGGCCAGCGCGTCGGGGAAGTCCACGAACCCGAACCCGGCGCCGCTCCACGTCATCAGGTCGGTGGTGAACCGGCTGAGGAGCACCGCGAAGTTCGACAGCTCGGACGTGACCGCGAGGGCCCAGGACCGGGAGGCCACCGACACGAGGGCGTGCGGCTGCGGCTCCCGGAAGCCCAGCAGGCCGGCCATCCGGTCACGGTCCCAGGGTAGTTCCTGGCCGGCCATGCTGCCCGCGCCGAGGGGCGAGCGGTCGATCTCGTCGTAGGTGGCCAGCAGCCGCCGGGCCGCGGCGAGGGTCTCCTCGGAGAGGGCCGAGAGGTAGAAGGCGGGTGTGATGGTCTGCGCGGCCTGCGCGTGGGTGTAGCCGGGCATCGGGCTGTCCGGTAGTTCGGCGGCGCGCGCCGCCGCCGTGCGCCCCAGGGCGACGAGGTCCCCGGCGAGGGCACGGACGTTCTCGCGGCAGGACAGCAGCTGGCCGCAGGCCTGGAAGTCGTTGCGGCTGCGGTCCACGTGCCAGGCCGCGAACGGGGCGGTGCCGCCGCGGGCCACGTGGCGTTCCATGGCGAAGAAGATGTCCGACATGTTGTCCCGCGGGTCCGCCCGGATCAGCTCGGGGGTCAGCTCGTCGAGCCGTCCGGCGATCGCGGCCGCCCCCTGCGGGTCGACCAGGCCCATCCTGCGGTACTCCAGCAGCAGCACCTTCTCGATGGACACGTAGTGCGGCAGCAGGGCCTGGGCCTCGTAGCCGAACTGCGGGGCCAGCACCTCCTCGTCCCAGACCTCGCTGGGCACGCCGTCGATCCGGCCGGTCACTGCCATGTCTCTCCTTCGGGGTCGGTCCTGTCCTCCCGGCGCGTCGCGCTGTGCCGCTCCGGCCCGGCGGTCTGCCGCTCCAGCTCGGCGGCCAGCCGTGCGACGGTCGGGTGCGAGAAGAAGGCGTCGGCGGTGGTCTCGACGCGGTGGTCGGACGACAGCCGGGCGAGCAGGCGCAGCGCCTGCAGCGAGTGGCCGCCGACGGCGAAGAAGTCGTCGTCGACGCCCACCTCGTCGACGCCGAGGACGTCGGCCCAGGCGCGGGCCACCAGTTCCTCGGCGGCGGTGCGCGGCGGAACGCGGCCGGGCCGCGGGGCCGGGGCGTCGCCCGCCCCGGGCCCCGGGCCGGCCGGGAGCCGGGACAGCGGTGTCGCCGGGTCGGCGAGGGCCGCCGTGAGCACCGCCGCGTAGTCGGCGAGCAGCCCTGCGGCGGTCTCCCGCCCGAACAGGGCGGTGTCGTACTCAAGGCGGGCCGTGGTGCCGGACACCTCCAGCAGCAGGTCGTCCTCGGCCGCGGTGGACGGGGGCCCGAAGCCCTCGGCCGGGGTGACGTTGAACGCCAGCTGGTAGAGCGGGGGCAGGCCGGGGCCGCGCTGCGGTGCGAGCTGCTCGACCACGGTCTGGAACGGCATCTCCTGGTGGTCGCGGGCCGCCCGCCAGACCGCCCGGACGCGTTCGACGAGCCCGGCGTACGAGGGGTCACCCGAGGCGTCCACCCGGAGCACCACCATGTTCACGAAGGTACCGACGAGGGGCAGCAGTTCGGGGCGGTCCCGGCCGGACAGCGGCACCCCGAGGACGACGTCGTCCCGGCCGGAGCGCCGGTGGAGCAGGGCCGCGTACCCGGCGAGCAGCAGCTCGAACGACGTGACCCCGTACCGGCGGGCGGCCTCCGCGAGCGCGGACGCGGTGCCGGCCGGGAGCTCGGCCCGGAGTTCCGCGCCGGCGAAGGACCGCCGGGCCGGCCGCGGCCGGTCCAGCGGGAGGCCGTGCGCGGCCGGCAGACCGGCGAGCTGTGCCCGCCAGTAGCCGGCCAGCTCGGCGGCCCTGGCGCCGCCGAGCCGTTCGCGCTGCTTCCGCGCGTAGTCGCCGTAGGAGAGCGGGAGCCGGGGGACGCGCGGCGGACGGTCCTGTTCGGACGCCGCGCAGAACTCGGTGATCTCGGCGTGGAGGTTGAAGAGTGACGGAGCGTCACAGACCGCGTGGTGGGCGACGAACAGCAACCGCCAGCGCCCGGCGCCGAGTCCGACCAGGCCCGCGCGCCACAGCGGTGCGCGGGAGAGGTCGAAGGCGGTGTGCTTCAGCCGGTCGGCGAGGGCGGCACGGTCGTCGCGCTGCTCCTCCTCGGTGCGGCCGGACAGGTCGACGACCTCCAGGTCGAGGTCGACGCGGTCGCGGACGACGGCGGTCAGCGCGCCGTCCACGACCCGGAACCCGGTGCGCAGCGCCTCGTGCCGGTCCACCACGGCAGCCAGTGCCGCCCGGATCTGCGCCTCGGAGACGTCCCCGTGCAGCGGCCACTGGTCCGCGACGTGGTACAGAGCGGTGTCGGCGGCGAACCGGCTGGCCAGCCAGGCGCGTTCCTGTGCGAAGGACGCGGCGGTCATCCGGCCCCACCGCCGGGCCGGGGGTGGTCGGCGGCGCGGACGGGGCTATCCAGGACGTGGCCGGCGAGGCGGACGGGATCGCCGAGCACGACGGCGACCTCGCGGCGGCCCTCGTAGGGCTCCCGGCTGTGGGCCATCCGGACGTTGTCGACGACCAGGACGTCGCCGTCCTGCCAGGACTCGCCGAAGGCGGCAGCGTCGTACACCGCGTTGACGGTCTCGACGGTGTCGGCGTCGATCGGGGTGGTGTCGCCGTGGGCGGTGGTGAACGGCAGACCGGCCGGCCCGTACTGGTCGAGCAGGTACTCGCGGATCTCCGGGTCCATGGTCAGTTCGTTGAGGAAGGCGATCTGGTTGAACCAGCCGGGCACGCCGGTCCGGGGGTGGGCGACGACCGCGGCCCGGCGCTGCACGGTGCGCAGCCGGCCGTCCTCGTACCACGCGTGCCGGATGCCCCCGGCGGCGCAGTAGGCGTCGACCAGGGCCCGGTCGTCGGTGCCGAAGGCGTCGGTCCAGGGCACGCCGACGTCCTGGTAGGTCCGCAGCAGCAGCCAGCCGTGCCGGCGGAACGGCTCGACCAGGTCCGGGGGGAGGCTGCGCAGCACCTGCTGGGAGTCGGCGAGCATGGTCCGGCCGCCGCGCTCGGGGGCGGTCAGGCACCCGAACACCAGCAGTCCGGGGACCTCGGCGGCGTAGCTCTGCTCGTGGTGCATGCACATCGGGGCGTCGGCGGGCCAGTGCGAGGCCGAGTAGACCGCGTCGCCGTGGCGGTCGCGGGGCGCGAACCCCTCCCGTTCGGCCATCGGCTCGACGCCGAGCGCGGCGGTGACGGCCGCGAGGTCGGCGGCGGAGGCGACGCCCAGGCCGCGGAGCAGGACGGCCCCCGACGCCTCGACCTCGGCGAGGACCTCCTCACGGTGCTCGGCGGCCCACTGCGGGCCGGGGGCGGCCGCCAGCACCCGCAGACCCGGCGCGGTGCGGGTGGCGGGGGTCATCGCCGCGCCTCCGTGCTCCGGCCGGCCGCCTTGCGGTCGAGGAGTCCGGCCACCTCGGCGACGGTCGGGGTGGCCTTCAGCTCGCCGACCGTCACCGCGCGGTCCAGGGCGATCGCCAGCCGGATCGCGGCGAGCGAGGTGCCGCCGAGCTCGACGAAGCGGGAGCCGCGGCCGACCTGGTCGAGCGGGACGTCGAGCAGTTCGGCCCACAGCCGGGCGACGCGACGCTCGGTGTCGGTCTCGGGGAGCGCCACGTCGCCGTCGGCGGCCGGCCGGCCCTGGGCCCTGGCCTCGGCGGTCAGCGCCTTCTTGTCGATCTTGCCGTTCGCGGACAGCGGCAGCCGGGCGAGGCGGTGCAGCCGGCCGGGCACCATGTAGTGCGGCAGCACGGCGGCCAGGGCCCGGTCCACGGCCCCGGGTTCCGGGGCGGCGGCGCCGCTGTAGAAGCCGACCAGTTGCGGGTCCTCGGCCGACCCCGCGATCACCACGGCGCCGTCCCGGACCCCGGGGACCTGCAGCAGGCGGTTCTCGATCTCGCCGATCTCGATCCGGAACCCGCTCACCTTCACCTGGGAGTCCCGGCGGCCGAGGTACTCGAACTCGCCGGAGGGCAGCCGGCGGCCGAAGTCACCGGAGCGGTAGAGCCGTTCGCCCTCCCGGTACGGGTCCGGCCGGTACGCGGCGTCCGTGCGGGCGGCGTCGTTGACGTACCCGCGGCCGACGCACACCCCCGCGAAGACGATCTCCCCCGGCGCCCCGTCGGGGACCATCCGCAGCCGCTCGTCCACCACGTACACCCGGACGTTGCGGGTCGGCGGGCCGAGCGGGACGGCCCGGCCGGCCGGCGGGCGGCGCAGCACGCCGTGGTTGGTGTCGTCCGAAACCTCGGTCGTGCCGTAGCAGTTGACGAGGGGGATGCCGGGGAAGGCGGCGAACCAGCGGTGCACCAGTTCGGCCTTGAGCGCCTCACCGGTCACCGCGAGGCAGCGCAGGGACGGCAGGCCGAGGCGGTCGTCCTGGAGGGTCTCCAGCACCAGGTCCAGGTAGGAGGGCACCAGTTGGGCCACCTGGACGCCCGCACGGGTGACGGTCTCCACGAACCGGCGGACGTCGGTGACGGTGTCCTGGCCGATGATCTCCGTCCGGCCGCCGACCAGCAGTGCGCAGACCAGTTGCCACAGCGAGATGTCGAAGCACTGCGGGGCGGTCTGGGCGATGACGTCGCCCTCGCGGACGCCCAGGTCCTCGATCTTGGCGTAGAGGTGGTTGAGGAAGCCGGCGTGCTCGCACATCGCGCCCTTGGGCTCACCGGTCGATCCCGAGGTGAAGTAGATGTACGCCAACTGGTCGGCGCGTACGGCCAGTCCGAGGTCCTCGTCGGACTCGGGCGTCGCAACCTCCGCCGGCACCTCGGTCGGCACCTCGGTCGGCACCTCGGTCAGCACCGAGACGGTCACCTCGCCGCCGCGCCCGCGCACCGCCTCGTCGAGCTGGGCCAGCCCCGGGTCCGCCAGGACCCGGCGGCAGCCGCTGCGCTCCAGCACGACGGAGATCCGCTCGGCCGGGAAGGCCGGGTCCAGCGGGAGGTAGCAGCCGCCCGCCTTGAAGACCGCGATCACCGCGGCCATCCACTCCAGCGAACGCTCGGCCACCACGGCCACCACGTCCTCGTCGGCCAGCCCCTGCCGGCGCAGCGACCGGGCGATCCGGTTGGCGCGGCGGTTCAGCTCCGCGTACGTCCAGCTCCGCCCGGCCTGCACCGCGGCGACCGCGTCGGGGTGCCGGCGCACCCGCTCCTCGAACAGCTCGTGGAACCGGCGGTCCGGCAGCGCCCGGACCGGACCGGCGGAGGCCGCGAGCGTGGCCGCGAGCTCCTCCCCGGCGACCAGGCCGTGCTCGTCATGCGCCTCGTCCGGGGAGCCGGTCATCCGCTCCAGGACCGTCCGGACGTAGCCCTCGGCCCGGTCCGGGCCGACGTGCCCCTGGGCGGCGGCCTCCTGCCGGACCCGCTCGGCCTCGGCCCGCCCCTCCGGGGTGGCGACCCGGGCGACCAGCTCGCGCCAGCTCCGGCCGTCGTCGCCGAGCGCGTCGGAGCCGGTGAGCACCGCCGCCACCTTGAACGACGCGGCCAGCCGCACCGTGTCCGGGCCGACCCCGGTCTCGGCCGCCAGGGCCGCGATCGCCGCTTCGGCGTTCTTCATCGGATGCCTCCAAGGGGACCCCGGCCCGTGGGCCGGGGAGGAATCGGATTGCCCGCGTAGCGGGTCAGGGGGGTGGTCGGGCTGCCGTCAAGGCAGTACGGAGTGACGGAAGGTCATGTCCGGCCGCAGCACCGGCGGCCACGACCCGCCCGGCCGCAGCGGCTCGGCTGCGGGCCGGCGAGCCGGCGGGCCAGCGGGGCTGCGGGCCAGCGGGGCTGCGGGGCTGCGGAGCCGAGGAGCCGAGGGGTCCTCGGGGGCGGGGAGGGTGTCAGGCCCCGTCGCCTTCCGGGCCGCTCCGCCGTGCCGGCAGGGGCCAGGGCAGCCGCGCACGATCGCGTTTGTTGGTGGCGGTGCGCGGCAGGTCGGCCAGCACCGCGATCAGGTCGGGCACCGCGGGGGCGGGCAGCCGCGCCGCGACGAGCCGCCGCAGCGCCTCGCCGGAGACGCCGGGGTCGGCCACCACGTAACCCACCAGGCAGGGGTCACCGGACGCGGTGGTGCGGACGGCCGCGGCGGCCTCCCGCACGCCGGCCTGCTGCTCCAGCACTGCCTCGACCTCGTCCAGTTCGACCCGGTTCCCGCGGATCTTCACCTGGTTGCCGGTCCGGCCGGTGAACGCCAGGGTGCCGTCGGCCCGCCAGTACCCGCGGTCGCCGGTGCGGTACAGCGTCCGGCCCGGCCGCCAGGGGTCGGGCAGGTACGCCGCGGCCGTCTCGGCGGGCCGGCGGTGGTAGGAGCCGGCCAGGAACGGGCTGCGCAGGTGGATCTCGCCGGGCACCCCGACCGGGCACGGTCGGCCGAGGCCGTCGAGGACGAGCACCTCCCGGCCCGGGATCGCCCCGCCGATCGGCACGCCCGTCGGGTACGCGCCGCCCGGGGGCAGTTCGTGGTGGGTGGCGAGGATGCACTCGGTGGGCCCGTACAGGTTGTGCAGGCCCGGCCGCACCGCCCGGTGCGCCCAGGCCTCCGCCAGGTCCACCGGGAACACCTCACCGGCGATCAGGACGTGCCGCAGGTCGGGCAGTTCACCGCCCTGCGCGTCCAGGGCCTCGGTGAGCAGCCGGAAGAACGACGGCACGGTCTGGATCTGCCCGATCCGCTCCCGTCGCAGCCAGCGCACCACCGCGACCGGGTCGCGCCGAGCGGCGGCGGGCGGCAGGCAGAGCTCGGCGCCGGCGGTGAGCGCCGCGAACACCTCGGTGTACGCGGCGTCGTAGGTGAGCGGCGCCCACTGGGCGACCCGGCTGCCCGGCCCGATCCCGAACCGCTCCCGCTGCCACTCGGCGAACTGCGCGAACGCGGCCCGCGACAGCGCGATCCCCTTGGGCGTCCCGGTGCTCCCCGAGGTGTGCACGATGCACAGCGGGTGGTCGGCGACCGCCGGGGCCGGGAAGCCGCCGTGCCCGCCCGGCGGGTCGTCCCCCGGGGCGGGCTCCAGCGGGAGCACCGGCAGGCCCGCCAACCGGCCGTCCGGCCCGAGCAGCGCGGGGTGCGCCGCGGCGGCGGCCGGGTCGGCCAGCACGCAGACCGCGCCGGTGCCGGCCAGGATGTCGCCCAGGCGGGCGTCCGGGTCGGCGGGGTTCAGGCAGGTGAAGGTCGCACCGGTGCGCATCGCACCGAGGACGGCCGCGATCTGCCCCGCGCCGCCGCCCGGCAGCAGCGCCACCACCTGCCCGGGGCCGGCGCCGTGGGCGGCGAGGGCGTGGGCGATCCGGTGGCTCCACCGGTCGAGCCCCCGGTAGTCGAGCGTGCCCTCGTCGGAGCGCACCGCGACCGCCTCGGGGGCCTCCCGCACCCGGGCCGTGAACTCCTCGTCCAGGAAGGCCAGGTGGTCGCGGTACGGCCGGGCGGGGGCGGGTGCCGGGTACGGGGCGGGGCGGCCGGAGAGGTCGAGCTCGGCCAGCGGCCGGTCTGGGGTGTCGAGCCCGAACCGCACCGCCCGGACGAGGTGGTCCGCGAAGCCCGCGGCCGTCACCCGGCCCGGCAGCGCGCCGGTGAGGACGACGGTGAACTCGTCCGGCCCGGTCAGGGCCAGGGTCAGCCGGCCCTCCGGGTCGGGCGGGGCGTCGACGGTCACCTCGGCGGCGATGCCCGGCAGGTCCAGGGCCGCCGTGGGGAGGCCGGACGGCGCGAACACGGCGCGGATCGGGAAGGCCGGTCCGTCCGCGCCGGCCCGCGGTGCCGTCCGCACGGCGGCGCCCAGCCGGGCGAACGTCAGGTCGTCCGGAAGGTCGAGCCGGATCACCCGGGCCGCCGGGCCGACCGGAGCAGTCCCCGCGAGTCCGTCCGGCACCGCGGCCTCCTCCGGCAGCGGGACCGCGGCCCCGCCCGGCACCGGCACCGGCACCGGCACCGGCACCGGCACCACGGTCTCGTCCGGAACAACCGGCACCGCCGCCACGGCCTCGTCCAGCAGCGTCACCACGGCCTCGTCCGTCCCGGCGTACCTGCCGAGCACCGTGGCGAAGGCTGCGAGCACCCGCTCGGCCGTGGCGCCGCCGGGCTGCCCGGGCACCGTACGGGACGCCCGCTCACCCGACAGCCCGGCACCCGGCACGGGGCCGGCCGCGGGCGGCGGCGGTGCGTCCGGCGTCCGCGCACGGTAGGCCGCGCCGAGGTCCCGGGTCAGCCCGGCGACGGACCACGCGTCGGCCCGCTCCCGGTCCAGTGCGAGCAGGAGTTCGTACGCCCCGGCGCCCAGCCCGGCGAGGCAGGCCCGAAGCCGGGGGCGCCCGGCGGCCCCGACCGGCCGGGCGGCCTCGTCGGCCGCCAGGTCTGCGAGGACGCGCCGCTGCTGCTCCCCGGCGGACCGCGAGAGGTCGATGACCCGCAGCCGGACCCGGCCCGGCCGCTCCCCCGCTGCTGCGAGTTCCGGACGCGCGGCCACGAGGTCCTCGACGGCGGCCGACAGCACGGTGACGTCCAGCTCCCCCGTCAGGCGGGCGCGGAGCACGGCGTTCGCGGGCGGCGCCACCGCGGGGGCGCTCACGCCCCGCTCCGCGCGGTGCGGTCCGTCACGGCCGCGGCCAGCCCGGCGACGGTCGGGTCCTGGAGGAAGACGCGCAGCGGGAGGTCCACCCGGTACTCGTAGCGGACCCGGTCCATCAGCCGCGCGATCGCCAGGGAGTCGCCGCCGAGCAGGGTGAAGTCGTCGTCGCGGTTGACGCCCGCCAGGCCGAGGATCTCGCTCCAGATCGCGGCGATCCGGGTCTCCTCGGGCCCCTGCGGCGGTTCCGTCGCCTCCGCCGTCCGCTGCAGCGCGACCCGCGGCAGGGAGCGGCGCTCCACCTTGCCGTTGAGCGTGCGGGGGATCGCCGCCATGCGGACGAACACCGACGGCACCTGACCGGGTGCGAGCCGCTGCGCGGCGTGCGCGCGCAGCTCCGCGTCGGGGACGTCCGGGGCCACCACGTAGGCGACCAGGGCGGTCGACACGTCCTCGGTGACCGCCGCCGCGCAGGCGTCCTGCACCGCGGGGTGGCTGCGCAGGGCGTTCTCGACCCCGCCGAGGTCGATGCGCACGCCGTGGACCTTGACCTGCTGGTCGCGCCGGCCGTACAGCTCCAGCGCCCCGTCGGGGCGGAACCGGCCGAGGTCGCCGGTGCGGTAGGTGGTGGCGGTGCCGGGCCACTCGTCGGCGCCGAGGTACCCGAGGAGCGGGTACGGGACCTCCAGCTCCACCTCGCCGAGCGCGTCCGGCGGGTCGCCGGGCCCGGTCAGCACCCGGGCCGCCACGCCCGGCAGCGGCCGGCCGACCGGCACCAGCCGGGCCCGGGCGTCCTCCTCGGTCGTCCGGTGGAAGAGCTTCGTCATGGTCGTCTCGGACGGCCCGTACAGGTTGACCAGCTCCTTGCCGCCGCCGAACAGGCCGCGCCACCACGCGACGTCCGAGGGGTGGAGCTGCTCGCCCGCGAGCAGCACGGCCCGCAGGGCCGGGAGGGAGTCGGGGGTCAGGGCGGCGGAGCGCAGCGTGCGGAAGAGGGTCGGCACGCAGTGCAGGACCTCGACCTCGTTCTCGGTGAGCCAGCGGGCGAGGCCGTCGCCGACCGGCGTCTCGGCGGCCGGGTTGACGCAGACGGTGCCGCCCGCGCACAACGGGGTGAGGACGTCGCGCAGGAACGCGTCGAAGCCCGGGGAGGTCAGCTGGGAGACCCTGGTGCCCTCGCCGATCCCGAACTCGGCGATCTCCCAGTCGACGAAGTGGTGGACGGCCCGGAGGCTGCCGCGGATGCCCTTCGGGCTCCCGGTCGTCCCCGAGGTGAAGTAGACGTATCCGCGGTCTTCCGGGGCGGCCTGCCGCCAGGCTTCGGCGGACCACTCGCGGGGCTCCAGCGTCTCGGGGCGGACGAACCCGGCGCCGCCGGGCAGTTCGCGCCCCGCGAGCGCCGCGCGCCCTGCGGCGTCGGCGACGACCGCGCCCGGCCGGAGGGCGGCGAGCACGCCGTCGAGCACGGCGGCGGGCAGGCGGGGGTCGACGGGGGCGAAGGTGCGGCCGGCGGCCGTGCAGCCGAGGAGGGCGGCGATCACCTCGACCGGGTCGGCGCAGGAGACCAGGACGGGGTCGGCGGGCCGGCCGATCTGCTCGAACGCGGCCTGGTAGCCGGCCACCCGGCCCGCGAGCTCCCGGTAACCCACCTCTCCGGTACCGGACTTGACGGCGCAGTGGGAGCTGTTGCGGGCCAGGCTGTCCGCCCATCGCCGCAGAACCGTCGGCGTTGTCATAGTGCTCCATCCCTGATTCGCTGTGCGATGACGGTCATCGGGTCGATGCTGGGCAGCTGCCGGGTCAGCCCGCGGTCCTCGATCACCCGGGTCACCAGGTGCAGTTCGGTGCAGCCGGCGACGAACGCGGCGGCCCCGTACGCGGGCAGCAGCGCGCGGACGAAGTCGATCGTCGGGAGCCGGTCGGCGTTGCGCTTGAGCCGGTAGATGTGCTCGTGCAGCTGTTCCTGGTCCTCCTCGTCGGGCAGGACCAGGCGGTGCGCGAACTCGGGCCAGCGCTCGTGGTCGGTGAAGACCCCGGCGAGGACGCTGCCGCGGGTGCACAGCACCAGGTGCCGGCCGGGGCGTTCGGCGAGCTGCTCGAAGACCAGGTCGACCAGGGAGACGCAGCGGGAGCGCAGGCGCTCCGGCAGCAGCCGGATCGCGGGGTGCGCGGTGATGCAGGCCACCACGACGCGGTCGGCGCCGGCGGTGAGCAGGCGGTCGACGGAGTCCTCCAGCGCTGTGCGGACGAGGTCGACCGTCCCGGACCGGATGGCCGTGGTCCGGTCGGCCACGGCCGGGTCGGACCACAGCAGGATCCGCGCGGCGAGCTGCTCGTGCTCGGGCGGTTCGAGTCCGTACACCGTGTTGAGGAGTTCGGTGGAGGCCAGCGGGCCCATTCCGCCGATCACGCCGATCAGCGGCCGGCGGGTGCCGGGCTCCGCGGTGGCCGCGGGGGCGCCGGCCGGCAGCGGCCGCCCCGCGCCCGGCTGGGGCACGGCTCCCGCCGGGTGCACCGTTCCCGCCGGATGCACCGCTCCCGCCTCGTGCTCGGCGGCGCGTTCTCGGATCATCCCAGGCACGGCAGGCCGAACTCCTCCAGGAAGATCGCGAAGGTCGCGATGACGAGCAGGTAGTCCGTGTCCAGGTGCGGGTGCACGGTGCGGGCCCCCGACGTCTGCCGGCGGATCAGCTCGGCGACGACGGCCGGGTCGAAGTAGCCCTGCCGGCGCACGGTGGCGGGCGAGAGCAGGTCGTTGAACCACTCGTCGCCGGCCAGCAGCAGTTCGGTGCTGGTCTGGCTGCGGAAGCCGAACTTGCGGCGGTTCAGCACCTCGTGCGGCACGAGTCCCTCGGCCGCGCGGCGCAGCACGGCCTTCTCCCGGCCGCCGGCCGTCATCAGGGACGGCGGGATCGCCGTCGCGTGCCGCACGACGTCCCTGGCCAGGAACGGGAAGCGCATCTCGACGGAGCCGGCCATGGCCATCCGGTCCCCGTGGTCGCCGAGCAGGTGGTCGGCGAGGCGCAGGTGGAAGTCGAGGTAGGAGCGCTGGTGCAGCGGGTGGCGCCCGATCAGGCGCTCCGGGTCGACGAGGCGCTGGGCGGTCACCGAGAAGCCGTCGAACTCCTCGGCCAGCGGGCCGCTGTAGAGCTGGCGGCGCAGGTCGTGGGCGGGGAGCTGGTCGGTCTCGTACCGCAGGTCCAGGCCCCACATCCGGTGGGCGGCCTCGCGTTCGAGCTGCTCCTCCAGGAGGTCGCCCGGTCCGCGGCCCGGGCCCCCGGTGTCGAACAGGTAGCCCGGGTAGCCGCCGAACAGCTCGTCGGCGCCCTCGCCGCTGAGCACCGCGACCGTGCCGGTGGCGCGCACCTTGCGGGCCAACAGCATCGAGCAGACGTTGTAGGACTCCTTCACCGGGGTCTCGGCGTGCCGGACCATGCCGGTGAGCAGGCCGGCGGTGTCCGCGGCGTCCACCGGCACCTCGTGGTGCCGGGTGCCGATCTTGCCGGCCACCAGCCGCTGGTAGCGGGCCTCGTCGATGCTGCTGCCGGGGAAGGTCACCGCGTAGCTGGGCCACGGGTGGTCGGGGCGTTCGGCGGCCATGAGTCCGCCGATCAGGCTGGAGTCGAGGCCGCCGCTGAGGTACATCCCGACGGGGACGTCCGCGACCGAGCGGGAGCGGACGGCGGCTTCGAGCAGGTCCCTGGTCCGGTCGGCGTAGCCGTCGAGCACCCGCGGATCGGCGAGCGCGGCGGCGTCCCGGTGGCGCGCCCCGTCGTCCCAGAGCGGGTAGTCGAGGTCCCAGTAGCGCTCGGTGCGGTACCCCGAGCGGTCCGCGACGAGCCGTTCGCCGGGGCGCAGCGAGCGGACGCCCTCGAACATCGTCCGGGGGCTCACCAGTCCGGGCAGCGAGAGCACCTGGTCGAGCCCGCGCAGGTCGACCCGGCGTTCCACCAGCGGGTGTTTCAGAATGCTCTTGATCTCCGAGGCGAAGACGATCCGACCGGCCACCACGGTGTAGAACAGCGGAAGGACTCCGCAATGGTCGCGGGCGAGCACCAGGCGGTCTTCGCGCCGGTCGTGGAGGGCGAAGGCGAACTGCCCGTCCAGGTGTTCCACGAGTTCGGTGCCGTATTCCTCGTAGAGGTGGACGAGCACTTCCGTGTCCGATTCGGAACGGAATCGGTGGCCTTTTCGCCGGAGTTCTTCCCGCAGGCTCCGGTGGTTGAATATCTCGCCGTTGCACACCGAGACGACCGAGGAATCCGGGGTGGCGTGGGGCTGCCCTCCGCCGGCCAGGTCGACCAGCGAGAGCCGGCGGAACCCGGCGGTGAAAGCGCCGGTCTCACAGGTGGCGTGCGCGTCTGGGCCCCGGTGCACCAGCGCGTCGGTCATGGCCGTCAGGACGTCGGGGTCCAGGCCGGCCGGGTCGTCGAGTCCGTAAACCCCGGCTATTCCGCACATCGAGCTCAGGCTCCTATCACCCGGTCGCTCACGCGAATCCTGACGGAATCCGCTGCTCCTTCGATATGTCCGCCGGTCACATTAGGAGCGGCATCGCGCACGGGTCAACGCTTCACCGCTCGTCCTTTCGACCGGAATTCCGGCCGTACCGAAGTACAGGTCAGGTCCCGACCTACGGGCGGCGACGTGCGGGGATCTCCCGGCCTAGCGTGAGGGCCGAACAATTCCGCGCGGCATCGACGGTGAGGTTGGAGACTATGCGCGTCCTCGGCTACAGCGGGCTGAACGGCGGTCTGGAATTCAAGCGGGAGGCCTTCCCCGGGCTCGATCCCCGGCTGCACAGGTTCGCCCAGGGCTACGACTCGGCGGCGGCCCTGGTGATCGACGGCGAGGTCGTGGCCGCCGCCGCGGAGGAGCGGTTCACCGGCGAGAAGACCACCGGGTCGTTCCCCGTCAACGCGATCGAGTTCTGCCTGGCGCAGGCCGGTCTGGGGCCCGACGACATCGACGTCCTGGCGCACGGCTTCGCCTACGGGGAGCCGGCCGACAGCTTCGGGAGCCCGCATTCCGCGGCCCGGTTCCGCGAGGTGTACTCGACGGAGTCGCAGCTCGCGCTGGCCGGGAAGTTCCTGCCCGGCCGCCTCTGGGACGACCGCTTCCGGCCCGTCCCGCACCACCTGGCCCACGCCGCCAGCACCTTCTACCCCAGCGGGTTCGAGGAGTCGCTGATCGTGGTGAGCGACGGGATGGGCGAGTCGGAGAGCCTGACCGTCGCGGTCGGCCGGGGCGAGTCCATCGAGGTGCTGAGCACCATCCCGGCCATGCACTCGGTCGGGATCCTCTACAGCCTGGTCACCCACCACCTCGGCTTCGTGCCCTTCATGGACGAGTACAAGGTGATGGGCCTGGCGCCCTACGGCGACCCGCAGCGCTACTACGACCGCTTCGCCGCGATGGTGCGGCTGCGGGAGGACGGCACGTACACCGTCCCCGTGCTGGCCCGGGACCGCACGGCCTTCGAGCACGAGACCCACGAGGGCGTCCTGCGCGAGCTGGCGGCCGTGCTCGGCCCGGCCCGGCTGCCGGGACAGCCCTCGACGCAGGACCACGCCGACATCGCCGCGGGCCTGCAGGCGATCACCGAGCAGGCGATGCTGCACGTCCTGCGCGCGGCCCGCGAGCGCACCGGCCTGTCCCGGCTCTGCCTGGCCGGCGGTGTCGCACTGAACTGCACGCTCAACGGCCTGGTCTCGCGCAGCCGCCTGTTCGACGACGTCTTCGTCCAGCCGGCCTCCAGCGACGACGGCACCGCGATCGGTGCGGCGCTCGCGGCGGACGCCGCCGGGGCCTCGCGGGCCGGGCGGATGTCCATGCCGTACTGGGGGCCCGGGTTCTCGGACGAGGAGCTGGCGGCGGCGGTCGGCGAGCCGGAGGGCTGCACCGTCGAGGAGTACGCCACCGACGCCGAACTCGCCGAACGGGTCGCGCAGCTGCTGGCCGACGGCAACATCACCGCGTGGGTCCAGGGCCGGATGGAGTTCGGCCCCCGCGCGCTGGGCAACCGCAGCATCATCGCCGATCCGCGCACCGAGGCGATGCGCGACCGCCTGAACGAGGTGGTCAAGGAGCGCGAGAGCTTCCGGCCGTTCGCGCCGGTGGTCCGCGTCCAGGACGCCGGTGAGTACTTCGAGATCGACCCGGGCACCGAATCCCGGTACGCCCACATGCTGTTCGTGACGCAGACCCGCGCCGAGCAGCGCGACAACCTCGGCGCGGTGACCCACGTGGACGGCAGTGCCCGCGTCCAGGTGCTCCACCCCGCGAGCAACCCGCGGTTCTTCGAGCTGATCGGCGCCTTCGGCCGGCGCACCGGCACGCCGGTGGTGCTGAACACCTCCTTCAACCTGCGTGGCCAGCCGATCATCGCGACCCCGCAGGAAGCGCTGCGCACCTTCCTGCGCTCGAAGCTGGACGCCCTCGTCCTCGGCCGCACCGTGATCGTCAAGGACGCCGAGGAGTCGATCGCCGATGTCGGCTAGCCCCTTCCGGCCCGGCCGGCCGGCCGCCCACGCGACGCTGCCGCCCGACCGGCCGCGCCCGCCGGTGCCGCAGTTCCGGCGCGCGACCGTCGGCGTCGACGGCGCCGCCTTCGCCGAGTGCCTGTCCGAGGTCTCCGCCCGGTACGGGGTCGAGCCGCAGACGGTGGCGGTCGCCGCGGTCGCCGCCGCACTGGCCGCCCGACACCGCCGCGGCCGCACCGCGCTCGCCGTCGGCACCGCCTTCGGACCGGCCCGGCTCCTGGACGTCGAGGTCGAGTCGGGCGGCGGGGCCGCCGCGACGGTGACCCTCGGCCGGCTGGACGCCGAGCTCGAAACCGCGCTGGACACCGAGTCCGGATCCGGGTCGGAGTCCGCCGGGCGCTCCGGTGTCGCGGTGCTGTTCGGTCGCCCGGCCGAGGAGTGGCGGGGCCTCGCACCGCAGCTCGCCGACCGGGACGTCGTGCTCGTCCTCGACCCGGACCGCAAGGAGGCCGGCTGCGAGTTCGACCGCGACCTCTACGACCCCGCCGCTGTGACGGCCTTCTGCGGCGACGTCCGGCAGGTGCTGGCCGCACTCCTGGACTCGCCGGACCTGCCCCTGATCGACGTCGAGGAGGACGCGGACCCGGAGCCGGCGCAGGCCTCCCCGGCGACGCCCGGCACCCCCGGACCGACCACCACCGAGGGCCTCCTGACGGCCGTCTGGGCCGAGGTGCTGGACGTCTCCCCCGCCGAGATCGACGCCGAGTCCGACTTCTTCGCCCTCGGCGGGCACTCCCTGCTGGCCGCCCGGGTCGCCATGCGGGCGGGCACCCTCTTCGGCGTCGAGCTCACCGTGGAGGACCTCTTCCACCACCCCACGCTGTCCGCGCTCGCCGACCGGATCGGCCGGGCCGCGCCCTCGACGGTGCGCCCGATCCCGACCGCACCGACCGGCGGCGCCCACCCGCTCAGCTCCGCGCAGACCGGGATCTGGCTCGCCGAACAGCTCAACCCCGGCGCGGCGCAGTACAACTTCCCGCTGTACTGGCGGCTGCGCGGCACGGTGGACCCGGACGCGCTGCGCCGGGCCCTGGACGAGCTGGTTCGGCGGCACGAGGCGCTGCGGCTGCGGATCACCGAGTCGGACGCCGGCCCCGTCCAGACCGTCGCCCCGGACCCGACGGCCCCCTTCGAGACCGTCGAACTGCCCGGATCCGACGAGGCGGCCCTCGCCGCGCTGGTCGACCGCACCGTCAACGCGCCCTTCGACCTGGCCGAGAACGCGCTGCGCGCGGTGCTCGTACGCCTGGCCGAGGACGACTGGGCCTTCGTCCTCGTCGTCCACCACATCGTCTGCGACCAGTGGTCGCTGGCCCACCTCGTCGACGAGCTCGGCGCGCTGTACGCCGGCCGGGCGGGCGCACCGGACGACGGGCCGCGCACCGGCTACCTGGACTACGCGGCCTGGCACCGCGGCGTGCTGGCCGAGCGGCTGCCCGCGCTGCAGGACCACTGGCGGGAGGGCGTGGTCACCGCCCCCGAGGTGGACCTGACGGCGCTGCACCGCCCCGACGCGGGCCCCGGCCTGCGCAGCGGCTGCCACCGCTTCGAGATACCCGCCGGGCTGCTCGGCGAGGTCGAGGCGCTCGGCCGACGCAGCGGCACCACCCCGTTCATGGTGCTCTACGCCGCCTTCCTCGGTCTGCTGCACCGCTACTCGGGCGGGCACGACCTCACCGTCGGCACCTCCGTCGCCGGCCGCAACCACCCGCAACTCGAAACGACGGTCGGCTCGTTCGTCAACCTCGTGCAGCTGCGCACCGGGCTGGCCGCCGAACTCCCGTTCCGCGAACTCCTGGACCGCGCCCGGACCACCGTCATCGACGCCTACGCGCACCAGGACTACCCGCTGGAGGCCGCCCTGCGGGAGCGGCGGGCCCACGGCGCCCCGGGCTCGCCGCTGACCTCGGTCATCTTCGAGCTGCTGAACGTCGACCCGGTGCGGCTCGTGCTCCCGGGGGCCGAGGCCGAGGAGGTGCCCGTCCGGGTCCGCTCGGCGAAGTTCGGGCTGATGGTGACGCTGGAGTCCACCACCTCGGGGACCATCGGCAACGTCGAGTACCGGGCCGACCGCTACGACGCCGCGCACATCGCCCGGTTCGTCGGGCACTACCTGTCGCTCCTCGCGGCCGTGGTACGGGATCCGGAGCTGAGGGCCGACGGGTGGCTGCCCGCCGGGGAGCCGGTCGCGCCGGAGCGGGCCGCCGGGGCCCCGCCCGGCGAGGACCCGGCCACCGGTCCGGCCCCGCTCAGCGAGGACCAGGCCGCCGAGGACCCGACCCACGAGGACCCGGCGGCCGGTCCGGCCCCGGCCTCCGGGCGGCGCGCGGCCCTCGAAACCGTCCTGGCCGACATCTGGGCCGACGAGCTCGGCGTGGAGGCCGTCGGCGCCGACCAGGACTTCTTCGCGCTCGGCGGCTACTCGCTGACCGCGACGCGGATCGTGGCGCGGCTGCGGCGCGAACTGTCCGTCACGGTGCCGCTGCGCGTCCTGCTGGTCGACGGGACGGTCGCCGCGCTGGCGGCACACATCGAGGCGCACGAGCCCGACCTGCCGGGCCTGCACAGGACCGTCAGGGTCATCCGGCTGGCGCGGGCGGACGAGCACCGGCAGCGGCAGACCGCCGATCAGGAAAGAGGTGCGGCGTCATGACCCACTCGACCCACTCGCTACCCGTGTCGCCGACCCAGCAGAGCATCTGGCTGGCCGAGCAGGTCAACCCGGGGCAGCCGGTGTACAACGTGCCGGTCGCGCTGCGCCTGCGGGGCGAGCTGTCCACGGACGGGCTGCGGGACGCCGTCGCGGCGCTCGTGCGCCGCCACCGCGCGCTGCGGACGCGGTTCTCCTCCGCCGCCGGCCTCCCCCGCCGGACCGTCCTCGACCACGGCGACGTCCCCGTCCGCGAGCTCCGGCTGACCGACGAGGCGGCGGCCCGGCAGGCCATGACCGAGGAGATCGCGCGTCCCTTCGCCGTCGCCGGCGACGCCCTGCTGCGGGTGACCGTCCTGCGGTACGCCGAGGACGAGTGCTTCCTGCTGCTGGTGTCCCACCACCTCGTGAGCGACGGCTGGTCGGTGGACGTCCTGCTGGAGGACCTCGCCGCCCACTACCGGCCCGGCGCGGACCGCACGCCCGGACCCGACGAGGCCCCGCTACAGGAGCCCGAGCTCCGGCCGCTCGACGCCGCCACGGCCGAGGAGAACCTCGCCTTCTGGGAGCGGACGCTGCGCGACGCCCCCGCGGCGACGGAACTGTTCGGCTCCGGCCGCCGGGCGACGGCCCGCACCAACCGGGGCACGACGTCCCGGTTCACCCTGCCCGACTCGCTCTGCGCCGCCGTGCGCGCCTTCGGCCGCACCCACCGGGTGAGCCCCGCCGTGACGCTCCTCGCCGGGTTCGCCGCGCTGCTCACCCGCTACAGCGGGGAGCAGGACCTCGTCATCGGGACGTCGCTGGCGGGCCGGGACGATCCGCGGACGGACCGGCTGGTGGACTGTCTGGTCAAGGTGGTCCCGCTGCGGATCGCCGCCCGCCCCGGCACCGGCTTCACCGGGCTGCTCGACACCGCCCGGGACGCGTTCATCGACGCCCTGGAGCACCAGGACGTCGCCCTGGAGGACCTCGCCCGGCGGCTCGGCACCGACCGGGACGGCTCGCCGCTGTTCCGGATCCTGTTCGGCTACGCACGCGGCCACGCGGCGCCCCCGATGCCGGGGCTGGAGACCGCCCACGTCCCGGTGAGCACCGCGACCGCCAAGTTCGACCTCACCTGGAACGTCAACGACGACGGCGAGCGGATCGAGATCGAGGTCGAACACCGGACCGAGCTGATCGACGCGGAGCTGGTCGAGCGCCTGGTCGGGCACTGGCGCCGGCTGCTCGCAGCCCTCCTGGCCGAGCCGGACGCACCCGTGGCGCGCGCCGAACTGCTGTCGGCCGAGGAGCGGGCGCAGCTCGTCGGGACGGCTCCGGCGCCGCGGGTGCGGCCGTCGGCGCCGGAGCGGTTCGCCGCGCAGGTCGCGGCGGCCGGTGACCGCGTCGCGGTCACCGACGGCACCGGTGCACGGCTGACCTACCGCGGGCTCGACGAGCGCGCCGCCCGGCTCGCCGCGCTGCTCGCCGGGGCCGGGGTCGGGCGCGGCGACCGCGTCGGGCTGTGCCTCGGCCGCTCCGCCGACATGGTCGCCGCCGTCCTCGCCGCCTGGCGCCTCGGCGCCGCCTACGTCCCCGTCGACCCCGACAACCCCTCGGACCGGATCGCCTACGTCCTCGACGACGCCGGTGTCCGGCTCGTCCTCGCCGACCCGGACACCGCGGGCCGGGTCCCCGCCGGCGGCCGGCGCACGCTCCTCACCACCGCGGCGCCGGACGACCCCCAGCCGGGAGCCGTCCGCCCCGGAGCCGTCCGCCCGCAGCCCGGCGAACCCGCCTACGTCATCTACACCTCGGGCTCCACCGGCCGGCCGAAGGGCGTCGAGGTCACCCACGGCAACCTGGCCGCGCTGCTGGACGCCGGCGAGCAGACCGTCGGCCTGCGCGACACCGACGTCTGGTCGCTGTTCCACTCGGTCGCCTTCGACTTCTCGGTCTGGGAGATCTGGGGCGCCCTCGCCCACGGCGGGCGCCTGGTGGTCGTCCCGCGCGACGTGACGCGCGACCCCGCGGCCTTCCTCGACCTGCTGGTCCGTGAGCGCGTCACCGTCCTGAACCAGACGCCGTCCGCGTTCCGCCAGCTCGCGGCCGAGGCGGAACGCCGCCCGGAGGCCGAACCGGGCCTGCGCCTGGTCGTGTTCGGCGGCGAGGCGCTCGACCCGGCCGCGGTCCGCACCTGGTGGCGCCGACGGCAGCCCGGCCACCCCGTCCTCGTCAACATGTACGGCATCACCGAGACCACCGTGCACGTCACCTGGCAGGTGCTGGACGAGGAGCGGATCGAGGCCGGCAGCAGCCCGATCGGCCGGGCCCTGCCGGGCTACCGGGCGCTCGTCCTGGACGCCCACGGCGAGCCGGTGCCGGTCGGCGTGCAGGGCGAACTGCACGTCGGCGGCGAGGCCGTGGCCCGCGGCTACCTCGGACGCCCGGACCTCACCGCCCAGCGCTTCGTCCCGGACCCGTTCGGCGGCGTGCCCGGCGCCCGTCTGTACCGCAGCGGCGACCTCGCCCGCTGGAACGCCCGCGGCGAACTCGAATACCTCGGCCGCAACGACGACCAGGTGAAGATCCGCGGCTTCCGGATCGAACTCGGCGAAGTGGCGGCCGCGATCGGCCGGCACCCGTCCGTCCGCGGCGCCACCGCGGTCGTCCGCGAGGACGCCCCCGGCGACCGCCGGCTCGTCGCCTACGCGGCCTGCCCCGACGGAACCGACTCCCGCGCACTGCGCGACTTCGCCGCCGCCCACCTGCCCGCCCACATGGTCCCCGCCGCGGTCGTCGTCCTGGACGCCCTCCCGCTGACCCGCAACGGCAAGGTCGACCGCGCCGCCCTGCCCGCACCGGACGTCTCCGCCGACGCCGCCTCCTACGTGGCACCGCGCACCCCGGCCGAGGAGGTCCTCGCCGAGGTCTGGGCCGAGGTCCTCCGGGTCGAGAGGGTCGGCGCCGACGACGGCTTCTTCGACCTCGGCGGCGACTCCATCCGCGCCGTACAGGTGGCCGCCCTCGCCCGCGGGCGCGGACTCGGCATCGCCGTCGCGCAGATCTACCGGCACCGCACCCTCGCCGACCTCGCCGCCGCCGCCGACACGGCCGGCGACCGCGCACGCACCGAGCCCTTCGGGCTGCTCTCCGCGGCCGACCGGGCCCGGATCGCCGACGGCCCCGGAGCCGGCCTCGACGACGCCTACCCCATGACGGCCCTCCAGGTCGGAATGATCTACCACATGGCGTCCGACCTGCAGGCGCTGCCCTACGTCAACGCGGCGAGCTACCGCCTGCCGTACCGGTTCGACGAGGAGGCGTTCCGCCGCGCCGTCCGGGCCGTGGTCGCCCGGCACCCCGTCCTGCGGACCGGCTTCGACCTGACGGGCTACGACGAGCCGCTGCAACTCGTCCACCGCGAGGCCGACGTGCCGCTCGTCGTCGAGGACCTGCGGGCGCTGAACCCGGCCGAGCAGGACCGGGCCGTCGACGAGCTGCTGGAGCGGGAGCGCCGCCCGTTCGACCTGGAGCGGCCGCCGATGCTGCGCCTGGGCGTCCAGGTGCTCACCGACGACAGCTTCCAGTGGACGCTGGTCGAGCACCACTCCATCCTCGACGGCTGGAGCCTGTGGTCGACGATCACCGAGATCCTCCTGCACTACACCCGGCTCCTGGACGGCGCGGGCCCGGCCGAACTCCCGCCCCCGGCCTCGGCCTACCGCGACTTCGTCGCCCTGGAGCAGCACGCGTCGGCCTCGCCCGAGGCCCGGCGGTTCTGGTCCGAGACGCTCGCCGGGCACACCCTGCCGCAGCTCCCCGCGCTCGCCGAACAGGCACCCCGGCCCGCCGGGCAGGCCCTGCGCGGCGACGGCGCCAGCGGCGTGGTCGACGGGTACGGCTGGCGCGACGCGCACCTCCCGGCCGGCCTCGGTCCGCGGGTCGGAGCGCTCGCCAAGCGCCTCGGCGTACCGGAGAAGACCGTCCTGCTCGCCACGCACCTCCAGGTGATCGCGGCGCAGACCGGCCTCGACGACGTCTGCTGCGGCGTCACGCTCAACGGCCGGCTGGAGGAGACCGGCGGGACGGATGCCCGCGGGCTGTTCCTCAACACCGTCCCGTTCCGGCTCGTGGTGGGCGGCGGGCGCCGGTCCGACCTGGTCCGCCGGGTCTTCGAAGCGGAGGCCGGGATCCTGCCCCACCGCCGGATGCCGTTGGCCCGGATCCGGCAACTCGCCGGCGGGCGCGACCTGTTCACCACCAACTTCACCTTCAACAACTTCCACGTCATGCGCGACACCATGGGCGACGGCGCGCACGCGGACCTGCTCAGCGGCCTGGGCGAACTGACCGCCAGCCGCCGGGTGGAGCCGGCCGACGTCCCGCTCACCGTCACGTTCTTCCGCAACCCGCTGACCGACGGCCTGCAGCTGTGCATCGACTACGACGCCCACCGGCTGACCCCGGCCCAGGTCGAGGAGATCGCCGAGCAGCACGTCCGGGCCGTCGAGGCCCTGGTCACCGACCCGGAGGGCGAGCTCGCCGGACCGGCCGCGGCCCCGGCCGCGGCACGCACCGCGGCCCCCGCGCCGCAGGGCGTCCTGGCCCGGTTCGCGGCGCAGGTCGCGGCGAACGGCGACGCCACCGCCGTCGCCGACGCGGCAGGCGGACGGCTGACCTACCGCGGGCTCGACGAACGCGCGGCCCGGCTGGCCGCCCTGCTCGCCGGGGCCGGGATCGGGCGCGGCGACCGCGTCGGGCTCTGCCTCGGCCGCTCCGCCGACATGGTCGCCGCCGTCCTCGCCGTGTGGCGCCTCGGCGCCGCCCACGTCCCGATCGACCCCGACCACCCGGCGAGCCGGATCGAGTTCGTCCTCAAGGACGCGGACGTCCCGCTCGTCCTCACCGACCCGGGCACCACCGGCCGCGTCCCGGACGGCCCCTGGCGCACGCTCGTCACCAGCCGGGCAGGGGACGCCGACCAGGCGGAGAACGCCGGCCGGGCAGGGAACGCCGGCCAGGCGGAGAACGCCGGCCTCGGCGGAACCGTCCGCCCCGAGGGCGCCGAACTCGCCTATGTCATCTACACCTCGGGCTCCACCGGCACACCCAAGGGGGTCGAGGTCGACTGGCGGTCGCTGGACAACCTGGTGGCCGTCACGGACGAGGTCATGGCCCTGCGCCCGGACGACCGGCTCCTCCAGTTCGCGTCGCTGAGCTTCGACGTGTCCGTCGCCGACCTCGTGTCCGCCCTCACCACCGGCGCCACCTTCGTCGTCTCCCCCGGCGGGGCCGACCGCGTCGGGGAGGGGCTGGTCGCGGCGATCCGCGCGCACCGGCCGACCGTCCTGTCGATGCCGCCGAGCGTCCTGGCCGGCCTGGACCCCGGCGACCTGCCCGCGCTGCGCCGGGTCGTCGTGGCGGGCGAGGCGCTCCCGGCGCCCCTGGCCGCACGCTGGGCCGCGGCGGCGGAGCTGGTCAACGCCTACGGCCCGACCGAGGCCACCGTCTACGCGACCGCCCACCGCTGCGCCGCGGAGGGCGACGTCCTGATCGGCCGGGCCGTTCCCGGCGCCGTCGCCCACGTCCTGGACGGGGCGGGCCGGCCGGTGCCGCCCGGTGTCCGCGGGGAGCTCTGCATCGGCGGCGTCGGCGTGGCCCGCGGGTACCTCGGCCGCCCCGCGCTGACCGCCGAGCGCTTCGTGCCGGACCCGACCGGCGACGCGCCCGGGGCACGCCTGTACCGGACCGGCGACGTGGCCCGGTGGACGCCCGCCGGCGACCTCGAATACCTGGGGCGCACCGACGACCAGGTGAAGGTCCGCGGCCTGCGGATCGAGCTCGGCGAGGTCGAGGCGCACCTGCGGGCGCACCCCGGCGTCGCCGCCGGTGCCGCCACCGCGCTCGGCGAGGGCGCGGAGCGCCGGCTGGTGGGGTACGTCGTCCCGGCCGCCTCCGCCGCGGTCTCGGCCGACGAGGTGCGCGCCTGGCTGGGCCGCCGGGTGCCGGCGTCCCTGGTGCCCTCCGCGGTCGTGGTGCTGGACGCGCTGCCCCTGTCGCCGAGCGGCAAGGTGGACCGCGCCGCACTGCCCGCACCCGTCCGCTCCGCCGCCGCGGCCGGGCACGTGGCGCCGCACACCCCGCTGGAGGAGTCCCTGGCCCGGGTGTGGGCGGAGATCCTCAAGGTGGAGCGCGTCGGCGCGGAGGACGACTTCTTCGACCTCGGCGGCGACTCCGTCCGGGCCGTGCAGATCGCCTTCCGGATCAAGCGCGAACTCGGCCTCCCGCTCAAGCCGGTCGACGTCCAGCTCCACCCCACGGTCGCGGAACTCGCGCGCCACCTGTCGGCCTGACGTTCCCGACACCCCGTCAGCACGCGACGGGACCCGCACCACCCGTCATCCCAACCCCTTTCCCCCTGTGGAGGTCTGCCATGTCCGACGACGAACTCGACCTGGACTACAAGGTCGTGGTGAACGACGAGGAGCAGTACTCGATCTGGCCCCAGGACCGGGAGAACCCGCCCGGCTGGCAGGACGCCGGGGCCCGGGGCAAGAAGCCGGACTGCCTGGAGTGGATCGAGCGGAACTGGACCGACATGCGGCCCAAGAGCCTGCGCAGCGCCTAGTCACGGTCGTACGGGACGGAGTTGGAGGTACATCGGATGTCACACGGTCTGGACGCCCGGGAAGACGGGTCGACTCCCGCCCCGGCACCCCTGTCGCCGGACGCACCCGCCGCGGCGGGTGCCGGCCGGCTGCCGCTGTCACCGGCGCAGCAGCGGCTGTGGTTCCTTTCCAGGCTCGGGGAGCACCGGGCCGGGTACAACATGCCCCGGGTGGTGCGGATCTCCGGCCCCCTCGACCGGACCGCGCTCACGGCGGCGCTCGGCGACGTCGTACGGCGCCACGCGGCGCTGCGGACGGTGTTCCCGGAGATCGCGGGCGAGCCGTGGCAGCAGGTCGTGCCGCCCGGTGACGTCGCCGGGCGGTTCACGGTGGAGTCCGCCGAGTGCGCCGCCGGGGAGGTGCCGGGCCGGGTGGACCTCGCCTGTCGGCACGAGTTCGATCTGACCTCCGAACTCCCCGTCCGGGCATGGCTGTTCGCGACCGGCCCGGCGCAGCACGTGCTGGTGCTGGTGCTGCACCACATCGCCGCGGACGGCTGGTCTCTCGGGCTCGTGGAGCGCGACCTCGGGACGGCCTACGCGGCGCGCCGGGCCGGTGCCGAGCCGGCCTGGCCCGCCCTGCCCCTGGAGTACCCGGAGCACGCGGTGCGCCAGCGCTCGGCGCTCGGCGCGGAGGACGATCCGCAGAGCCTGGTCTCCCGGCAACTCGACCACTGGCGCGAGGAGTTGCGCGGCGCGCCGCAGGAGCTGGTGCTTCCCCGGGACCGGCCGAGGCCGCCCACGGCGGGCTCCTCGCCGGCCGGGACGGTGCACTTCGAGGTCGACGCCGACACCCACCGGGCGCTGACGCGGCTGGCCCGCGAGCACCGGGTCACGCCGTTCGTGGCGCTGCAGGCGGCGTTCGCGGCGCTGCTGAGCCGGCTGGGCGCGGGCACCGACATCCCGATCGGCTCGCCGGTGGACGGCCGGACGGACGAGGACCTGCAGGAGCTCGTCGGGTTCTTCGTCAACACCCTGGTGTTCCGGGTCGACTGCTCGGGCGACCCGACCTTCGGCGAGCTCCTGAAGCGGGTGCGCCGCACGGCCCTGACGGCGTTCGCCCACCAGGACGTCCCCTTCGACCGGGTGGTCGAGGCCGTCAACCCCGTCCGCACCGCGAGCGGCAACCCCCTGTTCCAGGTGAGCTTCTCGCTGGAGACCGGCGGGGAGGGCGGCCTGGTCCTGCCCGGCCTGACGGTCGCCGAGGAGCCGTTCGGCGCCGGGGCGGCCAAGTTCGACCTCAGCCTCGGCCTGACCGAACGCCGAGAGGGCGGGCAGCCGGCCGGCCTGAGCGGCGTGCTGGAGTACGCGGAGGACGTCTTCGACCGGGCCACCGCGCAGGCCGTGGCCCGCCGCTGGCAGCTGCTGCTCGCCGGGGCGCTGGCCGATCCGGAGCGGCCGGTCGGCGAACTCCCGGTGACGGACCGGGCCGAGCGGCAGCGGCTGGTCGACCTCGGCAGCGGAGCGGCGGGCGGGCTGCCCGACGTGCGCCCCTCGGCGGTCGAGCGCTTCGCGGCGCAGGTCGCGGCCGTCGGCGGGCACACCGCCGTCACCGACGGCAGTGGCACCCGGCTGACCTACCGCCTGCTCGACGAACGCGCCGCCCGGATCGCCGCACTGCTGGCCGGCGCCGGCGTCCGGCGGGGCGACCGGGTCGCGGTCTGCCTCGGCCGCTCCGTCGACATGGTCGCCTCCGTGCTCGCCGTCCTGCGGCTCGGCGCCGCCTACGTCCCCGTCGACCCGGACTACCCGCCGGCCCGCCTGCGGTTCATCCTCGACGACGCCCGGGTGCCGCTGGTCCTCACCGACCCCGGTACCGCTGCCCGCGTCCCGGACGGGCCGTGGCGCACCCTCGACGCCACCGGAACGACGGACGCGACCGGAACGACCGCCGCCGACCCGGCCGAAGCCCCCGGCCCGGCGCCCGTACGGCCCGAGCCGGCCGAACTCGCCTACGTCATCTACACCTCCGGCTCCACCGGCCGGCCCAAGGGCGTCGAGGTCACCCACGGCAACCTCGCCGCGTTCCTGGCCTCCGTCCAGGTCCTCGCGGACCCGTCGGACACCGACGTGTGGACGCTGTTCCACTCGCTCGCCTTCGACTTCTCGGTCTGGGAGATCTGGGGCGCGCTGGCCTTCGGCGGCCGTCTGGTCGTCGTGCCCCGCGAGGCGGGGATGGACCCGGACGCGCTGCACGGGGTGCTGGCCCGCGAGCAGGTCACCGTCCTGAGCCAGACGCCGTCCGCCTTCCGGCAGTTCGTGGCCCGGGAGGAACGGCACCCGCCGGGCGCGTTGCGGCTGCGGCTGGTCGTGCTCGGCGGCGAGGCGCTCGACCTCGCGACCGTCGGCAGGTGGCAGCGCCGGCACCCGGCGGACTCCACCCGGCTGGTGAACGCCTACGGCGCCACCGAGAACACGGTGATCACGACCTGGCGGGTGATGGCCCCCGTCGGGACCGGGCCCGCCGCCGCGGCCGAGGGGAACGTCTCCCCCATCGACGGCACCATCCCCGGATGGCGGCTGGTCGTCCTGGACGCCCGCGGCGAGCCGGTGCCCACCGGGGTCGTCGGCGAGATCCACGTCGGCGGTCCCGGCGTGGCCGGCGGCTACCTCGGCCGCCCCGCGCTGACGGCCGAGCGCTACCTCCCGGACCCGTTCGGCGACGTGCCCGGCGGCCGCCTCTACCGCACCGGCGACCTGGGCCGCTGGAACGCCGCCGGCGCACTGGAGTACTGCGGCCGCACCGACGACCAGGTGAAGATCCGCGGCTTCCGGATCGAACTCGGCGAGGTCGAGGCCGCGATCGGCCGGCACCCGTCCGTCCGCGGCGCCGCCGTGCTCGTCCGCGAGGACGCCCCCGGCGACCGCCGGCTCGTCGCCTACGCGGCCTGCCCCGACGGGACGGACCCCCGCGCACTGCGCGACTTCGCCGCCGCCCACCTGCCCGCCCACATGGTCCCCGCCGCGGTCGTCGTCCTGGACGCCCTCCCGCTGACCCGCAACGGCAAGGTCGACCGCGCCGCCCTGCCCGCACCGGACGTCTCCGCCGGGCCCACCGGCCGCGAACCCGCGAACGCCACCGAGGAGGCGCTGTGCGGACTGTTCGCCGACGTCCTCGACCTGGAGCGGGTCGGCGTCGAGGACGCCTTCTTCGAGCTCGGCGGGCACTCGCTGCTGGTCATCCGGCTGGTGGACCGGATCCGCGCCGCCCTCGGCGTGGAACTGTCCATCCGGGCCGTCTTCGAGGCCCCGACGCCGGCCGGCCTGGCCGCCACCGTCGCCCTCGGGCAGCAGGCCCGCACGGCCGTGCGCCCCGCGGTGCGCCCGGAGCGCCTGCCGCTGTCCTTCGCCCAGCGCCGCCTGTGGTTCCTCAACGAGCTCGACGGCGGGGCGGCCTACAACATCCCGTACGCGGCGCGCCTCACGGGCGCCCTGGACGTCGAGGCACTGAACGCCGCCCTGGGCGACGTCGTCGACCGGCACGAGTCGCTGCGCACCGTCCTGCCCACCGAGGACGGCCACCCCTGGCAGAAGGTCCTGACCGGCCCGGAGGCCCGGACCGGCCTGACCGTCACCGACACCACCCCGGAGGCGCTGGAGGCCGAACTCGCCGGGGAGAGCGGAAAGGTCTTCCGGCTCACCACCGAACCCGCCCTGCGCGCCCGCCTCTTCCGCCTCGCCCCGGACGAGCACGTCCTGCTGCTGGTGGTCCACCACGTGGCCTGCGACGGCTGGTCGCTGGACCCGCTGCTCGACGACCTCGCCGAGGCGTACGCGGCACGCCGCACCGGCACGGCCCCGGCGTGGCCGCCGCTGCCCGTCCAGTACGCCGACTTCACGCTGTGGCAGCGGGACCTCCTCGGCGCAGAGGACGACCCGGCGAGCCGGCTCGCGCAGCAGACCGAGTACTGGCGCCGGACCCTCGCCGGCATCCCCGACCAGCTCGCGCTGCCCTTCGACCGGCCGCGCTCGGGCACGGTCGGCCTGCGCGGCGGGGAGGTCGCGGTCGAGGTCGGCCCGGCGCTGCACGCCGCCCTGGCCGCCACCGCGCGGGCCCACGACTGCACGGTGTTCATGGCGCTGCAGGCCGCGGTCGCCGTGGTGCTCTCCCGCTGCGGCGCCGGGACCGACATCCCGCTGGGCACGGCCACCTCCGGGCGCGCCGACGCCGTGCTGGACGGCCTGGTGGGCTTCTTCGCCAGCACCCTGGTGCTGCGCACCGACGTCTCGGGCGACCCGACCTTCGCCGAACTCCTCGGCCGGATCCGGGAGGCCGACCTCGGCGCCTACGCCCACCAGGACGTCCCGTTCGAGACCCTGGTCGAGGCGCTCAACCCGGCCCGGGTGCCCGGCGCCAACCCCCTGTTCCAGGTGAGCGTCTCCATGCTGAACACCATCAGCGCGGAACTCGCCCTTCCGGGGCTGGCGGTCGCGCCCCACGACCTGAGCATGGGCATCTCGGCCTTCGACCTGTCCTTCGTGTTCGGCGAGCGCCCGGGCTCCGACGACGCGTCCGGGCCGGCCGCCGGCCTGGTCGCCGCGATCGGGTACGACGCCGACCTGTTCGACCACGCCACCGTCGAGGGCATCGCCGACCGGCTGGTGCTGGTGCTGGAGGCGATGGCCGCCGACCCGGGCCGCCGCACCGGCGAGGTCGAGCTGCTGTCCCCCCGGGAGCGCCGGCAGGTCCTCCGGGACTGGAACGACACCACCACCGAGGTGCCGGCGGGGACGCTGCCCGAGCTCTTCGCCGCCCGGGCCGCGCACACCCCCGCGGCTCCGGCGGTCCGCTGCCTCGGCACCGAGCTGACGTACGCCGAACTCGACGCCGGCGCCAACCGGCTGGCGCACGAGCTGATCGCCCGCGGCATCGGGCCGGGCCGCCTGGTGGCCCTCGCCCTGCCCCGCTCGGAGCAGGGCGTGGTGGCCCTGCTCGCGGTCCTGAAGGCCGGAGCGGCCTACCTCCCGGTCGACCCGTCCTACCCCGCCGACCGCGTCGCCTTCATGCTCCGGGACGCGGCCCCGGCCTGTGTGCTCAGCACCGGCGAGGTCGCCGCCGCCCTGCCCACCGCCCCCGGCCTGCCGGTCCTGGCGCTGGACGACGAGCAGCTGCGGCGCTCGGTCACGGACCGGCCCGCCACGGCGCCCACCGACGCGGACCGGACCGCGCCGCTGCTCCCCGCCCACCCCGCCTACGTGATCTACACCTCCGGGTCGACGGGCCGTCCGAAGGGCGTGGTGGTCTCCCACCGCGGCGTCCCTAGCATGGTGCACGCCCAGGCGGCGACGCTCGGCGTCGACGCCGACAGCCGGGTGCTGCAGTTCGCCTCGACGAGCTTCGACGCCTCCGTCTGGGACACCTGGATGGCGCTGCTGACCGGCGGGTGCCTGGTCGTCGTCCCGGAGGCCGACCGCGTCCCGGGCCCGGCCCTTGCGGACTTCCTGCGCGTCCACGGCATCACCCACGCCACCCTGCCGCCCGCCGTGGTCCTCGCCACCGAGTTCGACGAGGACGTCGCCGGCGTCACGCTGATCACCGCCGGCGAGGCCTGCACCCCCGCCGTCCTCGACGCGGCCCGGCACTTCGCGAAGGTGGTCAACGCCTACGGCCCGACCGAGTCCACGGTGTGCGCGACCATGCGCACCGTCGACGGGGTGCCGCAGGCCGTCCCGATCGGCCGACCGGTGGCGAACACCCGGGTGTACGTGCTGGACGCGCGCCAGCGCCCCGTCCCGCCCGGCGTGCCCGGGGAGCTGTACCTCGCGGGCGCCGGGCTGGCCACCGGCTACCTGAACCGGCCCGCGCTGACGGCGGAGCGCTTCCTGCCCCACCCCTTCGGCGCTCCCGGCGAGCGCCTGTACCGCACCGGCGACCTGGTGCGCTGGACCGCGGACGGCGAGCTGGTCTTCCTCGGCCGGACGGACGAGCAGATCAAGATCCGGGGCTTCCGGGTCGAGCCCGGCGAGGTCGAGGCGGTGCTCACCGGCCACCCGGAGGTCGCCCACGCCGCGGTGGTCGCCCGCGAGGACCGCCCGGGGGACGTCCGGCTGGTGGCCTACGCCGTCCTGGCGGCCGGTCGGCAGCCGCAGGACCGGGACCCCGCCGGCGCCCTGCGCCGGTACGCGGCCGAGCACCTGCCCGAGTACCTCGTGCCCGGCGACGTCGTGGTCCTCGACCGGCTGCCGCTGACACCGAGCGGGAAACTCGACCGCAAGGCCCTGCCCGCGCCGTCGGCGAGCGGCCCCGCCGCCGAGGGCCGGGCCGGCGAGGACGCCCCGGAGGACCCGCGCACGGCCGTGCTGGTCCGGCTCTTCGCGCAGGAGCTCGGCCTGGACCGGGTCGGCCCGGACGACTCGTTCTTCGAGCTGGGCGGTCACTCGCTGCTGGCGACCCGGCTGATCGGCCGGATCCGCGCCCTGCTCGGCGCCGAGATCGGCATCGCGACGCTGTTCGAGGCGCCCACCGCCGCGGGGCTCGCGGCCCGACTGGACGAGGCCCCGACGGACCCGTACGCCAACGTCATCGAGCTCCGGCGCGGCCGGGCGAGCAGCCGCCCGGTCTTCTGCATCCACCCCATCGGTGGGCTCAGCTGGTGCTACAGCTCCGTCCTGCCCCACCTGGAGCGGGACCAGCCGGTCTACGGGATCCAGGTGACGGAGAGCCACGGCCGCTTCAAGGCGGTCGAGTCGCTCGACGCGCTGGCCCGGCGCTACGCGGACCTGATCACCGCGACGCACCCCGACGGCCCGTACGTCGTGATGGGCTGGTCGCTCGGCGGGGTCCTGTCCTACGAGGTCGCCCGCCTGCTGGAGGCCTCCGGACGGACGGTCGACCTCGTCGTCCTCTACGACGCCTGGCCGTACGAACGCCCGGTGACGCCCGAGGAGCTGGACGGCGACTTCGCCGCGTGGGTGACCGGTGAGGTCATCGCGGGCCCGTCCGCCGACGGCGCCCTCGACGCCCGCCAGAGCCGGGCCCTGGTCCGCGCGGCCAAGGGCGTCGCCGCCCTCCTCGGGCCGCCGCACCCGGACGGCTACCACGGACGGGTCCTGAGCATCGCCGCCGCCAAGACCGTCGCCGAGCGGGGCTCCGCGGCGCAGGCCTGGCAGCCGTACCTCACCGCGGCCGAGCACCACGTGGTGGACTCCGACCACGACGCGATGATGACGCCCGCCGTCATGGAGCAGTCGGGGCCGCTGGTGACGGCCGCCCTGCGGGCCCCGCGGGACGACCGGGCGGCCGCACCGGAGGCCCGCCGTGACTGACCGCCACGCCCCCGGGCCCGACGCCGATCCCGACCTCGACCCCGACCTGGACGTCCCGGACCCCCGCGATCCGCGTCCGCTCGGCGACGACCGCCTCGTCTTCATCCGCCCGGTGCTCCAACCGGACGGCAAGGTCGTCGCCGGGAACTTCTCCTACTACGACGC
This sequence comes from Kitasatospora sp. NPDC038210, assembly GCF_055600605.1. NCBI lineage: Bacteria > Bacillati > Actinomycetota > Actinomycetes > Kitasatosporales > Streptomycetaceae > Kitasatospora > Kitasatospora sp. NPDC038210. The sequence continues at coordinate 261,148 of NZ_JBVJYK010000009.1, read as the reverse complement.
CTCCGAGGACACCGCCGGGTTCGAGGAGGCCCGGGTCCGCTACGCGTTCGGCACCGAGCGCCTGTTCATCGGCCGCTACTGCTCCGTCGCCGCGGGCGTGACCTTCGTGATGGCCGGCGCGAACCACGTCTTCGACGGGCCGACGGGCTACCCGTTCCTCAGCTTCGAGGGCGACTGGCGCGACAGCCTGCTCGACGACCTGATCGCCCGGGGGCCGGGCCGCAAGGGCGACACCCGGATCGGCAACGACGTCTGGATCGGCCGCGGCGCCACCATCATGCCCGGGGTGACCGTCGGCGACGGCGCCATCATCGGCGCGGGCGCCCTGGTCGCCTCCGACGTGGCGCCGTACCGGATCGTGGGCGGCAACCCGGCCCGGGTGATCCGCGCCCGCTACGGCCCCGAGGACGTCGAGCGGCTGCTCACGGCCCGCTGGTGGGACTGGCCGGTGGCGGCCGTCTCCCGGCACCTCCCGGAGCTGGTCCTCGGCCGGCCCGAACGGATCCTGTCCATCGCGCGGGCCGAGCAACTGCTCGGCCCGGCGCCGGCCACCACCCAGGGAAGCGCGTCATGACGAAAGCAACCGGCAGCCCCGGCGCCCCGCCGACGGTCGACCTCGCCGACCCGGCCCTGTACGGGGCCGGAGACCCCGAGGCGGTGTGGGCCGGACTGCGCCGCGACCACCCCGTCCACTGGAACGAGTCCCCGGACGGCGGCGGCTTCTGGGCCGTCACCCGGCACGCCGACGTCCAGCGGGTGCTCAAGGACACCGCGGCCTTCACCTCCGCCCAGGGCATGCGGATCGGCCACAACCCGACCGCCACCGCCGAGGCCGCCGGGAAGATGCTCATCGTCACGGACGCGCCCCGGCACGCGAAGATCCGGCGGGTGATCAGCTCCGCGTTCACTCCGCGCACCGTCGCCCGCCTGGAACAGAACATGCGGACGATCGTCCGCGAGGAACTGGAGCCGGTGCTGGCCGGCGAGCCCTGCGAGTTCACCGACTTCGCCGCCGTCCTGCCGGTCGCCGTGATCTGTGACCTGCTGGGCGTGCCGAAGAGCGACTGGCGCTTCATGCTCGACTCCACCAGGGCCGCCTTCGGCGCCTCCGACGTCGACCCGATCGCCCGGCTCGAAGCACACGCCGGCATGCTCGCCTACTACGCCGACCTCGTCGACTTCCGCCGCGAGGAGCCGGGCGACGACGTCATCAGCGCCATGGTGAACGGCCTCGTCGACGGCGAGCCGCTGACCGACGAGGAGATCTTCCTCAACTGCGACGGCCTCATCTCGGGCGGCAACGAGACCACCCGGCACGCCACCGTCGGCGGCCTCCTCGCCTTCGCCGCCGACCCCGACCAGTGGCGGCTCGCGGCCGCCGCCCCCGACCGGATGGACGGCGTCGTCGACGAGGTCCTGCGCTTCACCAGCCCGGCGATGCACGTGCTGCGCACGGCCTCGCGGGACGTCGAGATCGCCGGCCGGTCGATCCGGGCCGGCGACCCGGTGACGGTCTGGATGCCGTCGGCGAACCGCGACGAGACGGTCTTCGAGGCCCCCGAGCGCTTCGACGTCCGGCGCACGCCCAACCCGCACGTCTCCTTCGGCGTCGGCCCGCACTTCTGCCTGGGCGGGGCCCTCGCCCGCACCGAACTGCGGGTCCTGTTCACCGAGTTGCTCGCCCGCGCCGAAGGCGCCGAACCGGCCGGCCCGGCCCGCAGGCTGCACTCCAACCTCATCCGGGGCCACGAGTCCGCACCCGTCCTGCTGCACCCCCGCGACGGCCGGGAGAGGCGGTGAAGCCGCTCGCGGACCCCCGGTTCCGCCGCCTGCTCATCGGCCAGGCGCTCTCCGGCTTCGGCAGCAGCGCCCTGTTCCTGACCCTGGGAATCTGGGCCAAGGACCTCACCGGCAGCAACGCCGCCGCCGGTGGGGTCGAGGCCGCCCTCGGCGCGCCCATGGTGCTGTCGCCGCTCTTCGGCCACCTCGCCGACCGGGTGCGGCGGCGCCCGCTGCTCATGGCCACCAACGCCCTCATGGCGCTGGCCGTGCTGTCCCTGCTCGCGGTGCACGGCGGCGAACAGCTGTGGGTCATCTACCTGGTGGCGGTCTGCTACGGCGTCGCCTTCGGCGTCCTCGGCGCCGCGTCCGCCGGAATCCGCCGCGACCTCCTCCCCGACGACCAGCTGACCGGCGCCAACGCGATCCTCCAGACGACCAGCCAGGGGCTGCGCATCATCGCCCCGCTGGTCGGCGTGGCGGTCTACGCCGTCGCCGGGGCCGGAACGCTCGCCGTGCTCAACTCCCTCACCTTCCTGGCCGCGATCCTGGCGCTCGCCGGCCTGCGGGTCGAGGAGTCGGTCGGACCGGAGCCGTCCCGCGAGCCGTTCCTCCGCAGCGCCCTCGCGGGCATCCGGCACATCGGCGCCACACCGGTGCTGGCCCGGATCGGCTACGCCGCGGCCTGCGCGTTCTGCGTCATCGGCCTGAGCCAGACCGTGATGTTCGCGGTCGTGGACGAGGGGCTCGGCCGACCGCCCTCGGCACTCGGCCCGCTGAACGCCGTCCAGGGCGTCGGTGCGGTGGTCGGCGGCCTCACGGTCTCCGCGCTGATCCGGCGGGTCGGCATGGCGCGCACCGCCGGCCTCGGGATCGGCGCGTTCACACTGGCGGCGCTCGCCTACTGCGTACCGCACCTGGCGTTCGTCGTCGCGGGCGAGGTCGCGGACGGGATCGCCATCACCTGGATCATGGTGGTGCTGTCGTCCGCGGCGCAGCTCCACACGCCTTCCCGGCTCCAGGGCCGCGTCAACGCCATCTGCACGATGCTGGTGCTGGTCCCGCAGTCGCTGTCGCTGGCCGCCGGCACGGTCCTCATCGACCGCTTCGACTACCGGACGCTGCTGATCGCGATGGCGGCGGTCACCGCGGCCTGCGCCGCCGCGCTGGTGCTGTGGCCGGTCCCCGCGCTCACGGAGCGGACGTTCGTGACCTCGGCGCCGACCGGCCCGGCTGCCCCTGCCGACCCGGCCGACCGGGCAGACCGGGCAGGCCGGGCAGACACTGAAGACCGGGCCGGCCGGGACACCGCCGGCTCCGGCCCCCCGGCGCAGCGCTGAGGCCGCCGACCGGGCCCGGACGCGACTCCCCCGCGGGGTGGCGTCCGGGCCCGGTCGGCGTTCGACCGCCGGCACGCCGCCCCTCGCCGCCCCTCGCCGCGCCACGCCGCGCCGCGCCGCGCCGACACGCCGCGTACTCGCCGTATCGACGGAGCGCTACCCCACCGTCGCCGCCCGCCCGTCCATGCGAAGCGGCCGTTCCCGACGCCCCGCACCGCCCGGCACAGTGATCACTGGCCCAACCATAGTGCGGGGCAAGTGAATTGACCGGATCAACACCCGCCGGAGACCGGCTCCGCGAGGGGCCGCCCCGACCGACTCGATCGTATGCTCTTGCGGTCCTCTGCAAATCTATGCCAGAGTTCGGGGCATCGGATCGAGTACGCCGAATCCCGTCACACAACGCTGAATCAGGGGCCCGCCCGCGCGGGTCATAGGGTGCATCCATGTCGAAGGTCTTGAGCAAGCTGCCGGTCGGTGAACGGATCGGCATCGCATTCTCCGGTGGGTTGGACACCTCCGTCGCCGTCGCGTGGATGCGCGAGCACGGTGCCTTCCCGTACGCCTACACGGCCGACATCGGCCAGTACGACGAGCCGAACCTCGCCGACGTCCCCGCCCGCGGCCGCGCGTACGGCGCCGAGCAGGCCCGGCTGGTCGACTGCCGGGCCCCGCTGGTCGAGGAGGGCCTGGCCGCCCTCGCCTGCGGCGCCTTCCACATCCGCTCCGCCGGGCAGACGTACTTCAACACCACCCCCCTCGGCCGCGCCGTGACCGGCACCCTGCTGGTCCGCGCCATGCAGGAGGACGGGGTGTCCATCTGGGGCGACGGCTCCACCTACAAGGGCAACGACATCGAGCGGTTCTACCGCTACGGCCTACTCGCCAACCCCAGCCTGCGGATCTACAAGCCGTGGCTGGACCAGGCGTTCGTCGACCAGCTCGGCGGCCGCAAGGAGATGTCCGAGTGGCTCGCCGAGCGCGACCTGCCCTACCGGGACTCCGCCGAGAAGGCCTACTCCACCGACGCCAACATCTGGGGCGCCACCCACGAGGCCAAGCGGCTGGAGTACCTGGACACCTCGATGGAGATCGTCAGCCCGATCATGGGCGTGGCCTTCTGGGACCCCGAGGTCGAGATCCCGACCGAGGACATCACCGTCGAGTTCGAGTTCGGCCGCCCGGTCCGGATCAACGGCCAGGAGTTCGCCAGTGCCGTCGACCTCGTCCACGAGGCCAACAGCATCGGCGGGCGCCACGGCCTCGGCATGTCGGACCAGATCGAGAACCGGATCATCGAGGCCAAGAGCCGCGGCATCTACGAAGCCCCCGGCATGGCGCTGCTGCACATCGCCTACGAGCGGCTGCTCAACGCCATCCACAACGAGGACACCCTCGCCACCTACCACACCCAGGGCCGCCGCCTCGGCCGGCTGCTGTACGAGGGCCGGTGGTTCGACCCGCAGTCGCTCATGCTCCGGGACAGCATGCAGCGCTGGATCGGCCACCCGGTCACCGGCAGCGTCACGCTGCGGCTGCGGCGGGGCCAGGACTACTCGGTCATCGACACCCAGGGCCCCAACTTCAGCTACCACCCGGAGAAGCTGTCGATGGAGCGCAGCGTCGACGCCGCGTTCGTCCCGGACGACCGCATCGGCCAGCTGACCATGCGCAACCTCGACATCGCCGACTCGCGCAGCAAGCTGGAGCAGTACGCGGTCCACGGCCAGCTGGCGCCGTGGAGCGGCCTGATCGGCGAGCTCGCCCCCGGCGGGGCCGCGCCCATCGCCGCGGGCAACGGCGACGCGGAGGACTCCACCGCGCTCGACCACGCCGCGATCGAGTCCGGCACCGACTGACACGTCCGGCCCGGCTGACACGTCCGGCACCGACCGACGCGTCGGGCCCGGCCGGCGGCCCGGAGTCGCCCACGGAGGCCGCCGCACCACACCGGTGCGGCGGCCTCCGCCGTCCCCGACCGACCCGCGCCCCCACCCGCTCCGCCGTAGGATGACGGACGTGCGCCCGGCGACGGGAAGGCAGGACCCGTCATGGGTGAAGCGGTCGGTTCGATGCTGGCCTCCGCGGTGGCGCTCGCGATCAGTCCGTTGTCGCTCATCACCGTGATCCTCGTCCTGGCCACGCCGCGCGGGCGGACGAAGGGCCTCGCCTTCGCGGCCGGCTGGGTGCTGGGCCTCGCCGTCCCGGTGATCCTCGTCCTGGTGGCCGGCCGCGCACTGGGCGGGGTCGGGGCCGCCCCCACCTGGCCGTCCTGGCTGAAGCTCGCCCTCGGCACGCTGCTCCTGCTCTCGGCCGCGCGGCAGTGGCACGACCGACCGCGCGCGGGCCACGTCACGGCGCCGCCCGCCTGGCTGCAGTCGATCGAGCGCTACTCGCCCGCGAGGTCCGCCGGCCTCGCCCTCACACTCGTCGCGAGCGGCCCGAACACCCTGCTCCCGGCCGTCGGCGGCGCCGCCTCGATCGCGGGCACCGCGGCCGGCTCCGGCGCGTGGGCGGTGGCAGCGGCCCTGTTGGTGTCGATCGGCTCGCTCGGCTCCCTCGTGCCCCTGGCGGTCCGGATGCGCGGCGGAGCCCGGACCCTCGGCGAGTGGCGGGCCTGGACGGCCGCCCACCAGGCCCCGATCGTGGCCACGGTCGCTGCCGTACTCGGCGCCGGGTACCTGGGCGACGCGGTCTCCGCGCTCGGGTGACCGAAGGCTGTCCTCGGGCTCGGGCTCGGGCTCGGACTCGGCTGACGGCAGGCCGCCCCGCGCTCGCGCGGTCCGCCGGCTCGATCGGGCCGCTCCCCTCACCGGATCCGCACCACCCCGCGCCCCCGGACCGCCCGGACGCCCAGCCGGGCGGGATCCACCCTCGGACGCGCCGCGACCGCGTCCCGGAGCGTCAGCAGGATCTCCCCGTCGTAGCGTTCCGCCAGCACCCGGGCCAGCTCGGCCGGACCGCCCGGCCGCACCTCCGGCGCCAGGTCGGGCAGCCGCCCCGGGGCGCTGAGGTCCTGTGCCTGGGCGGCCCAGCGCGCGGCGTCACGCCGCTCGCCCTCGGCGCTGTAGTGCACGGCCAGGCAGTGCACGGCCAGCTGGTCGCCGTACTGGGCGGCGATCCGCCACCAGAAGACGCCGTCCGCCGTGCGGCCCATCCCGTACAGCAGGCAGCCGAGGGTGCGGAAGGCGGTCTTCTCGGCGAGTTCGAGGTCCAGGGCCAGTTCTCCGGGCTTCGCGGCGCCCGCCACGCCGGCGCACAGGTGCCGCAGGTCCCTGCGGAGCTCCGCCCGTCCGCCGGCCCAGGGCGACTGCGCGGTCCCCGTGCCCGCGCCGGTGCCCGGCACCCCGCCCGGGAGCGAACTCCAGGCCTGCCCCGGGCCCGGCCCCGGACCGCCTCCCGATCCCAGCCCCGCCCCCGGGCCGGCCCCCGAGGCCGGTGCGTGCGGTGGCCGGGCTCCGGCCGGCGGACGGGCGGGGCGTTCGCGCACGGCCGGGGCGGGCCGACGGGCGGCGGCGAGCCGCTCGGCCAGCCGCCGGGTGAACGCCACCGGATCGTGGTCGTCGAACTCCCGGTCCAGCTCGGCGGATTGCGCGCGCAGCAGGTCCCCGACCCTCATGTCTCCGCCCTCATGCGTCCGCCCTCATGTCACGGCCCTCATGTCACGGCCCTCATGTCTCCGCTCCGTCGTCTCCCGGGTGTTCCAACAGGTACTCCAGGTGGCGCCGCCCGAGGCTGTAGTAGGTCCGGGCGGTGGTGTGCGCGATGCCGAGCGACCGGCCGATGTCGGGGTACGACAGGCCCGCCTGGCGCAGCCGGACGACGTCCGCCTGGACCGGCGCGGCCCGTGCGAGTTCGTCCATCGCCCAGTCCAGGGCGTCCAGTTCGGCGAGTTCGTCCAGCTCGTCCTGGCTGGTGTCGGGGCGGCGCTGGGCGATCACCCGCAGCCGCTTGCGTTCGGTGCGCCGGCGGTCGCGCAGGACGTCCACCACCGCGTCTTTCACGACTTTGAAGGCGAAGGCCTGCGGATCGGCGCTGGCCAGGGCGCGACGCCAGTTCTTGTAGAGCGTCGTGCCGGCGTTCTGGACCGCGTCCTGCGCGTCCTCGCGGTGCCGCAGGCGTTGCTGGGCGTAGCGGAGGTAGCCGGAGTTCTCGCGGGTGAAGAAGGCCTCGAAGTCGTTCGGCAGGTCGCCGAGCGGGTCCGCCCGGAGGCCCCGCTCCTCGCCCGGCCCGGGAGTGTTCACGCACGCCCCCCTTTTCGTGGGTCAGCTGGCCGGCCCACCGGGTGGCACGCCGACGGCCCCTTGGGGGCTAGTGGTGTAACCGTCCGGGAGGCGCGGGATGTTGACCGGATCGGGCGGACAATTGGCGAACGTTTCCGCCCACTTTTGAACAGCGCCACTGACCTGCCGATTCGGGCCCGCCGACGCCCCCGGCAAGCCGGGCGAGTGACCCAGATCACATCGCGTGGGACGCCGGCTTGACAAGCCCCCCGCCACCGACCACTCACCCACCCACGGGGCCACCCCCGCGTCACCGGCACCGCACCACCACCCGGGCAGCACCGGCCCCGCCGCACGCACCACGCGGCGCGCGTCGCACAGCGCGCCGTGCGACGTCGGTACCGCCGCACCGGTGCCGGGGGCCCTACGGCGCCGGTTCCACCGCCGCCGAGTCCAGTGCGGCGGTCACCCGCTCCAGCAGCCCGCGCAGCTCCGCCAGGTCCTCGACCGGCAGCCCGGTCGCGGCGAGCAGCCGACGCGGGACCTGCCCGGCCCGCTCGCGCAGCGCCGACCCCTCGGCCGTGAGCGCGACGGTGACGGACCGCTCGTCCTGCGCGCTGCGCTCGCGGCGCACCAGCCCGGCCGCCTCCAGCCGCTTGAGCAGCGGGGAGAGCGTGCCGGAGTCGAGCCGCAGGCGCTCGCCGATCCGCTTGACGGGCAGTTCGCCGCCCTCCCAGAGCACCAGCATGACCAGGTACTGCGGGTAGGTCAGCCCGAGGTCGCGGAGCAGCACCCGGTAGACGCCGCCGAAGGCCCGCGAGGCCGCGTTGAGCGAGAAGCAGATCTGCTGGTCGAGGCGGAGCAGTTCCTCGTCCGCCATGCCGGGAAGCGTGGTCATGGCTCCATGGTACCGATCACACTCGCACGATTAAGTTGTGCGCAATTGAATTGCGTGCTCTACTTGTCGCAGGGCAGGAACCCGGACGGGTCGCGGAAACGAAGGCGACGCGCCCCGGGCCCACCCGCATCCGAGCAACCGAAGCACCACGAAGGGGACCGACCATGGACGCGCTCTACACCGCAGCCGCCACCGCCAACGGCCGGGAGGGCCGTGCCGTCAGCTCCGACGGGCAGCTGGACCTCGCGCTGGCGATGCCGCCGGCGCTCGGCGGCAACGGCCAGGGCACCAACCCCGAGCAGCTGTTCGCGGCCGGCTACGCCGCCTGCTTCGCGAGCGCCCTCGGCCTGGTCGGCCGGCAGGCCCGGGTGGACACCAGCGAGGTCTCGGTGACCGCCGAGGTCTCCATCGGCAAGGACGGCGCGGGCTTCGGCCTCGCGGTCGTGCTGCGCGTCGAGCTGCCCGAGGCCCTGGCGGGCGAGACCGGCGAGCTGCTGGTCAAGCAGGCGCACGAGGTCTGCCCCTACTCCCGCGCCACCCGCGGCAACATCCCGGTCGAGCTCGTCGTCGAGTAGTCGCCCGGGGCACGGGGAGGCCGGTCGCCACGACCGCGTCGCAGCCCCCTCGCAGGCGCGCACCGGGCCCGCCGCACACCCCGTGCGGCGGGCCCGCCCCGTTTCCCGGGCCGGCGCCCCTACCCCGCCGTGCCGGGCGGAGGCCCACCGCCCGCCGGGCCGGCCACACCCGGTCCGCCGGCACCCGGCCCGGCACTGCCGGGCCATCCGCCGCCGGGCCCGCTCGCCGAGCGCAGCGTCTCCAGTCTGTGCCGGTACTCCTCCGCGTCGATCTCACCCCGCGCGAACCGATCCGCGAGCACCTGCTCCGCAGGCGGTCCCGCCCCCCAGCCGCCGGGGCCGCCCGACCCCGGCCCACCCACACCCGGTGCCGCCGGACGGCCGGGCGGGACCGGCTGCCGCGAGCGCGAGACGTACCGGAAGAGGGCGACGGCGAGGAGCACGAGCAGGGCCAGGACCAGCAGCGTCCCGATCACCATCAGCCCGATGCCCCAGCCGCTCATGCCGTGGCCGTGCCCGTATCCGTGCCAGTGCCTCATCAGGACCTCCTCCTCCGGCCCCACCCGGGGCCGAGGTGATCAGCGCCGAAGGGCCCGTCTTCGAACCCCCGCCTGCGGGGGTTCGAAGACGGGCCCTACCACCATCCTGCGCCCGGCACCGGTGAAAACGCCGTGAAGAAAGCCTGAGAAAACGTTCCGGCGCACGAGCGCGCATCCACGGGGTAGCGTGCCGTTCGTGACCCGGTACCCGCGCATGACCCACCACCCGCCCGACGACGCCCGCTCCCCCGAGCAGCTCGTCGCCGCCGGACTGCTGCGGCGCCACGCCGACCCCAGCCCCCACCCGACGCTCGGCCACTCCCCGATCGCCTACGTCGCCACCGCGCTCTGGGCCGAACTCACCGCGCTCGCCATCGCGCCGTCCGCCGCCGAGGCCACCGCCACCGCCCTGCTGCACGCACTCGCGGACCGGGCCGTGGACGCGGCCCTCGCCCCGGGCAACGAGAGCGCCCCGCACGACGACCTGTACGTGACCGATCCCGCCCACATCGGCCGGAACCGCCGCACGGTGTGGTTCCAGCGCTACGGCCCGCACGGCCCGATCACCGCCGCCTTCGCACCGTGAACCCCGCGCGCGGCGCCGCCCCTCGGGGCCCGCGGCCTCAGCGCTCGACCTGCAGGCTGTGGCAGACCCAGCTGAGCCGGTCCGGCCCGGAGACCGGCGGCCGGGCGTGGTACGTCCCGTCCGCCACCGACAGGTTGACGATCAGGTAGGCGTGCCAGCCCGGCCCCACCCCGTGCAGGTCCGCGTAGACGAGCTCGTCCTCGACGTACCAGTCCACCGAGTTCGCGCCGAGCACCACCCGCAGGCCGAAGGTCGCCCCAGGGCCGATCCCGGCGCCGCCGCCGTGCCAGTACCGGTAGCCGCCCCGGACGTGGTTGGAGATCTCCAGCAGGTCGGGGTTGTCGGGGTGGTACTCGAAGAAGTCCACCTCGTTGCCGCCGTCCCGCCAGGTCCAGATCGCCGGCCAGGCGCCCAGCCCGGTGGGCAGCGTCACGCGCGCCGACAGCACGTCCCCGGTACGGACCTGGAACCCGTCCGGACTGCCCTCGGTCGTCAGCAGGTTGCAGCTCCACAGCCCGCCGCTGTGCCGCCGGGTGGCGGTGAACACCCCGCCCGGGCAGTACCCGCGGACGAGGTAGTCGAGCTTGTGGTCGCTCCGGTTGGTCGGCCCCATCCGGGGATAGGCGCTGCTACGCCCGGTGATCCACTGCCTGGTCGAAGTGAAGTCCGCGTCGAAAACGACGGTCACGGCCGCCTCCCCGGTGCTCCGGCGCCCCGGCAGTCGGATCGGCCGGGCACACAGAGTGATTTACCCGGTACGGTCCGCTGTATGCGAAGCGGACCCCGCGGGTCCGTCCCGGGACCGGGCGGACCCCCGAGGCGGCGGTCGGCCGCGGGAACCGGGGCCGGCTCAGCCGACCGCCGCAGCACCCCCGGCGCCGAGCCGGTCGGTCACCGAGACCACGCCGTCCACCGCGCGGCACAGGTTGAGCACGATCGGCACCAGGTGCGGCTCGGGCACGGTGCCGCTGAGCACCACCCGGCCCTGGTTGACCTCCACCCCGATCTCCGCCGGGCTCACGCCCTCGATCCGGCCGAGCACCTCCTCGACGATCTCCCGCCGGATCACCCCGTCCTCGCGCAGGAACACCCGCAGCAGGTCCCCGCGGCTGACCATGCCGACGACCCGCCCCTCCCCGTCCAGCACCGGCAGCCGCTTGAGCCCGTGCCGGCTCATCGTGCGGGCCGCCGCGACCACGCTGGTGCCGGGCGAGGTGCAGACCGGCTGGCCGGTCATCAGGTCGGCGGCGGTGACCTCGCCGTTCGGGCCGGCCTGCGGCGACTCCGGCGCCGGCAGCAGACTGCCCGGGTCCTCCTGCGCGGCCAGGGTGCGCAGCAGGTCGGCCTCCGACACGACGCCGAGCGGCCGCCCTTCCGGGTCCACCACCGGCACCCCGGTGATGTCGTACTCGCTCAGCAGCGTCACGATCTCCCGGAACCCGGTCTCGGGGGAGACCAGGACCACGGGGCTGGTCATCACGGATTCGACGGTGGCATGCCGCACGCCGGTTCACCTCGTCCAACGGTGCTGGTCCGACCGGGCGCGGATCGTCCCGGCCGGTTACCGGCAGCATGGCGCGCGGCGGCTCGGATCGCCAGGGGCCAAGGGGCCGAACGGGTGGGTCCTTGGACCCCGGTGCACGAACACGCCTCCCACGGGCCGGACCGGGGGCGGGACGTGCACCGTCGCCCCGCGGGCGGGGGCGACGGGCCGCCGGAGGACCCGTCCCCGCGACGTCCCTCGCGGCCACCGGCGAGGCGCAGATCCGGCCGTTCCCGGCAGGACCGCTCGCCGGACGGTCTTCCGGCGGTGGCCGGCCCGGGCGGGCTGCGCCGTCCCGGACGGCGGGCCGGGCGTCAAGCAGCTCGACCTGTGGGCCTTCGCGGTGCAGCCGCTGCCGCAGAACGCGGGCCCGGCCTCCTGGGTCTGTCTGCGCGCCGACCGCTGGAACGGCGAGGGCAGCGCGGCCACCGCCGTCGTCCTGCCGACCGCCCGCGGCGCGCAGCGCACCGGCGGCGGTCCGGGCCGGGCGTGCAGCCGGTTCGAGCGGGACACGGTGGCCTGGACGTGGTGGCGCTCCCCGCAGGGCACCGAGTACCTGCTCGCGGCGGGCAGCCGCCGGGTCACCCGGCTCACCGTCAAGGGCCCGGACCGGTCCGCCGACCGGCCCGTCGCGGACCACACCCTCGCCGTGGAGCGCCCCGCCCGCTCGGACGTCCGGGTGGAGGCGGTCCTCGACGGCGACAGCCGCATCGGCCCGCTGCAGTGAGCCCGGCCCCGGCGCGGGCGGCGCGGGCGGCGCGCACCGCACCACCGCCCGGTCCGCTCAGCCCGCACGGCCGACGGCGCCCGACGACTCCGCCTCGTAGTCCGGCAGTTCGACGCTGCTGACCTCCTTGCCCAGCTCCAGCATCTTGTCCAGCGCCCACCGCCGGTTCAGCAGCGCGTTGCGGAACCGCAGCCCGGTCGCGGTGCGCGGCGCCAGGAACGGCCCTGTGCGGTCGCCGCCCTTCTGGCAGCCCCGGGCGTATCCGCGCAGCAGCCGCTCGTACCGCGCGAAGGCGGTGCGGTGGTCACCGCGCGCCCGGGCCAGCTCGCCCGCCAGGACGTACGCGGCCACCACCGCCGTCCCGGTGCCCATGCCGCCGATGGTCGCGCCGCAGGCGGCGTCGCCGACGAGGGCGATCCGGCCGTTCGACCAGGCGGGCACGTCGGCCCGGCTGATGGAGTCGAAGTACAGCTCGGGGGCGGCGTCCAGGCTCTCCAGCAGGTGCGGGACCCGCCAGCCGAGGCCCGTGAAGGCGGCTCGGACGAGCGCCTTCTGCTGCGCCCGGTCGTGGCGGTCGTAGCGCACCTCGGGCGAGGCGAACAGGGCGAAGGCGCCCGCCCGGCTCCGGTCCCGGTGGCCGGCACCGACCGACATCAGCCGGCCGGGGACGTTCAGCCCCACCGAGCCGACGGGCAGCCCGAGGTCGTTCGGCAGCTGCCAGGTGGCCGCGTAGTAGCCGAGGTGGCGCACGTAGCGCTGCTCCGGGCCGAAGGCGAGCCGGCGGACGTTGGAGTGCAGCCCGTCGGCGCCGATCACCAGGTCGAACTCCCGCGGTGCGGCGTGCCGGAAGGCGACCCGGACCCCGCTCGGGGTCTCCTCCAGCGCGGTGATCGAGTCGCCGAAGAGGTACTCGGCCCGGGCGCTGCTGTGCCGGTGCAGCAGCCGGGCGAGTTCCCCGCGCGGAACCTCCACGTCGCCGCCCGCGAACTCGGCGGGCAGGTGCAGCAGGCGGCGCCCGTCGGCGGCCACGAAGGTCATCGGGCTGCCGCCGGTGCCGAGTGCGCGCAGCTCGTCCAGCACGCCCATCCGTTCCAGCACGGTCAGGTGGGTGCGGCCGCGGAAGTCGACGTCCTGGCCGCCGTCGCGCAGCGCGGGCGCCAGCTCGACCACGGTCACCTCGAAGCCGTACCTGCCCAGCCAGTGGGCCAGCGCGGGGCCGGCGATGCTCGCGCCCGAGATCAGGATCCTGGTGCTCACGGGAACCACTCCTCCGTCGATCGAGAAACTGTGTCTCGCAGACACGGTTTGTTGCTGTGTACGGTAGACACAGTTGGCGTGCGGGGCAACCCCCGAGGCAGGAGCCGAGGACGAGCCGGGGACGACCCCCGGCGGACCCGGTACGGAACCCCAGGACGGGAGCGGACGATGGGCGAGGCGGCGAACGACATGGTGCGGCTGCTCTGGGGGCCGCCGGCCAAGCCCACCCGGGGACCGAAACCGGCCCTCACCCTGGAGCGGATCGCCGCGGCGGGCGTCGAGGTCGCCGACGCCGAGGGCCTGGCCGCGGTCTCGATGCAGAAGGTGGCCGGGCTGCTCGACTTCACCAAGATGTCGCTGTACCGCTACGTCCCGGGCAAGGCCGAACTGATCGCCCTGATGGTCGAGTCGGCCGTCGACGAGCCGCCGCGCCCTGCCGAGGGCACCGACTGGCGGGAACAACTCACCGCCTGGTCCGGCCACTTGGCCGACTCCTTCGCCCGGCACCCGTGGCTGCTGGACGCCACCGTCGGCCCCCGCGTGGTCGGCCCGAAGGAACTCACCTGGCTGGAGCGGGTGGTCTCCGCGCTCGACGGCCACGGACTGACCGGCCCCGAGCGGATGGACGCCGCCGTCCTCCTCGCCGGACACGTGCGCGGGATCGCCGCACAGTCCCGCGCCACCGGGCCCGCCGGCTCCCCCGAGGCCGAATTCCTCACCGTCTTCGGCCTCGTGATGCAGCAGCACGCCGACCGCTACCCCGCGGTCGCGGCCGCCGTGGCCGAACCGGGCGGGCGCGACCAGGCGCTCGACTTCGGCCTGGAACGCATCCTGGACGGCCTGGCCGCCCTGATCGAGCACCGCACGGCGCAGCCCTGACACCACGGCGCGGCCCCGTCGCCCGCGCACCCGTGCGCCTTCGCGCCTTCGCGCCCGGAAAACCCTTCGGAGCGCCGCCCGCCCGGGCGCTAGCATCGCGCCCCATGGCGATGTTCGTGCACCTGACCGCCGCGGCCAACGCGCCGCGCATCCGCCGCGCCGGGATCCGGGCCGACAGCCGGGGCCAGGGCGGGGCGCGCGGGCTCTACTGCTTCCCCGTGCTGCCCTCGTACGCCCTGACCCACCAGTGGCTGCGCGAGCTGGCCCGGTTCGGCCCCAAGGGCTCGCTGGTCGCGGTGCACGTCCGGCTGGACGACGCGCAGGAGGTCCTGGCCGGGCACTACCGCGACCGCGCCCGGGACGCCCAGCAGCCGGTGTCCGCGGCCGAGGCGGTCCGGCGGATCGGCGCACTGCCCGACCCGCGCGGCTGGGAGGTCTTCCTGCCGCGTGCCGCGGGCGCCCGCGAGGTGCACCGGATCCGCGCCGTGCCGCAGGTCGCCGGCTGGCGCTACCGGCCGGGCGCCCACGGCACCCGGCCCTGCACCTGCTTCGGCTGCCGGATCCGCGGCGAGTACGGCGGCCGCCGCCTGCGCGAGCGCCACCCGCACCCGCTGGACGGCCCGCCGCCGCCCGTCCCCGTCCTGCTCGCCCGGATCGCGGCGGCCGGCGAGCCGGGCGACCCGGCCGAGCTGCGGCAGGCCCTGCACTGGTTCGGGATGCGCCCCCGCGGCCCGGTTGACCTCCTGGCGCCCCTGGCCGCCCATCCCGACCCGCGCGTGCGCGAGGACCTGGTCTGGACCGTCGGCCCCTGGTCCACCCCGGGCGTCGCCGAACTGCTGGACGGCCTCGCGGACGATCCGCACCCGGACGTCCGCGAGGCCGTCGGGGCGGTGCGGGACCGCTGAGGCCCCGCACCGCCCCGGGTCGTGGGCGGCCCGTCGTCAGGACACGCGCTTCAGCTGCCAGCTGTTCTTGTCGAAGCTCGGCACCGCGGAGTACTGACAGCCGGCGCTGTAGAAGCTGCTGACGATCGTCCAGCCGGCCGGCGGCCAGGTCGAGGCACAGGCGTTGACCACGGTGCCGACCGGGTAGCCGGTGAGCTGCATGATCTTCTTGGTGTTCGGGTTGAACCCGGAGCCGCAGCCGCCGCTGTTCCACCACTGGACGTCCACGTAGCCGCCCGGCGTGAGCGAGGAGGAGCACATGGTGGTGGTGTCACCGGGCGCGGCCTGGGCCGTCCCCATGGTCAGGGTGAGCGCGGCGGCGGCAGCGCCGATGGTCAGCGCGGCGGCGCGGAGGCGTATCACGGGGGCGGGCTCCTCTCGGTGACGCGGCACCTCCGCGTCACCGCCCATTCCTATCGGTGCCGCCGCCTCGACGGACAGCGACTTTCCGGCCCGACCGGCGGCGCATTCTCGCCCCTCCGTACCCGACCCACCCGCGCGCCGCGCCCGTGGCCGGCGCCGCCCGCCGCCGACGTGCCCGTCCGGCCGATCCGGGTGATCATGGGACGACACGCGTCTTCGACGATTCGGCGCACCGGCCGGCTCCGATGGCGCCGGGAAGGTGGACTGCGATGTTCCAGCTCCTGTGGATTCTGCTCATCGGCTTCGTGCTGGGCGTCATCGCCAAGCTGTTCCTGCGCGGGCCGCAGTCGATCCCCTGGTGGCTGACCATGCTGCTCGGTGCCGCCGGGGCGTGGCTCGGCAACGCCGTGTCCGGCTGGATCGGCGTCCGCCACACCTCGGGCATCGACTGGATCCGCCACATCCTGCAACTCGCCTTCGCGATCGCCCTGGTGGCCCTCGCCTCGCCCGCCTGGAGCAAGTCCCACCCGAGCCGCTGACCTTGCCGCCCCGTCGCCGGCACCCTCGGCGCAGCGACGTGCAGCGACGTGCAGCGACGTGCACCGCCACGCCGCTCAGCCGACGTGCACGGCCGGCCGGCGCGAGCGGTCCGGCTCGGCCTCGCGCAGCACCTCGCGGGTGACCGGCGCGATCTCGCCCTGCCCGAACAGGAAGAACCGCAGGAACTGGGCGAACGGGTTGCCCTCGGTCCACTCGAAGTAGATGTGCGGCTGCTGCCCGGTCAGGTCGCGCACGTGCAGCAGCAGGGCGGCGATGGCGTTGGGCACGCTGGAGCTCTCCAGCGACAGCACCCGGTACCGGCCGTGCAGCACCTCGCCGTGCACGGTCAGTTCGGACTCGAAGTCGGACGGGTCGAGCACGGTGACCTCGACGAAGACCAGGTCGTCCTCGGCCGGGATGTCGTTGTCGGTGCGGATCTGGCGGATCTTGTCGCGGTACTCGGCGAGGTCCCGGCTGTTGGGCTCGTTGGCGATCAGCCGTAGCGGGCGGTGCATGTAGTCCCGGACGAACCGCTCGGCGACGCCGTCCAGCGTCACGTCGGTGACGCGCAGTTCGAAGGCCCGCTTGAGCCGGGAGAGGAAGGAGACCAGCATGATGCCCGCGATGAAGCAGGCACCGATCTTCACGCCGTCCGGGCGCTCGGCGATGTTGACCCCGGTGGTGTAGAGGAACACCGCGGCGATCACCGCGAAGCCGGCCCGCCAGCGGCGCTGCCCGGCCTTGTGGGCGGCGATGGTGACGGCGATCGCGGCGGAGCTGATCAGCACCAGCACACCGGTCGCGTACGCGCCGCCCTGCGCGTCCACGCTGGCGTCGAAGATCCAGGTGACCAGGAAGGCGATCAGGGTGAGGACGATGACGGTGGGCCGCACCGCGCGGGCCCAGTGCGGGGCCATGCCGTAGCGGGGCAGGTAGCGCGGCATCAGGTTGAGCAGCCCGGCCATCGCGGAGGCGCCGGCGAACCAGAGGATGGCGATCGTGGACAGGTCGTAGATGCTGCCGAAGGTGTTGCCCAGGTACTCGTGGGCGAGGTAGGCGAGCGCTCGTCCGTTGGCCTGGCCGCCGGGCTTGAACTGGTCGGGCGGGATCAGCAGCGTGGTGATGAGGCTGGTGGTGATCAGGAAGACGCTCATGATCGCGGCGGCGGTGGTGAGCAGTTTGCGGGCGCCCCGGATCCGGCCGGTGGGCTTCTCCTCGGTGTCCTCGGGGTCGCCCTCGATGTGCGGCATCACGGCGACGCCGGTCTCGAAGCCGGACAGGCCGAGCGCCAGCTTGGGGAAGACGATCAGCGCCACGCCGACCACGGCGAGCGCGTTGCCGTGCTCGGCGGTGAGCGCGTCGGTCCAGGCGGTGAACAGGTGCGGGGCCTTGAGCACGTGCCAGAGCCCGTTGACCACCACCACGACGTTGAGCGAGAGGTAGACCGCGACGAGGACCACGGCCAGGCCGATCGCCTCGCTGAAGCCCTTGAGGAAGACCCCGCCGAGCAGCGCGATCATGATGAGGGTCAGCATGACCTGCTTGCCGGTCAGCGCGCTGTGCAGGTGCGGGTTCTCGACCAGGTGGGCGCTGGCGTCGGCGGCGGACAGGGTGATGGTGATCATGAAGTCGGTGGCTGCGAAGCCCAGCAGGGTGAGCACGAAGAGCTTGCCCTGCCAGAACGACAGCAGGCGCTCCAGCATCGCGATCGAGCCCTCGCCGTGCGGGCTCTCCTGGGCGACCCGCCGGTAGACGGGGAGCGCGCCGAGCAGGGTGACGATGACCAGCACGATCGTGGCGATCGGGGAGACCAGGCCGGCCGCGAGGGCGGCGATGCCGGGCTGGTAGCCGAGCGTCGAGAAGTAGTCGAGGCCGGTCAGGCACATGACCCGCCACCAGCGCTGGCCCTTCACGTGCGGAACCTGCGCGTGCGGGCCGGGGTGCTGCTTGGCCATGTCCGCCAGGCCTTCCAGCATCCACGCCCGGAAGCGCCCGCCGCTGTTCCGGGACGGTACCCCCGGTGCGGCCGAACCCGACGAGACCACGTACACCCCTGTCCACGACTCGGCCGGCCGCGTGCGGCTCCGGACCCCCGGCGGCCCGCCGGACGGCGGGCCTGGTCAGGCTAGGTGACCGGGCCACCACCCCCCGGGAACCGCGCGGGCCAACACGCCAGGGTGCGCCCGTACGGCCCTCCCGGCCCGCGGGCGGCGCCCGGCCGTGCCGGGAGGCCCGGCGCGTCGGTCCGTGCCCGACCTTGGGAGGAGTGAGGATGTCCGCGCGCGTTGACGCACTAGGTTGACGCCCGGGACCACGTCGACGGGCCTGACCCGTCGTCGGATCCGACCTGACCCGACCTGACCCGGCCGGACCGGCGCTCCGGATCGCCGCGGACCGGTCGACACGACTGCGAACGACAGGGAGGCCGCAGTGGCGGTACCGAGCCGGCGGGGGATTCTGGGCCTGGGCCTGATGGCGGCCGCCGTCACCTCCTGCGGTGCCCGGCGCCCGGAGGCGGCGCCCGCCCCGCACACCTCCGCCGACGGACCGCCCGGTGCCACCGGGGCCGGGCCCGGCAGTGGCACTCCCGGCGCCGCCGGGAACACCGGGAAGGCCGGGCCGGGGCACGACCTGGCGCACGAGCAGGCCCTGCCCGGCACGCCCGGCTGGGAGATCACCGACCCCGGCCCGGACTCCGCCGTCGAGGGCTTCGCCGACCGGGTCAGCGTCCTGCCCGGCGAGTCCTTCGGCCTGCACGTCTCCACCCCCGCCCCGGCCTTCACCGTCTCCGCGTACCGGATGGGCTGGTACGGCGGGGCCCGCGCCCGGCTGGTCTGGCGCCGCCAGAACGTCCCCGGCGGCAGACAGCCCGCGCCGCACGTGGACCCGGCGACCCGCACCGTGCTGACCGGCTGGCAGCGCAGCCTCGCCGTGGACACCACCGGCTGGCCCGAGGGCGCCTACCTGCTGCGCCTGGACGCCGAGGACGGCTCCGGCCGCCGCTACGTCCCGCTCACCGTCCGCTCCGCCGTCACCGCCGGCCGGACCGTGGTCATGAGCGCCCCGGCGACCTGGCAGGCCTACAACGAATGGGGCGGCCACAGCCTCTACAACGGCCCGACCGGCGGCCTCGCGACCCGTTCGCTGAAGGTCGTCTTCGACCGGCCGTACGACTACGCCCACGGCGCCGGGCTGTTCCTGGTCTACGAGGCGCCGCTGATCGCCTTCGCCGAACGGCTGGGCCTGCCGCTCGCCTACACCACCGGCGTCGACGTGGCCCGCGAACCCGGCCTGCTGACCGGCGCGACCACCGTCGTCTCGCTCGGCCACGACGAGTACTGGTCCCCCGAGCAGCGCGCCGCCGTGGTCACGGCCCGCGACGCCGGCACCAACCTGGCGATCCTGGGCGCCAACTGCTGCTTCCGCCGGATCCGTTACGAGCCGACCGACCTCGGCCCGGAGCGCACCGTGGTCTGCTACAAGGACGCCTGGGCGCAGGACCCGGGCCACCGGGCGGGCGCCCCGGCGACCACCGACTTCCGGGTGGGCCCGGGCGCCGATCCGGAGAGTTCGATGCTCGGCGTGATCTACGACGGCTACCCGGTGGACGCCCCGTACGTGGTCTCCTCCCCCGAGCACTGGGCCTTCGAGGGGACGGGCGTCGCCGCCGGGGCGTCCTTCCCGCACCTGGTCGGCGTCGAGTACGACCGGGTGAACACCGCCTTCCCCACCCCGCGCCCGGTCGAGGTGATCGCGCACTCCCCCGTGGTCTGCGACGGCCGGCCCTCCCACGCCGACACGGCCTACTACACCGTGCCGAGCGGCGCCGGGGTCTTCGCCTCCGGCACCATGCGCTGGGTCGAGACCCTGGACGCCCACGGCCCCGGCGCCGGCCCCGCCGACCACGGCATCGACGCCCAGGCGGGGGACCTGGTCCGCAGGGTCACCGAGAACGTCCTGCGCACCTTCGCCGCCGGACCGGCCGGCCGCACCCACCCGGCCCGGGACAACCTCGCCACCGTCTACGGCACGGCGTAGGGTCCGTCTCCGAACCCTCGCCCGGCCGGAGGTCGGGTCAGCCGGGCCGGGTCAGCCGGAGGCGAGCGGCGGCGCGAAGGTCTCGGGCGGGCCGAAGTCCGAGAAGCGGTCGTCCGTCACGGTCCGCGTGCCGTCGACCACCATCGCCTGCTCGACGCGGACGGGCCGGCCGAGCCGGTCGATCCACAGGTCGCAGTCGGCGGGCCCGCCCCCGCCCTGCGCCCCGACGTCGACCGACGGGTCCGCGCGGCGCATCAGGTCCGGCGAGAGCCGGGCGCCCAGGTGGAACACCGGCACACCCGACTCGGTCTCCATGCCCTTGCGTGCGGCGGGGCCGGAGTCCAGCAGGAGTTCGGCGTAGGCGGCGACCACGTCCGGGTCGATCCGGAAGCCCGCGGCGGACTCCGGGTCGCGCCGCCACCCCGTCCCAGCCGCCCGGTCCCGCTGGTATACGACCCCGTCGACGGTCAGGGTCTCCGTCCAGGCCACCACCTCGGCCCCGCCCCGGACGGTCCGCTCCTCCGTGCGGGAGCCCCGGGCCGGGGTGTTGTGGTTCACCCGGCCCGTGGCGGTGAAGACCTCCCGCGCGTCACCGTCGCCCGTCTCGGAGGTCAGCGCGAGGGTCGCGGCGTACGGCTCCTTCGAGCGGTGGGCGATCGCGACCGCCGGGTCGAACGCCCCGGTCGCGTCGGCGGGTGCGCCGACCGTCGCGGCCGTGGCGGGTGCCGGCGCCGCCGCCTCCGGGCCGCAGCCGGCGAGGACGGGCAGGGCGAGGGCCAGGGCGGCGACCGACCGGGAGGCCGAGCGTCGGGTCGTCAAGGAATTTCTCCGGTTCTGCGTTCGGGACGGCGGTAGCCTGCCACATCGGCCGATCGCGGTCGAACGGATGCCCGGAGCCCGGTGGAGCCCGTCCGGCGGCCCTCCCCGTACGGGAGCGGGCCCGCACCCCCGATACACTCGCACGGTCCAACCAGCGCAGGTCGTCCAGGCAAACCGACCGGTGCGGCACGGGGTGCCCGCCGGCGAGGGCACGAGGGAAACAGAACATGGTCGAGGCCTCTCCCAAGGTCGTTGTGGTCGTCCCCACGTACAACGAGCGGGAGAACCTCCCGGTCCTCGCGGGCCTGCTCGCCGAGCTTCCGGTGCCGAACCTGCACCTGCTGGTCGTCGACGACAACTCGCCCGACGGCACCGGCGAGGTCGCCGACAAGCTCGCCGCGAACTCCGACGGCACCGTCGGCGTGCTGCACCGCACCGAGAAGAACGGCCTCGGCCGTGCCTACCTGGCCGGCATGGAGCGGGCCCTGGACGAGGGCGCCGACGTCGTGGTCCAGATGGACGCCGACCTCTCCCACCCGGCCTCGGCGATCCCCGAGATGGTGCGCACCCTGCTCACCGACGGCACCGCCGTGGTGCTCGGTTCCCGCTACGTCCCCGGCGGCTCGACCGCCGCCGAGTGGCCCTGGCACCGCAAGGCCCTCTCCGCCTGGGCCAACTTCTACGTCAACACCATCCTCGGCCTGGGCGTCCGGGACGCCACCGCCGGGTTCAAGGCCTGGCGCGCGACCACCCTGCGCGCCATCGACCTGCCCACCGTGCAGAGCAACGGCTACTCCTTCCAGGTCGAGATGAACTACCGGGTGGTCAAGCGGGGCATGACGATCCGCGAGGTGCCGATCCGCTTCGAGGAGCGGATCGAGGGCGCCTCGAAGATGAGCATGGGGGTGCAGGTCGAGTCCGCACTGGCCCCCTGGAAGCTGCGCTTCAACCGCGGCGACTGACCGGACGGCGGGCGGAGTCCGGACGGCGGGCGGAACCGCCCGACCGGACCGCCGGGCGGAGCCGGTGGGGACCGGCCGGACCGAACCGGTGGCAACCGGCCGCTCCGGCAGGTTCATACGGGTGCCGAACGGGCCGCGGAACGGTGTGAAGGGCGGCGGCGGGGAAAGAAGGGCGACATGGCCCTTCTCCCGGAGTCACTCACGGCCCTGATCCGCCGCTTCGCGCGGGAGCCCTTCGTCGTCCAGACCGTGCGGGCCACCGTCGCGGCGACCATCTCCTACGCGGTGGCGACGCAGCTCAGCAGCGAGCCCGCCCCGCTGACGGCGCCGCTGACCGCGCTGCTGGTGGTCCAGGTGACCGTCTACTCGACTCTCAAGACCAGCATCCGCCGGGTCAACTCGGTGGTCGTCGGGGTGCTGATCGCGATCGGCTTCAGCGCCGTGGTCGGGCTCTCCTGGTGGAGCCTCGGGCTGATCATCCTGGCCTCGCTGGTCGTCGGCCGGTTCGTCCGGGTCGAGGAGTTCGTCCAGGAGGTCGCGATCAGCGCGATGCTGATCCTGGGCGTCACCAAACTGGCCTCGCAGGCCTGGGACCGCGTGCTGGAGACGCTCATCGGCGCCGCCGTCGGCCTGCTGTTCAACCTGGTGTTCGCGCCACCGGTCTGGGTGGACACCGCCGGGGAGTCGATCGAGGACCTCTCCCGGCGGGCCCGCCAGCTGCTGCTCGACATCGCCGAGGAGCTGGGCCGTCCCACGCCGGTCGCCCGGGCCGCCGAGCGGCTGCACGAGGCCCGCCGGCTGGACCAGGCGATCGCCGAGGTGGACGCGGCGCTGCGGCAGGCCGAGGACAGCCTGCGGTTCAACCCGCGGATCAGCGAGGGGCTGCTGTCGCGGCTGGTGCTGCGCACCGGGCTGGACACCCTGGAGATCTGCGTCGTGGTGATCCGGGTTCTGGCCCGCTCGCTGACCGACCTGGCCAAACGGCGCGCGCCCGGCGAGCGGCTGTTCCCACCGGACGTCGCGGTCGACCTTGAGGAGCTGCTGGACCACGTCGGCGGGGCGATGGTGAGCTTCGCGGTGCTGGTGACCACCCAGGTGAGCAGCAGCGCCGAGGAGGCTGAGACCCGGCTGACCTCCGAGCTGGCGGCGGCCTGGGCCTGCCGGGAGAACGTCGCCCAGGTGCTGCTGCGCAAGGTGCAGGAGCACCCGGAGGCCTGGCAACTGCACGGCTCGATGCTGGCCGAGGTGGACCGGATCCTGGACGAGCTGGACCTGGAGCACCGCAGCCGGCGGCTGATGGAGGAGCTGGACCGGGCGTCGGTGGCCAACCGGGAGCGGTTCGCGCGGTTCGCCCGGCTGCGCCGGTTCCTGCGCGGCGAGCGGGAGCGGGGACGGGAGACGACGGCGCGCCCGGCGGCGGAGGCCGGGCGCTGACCGGACGGTCGGGCCCCGACCGGATCGGGCCCCCGGGCTGTCGGGCCGTCACGGGGTTCAGGGCGTCACGGGGTTCAGGTCGTCAGGGCGTCGCGGCGTCCGTCCGGCACCGGGACATGAGCGCGTGAGTGCATCAGGGCATCAGGGCATCAGCCAGGGCTGCTGCGGGAGCGGGTGTCCGGTCTCCAGGTAGGTCTTCAGGTTGGAGAGCACGGCCGACCAGCCCTGCTCGGCGTCCACCCGCTCGGCCTCGTCGGCGAGGTTCTCGTGGGTGACGGTGAGCCGCGTGAGGTCCCGCCAGCCGCGGATGTCGAAGGTGACCACGGAGGGCCCGCCCGGGCGCCGCTCCGCCGGCCCCGCCCAGGTGGTGACCAGCCGGTGCGGCCGGTCGACGGCCTCGACCGTGCCGGCCACGTCGGCGATCCCGGAGTCGTCGGTGCGCTGGTGCTCCCAGGGCGCGCCGGGCAGCCAGGTCGAGACGTTGCGGTGGCCCCAGTACAGGCCGGACTCGTCGGCGTTGGTGAGCGCGTGCCAGACCCGCTCGGGGGTGGCCCTCAGGTAGAGGACGGCGCGGTGGGTGGCGGCGGTCACGGCATCAGCCCTCGGCCGCGTCGAGCAGGGGCTGGATCTCCAGCTTCTGCATCCGCAGCATCGTCGCCATCACGCGGTCGGCCCTGGCCCGGTCCTCACCGCCGATCAGGTCGAGCAGGACCCGCGGAGTGATCTGCCAGGAAAGGCCGTAGCGGTCCTTGAGCCAGCCGCACGGGCCGGCCTGGCCGCCCTCGGCGGTGAGCTTCTCCCAGAGCTCGTCGACCTCCCGCTGGTCCTCGCACTCCACCTGCAGCGAGACGGCCTCGGTGAAGGTGAACTCGGGGCCGCCGTTGAGGGCCACGTACGCGCGGCCGGCGAGCTCGAAGTCGACGGTCATGACCGAGCCGGCCGCACCGGGACCGGTCTCGCCGTAGCGGGTGACCCGGGTGATGCGGGAGTCGGGGAACAGCGAGGTGTAGAAGGCGGCGGCCTCTTCGGCCTGGTCGTCGAACCAGAGGAAGGTGCTGATGTTCTGCATGCGCCCGACGGTAGCGGCGGGGTCCGACGGGTGGGCCGAGCCACGGCCGGGGGTCACCGGTTCGGCGCCCCCGGCCGCGGCCCGGCCGCGGATCAGTGCACCCAGCCCGCGTAGCGCTGGGTGAAGCGCTGACCGGTGTGAGCGGTCACGACGACGTCGTACCGGCCCTGCTGGTCCAGCGGCCAGGCCAGGTCGGCCTGCTTGCCCGGCTTGACCCAGACGGTCTGCGCGGTGCCCGCGAAGTCGTTGGGCGCGGCGGTGAAGGCCACGTCGGTCATGCCGTCGTTGGCGAGCTGGAGGCTGAACTTCCCGTTGCCGCGCAGGTCGGCGGTGACGATCGGCACGCCGACGTCGTTCCGGCCGTCCTGGCCGTCCCGGACCACCGTGCCGCCGAAGCGGCGGACGAAGCCGTCCGGGCCGTGGACGGTGAAGTCGTAGCGGCCGTCGGTGGCCGCCGCGTCCCAGACGTACCGGGCGGTGGCGCCGGGGGCGACGGTGTACGGGGTGCCCGCGAACGGGAGCACGATGTTCGGGTAGACGGTGTACGGGAAGGCCACCGAACCGTCGTTGCTCATCGTGCAGGTGACCTTGCCGGTCTTCCGGTCCACCTCCACGTCGGCCCACGGCTGGTACGGCAGCGGGCGGTGCGGACGGTCGCCGCGTTCCTGGACGGGCATGGACTGGGCGCCGACCGCCGGCAGCGCGACGCCGGGCAGCTTGGCGCCCGCGTCGGCCTCGGCCATCAGGGCCTTGGTGTCGGGCAGCGTCGGGATCGAGTACTCGGGGGCGGCGAAGTCGAAGCAGCTGGTGAGGTCGCCGCAGACGGCCCGGCGCCAGGCCGAGATGTTCGGCTCGGCCACCCCGGTGACCTGCTCCATGAAGCGCAGCACCGAGGTGTGGTCGAAGACCTGGGAGTTGACCCAACCACCGCGCGACCAGGGCGAGATGACCCACAGCGGGACACGGTTGCCGAGGCCGATGGCACGTCCCTGGGTGAACTCCTCGGGGGTGCCGGGCTCGGGGGTGGGCGGGACCATGTGGTCGAAGTAGCCGTCGTTCTCGTCGTACATGACGAGGAACACGGCGTGCCGCCAGACGTCCGGGTTGGACATCAGCGACTGCAGCGCCTGGTCGACCCAGTGCGCGCCGTAGGCCGGGCCGGCGTCCGGGTGCTCGCAGAACAGGTAGGGCGCGACCAGCCAGGAGACGGTCGGCAGGGTGCCGTCCTTGCAGTGCTCGTCGAAGTCGGTCGGGTCGAACTTGGTCATCGCGTTGACGTACCGCGGGTCGTCGTGCGGGAACGCGTGGAACTGCTTGAAGTACGAGAGCGCGTTGTCGTCGTAGTCGCCGGTGCGCTCGTCCTTGCTGGGGTTGTGGTAGACGCGCCAGGTGACGCCGGCCGCCTCCAGGCGCTCGGCGTAGGTGGTCCAGTCGGCGACGGGGTTGTCGGTGACCGGGGTGTTGTCGATCCACGGGCCGGTGGTGCCGTCGCGGCCGGGGCCGGAGGTGCCGGTCCACAGGTAGAGGCGGTTGGGGTCGGTGGGCCCCGCGAGGGAGGTGAAATAGGCGTCGCAGACGGTGAACGCGTCGGCCAGGGCGTACTGGTAGGGGATGTCGTCCCGGTTGAAGTAGCCCATGGTGCGCTCGCCCTTGGCGGCGATCCACTTGTTCATCGCACCGTTGTTGATGGCCTGGTGGCCGGTCGCCCAGTCGTGGGCGAGGCCGCCGGCGTTCTGCGCGTTGTACTTGGCGGTGTCCATCCGGTACGGCAGCATCACGCCGCCGTCGCTGCGCCGGCTGTCCGGCTGGCGGAACACGTCGGTGCCGTCCGGGAACTGCAGCGCCTGCTTGTCGCCGAAGCCGCGGACGCCGGCGAGGGTGCCGAAGTAGTGGTCGAAGGAACGGTTCTCCTGCATCAGGACGACGACGTGCTTGACGTCCTTGACGGTGCCGGTGAGCGGGGCGGCTGCGGTGGTGCCGGGCGCGGGGGCCGGGGCGGCTTCGGCCGGCGCGCCGGCCAGACCGGTCAGGGCGGTGGCGCCGGCCGCGGCGGTGGCGCCGACGAAGGTACGGCGGGAGAGCTCGGGCATGACGAACTGGCCTCTCGGGGCTGCGGGTCTCAGAGCTGGAAGGTGGCGACGGCGGCGGCGGTGTCGGACGGCCACTCGTTGCCGGCCGCGTTCGGCTCGGGCTGCGGCCAGTCGGCGACCAGCGTGTGCGCCTCGACCAGCCTCAGCGGGCCGGCGTACTGCACGTAGTCGATCCGGTCCTGCGGCTCGGGCCGGTCGCCGCGCCGCTTGCGGGTGGGCGACCACGTGGCGCCCGGCGCCTTGGCCGGGTCGCGGTTCTCCTCGCGGAAGGTGTCGGTCAGCCCGGCGGCCTGCAGCGCCACGGTGACCGGCCAGCCGACCGGGCCGACCCCGCCGTGCGCGGCGGTGGCGGCCGTCCAGTCCAGGTGGGAGGGCGAGGAGAGCGCGCCGGCGAGGACGACCGGGAGGCCCCGGGCCGCGTCCGCGCGGACCGCGGCGGCGAGCGCCGTGGCCTGCTTCAGCCGCAGCGAGCCGTTCTCGGCGGCCACGACCTGGGCGGCGGTGCTGCCGTCCTGCACGGCGTACGGGCCGTAGCCCGCCTCGTCCAGGTGGGCGGCCCAGAAGCGGACGGCCCGGCCGCCGGGCAGCTGCAGGGTGGCCGCGGCGGCGGGCAGGTCGGCGGTCGGCGGGGTGACGTCGGCGAGCGGGTGACGGCTGAGGATGCCGACGCTGCCCGGGCTCTGGTAGGCGTACCAGCCGAGGGCGTCGGCCAGGGTCTTGGCGCGCTCGCCCGCCGTCTCCTGCAGGGCGAGGACGTCCAGGCCCTGGGCGAGGACCACGCGCAGCTGCTTCTCCAGCGCGTCGGAGTAGCCGGATCCCGCGTCGTGCAGGTTCCAACTCGCGGCCTTGAGACGGGGCTTGGCCGCCGGGTCGACGACGGGGACGAGCACGGTGACGGTGTCGACGGCGCCCGCGCCGTCCTTGACGCCGACGACGACCACCTCGGGGTTCTTCCCCGCGGTGGCGGGCGCGGTGCCGGTCAGCGTGCCGTCCGCGCTGACGGACGCCCAGGCCGGGCCGCCGACCTTGCGGAAGGTGGCGGAGCCGGGCGCATTGCCGACCGGGCGGGACCAGAGGCCGCCGAGCTTGACCTGCACGGCGGCGCCCGGGGCGACGGGCGTGGCGGTGAGCGAGTCGACGGCGGCGTGCGGGCGGACGACCGCGGGCTTGGGGCGGAAGCCGAACGGGGCGCTCTGCGAGGATGCCGTAGCCGTCCTTGGCGAGCAGGTAGGCGGTGTACGGGCCGCCGGTCAGCGCGGAGGTGTCGAGCTGGACGTCACCGGTGGCGGCCGGGGTGTACTTCCACAGCAGCGAGGACCCGGTGCCGGGCCGGCGGCTGCCGTCGTAGATGCCGACCCAGTTCTTTACGTCGGGCGCGTCGGTGCTCCAGTGGAAGGTGAGCCGGTCACCTTCGGTGGGGTTGGAGGAGGAGGTGAGGGTCAGGGCGCTGCCTGCGGCCACGGTTGTCCTGTCCGCCGCGCCCGGAGCCCGGTACCGCCGGGGGACGGTGCACGGGTCGGGTACGGCTGGTCACGGAGTCAGGGAGGGAGGGTTCGCCGCGGTCGGCTGTGCGGACAGTTGCGGGCTGTCCGCACAGTTGGCTGTACAACTGCGGGCGACCTCATTCACCTGGAGGTCAGCGACCGGGGCATGAACGACGCATGACGGGCCATCGGGCGGCACGGGAACTTCAGCGGGCGCACGAAGAGGGCCGCGACGGATGAACCGTCGCGACCCTCCGGTACGTGGAGCACTGCTCGTTCGCGCCCGCCGGGGTGGGGCCGCACCCCACCCCGACTCGCCACCCCGACTCGCCACACCGACGCGTCAGGCCGGAGCCTCGGGCGGGGGCATCAGGCCAGGGCGAGGAACAGCTTCTCCAGCTCGGCCTCGCTCATCGGCGCGGCGTCCTCGTCGGCGGCGGCCATGCACTGGCGCATCCCGCTGGCGACGATCTTGAACCCGGCCCGGTCCAGGGCCCGCGAGACGGCGGCGAGCTGGGTGACCACGTCCTTGCAGTCCCGGCCCGCCTCGATCATCGCGATCACTCCGGCCAACTGGCCCTGGGCGCGACGCAGCCGGTTCAGGACCGCGCCGACCGCCTCCTCGTCCACCTGCATGTCGGGGCCGCCTTTCGCATCGACTGTCGATGCACCAGTGTACCCCGCGGGGTATTCGTTCCCGGGTGGACGAAGCCCGTACCGACCGCCCCCCGAGGAACTCGGCTCAGCGACGGGCCAGCCGCCGCTCGCCACCGGCGCCGGTCGCGTACGGCACCTCGTAGTGCGCGAACACGGCGGGCTCGTCCTCGGCGGGCAGGACGTCGTCCGTCCCGATCGCCGGAGCCCCCTTGACCTGGCTCTTCGGGTAGGCCACCCGGACGTAGTCCGGCCCGACCACGGCGCCCACCAGCGGGACGAACACCAGGCGGCGCCGGCCGGCGAAACCCACCGTGACGGTGGCGAAGAACGCCTCGTCACTGGCCGTCTCGACGTAGACCGCCTCCAGCTTGCCGATGCGATGGCTCTTCTGGTCGACCACCGAGTGGCCGCGCCACTCCCGGATGTCTGCCATTGCGATTCCCACGGCCCGGACCTCCCGTCGCCGGATGTTCCACTGCCACTCCCCGATCCTCCATCCTGCGCCGCGACGGGCGACCCCGCGCGGCGGCCTCCCGGCCGCGCGCCGGCGTGAGCGGCCGGCTCCGCGGCGTGAGCCACCCGTTTCCGCGGTGTGAGCGGCCGGCTCCGCTGCAGCACTGCGAGACGAAAGGGACATACGGGGGTGACCCGACCAACCGGCGCCGGGGGTCATGACCCGGGCTCTAGGCTGGCCGGCGAGGCCGCGAGCAGATCATCGGACTCTTGCGGGCAGGTTGACGGGTGGAGGGGGCAACAGCCGTGGGATACGAGTCCATGTGGGGGCCCGGCGGGGTCGGGCACCCGGCCGACCTGCGGCCCGACATCCCGCACCCCGCCCGGATGTACGACTACTACCTGGGCGGCAAGGACAACTTCCCCGCCGACCGCGCCGCCGCCGAGAAGGCGCTCGCCGCCAACCCGGAGTTCCGCTCCACCGCCCGCGCCAACCGGGGCTTCCTCACCCGCGCGGTGCGCTGCGTCGCCGAGCTCGGCATCGACCAGTTCCTCGACGTCGGCACCGGCATCCCGACGGTCGGCAACACCCACGAGATCGCCCGGGCCGCCGACCCGGGCGCCCGGGTCGTCTACGTCGACAACGACCCGATCGTGCTCAGCCACGCCCGCGCCCTGATGGCCGGCCCCGGGCACGGCCGCACCAGGGTCGTCCGGGCCGACCTGCGGCAGCCCGCCGCCCTGCTGGACGCCGTCCGCGCCGTGCAACTGCTCGACCTCTCCCGGCCGGTCGGACTGGTCCTCGCGGCCGTCCTCCACTTCCTGCGCGACGACGACGAGCCGCACCGGGCCGTCACCACCCTGCTGGACGCCCTGCCCTCCGGCAGCCACCTGGTCCTCTCGCACGGCACCGCGGACTTCATCCCGGCCGTGGTCCGCGACCGCGTCACCGGCGTCTACGACAAGGCCACCGCCCCGCTCGTCGGCCGCACCCGCGCCGAGGTGCGGACCTTCCTCGACGGCCTCGACCTGCTCGACCCGGGCGTGGTCACCGTCCCGCTCTGGCGCCCCGACACCGCCCCCGCCCCGGGCGCCGACCGCGTGAGCATGTACGGGGCGGTGGCCCGCAAGCCCTGAGCCCGGGGTGGACGCCGACCGCATCCAGCTCGACGGTCAGCAGGCGCACCCTGGCGCCGTACGGGACGTGGACGCCGAAGTCGATGACGGCTTCCGGCAGTTGCCGCGACCCGCAGGCTGAGGCACAGGCCACCGCAAGGACTCGCCCGTGGCCCGCTGCGGCCCACCGGCGCTACGACGGCGGCTACCGCTCGCGGCCACGGCTGTGGAATCCCGTTCGCCTCCGGGCCGGTGCTCCCGTAGCGTGCACGGGTCGTGGTCAGGAAGAGGGCGGTTCGGAACGTGGTGGCACGCGGGGTGGTCGGGCGGGAGCAGTTGGCGGGTGCGGCGCGGGCCGCGCTGGGCGGCGGACGGCGGCTGACGGCCGTCGAGCGGCTCGCCGGCGGCAGCCGGAAGGGCGTCTACCGCCTGGTGATGGACGACGCCACGACGGCGATCGCCTACCGGTGGAGCGACACCGAGAACTACTGGCCGGCGGCCGCGGGCGACGCCGACCGCACCGATCCGTTCTCGCCCGGTCTCGGGCTCGACCTGTTCGAAGGCGCACACGCCCGGCTGCACGCGCTCGGGGTCCGTGTCCCGGCGATCCGCTCGCTCGACCGCGGGGGCGTCCACGGCCCGGACGACCTGGCGATCGTCGAAGACGTCCGGGGCGGGAGCCTGGAGGAGTTCCTCGCGCGCGATCCGCGTGCGGCCGCCCCGGTCCTGGCCGGGCTCGGCGAGGCGCTGGAGGCGATGCGGGGTCATCGGGCGGCCGGGTACGGCAAGGTGGCCGTGGTCGACGGCGGCGGGGCCTCGCGCGGGACGTCCTGCGAGGGGGTCGTGCTGGACCGCGCCCTGGGGGACCTCGCCGAGGCGGCCGCGCGGGACGGGCGGATCGCCCGGGCCCGCGGCCGGCTGGAGGAGCGGCTGCTCGACCTGGCGGCGGCGGTGCGGCCGCGCGCGGAGTACGCGGTGGTGCACGGCGAACTCGGGCCCGACCACGTCCTGGTGGGCGCGGACGGGCGCCCGGTGGTGATCGACGTCGAGGGCACGATGTACTTCGACGCGGAGTGGGAGCACGTCTTCCTGCGGATCCGCTTCCACGACGCCTACCGGCCCCTCGCGGTGGACGGGCTCGACGAGGACCGGCTCGCGTTCTACGCCCTGGCGCACCGCCTGTCGCTGACGGCCGGCCCGCTGCGGCTGCTCGACGGTGACTTCCCCGACCGGCCGGCCATGGCCGGCATCGCCGAGCACAACCTCCGGCAGGCCCTGGCCCTGCTGTGACGTGCCGCGTTCCGGCGTCGGCCGCAAGCGCTCAGCCGGCGAAGAGCCGGCGAAGCACGGGCCCGAGGTGGTCCGCGTGCGGGCCGGGGAGGGCGGCGGCCTCGGCCGGGGAGCCGATCAGGACGATCCGGTCGAACTCGGGCTCCGCGCCGAGCGACCGGTGGGCGGCGCACAACTCCGCGTGGCGCCCGGTCAGTTCCCGGGCCGGGCGGGGCGGGGCGAGGTGGAGCACGCCGACGCTGCCGTGCTCGCCGCGGACGAGCAGCCAGCGGGTGAGCCGTTCCGGGGGCGTGAACACGCCGGTCTCCTCGACGAGTTCCCGGGCGGCGTGGCGGCGCAGCGCGGGCGGGTCGAGCGGTTCGCCGGGCGGGGGCGGCTCGACGCAGCCGCCCGGCAGGCCCCAGCGCCCGGGGCGGGCGGTCGGGCCGGCCATCCGGCCGACCAGGATCCGGCCGTCGTCGGCGGGTTGGACGACGGCGACGTACAGGGAGCTCGCCCGGGCGGTGGCGCCCGGGACGAGGCGCAGGGCGAAGCGGCGGTAGCCGATGCGCGCCCAGTGGACGACGAGCGTGTCGGGGCTGTCCTGGACGAGGCCGGTGCAGGCGACGACCGGGCCGTCGAAGAGCCCGGGGTTCGCCCGGACGGCCTGCCTCCAGGCGCGGTCCATCGCGGCCCGCTCCGGCTCCGGGAGGGGTGGTGCGGGGGTTTCGACCAGGCGGATGCCAGCGGGTTCGAGGAGTTCGACGTCGACGGGCCCGGTGGTCGCGGCCGCGGGCTTCAGGTCTTCGGTCATCCCGCCATGGTGGCAGGGCCCCGGGTTCGGCGGCGGCCGATCGGAATTGTCATGACCGGACGACAAGCCCATGAATCGTGGGGCGGAGAAAGCCAGTTGGGGCGCGATTCGCCGAATCGTGGGCGAATTGACCGGCCGCGCGGGAAATCCCGCTCCGGGTACACACGTCGGCGCGTGCACCCGGAGCGCGGGCGACCGGAGGTCAGAGGCCGACCTGGATCTCGGCGCGGTGCCGGATGTACTCGTCGGGGTGCGAGCGGGCGATCGCGACCGCCGCCTCGACCAGGCCGTGCAGCGCCGCGGGATAGGCGCGCGGCACCAGCGGGAGACCGGGGAGGATGCAGCGGCGGACGTCCAGGTCCTCGTTGGCGACGAACTCCCGCAGCGCGGTCTCGTACCAGGTGTCCCGGACGCTCGCGCCCTCGTCGGCGGCGGCGCCGTTGCTGCCGTCCCCGATCGACAGGGCCGTCCAGTACCAGGCCCGCGCGGCGCCCGCCCGCTCGGGGTTGGTGCCGGTGCGCAGGTAGCCGAGCAGGGCGAGGCGGACCCGGCGCTGCCCGAAGGCGAGCAGTGCCGGCTCGACGAAGCGCCGGTTGAAACTCGGGTTGGGGTCGTGGACCGCCGCCTCCAGCAGCGCCTCGAAGTACTCCTCGGGCAGTTCGGACCGTCCGGCGACCGCCTTGTGGACCTCCCACCGGGCCGCGCTCTGGTAGTCGGGGCCGGCCGCGACCTCCGCCCCTATCAGGCGGAGCAGACGTGCGAGCCGGAGGTCGAACGCCTGCGATTCGTCCGCCGTACGCCCGGGCAACGGCTGGAGAATCCGCACCTCGCCTGCCGTGTCCTTGGTTTCCACGAACATCCTCCTCATTCTGAGTCATCGGCAGACTACTCGCCGATACACCAGTTCGGAGGTCGTTTTCGGCCAGGCCCGGGCTTTGATCGGTTTCCGGTGAGGAATTTTGACGAACACTCAGCCCTCAATCGGCTCAAACCGCGCGAGTCGGCCGGCCCGGATCCGGCGGGAGCACCCGGAGTGCCGGGAGCGCCGGGCTCAGGACGGACGGCCGGGCGGGACCAGTCCGGACTGGTAGGCGATCGCGACGAGTTGGGCGCGGTCGCGGGCGTCGAGCTTGGACATCGCCCGGTGCACGTGGGTCCGCACGGTGAACGGGCTGACGAACATGCGCTCGGCGATCTCCTCGTTGGTGAGGCCGGTGGCGGCCATCGACATCACCTCGCGCTCGCGGGCGGTGAGGAGGGCGAGGCGCTCGCTCGTCGGACCGCCGGCGCCCGGGTCGGGCTGGGCCAGCAGCTGGTCGATCACGGCGCGGGTGGCGGCGGGCGAGAGCAGGGCGTCGCCGGCCGCGACGGTCCGGACGGCGGCGAGAAGTTCCTTCGGGTCGGCGCCCTTGCCGAGGAAGCCGCCGGCGCCCGCGCGCAGCGCCTGCGCCACGTACTCGTCGATCTCGAAGGTGGTGAGGATGAGCACCCGGGTGCCGGACAGCTCCTCGTCGCCGCAGATCGCGGCGGTGGCGCCGAGGCCGTCGGCGCCGGGCATCCGGATGTCCATCAGGACGATGTCGGGCCTGGTCGCCCGGGCGAGCTCGACGGCCTCGCGCCCGTCGGCGGCCTCGCCCACCACCTCCATGTCCTCCTCCGCGTCTATCAGCATGCGGAAGGCACCGCGCAGCAGGGCTTGGTCGTCGGCGAGCAGTACCCGGATGGTCATGCGTGGTCCCTGTCCTCTCGAACGGCGCGAACCTGTCGGGTGGCGCGGTCCTGTCCTTCGGTTTCGTGCGTACGGGTGGCGCGGGCGCCCCGGGGGCCGCAGAAGGGCGTCACACCGCTCCCCCGGACGGCGCGGTCCGGTTCACCGGCCCTCGGCGTCCCGGCTCCCGGTGCCCCGGCTCCGCGGGGTTCGGTTCCTCGGGGTTCGGTTCCTCGGGGTTCGGCTCTGTGGGCTCCGGCCGCGGCGGCCGGGTCGGGGCCGTCGTCGCGGGCGCCGGTGCGCAGCGGCAGCTCGGCGGTGACCAGGAAGCCGCCGTCGGGCCGTTCGTCGGCGGCGAGCCGGCCGCCGACCGCGCCGGCCCGCTCGCGCATGCCGATCAGGCCGAAACCGCTCTCGCCCGGGGCGGGCTGGGGCAGTGGCGCGGCGCGGGGGCGCCCGGTCGCGGTGGGGCGCCCGTTGGCGATGCTGACCGACACCCGGCTCCCGCTGTAGGCGAGGGTGACCTCGGCGTCGGCGCCGTGGGCGTGCTTGGCTACGTTGGTCAGCGACTCCTGGACGATCCGGAAGGCGGTGAGGTCGACGCCGGGCGACAGCGGCCGGGCCTCGCCGCGGACGGTGAGCCGGACCGGCAGCCCGGCCCGTTCGAAGGAGCCGAGCAGCTCGGGCAGCCGGTCCAGGCCCGGGGTGGGTTCGAGCGGGGCGGGTTCCTCGGCGCGGCGCAGCAGGCCGACGGTGGCCCGCAGCTCCTGCAGGGCCGAGCCGGTGGCGTCGGTGATGTGGCTGAGCACCTCGCGGGCCTGGACCGGGTGGCTGTCCATGAGGTGGACCGCGATACCGGCCTGGGCGTTGGCGAGGGCGATGTGGTGGGCGACCACGTCGTGCAGGTCGCGGGCGATCCGGATCCGCTCGTCGGCGACCCGGCGGCGGGCCTCCTCCTCGCGGGTGCGTTCGGCGCGTTCGGCGCGCTCCTCGATGGCCGCGAGGTGGGCGCGGCGGTTGCGGATGGAGTCGCCGAGGGCGCCGGGCAGCAGGGCCCAGGCCAGGACGCCGAGCCGTTCGCCGAGGGATGCGCCGGTGCCGACGGACAGGGCGATCCCGGTGAGCAGGACGGCGCTGCCGATGGAGGCGCGCAGCGCGGTGGCGCGGTCGGTGCGGACGGCCAGGTAGTAGAGGGCGCAGAGCAGCGGGGCGGCCAGCGCGACGGTCAGCCGGGGGCTGGTGAACGCGAGCAGGACGGTGCAGGCCAGGGTGACGGCGGTGACCGCCCGGGGGTGGCGGCGGTGGGCGAACAGGGCGAGCGCGGAGACCAGCCCGAGGAGTCCGGAGACGGGTTCCAGGCTGCTGATGTGGCCGGTCTGGTCGATCGTCGCGCCGACTCCGACGACCGCGATCAGGACGGCGCCGCCGATCACGTCGAATCGTCGGGGGTGGTTCCGGCGCATGCGCTGCCAGGTGGTGGTCATGGTGCTGGTCTCCGGGTCGCGAGTCAGGGGCCGTCGGCGCGAGCGGCGACGGCCCCTGACTGCAACGGTAATCGGTGGGCGTGCGGATCCCGGCCGGGCTAGACCGTGACCGACTCCCGGATCGGGGCCGCTTCTGCGGCGGGCGTCTGCAGCTTGCTGCCCTCGACGTCCACGTCCGGCACCAGGCGGTCGAGCCTGCGCGGCAGCCACCAGGCGCGGTGGCCGAGCAGGGCGAGGACGGCCGGGACGATGGTCATCCGGACGACGAAGGCGTCGAACGCGACGGCTGCGGCGAGCCCCAGCCCCATCATCTTGATCATCGGCTCGCTCATCCCGATGAAACCCGCGAAGACGGCGATCATGATGAAGGCCGCGGCGGTGACCACCCGGGCGTTGTGCCGGAAGCCGGTGACGATCGCCTCGCCGGGCTGCTCGCCGTGGACGAAGCCCTCGCGGATCCGGGTGACCAGGAACACCTCGTAGTCCATGGCGAGGCCGAAGACCACGCCGATCATGAAGATCGGCATCATGCTCATCACCGGGCCGGTCTGCTCCACGCCGATCAGGTCGGCCAGCCAGCCCCACTGGAAGACCGCGACCACGGCGCCCAGGGCGGCGGCCACCGAGAGCAGGAAGCCGAGTGCCGCCTTCAGCGGGACGAGCACGGAGCGGAAGACCACCAGCAGCAGCAGGACGGCGAGGCCGACGACCAGGGCGAGGTAGGGCACCAGCGCGTCCGTGAGCTTCTGCGAGACGTCGATGTTCATCGCCGTCGTGCCGCTGACCAGGACCGTCGCGCCGGTGGCCGACGTGAGGGAAACCGCGCCGCCGCGGATGGTGTGCACGAGGTCCTTGGTCGCGGCCTCGCTCGGGCCGGTCGCCGGTATCGCGTTGAGCAGGGCCGTGTCACCGGCCTTGTTGAACATCGGCGGCGTCACGGTGACGACGCCCTGCAGGCCGGAGAGCTTCTTGGACACCTCGTTCGCGGCGGCCTTCGGGTCGGCGACGCCCTTGGCGTCCACCAGGACGGTCAGCGGGCCGTTGAATCCGGGCCCGAAGCCCTCGGAGAGCAGGTCGTAGGCGCGGCGCTGGGTGGTGGAGGTGGGCTTGGCCTCGTCGCCGGGCAGGCCGAGCCGCAGGTCGAGCGCGGGGGCCGCGAGGACGCCCAGGCCGATCACGCCGCCGAGCAGCACCGCGAGCGGGCGGCGCAGCACGAACCGCGCCCAGCGGGAGCCGCCGTTCTCCTTGGTCGACGCCCGGTCGGCGTCGCCCCGGGCCTTTCGGACCTTGCGCGGCAGCACCTTGCGGCCGATGAAGCCGAGCAGCGCCGGGACGAGGGTGAGCGCGACCAGCACGGCGATGACGACCGTCCCGGCGGCGGCCATGCCCATCTTGGCCAGCATCGGGATGCCGACCACGGAGAGCCCGGCGAGGGCGATCACCACGGTGAGGCCGGCGAACACCACGGCGGAGCCGGCGGTGCCGACGGCCCGGCCGGCCGCCTCCTGCGGTGTCCGGCCCTCGGTCAGCTCGGCCCGGTAGCGGGAGACGATGAACACCGCGTAGTCGATGCCGACCGCGAGGCCGAGCATCATGGCGAGGGTGCCGGTGGTGGTGGACAGGCCGAGGACGCTGCCGAACGCGGTGATCAGCGCCATGCCGAGGCCGACGCCGACGACCGCAGTGAGCAGCGGCAGGCCGGCCGCGACCAGCGAGCCGAAGGTGATCACCAGGACGACGGCGGACAGCGCCATGCCGATCGCCTCGCTGCTGCCGCCCGCGTCGGGCTTGGCCATCAGCGCGTTGCCGCCGACCTCGACCTTGAGCCCGGCGTCCCGGCCGTGCTGGGCGGCCTGCTCCAGGGCGGTCGTGGCGCCCTTGGACAGCTCGCCCGCCTTGGCGGCGTAGCTGACCGTCGCGTAGGCGGTGGTGCCGTCCTTGGAGACCGCGCCCGCCGTGAACGGGCTGACCGCCCCGGTGACCTGCTCGGCGTGCGCGAGCTCGTCGACCGTCCGCTCGACCGCCTGCTGGTTGGGGGAGGCGGTGATCTTCTGACCGGAGGGCGCGACGAACACCAGCCGGGCCGAGGCGCCGTCGGCGTGGCCGCCGGGGAAGCGCTCGTTCATCAGGTCGAAGGCCTTCTGCGCTTCCGTGCCGGGCATCGAGAAGCCGTCGTCGGGCGCGGCGGGCGCCTTGGCCGCCAGGACTCCGACGGCCGCCAGCACGGCGACCCAGAGCAGGGTCACCAGCCGGCGCCGGACGAAGGCCCATCGGCCCAGACGGTAGAGGAACGTGGCCACGGGAGAGCGGACTCCTTCGGTGCGGTGCTCGGTACAGGGCGCGCCGCGGGCGGGCCGTACGCCCCACGAGGGCGCGGTCCGCCGCAGCGTGACCAATCCTTGATCGGCGGGCCCTGCTCCGTCGTCGTCCCTGCGCAGGCCGTTTGCGTACTGCGGACGCAGTACGGCCCTCCCCCGTACGGAGGAGCGCACGCCCGGCGCCGGGAGTAGCCCTCCTACCTGCGGAGGAAGCAGTCGGGTTCACCCGTGCGGGCGGCGACGACGGGCCGTGACCCGGCCGGGCGAAGTAGCGTGATGTGCCTGGCCCGACCGCCGTCCGTGCGGTTCGGGACGACCCGACCTGATCGGTGCTGCCTGAGCAGCCAGCCGCCGGAGGTGCCCCATGGGCGTTCCAGCCGCCCGCATCGTGTTCGACGAGAGCGACCGCGCGGCCGTCGCCGAGGCGGTGACCGAGATGCTCGCCACCGGCGCCCTCACCCTCGGTCCCTGGACCGAACGGTTCGAGCAGGCCTTCGCCGCCGAGCACGGCGCCTCGCACGCCGTCGCGGTGAGCACCGGCACGGCGGCGCTGGAGGTGATCCTGCGCACCGTCGACGTCCGGGGCCGCGACGTGGTCGTCCCCGCCGTCAGCTTCTACGCGACCGCCGGCGCGGTGGTCCACGCGGGCGGGCGCCCGGTGTTCGCCGACGTCGACCCGGCCACCCTCGCGCTCTCCCCCGACACCTTGGCGGCGGCCCTCACCCCGGACACCGCCGCCGTCGTCCTGGTGCACATCGGCGGCCTCGTCACCCCCCGGGTGGACGCCCTGCGCGCGCTCTGCGACCAGCGCGGCATCCCGCTGGTCGAGGACGCCGCGCACGCCCACGGCAGCAGTGTCGACGGGCGCGCCGCCGGGACCTTCGGGCTGGCCGGGGCCTTCTCCTTCTACCCGACGAAGGTCACCACCAGCGGCGAGGGCGGCATGATCCTCACCGAGTCGCCGGAGCTGCGCGACGAGGCCCGGATCTACCGCGACCAGGGCAAGGGCTCCTTCACCACCAACCACCACGTGCTGCTCGGCTACTCCTGGCGGATGAGCGAGCTCCACGCGGCGGTCGGCGCGGTGCACCTGCGCCGGCTCAAGGAGTTCATCGAGACCCGCCGGGCCGTCGCCCGCCGCTACGACGCGGCGCTGGCCGGGCTGGCCGGCCTGGAACCGGTGCTCCAACCGCCGGGCTGCCGCGGCAACTACTACAAGTACGTGGCACTGCTGCCGGCCGGCACCGACCGTGCGGCCTTCAAGCGGGCGGTCGCCGAGGAGCACGGCGTGCGGCTGTCCGGCGAGGTCTACGACCTGCCGCTGCACCTCCAGCCGGTGCTCGCCCCGTACCGGCGCGGGCCGCTGCCCGTCGCCGAGGACCTCTGCGCACGGCAGGTCTGCCTGCCGGTGCACTCCGACATGACGGAGGACGAGACGGAGCAGGTCATCGAGGCCGTCTCGACCGTGTACCGGCGGTCGGTCGGCTGAGCCGACCGGAGCGAAGGGAGCAAGAACGTGCGGATAGCCGTCACCGGGGGCTGCGGATTCATCGGCTCACACGTCGTGGACCACCTCATCGCGGCCGGCCACGAGGTCCTCGCGGTGGACATGACCGACCAGTACCTCAACCCCGACGCCGAACACGCGCGGATCGACGTCCTCGACCTGAAGGCCCTCACCGCCGCACTGGCGGGCAGCGAGGTGGTCTACCACCTCGCCGCGATGGCCGACGTCGAGCAGGTCTCCGCCGATCCGGTCCGCGCCGTGCGGACCAACATCGACGGCACCGAGGCCGTCCTGGAGGCCGCCCGGCGCAGCGGTCTCAGCCGGACGGTGCTCGCAAGCACCGTCTGGGTCTACGGCGCCGCCCTCGCAGGCGAGCAACTCGGCGGCGAGGAGCAGGAGTTGGACGAGCACGTACCGATCGAACTGGAGCACAGCGGCCACCTGTACGTGGCCACCAAGCTGGCCGCCGAGATGCTCGTGCACAGCTACCGCGAGCTGTACGGGCAGCACTTCACCATCCTGCGCTACGGCATCCCCTACGGGCCCCGGATGCGCGACGAACTGGTCGTCGCCCGGTTCGTCCAGGCCGCACTGGCCGGACGCCCGATCACCATCGCCGGCGACGGGCGGCAGAGCCGCAACTTCGTCTACGTCGAGGACCTCGCCGACGCCCACGTGCGCGCCCTCTCCCCCGCCGCCGAGGACCAGACCTTCGCCCTGGAGGGCTCGACCGCCGTCTCCGTGCGCGACATCGCCGACACCGTCGACGGCCTGCTCGGGCCCGTGAGCATCGAGCACATCGGCGGCCGCAAGGCCGACTACACCGGGCGGCGGATCTCCTCCGCCCAGGCCAAGCGGCTCCTCGGCTGGTCGCCGCGGACCAACTTCGCCGAGGGCGTCCGGCGGTACGCCGACTGGTACCGGGCCGCCACCGCCGCGTCCACCGCCACCTGACCGGGGCCGCCCGATGCCGCACGCCCTGCTGGTCTCCGGCTCACTCGGCCAGGGCCACGACGTGATGGCCCAGGCCTGCGCGGACACCCTGCGGGAACGGGGCTGGACCACCGACACGGTCGACGCGATGGCCCTGCTCGGCGAACGCTCCGGCGCGGCCGGCGAGGCCGTCTTCCGCCGGCTGCTCGACCTGCCCGGGGTGTACGACGCGTTCCACTTCTCGGCGCTGCGGACGGGCGCGCGGATCGCGCTGCTCGCGGACGCGGCCGCCCGCGCCCGGCTCGTCCCGGCGCTGCGGAAGCTGGTCGAGGCGCAGCGGCCGCAGCTGGTGGTCTCGGTGTTCGCCACCGCGACCTCGGCGGTCAACCGGCTGCAGGAGTGGGGACAGGGCCGGGAGTTCCGGCACTTCGTGTTCTGCACCGACGTCACGCCGCACCGGCTCTGGGTGCAGGAGGGCACGGACGTGTTCCTGGTCACCTCGGAGGTCGCCGCGTGCGCGGTACGGCGCTACCGGCCGGACGCCGACATCGCCGTCGTGCCCGCGCCGCTGCGGCAGCCCTTCTACCGCCCGCCGGAACGGGCCGAGGCCCGCGCCGGGCTGGGCGTGCCGGCGGACGCCCGGTGCGTGCTGCTGATGTCAGGCTCCTGGGGGCTCGGGCCACTCGCCCGCACCGCCGCCTCACTCGCCGCGGCCGGACCGCACGTGCTCGCGGTGGCCGGGCACAACCGGGAACTGGAACGCCGCCTGCGCGCCGCCGCCCGCCGCGAACCCCGGCTGCACCCGTTCGGCCACACCGACCGCGTCCCCGCACTGATGACCGCCGCCGACCTCGTCGTCACCAGCTCCGGCGACACCTGCAGCGAGGCCCGCGCGCTCGGCCGGCGACTGCTGCTCCTCGACGTGGTCCAGGGGCACGGGCGCGACAACCTCCAGCACGAGCTCGAACTCGGCCACGCCGACGTCACCTCCGCCCGCCCCGCCGAGGTCGTCCGCAACGCCCTCGCGGCGCTGAAGCGCCCCTCCCCTGCGCCCTCGCCCGGCGCCACCCCGGAGGGCTGGCGCGCCGGGTTCGGCGAGGCCCTGCGACGCGTGGGACTGGGGTAGCGGGCTTCGACCGAGCCGACCAGGGTCGGGCCCGGCTCCGTCAGGTCGGGTCCGGTCGGGTCCGGCCCCGGTCAGGTCGGGTTCGCTTCAACGGCGTTGCTGCCGAAGGGCGTCGGGCCTCACCGCCGGTCCGTTCGGCCGGGCACCCCGTGGTCGCGGAGGGGGCCGAGGGTGAGGCGCCGGGTGCGGCAGTGGGCGGCGATCAGGGGCAGGGCGGCCAGGGTGGCGCGCCAGGAGTCGGGGGCGGAGGTGCAGTCGGAGTCGTGGAGCAGGAGGGTCGCGCCGGCGGCCAGGCCGGGGCGGGCGGTCGCGTAGACGGAGGCGCCGGTGGCATCCGCCGTCCAGTCGCGGCCCCAGGCGGTCCACAGCACGCTGCGCAGGCCGAGGCGGCGGGCGGCCAGGGCCGGACCGGCCGTCAGGACGCCGTACGGCGGGCGGTACCAGAGCGGGCGGGCGCCGCACAGGCCGGTCACCGCCTCCTCGGTGCGGCGCAGCTCGCGCAGGTCGCGCGCGGGGGCCGGGTACCACTGCTGCCGGTGGAACCAGCCGTGGACGGCGACCTCGTGGCCCCGCCGCACCAGCTCGCTGCCGAGCTCGGGGGCGCGTTCCAGCATCGCGCCGAGCAGGAAGAAGGTGGCGCGGACGCCGAGATCGTCCAGCGCGTCGAGGACGTACGGGGTGCTGCGCGGATCGGGGCCGTCGTCGAAGGTCAGGGCGACGTGGCCCGGGGCGGTGCCGTGGCCGGCCGTGCGGCGGGCGACGGTGCGGCGCAGCGGTGGGAGCCGGACGGCGGCGGGGGCGAGGTGCAGGAACTCCGCGGCGGCCGCGGCGGCGAGGGCTCCGGTCGCGATCCTCACCCCGGGCTCACCCGAAGCGGGAGGCCATCCGGCGGAACACGCCCGGCGCGACGCCGTGGATGCGGGCCGGGAAGCCCAGCCAGTGCGGCACGTAGAGGCGGTCGCGCTCGGTGGTGATGCTCGCGACGACGGTGTCCGCGACCCGCTCCGCCGAGACGGGGCGCGGCCGTTCGCGCTGGTACGGCGTGCCGCGCCGGTCGAAGAACGGGGTGTCCACCGCGCCCGGGAGGACCAGGCGCACCCCCACGCCCGTTCCGCGCAGCTCGTACCAGAGGCTCTCCGCGAACATCGTCAGGCCGCCCTTGGTGGCCGCGTAGCCCGACTCGTCGCGCACGCCGACCTGACCGGCCATCGAGCCGAGCAGCACGATCCGGCCGTGGCGGCGCTCCAGCATGCCGGGCAGGAGGAGGCGGACCAGGCGCAGCGTGGCGGCGAAGTTGACCTCGATCATCCGGTCGAGGGTGTCGGAGGGGGTCTCCGCGAACGGGCCGCGCCAGCCGAGGCCGGCGCTCGCGACCAGGGCGTCCACCCGGCCGGCCTCGGCCAGGGCGGCCTCGGCGAGGCGGCGCGGGCCGTCCGGCTTGCTCAGGTCCTCGGGCAGGGCCAGGCCGTCGGTGCGGTCGGCGAGCTCGTCGAGGCGGGCGCGGTCGGTGCCGGAGACCAGGGTCCGCCAGCCCGCACCGGCCAGCCGGAGGGCGGTGGCGAGGCCGATCCCGGAGGAGGCGCCGGTGATCAGTGCGACCGGGCGCTCGGTCGGCGCCGACCGCCGGGATCCGGGGTGGGGTTCCGATCGGGGGTCCTCCGCCATCGCGCACCTGCCGCTCTGAGGCCAGTCGCCGTCCGATTTGTCCGGCAAGTCACCTTCGCACGGCGGCGCCGACCGGGCTACCGGGGCGGGACCGCCTGCTCCGTCCCGGCGCCCGGGTGCGGCCTCACCAGCTCGGCCGACTCGCCCTCCAGTTCGCCGAAGCGGGAGAGGAGGAAGGTGCCGCCCACCGCCACCGCGAAGCCCGTCAGCGCGCACCACTCGAACCCGGGACGCGCGGCGTCGCCGAGCGCCACGACGCCGACCAGGGCCGGGCCGAAGGTCTCGGCCACCGTCCCGGCGGCGGTCGCGGCCGTCACGGTGCCCCGCTGCAGCGCCAGGGCGTACGCCAGGTA
The DNA here is from genome assembly GCF_055600605.1 of Kitasatospora sp. NPDC038210. NCBI lineage: Bacteria > Bacillati > Actinomycetota > Actinomycetes > Kitasatosporales > Streptomycetaceae > Kitasatospora > Kitasatospora sp. NPDC038210. Next base: position 217,656 of record NZ_JBVJYK010000009.1, on the reverse strand, counting down.
GCCGCCGAGACCACCGGCGACCAGGGCGTAGGTCGCCGGGTCGGTGAGGATCGCGAGCAGGCCGGAGGCGTCCATCACCCGCACCGCCAGGCTGGTCACGCCGAAACCGACCCCGGCCAGCAGGCCCAGCCCGGCGGCGGCCGCGGTGCCGTTCCGGCGGACCAGGACGAGCGTGGCCGGCAGCATGACGGCGGTGGTCGCGAGCAGCGCCCAGTGGAAGGCCTCCGGGGCGTGGTTGCGCCCCTCCCTGCCCGAGCCCAGCGCCAGCAGGGTCAGGCCGACGACGACGGCGAGGATGCCCGCGACGTCGCTCCGGTGCAGTCGCGCGCCCAGCAGCCAGACGGCGGCCAGCGCGGTGACGGCCAGGCTGGCGTTGGTGACGGCCTGCACCAGGAACAGCGGGAGGCTGCGCAGGGCGACGATGCTCAGCACGAAACCGACGATGTCCACCAGCGTCCCGACCAGGAACTGCCACGACCGCACCAACGCGGCCAGCAGCCCCGCCCGCACCCGGTCGGCCCGCGGGGCGGACCGCGCACCGCGGGCCTGGAAGACCGCCCCGAAGCCGAAGCAGACGGTCGCGACCAACGCGGTGGTGAGTCCCAGCAGCATGCGTCTCCCAGCGTCGCGGGGCAGCATCGGTCCACCACCAGTCTGTCCCCGGCGTGCCGGGGGCGCACGGGTGGGGCGGGACGGGCGCACGGGATCAGGCCGGCGGACGGCCGAAGGAGCGGTGGGGCCGCGGAGGGGCCTGTGCCGCGCGGAACGGGGCGGCGGGGGTTCGTGGCCCGCCGCCGCCCCGGCAGCTGCGGAGCGGGTCGCGCTAGCCGAGCACGGAGGCGAGCAGCGCCGCGGTCTCGGCGACCACGGGCTCGTCCCGCACGGCGGCCTCGTCGGGCTTTGTGGTCAGCACGGCGAGGACGACGGGCGCGCCGGACGGGGTCCAGGCGATGCCGACGTCGTTGGCGGTCCCGTACCGGCCGGATCCGGTCTTGTCGGCGAGGGCCCAGTCCGCCGGGAGGCCCTTGCGGAAGCGGTTCGTACTGGTCGTGTTGCCGCGCAGCCAGGTGGTGAGCTGCTCGCGCTTGGCGGGCGGGAGGGCGTGGCCGAGCGTGAGGCGGCGGTAGGTGCGGGCGATGGCCTGCGGGGTCGTGGTGTCGGTGATGCGGTCCGGTTCGGCCGAGTTGAGCTCGGACTCCCAGCGGTCCAGGCGGGTGATGCGGTCGCCGATCGAGCGGCAGAAGTCGGTGACGGCGGTCGGTCCGCCGAGTTCGCGGAGCAGCAGGTTGCCGGCGGTGTTGTCGCTGTGGTCGATGGCCGCCTTGCAGAGTTCGGCGACGGTCATGCCGTGTGCCAGGTGGTCCTTGGTGACCGTCGAGCTGTCCGTGCCACCGGACCTCGTGATGTCGTCGGCGGTGTAGTGGATCCGCTGGGCGAGGAACTCGCCGTCCCGGTCGAGGTCGCGCAGGACGGCGGCGGCCGCGAGGGTCTTGAAGACGGAGCAGATCGGGAACAACTCGTCCGCGCGGTAGCGGACCGTCCGGCCGGTGGACAGGTTCCGGGCGAAGACGCCGAGGCGGGCGCCGTGTTCCTGCTCCAGCGCGGCGAGCAGGCGGTGGGTGTCCGGGCCGGTCGCCGCGTGTGCCGATCCGCCGGTGGTCGCGGTGACGGCGACGGCCGCTCCGAGGCCGAGCCCCAGAACGGCGCGGCGACTGGGCCGGGTTGCCGAAGACTGCGTGGACATGATCCCCCCTGTATTCGAAATCGCGGCCGGAGCCGCGTCCTGAAACCACAGGACGCCACAGTAGCCCCGATGGTTCGTCAACAGTCGCTATCGGAACGGAGATATGCCGTTGGCAGAATCAGGGCCGGATGGCCACCGCGGCGTAGGCGGAGGCGTCCGGGGCGGAGATCGGGGGTTCGTCCGCCGAGGGGCGCCACTGGGGGGTGGGAACGACACCCGGGGCGAGCAGCGTCCAGCCGTCGAAGAAGCGGGCGAACTCGGAGCGGGTGCGGGCCTGGACGGCGGTGCCGGCGGACTCGTAGATGCGGACCAGATCGGCGATGTCCGTGGGCGCGAAGTCGGGGGTGACGTGGGTCATCACCAGGGCGCTGCCGGGGGCGAGGACGGACTTGAGGTGCTCGACGAGCTCGTAGGCGCCGTGGGCGTCGGGCACGAAGTGGAGCAGGGCGTTGAGGGAGAGCGCCACGGGGCGGCGGAGGTCGACGGTGTCGCGCAGCCCGGGGGCGTCGAGCAGCCGGGCGACGTCGGTGACGTCGGCCTCGACGTAGGCGGTGCGGCCCTCGGGGGTGCCGGTGAGCAGGGCCTGGGCGTGCGAGAGGACGATCGGGTCGTTGTCGGCGTAGACGACGCGGGCCCCGGGCACCACGCGTTGGGCGACCTCGTGGAGGTTGGGCGGGGTGGGGATGCCGGTGCCGATGTCGAGGAACTGGTCGAAGCCGGCCTCGGCGAGGGCGCGGGTGGAGCGGTGCATGAAGGAGCGGTTGGCGCGGGCGCCGCTGCGCAGCCACGGCGCGACGGCGAGGGCGTGCCCGGCGGCCTCGCGGTCGGCGGCGAAGTTGGTGAAGCCGCCGAGGAAGTAGTCGTACATCCGGGCCGAGTGCGGCACGTTCAGCCGCAGGTCCACCCCGTCGTAGAGACCCATCGCGTTTCCCCCTCGGTCCATCGTTCGCATGCCGGCAACCGATCGCATTGCTGCCCACGGTAACCGGGCGCCAATCACAGCCGGATCGATTCAACGAGCCGCCGTATCACATGAGATGACAATCAGTGTTCGCTTTGCAGCCTGGAGTGACAGGCCTGATGGAATGAGGATGGGCACGGACAACCCGACCCTCGGGTGGCCTGGCGAGCAGCCGACGGCCACGGAAAGCAGGATCGATGACGATCGACAGGGGTGCCCCCGCTCGCGGGTACCGGGGCGGGACGGCAGTGGACTGCGCCGGCGGGGCGGGGCCGGACCGGGGGCTCGGCGGAGACCTCGGCCTCCGCCTGGACCTCACCTACGCCGCGTTCTGCGAGACGCACGAACCCGCTTGGCACGCCCTCGCGTTGACCAGGATAGGCAGTCGGGCCGACGCCGCACTGGTGGTCGCGGCGGTGAAGGCCGACCTGGCCCGCTGCTGGCCCCAGGTGCTGCGGTTCGAGGAACCGGCCGCGTACACCTGGCGGTTGGCCAACCGGCACGTCGCGGACTGGGTCTCCGCCGAGGAGCCGGTGGAGGTCGAGGCGGTCACCTTCGCGGCGGTGATCAACGCGTTCAAGCAGGTGGCGAAGGGGCTGCTGCAGAGCGAGGCGGACGAGGTGCGGCTCTACGCGGCGATCCTCGAACTCCCGGACCGGCAACGGGACGTGGTGATCCTGCGCTACCTGCTCGGCCTGCACGTGAAGGTGATCGCGGCATACCTGGGGCGTCCGGTGGCGACGGTGCACTCCAATCTGCGGCACGCCCGCGAACGGCTGGCGCGCCGGCTCGGGGTGGGCGAACTCCCGGACCGCGGGGGCGAACTGTGACGGACCGGCGGGCGGGCGGGTGCCCGCGCGGGGCGCACGCGACCGGCGGGCCGGGGCCGACGGGCGGGGCGCGCACGACGGACGGGGCCCACGGCACCGGCGGGGCGCGCGGCACGGGCGGGGGGCGTGCGGTGATCCAGGTGCCCCGGCCCGAACGCGCCCACGCCGAACGGATCGCGGCAGTGCGCCAGGCCCGGCTGACCGCCGCGCCGAGCCACCTGCCGTCGGAGCACGAACAGGCCTCCTTCGAACTGGGCCTGGTGGTGGCCCTGGTGCTGGGCGCGCCGGACGCCTCGCGCGGGCTCGACCTGCTGGTGAACGCGCGCCGGATCCAGCCCGAGGGCGCGGAGGTGTTCGGGGCGCTGCTGTACGCCACCGGCAAGGAGGAGGGCGCCGAGTTCTGGTGGCGCTTCGCGGCCGGCTCCGGCAGCGGGACGGCCGCGTACTGCCTGCACCTGCACCACCTGATGCTCGGCGAGACCGACGACGCCGACTACTGGCGGGCCTGGTCGGACCAGCTGTCCTCGGCCGGACGCCCGCCCGGGCCGCGGCCGTTGCGGATGAGCAGACCGCTGCTGCCGGCCGACGTACGGCGCGACATCCTGTCCCGGGTGCACCGGGGGCTGGCGCCGCAGCTGCCGCCCGCACTGGTCGCGGTGATCGACCGGCTGCCGTTGCAGGGCGAGGACGCGGAGGAGGTCCCGAGCCCGTGGGGCCTCACCTCGGGCGCCACCTCCGCGTGCTCGTGGGACCTCCCGTGGGGGCTCGGCGACGACGGCGCGGGCCAGTCGCGGTGAGCGGCGTGGCTCGTCGCCGTTCGCGCCGAGGACTCGTCGGAGTGAGCGGCCCGCGCCCGCCCGGGATCATCCCTTCAGGTGAGTGCGGACAGCCGGGCGACGATCTCCGGATCCCGCCCGCTTCCGGCCTCGACCTCCTCGCCGTCCGCCGTCGCCCGCCGGACGACGTAGTGGTGCGGCGCCATCGCGGTGTCGCGGCCCGGCAGGGCGGCGACGACGGCGCGGTGCGCGGCGGCGGGGTGGAGCGCGGGATCGTCGGTGGCGATCTCGGCGACCAGCCTCCCCTCGGCCAGGGACAGTCGGTGCGGGCCGACGGCGGCTTCCACGAGGGCGCGGACGGCCGCGAGGTCGATCCAGGAGCCGTCGACCAGCCGCCACTCGCCGCCGGGCCGTCCGGCCGGCGGACCGAGCACGGCGGGCAGGTCGGCGAGCAGCACCGGGCCTTCGGCGGCCGCCGCGAGCAGGGCGAGCAGCGCCCGGGCGAAACCCTCGGTCTCCTCGGCGTCGAGCACCTGGGGGCAGGCGACCAGGACGAAGTCCAGGCTGCCGGTGATCCGCAGGATCGCCAGCATCAGCCGGACCGGCAGCGGCGGGCCGGGCAGCGGGGTCAGCTCGGGGTCACCGGACGGGGGCGGCTGGGCGTCGGCGACGGCCGGCGGGACGGTGAGGCTCAGGTCGTTCACGACCACCTGGCGGGCGAACCGGGAGCCGCGCCGGTGGGCGACGTCCTCGACCAGCTGCCAGACCTGCTCGGCGTCCAGGATGCTGTTCCAATAGGCTTTCAGCGATGCCGACTTGGCGCGGCCGATCAGCTGGTCGAGATCGGCCGCATCGGTGTCCAGCAGGATCAGCGCGTCCTGCGCGAGGGTGCCGACGTGGTCGATCAGCTCGGCCTGGTGACGGTTGGCGGAGAGCGCCGACATCACCAGGTCCCCCCGTCGGCCGGCCCGGTGGGCGACCAGCGCGGCGAAGGCGGCGAGCAGGACCACGGACGGGCTGGCGCCGACCCGGCGGCAGACGGCGGCGAGGTGCCCGGCCGCCGAACCCGAGCGCACCATCAAGGCGGTGTGGTCGCGGGGCGGGCCGGTGACGCGCGGGTCCGCGAAGACGGTCTGCGGGGCGCCGCCCAGCACCCGGGCCCAGTGCCGCAGTCCGGCCGCCGCCTTGCGCCGGCCCTGCCGACTCTGCTCCGCGGCCGCGAGCCGCAGCGGCGTCGGGGCCACGACCGGCGGCAGCTGCCGCCCGACGGCGAGGGCGTACCAGTCCTGGATCAGCACGGCGGTGGCGGCGCCGTCGGCACCCGCGTGGCAGACCACGGCCACCAGTCGGAGCAGCTGCTCGCCCCGGGCGACCAGGGTGAACCGGATCCGGGGCGCCACCGCCAGGTCCAGCGGGACGGCGACGTCGGCCCGCCCCAGCTCGCCCGCCAGGACGTCCAGCCGGCCGTCGTCGTGGTCGTCCGACTCGACCACCGTCACGGTGAAACGCCCGCTCGGGTGCACCACTTGGCGGACCGGGAAGCCGTCCGGGCCGGCTCCGGGCGGGAAGGAGGTGCGCAGCGACTCGTGCCGCTCGACCAGCAGCCTCAGGGCCACCAGGCCGGCCGGGACCGTGGTGCCGGCCGGCACCGGCCACACGGAGTCCTTGTTGATCCGCTCCGGGGTGTCGCTCCGGATGCAGCGGATCATGTTGTCCTGGCCGCGGGTCAGCGGGCCGGATCCGCTGCTCACGGCGGCGAAGCGGACTCCGACCTGCCTGGCGGCCGGTAGCGGGTCGGTCGGGGTCGTCCGGTGCGGGTTCCCTTCGCGTGCAGCCGTCTCACGCGGAGCCGCCTCGCGGGGAATCAGGTCGTGCGGAGTCACGTCGTACGCGCCTTTCGGCTCGCCGGGAGGGGCTCAGCGGGGGTGTGATCGAGACGCTACCAGCGGCCCGCCGGACTGGTCCAGACCAAAGTCCGCTCGATTCGACTGACCGTCAACTCTGCCGCCATGCACAGGAGTTGACATGTAACGGCGGATCTCCCAGGGCCGCCACGGCAGCCCGGAACGGCCCCGGGACGGGCACGTCGCAGACCCTCGCCGGGCCGGTTCCGAGCCCGCCGGGGTCGGCCACCAGCACCGGGGACGGCCCCACCACGGACACGCCGAAGGACTGCGTCAGCCGTCCGCCGTACGCCTTCACGCAGGCCTCGCGGCGGCACCACAGTCCGGTGAAGCGGGCCGCCCGCTCGGACGGCTCGACGGGTTCGGCGACGAAGCGCTCCTCCTCGAACGGGAACCAGCGCGCAGCCATCCGCTCGGCCGTCCGGGCCTCGTGGAGCCGCTCGACGTCGACGCCGACCGCCCGCCGCTCGGCCAGGGCCAGCACCGCGAGCGCGCCCGAGGCCGACCAGCTGACCCGCAGGCCACCGGCGTCCGCGGCCTCGGGCTTGCCGTTCGGCCCGCGCCGCCAGCGGACCCCGGCCGGAGGACGGCCCAGCCGGGCGCCGACCAGCCGCCGGACGGCGCCGCGCACCACCGTGAACCGGTCTCGCAGCACCGGGTCCATGCCGTCGGCCCGCGCGCGTTCGTCGGCGTCGAGCAGCTGCCACAGGTCGGCGACGACCGCCGCGGGCCGACCGGTGTCGATGAGCCAGCACTCGACCTCGCTCGCGGCCCCGCTCACGGCAGGGCCAGCGTGCTGAGCACCCCGAGCCGGCGGTCGTACCCGGCGAGCAGGGCCGGCCGTTCCTCCCGCCGCCAGCGCGGCAGGTGTTCGGCCAGCCGTGCCCAGAGGCCGGTGAAGGGCTGGGCGGGTTCCCCGACGTCGAAGCCGCCGTCGTACAGGATCTCCGCCCGCGCCCCCAGCTCCCCGGCCCGGGCCCGCACCGCGCCCTCCGGCGAACGGGCACCGGTCACCTGCCGGACCGCCAGCCCGGCCCCGGGCGCCTCCTCGCACACCAGCACGACCACCGCGTGCCGCTCCGGCAGGGCGACCGGCTCCGACGGCCGGTAGTGCAGCGCGGTCTGTTCGGCGAGCACCACCACGGCCCGACGGCAGCCGGCGGTTCGGTGGTGGTCGGCGGCCAGCCGCAGGGCGGTGAACGCCGCGGCGGTGCCCTGGTCGCAGATCGCGAAGGCGAGCGGCTCGCCCGGGACGGACCGGCTGAGCGCGAGCGAGGACGGCGCGCCGGGGCGGACGTCCGGGGTGTCGAAGGCGAGGACCAGCAGGTCCACCGGCTCGTCCTCGGCGAGTGCCTCGCGCAGCAGTCCGGCGGCCAGCTCCTCGTAGGAGTGGCCGACGCCCTCGCGCAGCAGGTCCTCGCGCAGCGGCAGGCCGTAGGGGCGGACCAGGTCGGAGACGAACACCCGCAGGTCCGGATCGAGCGAGGCCTCCGAGCGGCCGTCGAAGCGGCGGGCGAGCGCCCGGGTGATCCGCAGGCCGGAGGGGCCGGGGGGCACCCGGTCAGTCCTCGGGGATGACGTGCCCGGCGACGTAGTCGGCGAGCCTGGTGACCGAGCGCAGGTCGTCCTCGGTGATCTGCTCGACGTCCACCTGGATGTCCAGCGACTCTTCGAGCTCCAGGATGAGCTCGATGGTGCCGGCGGAGGTGAGGCCGAGGTCGTCGAAGAGGCAGGCGTCCTGCGGGATCTCGGGCAGTTCGCGCTTGAGGACGCGTGGCAGGAGTTCGCCGATGCCGTGCAGGATGCGCTCGCGCAGCTCGGGGTCAGTGGTCTGGACCACGGGTTCTGACATGGGGGTACCGTCCCGTCGTACGTGGGAAGTGCGCCCGGAGGGCTCTGGGGTGTGACCGACGGTCCCGGGCGACCGACCGGCCGCCGGCAGGTCGCCGGGTGGTCGTCGGGTGGTCGTCGGCAGGTGCGCCGGCCGGTCATCGGCACGTCGTCAGCACTGCATCGCCATCGCGGAGAAGGTGGCTCCGACACCGGCGGCGGCGATCAGGTAGCGGTCGCCGCGGCGGAGCAGCCCCCGCGTGATGGCGGTGTGAAGATTGATGAGGCTGTCTGCAGCGAAACTGTGCCCGACCGACCGCACGTTGTCCAGCACGACTTTCTCGACCGGGTAGCCGAGGCGGCGCGCGATCATCCGCCAGGACGCCTGGTTGACGTTGTGCGGGAGGATCGCGGCCAGATCGGAGAGGCCCAGACCGGCCCGGTCGAGGGCGGTCTCGATCGCCTCGACCATGACGTCCGGGTACTCGCGCTGGTAGCGGGCCAGCAGGTCCGGGTCCCCGGCCAACCGGCCGTCGAACTCCGGGCGTTGGCGCACCGCGAAGGAGAGCACCCGGTGCCGCTCGCCCCCGGCGCTGACCAGGCAGGCGGCCGCGCCCTCGGCGAAGATGCCGGTCTCCGGCACCACCTGGGCGTCCCTGGTGAAGGTCTTCTCCCCCGCCAGGACCAGCGCGAGCGCCGCCGGGTCGGGTTCGGACGCGAGCAGTCGGCCGGCCAGGTCGATGGCCAGCAGGCCCACCGCGCAGGCGTGGTGGGTCACCGTGAAGGCGTTGGCGTGCCCGAGGCCGCGCCCGGCGAGCAGCTCGTGCAGGGGGTTGAGCGGGTGGGGCACCGCCACCGGCATGCTGCGGGCGTGGATCACGAAGCGGATGTCGCGTTCGCGTCCGCGCAGTTCCGGCAGGCCGTCGAGGGCGGCTTCGAGCAGGTCGGGCAGCGTCCCGGTCGGGTCCAGGCGCAGCTGGTCCAGGCCGTGGAAGCGGCGGAAGAGACGGAGTTGACGTGGGGTCAGGCCGATGCGCTCGCCCACCGCCTCGATGGGGACGGCGTGCGGGGGGAGGTGAACGGCCACTGCCTCCAGTGCGGTCACCCGGGCTAGTATTCCGACGCCCGCCGGGTCGCACAAGTGATCTCGAATCCGAGACCGGACCCGGCGCCGTCGTCGAACCCCTCTCGCGGCCGCGTTCCCGGAAGCCGTCAACTGCGCTCCGGTGCGGCCGCGTTCACCCCCGCGCCGTCGAGCAGGTGGGAGATCCCCCGTGTCGCATCCCGAACCCCCGTCCTCCGCCGTGCGGTTGGATCCGGAGCTGGTCGCCCTCGTGGTCGAGGTGGCCGGCGCGCCGCCCGGCTGGGCCCGCCACGTCACCCCGGACGCCCGGCTGGACGGCGACCTGCTGCTGGACGAGGCCGAACTCGGAGAGCTGGCCGGGCGTCTGCGTGAGCGTTTCGGCCCGGCCGCCGACCTGGCCGCGCTGCGCGCCGGGCTGGACCTGGCCGGCCTGGAGGCGCTGACCGTCGCCGACCTGCAGCGGCTGCTCCCCGAGGAGGGCGCCCGGTGACCCGGTTCCTGCTGGTGATGCCCCCGCTGACCGGACACGTCAACCCGGCCGCGGGCATCGCCGCCGAACTGGCCGCGCGCGGCCACGACGTCGCCTGGACCGGCACGGAGTCGGTGCTGCGCCCCCTGCTCGGCGGTGACGCCCGCGTGCTGGGCACCGGCACCCGGGCGTTCCGGACGCAGGGCGGGCACGGGCTGGCCGCGCTGCGCTCGCTCTGGGAGGGCTTCATCGTCCCGTACGCACGGTTCACCGCGAAGCCGCTGGACGCGGTCGTGCGGGAGTACCGGCCGGACGTGCTGCTGGTGGACCAGCACACCCCGGCGGGCGCGCTGGTCGCGCACCGGCACGGCCTGCCGTGGGCGAGCTTCGCGCCCGGGGCGATGGAACTGGGCCGCCCGTACCGTGCGTTGCCGCAGGTCGAGGCGTGGATGACCGGGCTGCTGCGCGGGCTGTGGGAGCGTGCCCGGCTGCCCGGGGCGGAGTACGTCGACCCGCGCTTCTCCCCCGCGCTGGTGCTGGCCACCACCGGTCCGGCGCTGACCGGCCGCGCCGCACCGCCGCACCACGCGCAGGTCGGGCCGGTGATCGCGGCGCGGCCGCACGATCCGGGGTTCCCGTGGGAGCGGCTGCTGCCGGGCCGGCGGCGGGTGCTGGTCACCATGGGGACGCTGGCCGGGGAGCTGGGCGCGGACTTCCTCGCCCGGGCCGTCCGGGCGCTGGAGCTGTGCGGCGAGGACGTGCAGCCGGTGTTCGCGGCGCCGCGCGGGCTGCTGCCCGCGCTTCCGGCGCGGGCGGTCGCGGTGGACCGGGCGCCGGTCGCGGCGCTGATGGCGCGCGGCGAGCTGGACGCGGTGCTGTGCCACGGCGGGATGAACACCGTGGGCGAGGCCCTGGCGCACGGGTTGCCGCTGGTCACCGCGCCGATCCGGCACGACCAGCCGTTCGTGGCCGCACAGGTGGCGGCGGCCGGGGCCGGGCTCCGGGTGCCGTTCGCCAGGGTCACCGCGGAGCGACTGGCGGGGGCGCTGGGGGCCGTGCTGGAGGCAACGGGCCATCGGGAAGCGGCGGTTCGGGTCGGGACGGAACTGCTGGCCGGAGGCGGTGCGGTGGCCGCCGCGGACCGGCTGGAAGCACTCGGCTGACCGCCCCGGCCGGGAAATCCCTTAGCAGAAGCGGAGATCACACGTCCATTGGTCTAGGCCATTGTTTCCGAGTGGGAGTTCACCCTAGGGTGTCGCAGCAGCACCGCCCTCCGCAGGTGCCGAGCACCGCCTTCCCGGGTGCCGTGGCAGCCCATCCCCGTACGGGAGTTCCGGTTGATCGAGACCACGGGACTGCGCAAGTCCTACCGCAAGAAGACCTCCCGCCGCAGCGGCGACAGCCGGAGCGTCGACGCCGTGCGCGGCATCGACCTGGCCGTCGACGCCGGCGAGATCTACGGCTTCCTCGGCCCCAACGGCGCCGGGAAGACCACCACCCTGCGCATGCTGGCCACCCTCATCCGCCCCGACGACGGCCGCGCCGTCATCGCCGGGGCCGACCTCTTCACCGACCCGGCGGGGGTCCGCCGCCGGATCGGCTACGTCGCCCAGGGCGGCGGCACCACCGACAACGTCAGCGCCCGCGAGGAGCTGGTGCTGCAGGGCCGGATGTACGGCGCGGCCAAGGCCCAGGCCGTCCGGGCCGCCGAGGACGCGCTCAAGGCCTTCGACCTCGGCGAGTTCGGCGACCGGCCGTGCGCCACCTACTCCGGCGGCCAGCGCCGCCGGGTGGACATCGCCCTCGGGGTGATCCACCGGCCCCGGGTGCTGTTCCTGGACGAGCCGACCGTAGGACTGGACCCGTCCGGCCGGGCGCACGTCTGGGAGGAGATCCGCCGGCTGCGCACCGAGGGCATGACCGTCGTGGTCACCACCCACTACCTGGACGAGGCCGACGCGCTCTGCGACCGGGTCGCCATCGTCGACCACGGCCGGGTGGTGGCCGAGGGCACGCCCGAGGCGCTCAAGCGGGAGATCTCCGGTGACGTCGTCCTGCTCGGCCTGGACACCGGGGAGGGCGCCGTCGAGCGGGCGGCCGAGGTGCTGCGCCCGCAGCCGTACCTGCACCGGCTGGAGCCCGACGGGGACCGGGGGCTGCGGCTGTACCTGGAGGACGGCGCCGCGGCCGTCCCCCGGCTGCTGCGCGCCCTGGACGCGGCCGGTGTGACGCCCGGCACCGTCCAGCTCCAACGGCCCAGCCTGGACGACGTGTTCCTGGCCCGCACCGGACGCTCGCTGCGCCAGGCCGGCCCCGCGGCCGACACCCCGTGACCCGCCGCCACCCCGCCCCGCCCGACCCCCTGGGGAGACCGTGAAGCTCGCCCGCGACACCTGGCTGGTCTTCCAGCGCCAGCTGCTGCTGATGATCCGCACCCCGGTCTGGATCGCCGTCGGCATCATCCAGCCCCTGTTCTACCTCCTGCTGTTCGCGCCCCTGCTGAAGAAGGTGCTCGCCCCCGAGGGCGCGACCAGCTACGCCGACGCCTACCAGGTGTACGTGCCGGGCCTGTTGGCGGTGCTGTGCATCTTCGGCGGGCTGTTCACCGGCTTCAGCCTGCTCGGCGAACTCAAGGCCGGGATCATCGAACGCTCCCGGGTGACCCCGGTGAGCCGGCTCGCGCTGCTGCTCGGACGGGCGCTGCGGGAGATGGTGGCGCTGCTGGTGCAGGCCGTCCTGATCACGCTGATCGCGCTGCCGTTCGGGCTGCGGGTGAGCCCGCTGAACCTGCTGCTCGCCTACCTGCTGCTGGGACTGCTGGCGCTGATGACCTCGGCGATCTCCTTCGGCATCGCCCTGATGGTCCCGGCCGACGCGGCGATGGCGCCGGTGGTCAACACCATCGCGCAGCCGATCGCGCTGCTGTCCGGGGTGCTGCTGCCGCTCACCCTGGCGCCGCAGTGGCTGCAGCAGCTCGCCCGTTGGAACCCCTTCTACTGGGCGGTGGAGGGCATGCGCGCGCTGTTCTCGGGGCACGCCGGGGACGCCGCGGTCTGGCAGGGGCTGCTGGTGGTCGTGGTGATGACCGCCCTGGCGGTGTACTGGTCGGCCCGGCTGTTCTCCACCCGGGTGCGCTGACCCCGGGCGCTCCGGGCCGCGCCGGGCCGCGCCGGGCCGGGCCCGGAGACGGCAGAGGAAGGGGCCGGGCTCGCCATGAGCCGGGCCCCGTGGGCGTGCGCGCGCTCAGGAGGCGCGCACGCCCACGCTGCGCACCCGCTCAGGAGGCGACGAAGGCCGCCAACTTCGCCACTCCGTCGATGATCTGAGTCTGCGTCACCGAACTGACGGAGAGCCGAAGGCGGTGCTCACCGCCGCCGGCCGGGTAGAACGGCGCCATCGGTGTCCACAGCACCCCGTGGTCGCGGGCGCAGCGCTCCATCGCCGCGTCGTCCGCGGTGAAGGGCACGGTCAGCACCGCGAAGAAGCCGCCGTCCGGCCGGTTCCAGGAGACGCCCAGGCGGCGCCGCTCGGAGGCCGGGAAGTGCCGGTCCAGCTCCCGCAGCAGGGTGTCCAGGCCGGCCGCGTAGTGGGCCGTGGCACGGGCGTTGGCGGCGCGCAGACGGCAGTCGTGGGCCAGCAGCATGCCGCCGATGACGGCCTGGCTGAGCGCGGGCGTGTTGACCGTCGTCATGCTCTTCAGCTTGGCCAGTTCGTCGGCGAGCAGACCGCTGCGCCCGCCGGGGCCGGCCACCTCCTGGTCGGCGACGACGTAGCCGAGCCGGGCGCCGGGGAAGCAGGTCTTGGCGAAGGATCCCAGGTGGACGACCTGGCCGCGGCGGTCCAGCGCCTTGAGCGTGGGCCGCAGGCCCGGCGTGCGGGCGAAGAAGCCGTACGGGTTGTCCTCGATGACCAGGACGTCCTCCTCGGCGGCCGCCTCCAGCAGCCGGGTGCGGGCGTCGACCGGCATGCTGGTGCCGGAGGGGTTGGCGAAGTCCGGGACGACGTAGAGGGCGCGCGGGCGGCGACCCTCGGCGCGGACGGCCCTCGCGGCTGCGAGCACGGCCTGCGGGTCGGGCCCGCCATCCGGACCCTCGGGGACCGGCCGGGTGGTCAGGTCGAGCAGCCGGGCGGCGCCGGTGACGCCGACGTAGCAGGGCGAGCTGACCAGCAGGACGTCGTCCGGGCCGGCGCAGAGCGCGCGCAGGGTGAGCAGCATGCCCTCCTGGGCGCCGACGGTGAGCACCAGGGACGCGGGGTCGACGGTCAGGCCCTCGTCGTTGGCGAGGGTGCGGGCCACCAGGTCGGCGATGATGCCCTTGGTGGGGCCGTACTGGAACAGCGTGCTGCGCACGGCGTCCCGGTCGAGCCCGCGCTCCGCGAGGTGGGCGAGGAAGCGCTCAAGGTGGGCCGGGACGTCCTCGGGCTCGAAGAAGCCCTCGTAGGGGCGGCCGGGGGCGAAGGAGACGGCCCCGGGGTAGCGGGTGGTGACCTCGTTGAGGAAGGTCATCGCGTCCAGCAGCGGGTCCGCGAGGGAGGCGTGCAGGTCTTCCAGCCGGAGCCTCACCGCAGGGCCTCCCGCAGCCGGCCGGCGGCGTGCGCCTGGGCTTCGGCGGCGGCGTCCAGGGTGCCGGTCATGGCGAAGAAGCCGTGCGGCACGCCCTCGTAGCGGCGCAGTTCCACCGGGACCCCGGCGGCGCGCAGCGCCTCGGCGTACTGCTCGCCCTCGTCGCGCAGCGGGTCGTACTCGGCGGTGAGGACGGTCGCGGGCGGCAGGCCCGCCAGGGTGGCGGCGCGCAGCGGGGAGGCGTACGGGGAGGCGCCGTCGGCCGGGTCGGCCAGGTAGTGGCCCCAGTACCAGGCGACCGAGCGGCGGTTGAAGAACAGCGGGTCGTCGTGTGCGCGCAGCGAGGGGGTGTCGGCGCCGTGGTCGGTGTTGGGGTAGACGAGCAGTTGGTGGCGCAGGGCGGGGCCGCCCTCGGCGCGCAGCAGGAGGGTCAGGGCGGCGGTGAGGTTGCCGCCGGCGCTGTCGCCGCCGACCGCCAGGCGCTCGGGGTCGACGCCGAACTCCTCGGCGCGTTCGACCAGGTGCCGGAGCGCGGCGCGGCAGTCGTGCAGGGCCGCGGGGAAGGGGTGTTCGGGGGCGAGCCGGTAGCCGACGGAGGCGGTGACGCAGCCGACGGCGTTGGTGAGGCGGCGGCAGACGGCGTCGCTGGTGTCGGGCGAGCCGAGGGTCCAGCCGCCGCCGAACAGGTAGAGCAGGGCGGGCAGTGGGCGGCCGGCCGGTTCGGGGCGGTACAGGCGCAGGGCGAGTTCGCCGCCGGGGCCTTCGATGCGGTGTTCCTCGACGGCGGCGACCGGTTCGGGGGTGCCGGCCGCGGCGCGGATGTCGGCGAGGTCGGCGGCGCGGGCCTCGGCGAGGGTGAGGGTGTAGAGCGGCGGTGCGCCGCTGCTCGCGCGCCGGGCGCGCAGGGCCTCGGCCTGGGGGTGCAGGGGCATGGGTGGTCCCGTTCTGGAGCGGGGGGTCGGTGGTCGGCGGACGGTTCGGGGACGGTCGGTGAGCGGTTCCGGGGCTGGTCGGGCGGATGGTCGGGGGTGGTCAGCGGTCGGCCTCGACGTAGATGGTCTCGTCGGTGCGGAAGGCCGTGTCGAGGTCGGCGACGTCCGGCCGGGCGCCCTGCCGGTAGGCGCAGGGGCGGATCCGCTCGGGCGCGAAGCCGGCCAGGGTGAGGACGTGGCGCAGCTCGTCCAGGTCGTAGATCCACTGGTGGCCGTAGTGGCGGAAGATCTGGTTGACCAGGAAGGCCGGGCGGGCCGGCATCGGCGGGCCGAAGCCGAGGGTGGTCAGGCGTCGGCGGTGCTTGGTGAGGAAGCCGTCGCCGGTGGCGTAGCCGACCAGGTAGCGGGCGAGGTCGGGGGTGGTCAGGCGCAGGACGCCGCCGGGGCGCAGCACCCGGCGGGCCTCGCGCAGCCAGCCGACCGCGACGGGCATGGTGACGTGCTCGATGAGGTGCTCGGCGTACACCCAGTCGACGCTGGCGTCGGCGAAGGGCAGCGGCTCGGAGATGTCGAGCCGGGTGAACCAGCGGTCGCCGTCGACGCGGTAGAGGGTGCCGGGCTCGGCGGTGGCCTGCGGGCCGCCGCCCGGCGAGGTGCACAGGGCGGCAAGGTCGGTGCCGAGTCCCTGCGGGTGGGCGGTCCGGAACGCGGCGAACTCGATTCCGGTGAGGCCGAGTTCGCGGAAGTCCGCGTGGTCGTGCGGCAGCCCGCCGGGGTGCGCTTCGAGCGTGTCGCAGGTGGCGACCTGCGCGCTGAAGGCGTCCAGGCGGGTGGCCAGGCCGTCGGGATCGTCCCAGTCCCAGCCGGGGAATCGGTCACTCTGCTCGGTCATCCGGGTCTTCCTCTCGAAGGTACGTGGCGCGGGTGCCGCGCGGTTCAGCCCGGGGCGCAGGGCCAGGGGGCGAGGGTCGTGCGGTCCAGGTCGGCGAGCCGGGGGCGGCCCAACAGGGCCATGGCGTGCTCCAGTTCCTCGCGCAGCAGGCCGAGCACCCGGTGGACTCCGGCTTCGCCGTCGGTGGCGAGGCCCCAGAACGCGGGACGGCCGACCAGCACGGCGCGGGCGCCGAGGGCGAGGGCGACGGCGATGTCCGCGCCGGTGCGCACACCGCCGTCGAGCAGCACGGGCAGGTCGGCGGGGACGGCGTCGACGACCTCGGGCAGGGCGGCCAGCGCCGGTACGGCTCCGTCGAGTTGGCGTCCGCCGTGGTTGGAGACCAGGACGGCGTCGGCGCCGTGCTCGACGGCGAGCCGGGCGTCCTCGGCGGTGAGGATGCCCTTGAGGACCAGCGGCAGCCGGGTGCGTTCGCGCAGCCAGGCGAGGTCGCCCCAGCTCAGGGTGGGGTCGAACTGCTCGCGGGCGTGCTCGGCGATGCCCGAACTGCCTTTCGCGGCCCGGTGGCTGGCCCTCATGAGGGCCGGGTCCAGGTTGACCGCGCGGACGGTGGGCGGGACGGCGAAGCCGTTGCGCAGGTCGCGCAGGCGGCGGCCGATCCGGGGGGCGTCCACGGTCAGCACCAGGGCGTGGTAGCCGGCCGCCTCGGCGCGTTCCACCAGGTCGGCGAGGACGGCGCGTTCGCGCAGCCAGTACAGCTGCAGCCAGAGCGGACCGGTGGCGGCCCCGGCGATCTCCTCCAGGGTGCGGCTGGCGAACATCCCGGCGACCAGCAGGGCGCCGGCGCGGCCGGCGGCGCGTGCGGTGGCGGTCTCGCCCTCCGGGTCGACCAGGCGGTGGTAGGCCATCGGGGCGATGCCGAGCGGGAGGGCGAGCGGTGCGCCGAGCAGGGTCAGCGCCGGGTCGCAGTCCGAGACGTCGACCAGGGTGCGCGGGCGCAGCGCATAGCGCCCGAACATCTCCCGGTTCGCCGCCAGGGTGCGTTCCGCCCCGCTGCCGCCTTCGATGAAATCCCAGATTTCCGGGGAAAGTTGTTCGCGCGCCGTGCGCTCGATCCCGGCCAGAGTGAGTACTCCCACGGGCGTTCCTCGTTCCCGGACGGCCACGCGCGGGCCGGTCCCGGTTCGGCAGCGTAGGAGCAACGGCCACATTGGTATAGACCTTGATTTGACCAAACGTCTGTGCCATGGTCTGGCAACGGAATTGACCGCTTTGGTTGTGAACGGCGTTCATGTCAAATCCCCTCACTTGTGTGGAGCCGCGTTGACCGGCTTTTCCTCTCCACTTCCGCCTTCCGCGGCACCGCCGCACTCCGACGCACCGGACGACTGGGTCGACCGCCTGCTGCTGGCCGGCCCCGGCGGCGAGGAGTGCCTGCACCTCGGCGCGCCGCTCGACCGGGACGCCCTGCGCGCCCTGGTCGACGAACAGTCCGTACGGCTGGCGACGGCCGGACTGGGCCCCGGCGGGACGGCGGCGCTGCGGCTGCCGCCCTCGGTGGCGTTCGTCGCGGTGCTGCTGGCATGCTGGCGGCTCGGCGCCCAAGTCGCCCTGCTCGACCACCGGTTGACCGACCACGAGATCGACGCGGCGGTGGCACGGCTGGCCCCGCAGGTGCTGGTAGGCTCCGCCCACCGGCCGGCGGCGGCACTGCGCGGCTTCTCCGAGGTGGAGCCGGTGGCCGTCCCGCTGCCGGACGGACGACTGGCCCGCACCGGGCACGCGTTGATCCAGCTCAGCTCCGGATCGACCGGCCCGGCCAAGGTCATCGCCCGGACCGCCGGCGACCTGCTGCGCGAACTCGACTGCTACCGAAGGCTGGTGGAGTTCCCCGGCGAGGGGGAACGGGTCGTCCTGCTCTCCTCGGTCGTGCACGTTCTCGGCCTGGTCGGCGGGCTGCTCAACGGCCTGCACGCCCGTGCCGCGCTCACCGTGCCGGAGCGGATGACGGCGGCGGGCATCCTCGCCGCGGTCGCCGGCTCCGACCGGCCGACCACCGTCATCGGGGTGCCGTTCCACGCCGAACTGCTGGCGGGGACGGTCGCTCCCCCGTCGCTGCCGCGGCTGCGACGGATGATCGTCGCGGGCGAACTGGTCCGCCCGGGCCTGCCCGCGCTGTTCACCGAGCGCTACGGCGTCCCGCTCGGCACCATGTACGGCATGACCGAGACCGGGGTCATCGCCACCGACCTCGACGGCACCCTCCACCCGGCCAAGCGCCCCGTCCACGGGATGCGACTGCGCCTGGTGGACGGCGAGTTGCAGCTCTCCGCGGCGTCCTCCCCGTACCCCGGCCTGGACGACCCGACGCGCTGGTCGGACGGCTGGCTGCACACCCGGGACGCCGCCGGACTGGACGGGAGCAACGGCCTGGTCACCGTGCTCGGCCGCCTCGACTCCCAGGTGTCGATCGGCGGTCTGAAGGTCGACCTCACCGAGGTCGAGCAGACCCTCACCGCACTGCCCGGCGTCCGCGAGGCCGTGGTCGTCTTCGACGACGGCGCGATCGAGGCCTACCTGGCCACCGAACCCGACGCCGACCTCGCCCTGCTCCACGCCGGGCTGGAGCGCCGCCTCGCCGCCTACAAGCGGCCGCGCCGCCTCGCCCTGCTCCCCGTCCTCCCCCGCACCTCCACCGGAAAGCTGCTGCGCGACCCGGCCGCCCTGCGCGGCTCCGCCACGGCCGACGCGGCCGCCGCGCGCTGACCCGGTGCCCCGCCGCGCACCCCGCACGTACGCACCAGAACCCCGACAAGGAGCCACCACCATGCAGGACCGCATCCGCGCGTTCGTCCTCGCCGCCCTGACCGAGATGCAGTACGACGTCTCCGAGGCCACCGGTGACACCGACCTCGGCCCGGCCGGGCTGGACCTCGAATCGCTCGCGCTGGCCGACCTCTCGGTGCAGGTCGAGGACGAGTTCGGGATCAAGTTCGACCTGGACGAAATGGAGACCACGGCGCTGATGACCCTGGACGAGTTCACCGCCGACGTCGCCCGGCGGATCGACGCCCTCGCCGCCACCTCCGGCAGCTCCGCGTGACCGGCACCCCGCGTCCGGACGACCTCCCGGACCGGGCCGAGGTGCTCACGATGCTGGCGGCGTTCGGGCAGCGCGCCGCCGACACCGTGCCCGAGGAACTGGGATCACTCGAACTCACCTGGCTCGTCGCCGAGTTCGAGCAGCGCTACGGCCTGCAGCTGGACCTGGACGACGAGCGCTTCGGCGCGGTGCGGACGGTCGACGACGCGACCGCCCTGCTGCGCGACGCCGTCCTGAGCGAGCGCGCCGTCCTGGCCGAGCGCGCCGTCCTGGCCGAGCGCGCCGGTCCGGCCGAGCCCGCTGGCGCCCAGCCGTGAGCGGCGTCGCCACGGGCGCGGGACCGCCCGGGCCGCTGGGCCGGGCGGGGCCGGTGGTCACCGGTGTCGGCGTGCTCAGCGCCGCCGGGCGCGGGCTCGCCGCGCTCAGCGAGGCCGCCGCCCACGGCAAGGCCGCGTTCGGCCCGGTCACCCGCTTCGACGTGCGGGCCCGCCGGACCGGCCGGGCCGCGCTGCTGCCCGACGCCCTGCTGTCCGGTGCGGCACTGCCGAGCGCTCCGCCGACCAGCCCCCGGGCGGCCGGCTCGTCCGCCCCGGCCGTGGCGGTGCTCGACGCGATCGCCCAGGCCTGCCACCAGGCCGGCCCGGGCGCCACCGAGGGCACCGCACTGCCCGTCCTGCTCGCGCTGCACAGCGACGGGCGGACCCGAGCCACCGTGGACGCGGTGGCCGCCGGGCTCCGCGCCGGCCGGACGGCCGCGGGCGTCAGCCGGGTGTACACCGGCGCCTGCGTCGCCGCCGCGACCGCCGTCGCCGACGCCGCCGCGGCGGTGGCCACCGGACGGCACGAGCGGGTCCTGGTCGCGGCCGTCCACCTGGTCGAGCCGGGCGTGTTCGCCGTCTTCGACGCCGGGCGCGCACTGGCCCGCGACGGCGAGCTGCGCCCGTTCAGCTCCGGACGGACCGGCACCCTGCTGGGCGACGCGGCCGCGGCCGTCGTGGTCGAGGCCGCTGCGGCCGCCGAACGCCGCGGTGCGTCCGTGCTCGCCCGGCTGACCGGCTGGGGCCGGGCCGGCGACGCCCACCACGTCTGCCGCCCCGAACCGGACGGCGCCGGGGTGGCCCGGGCGATCGAGGCCGCGCTCGCCCGCGCGGGCGTCGCACCGGCCGAGGTCGGCTACGTCAACGCCAACGGCACCGGATCCCCGCTGGCGGACCGGGCCGAGGCCCGCGCCCTGCGGCGGGTGTTCGGCCCGCACACCGGGCACCTGCCGGTCAGCTCCAGCAAGTCCGTGCACGGGCACGCCCTGGAGGCCTCCGCCCTGCTCGAACTCGCCGTCCTCGTCGGCGCGTTGGGCACCGGCAAACTTCCGGTCAACGCCGGCTGGCTCGGCCCCGACCCGGACGTCGGCCTGGACCTCGTCCTGGACGGCCCGCGCACCGCCCGCCCCACCCACGCGCTCAGCCTCAACTCCGCCTTCGGCGGCGCCAACACCGCGCTGCTGCTGGCCCCGGGATGACACCGACACCACCATGACCACCGCTGCCGACCACACCCACGGCCTGCGGGTCCTCGCCGAGGCCCGCCGCCCCTCCCCCGGCCTGGCCGGGCCACCGCCACCGCTGCCCGGCTTCGCGGCCTCCGGCTTCAACCCGCTGGTCGCCGACACCGCCGACCGCTGCCTGCGCGAGCACCACGGCCCGCCACCCGCCCCCGGGCGGACGGCCCTGCTGCTGGCGAGCGCGAGCGGCGACCTCGCCACCGCGCGAGCCATCGAGCAGAGCGCCGAACCCGGCCGACGGACCGGCCCGCTGCTGTTCTTCCAGTCCAACCCCAACGCCGTCCTCGGGCACATCGCCGCCCGCTGGGGCCTGACCGGCCCCGTCGTGGCGATCTGCCCGGCCGCCGCCGAACCCGGCCGCGTCCCGGCGGAGGCGTACGAACTCGCCGCACTGCTGCTCGCCGACGGCGACGCCGACCGGGTGCTGGTCGTCGCCGCCGAGCAGACACCCGACGGCGACCAGGCCGCGGCCGTCCTGCTCGCGAACCCGACGGCCTGAACGCGCCGAACGCGCCCGACGCCCCGCACGCCCGCCCTGCACGCCCCGAACGTCCTGAACGCCCCGCCCTGCACAACCCCGAACGCCCAGAACGCCCTGCACACCCAGAGCAGTCCCGAGCGCCGCTGCCGTCCGCGCGCGGCCGACCGACCCTGCCATCCGATCAGCCGCCCGGGCCGTCCGCCGGCCCCGAGGGAGGGATCCACCCCCGTGACCATCCGCAGTCTCCGCACCCTGCTCGCGGACGACCCCGACGTCGGCGCCGGCAACGTCCTGACCACCCGGATCGCGCTCGGGCAGGACGTCGACGAGCCGCTGCTCACCTTCGACACCCCGGTGGACGACCACCCGGCCTGGCAGCCGCTCACCCTGCGCGAGCTCGACCGGGCCGTCCGGGCCCGGGCCGCCGCCCTGCACGCGCTCGGCGTCACCCGGCGCGACCCGGTCGTGGTCTACGCGAGCGACGCCGCCGACCACGTGCTGGCCTTCCTCGCCCTGGCCCGGCTCGGCGCCATCCCCGCCCTGCTCAACCCGAACCTGGACGGCGAGCGCGCCGCCCGCTACATCTCCCGCCTCGGCGCGGCCGGCGTCCTCGCCGACCCGGCCCACCTCGCCGCGCTGGCCGGCCACGAGCCCGGCGCACCCCTGCTGCCCGAGATCGGCACCCTCGGCGCGGGCGACCCGGACGACGCCCCGGAGCCGTACCGGCACTGGTCCGGCGATCCGGTGGCGATCACCCATTCCTCCGGCACCACCGGCCTGCCCAAGGCCGTCGTCCACTCGCACGCGAGCCTCTACGCCGCGATCCGCCACCGGCTGCGGCTGCCCCGCCCCCAGGGCCAGGACCGCATGCTCAGCGCCCTGCCCGCACCGCACGCCGCCACCCTGATCGCGCTCAACCTCGCGCTCGGCTCGCACACCCGGCTCGCCCTCCTGTCCCGGCAGTCCGGCGACGGCGTGCTGGAGGCGATCGAGCGGTGGCGGCCCACCGGGGTGGTCGGCTTCGCCGCCACCTGGGCCGACCTGGCCCGCCACGACCTCACCACCCGGGACCTCACCTCCGTCGCACTCTGGTGGAACACCGGCGACTGCGCCCACGAGGTGCACATCCGCCGTCTGATCGCCACCGGCAGCCGGGAGACCGTCACCCGTGCGGGCCGCGCCCGCGTCCCCGGCTCGCAGTTCGTGGACGGCCTCGGCTCCACCGAGATGGGCCACTCGCACTTCTTCATCACCCACGGCCCCGGCACCGAGCGCTACGGCCGCTGCGTCGGCCGCCCGCACGCCTTCGTCGACTGCGCGGTGCTCGGCCCGGACGGCGAACCGCTCGGCCCCGGCGAGGTCGGCGAACTCGCCACCGCCTCACCGACCTTGGCGCTCGGCTACTGGAACGACTCGGCCACCACCTTCCGCACCCGGATCCGCGGCCGCTTCCTCACCGGGGACCTGGTGTACCGGGACGGGGACGGCTACTACTACCACGTCGACCGGGCCGTCGACTCGGTCGAACTCGGCGACGGCAGAAGGCTGTTCACCGCCATGTCGGAGGAGCGGGTGCTGGCCGCCCACCCGGACGTGCTGGACTGCACGGTGGTGGCGTTCCGGGACGGCGAGCAGGTGGTCACCGACGTCCTGCTGCTCCTCGCCGAGGGCGCCGACCCGGCGCTCGACCGCACCGCGGCCGTCCTCGCCGCCCTGGACGGGCCCACCGCCGCGACCGTCCGCCGGGTGTCCGTGGTCTCCGGGGACAACATCCCGCTCGGCCCGACCGGCAAGGTCCGCAAGGTCCTGCTGCGGCAGCGCCACCTCGCGGCGGTCGGCGCGTGACCGGCCGCGAGGGCGCCGTCGTCACCGGCATCGGCCTGGTCACCCCGCTCGGCCGCAAGCCCGCCGAGGTGTTCGAGGCGCTGACCGCCGGCCGCTCCGGCATCCGCGCCGTCCCCGAGGGCCACGCCGCGCACGGCTGGCTGCCCGCCGCCGGGATCGCCCCCGCCGTGGACGGCCGGGAGGTGCTGGCGCCCACCGAGACCCGCTGCGTGGACCGCTTCGTGCTGCTCGGCCTGGCCGCCGCGGACGACGCGCTCGCCGACGCGGGCCTGGTGGTCGGCCGGGACGCCGACCCGCACCGCACCGCCGTGGTGCTGGCGACGGGCGGCGGCGGGCTGGAGACCTTCGAGCAGCAGTCGCACCGCCGGCTGGAACGCGGCCGCCCCGGCGTCAGCCCCTACCTGCTGCCCGGCATGCTCTCCAACATGGCCGCCGCCCGGGTCGCCATCAAGCACGGCATCCGGGGGTACAGCTCCGCCGTGGTGACGGCGTGCGCGGCCGGCGCCCAGGCGATCGCCGAGGGCCTGCGGCTGATCCGGGCCGGCGACGCGGACGTGGTGGTGTGCGGCGGCACCGAATCCTCGCTGCACCCGACGATCGCCGCGGCCTTCACCAACGCCCGCGCACTGGCCCAGGGTTGGGACGAACCGGAGCAGGCGAGCCGGCCCTTCGACGCCCGGCGCAACGGCTTCGTGCTCGGCGAGGGCAGCGCGGTGCTCGTCCTGGAGAGCGTGGCGCACGCCCGGGCGCGCGGCGCCGGCGGCTACGCGGAGGTCATCGGCTGGGGTGCCTCCACCGACGCCCACCACCCGACCATGCCCCGGCCCGACGGCACCGGCGCCGCCGACGCGATGCGCGCCGCGCTCGCGAGCGCGGGCCTGGCCCCGGGCGACATCGACTACGTGAACGCCCACGGCACCGGTACCAAGCTCGGTGACGCGGCCGAGACCGCGTCCCTGCACTCCGTCTTCGGCGCGCACCGGCCCGCGGTCAGCTCCACCAAGGGCGCCACCGGCCACCTCCTGGGCGCCGCGGGCGCGTTGGAGGCGGCGGTGACCGCCCTGGCGGTGGCGAGGGGGACGCTGCCGCCCACGCTCAACCTGACCGACCCCGACCCGGCCTGCGACCTCGACCACGTCCGGGGCAGCGCCCGGTCCGCCCCGGTGCGCGCCGCGCTGAGCAACGCCTTCGCCTTCGGCGGCCACAACCTCAGCCTCGTCCTCGGCCCCGCCCGGGCCGGGGCCGCCGGATAGCGCGTCGGCCCACCGATCCACCACCTGCCATCCCTCCGGGGGGAGATCCCGATGTCCGTCCAGACCATCACCCACGCCGAGTTCCACTGCGCCGACGCCGACAAGACCGCGGCCGGGCTCTGCGCCGACTACGGCTTCACCGCCGACGCCCCGGCCACCGCGCCGGACGGCACCCGCACCGTCGAACTGCGCCAGGGCACCATCCGGCTGCACCTGGCCTCCGCCGCCGACCCCGAGCACCCGGTCGCCGACTTCGTCGCGCGGCACGGGGACGGCGTCGCCGTCCTCGCCCTGGGCTGCACCGACCCGCAGGCCGCACTGGAACGCGCCGAACGGCACGGCGCCCGCGTCCTGGACCGCGCCGGCGCGCTGATCGCCGGCTTCGGCGACACCGCGCTGCGGCTCGTCCAGCTGCCCACCGACGGGCCCGCCCCCGAGCCGAGCCTGCTGGACGCGCTCGACCACGTCGCGATCTGCCTCCCGGCCGGCGAACTCGCCCCCGCCGTACGGTTCTGCGAGGCCGCGCTCGGATTCCACACGATCTTCGAGGAGCACATCGAGGTCGGCGAGCAGGCCATGGACTCCAAGGTGGTGCAGAGCCCCTCCGGCGCGGTCACCTTCACCCTGATCGAACCCGACACCGGCCGCCGGCCCGGCCAGATCGACGACTTCCTGGCCGCCCACGGCGGCGCCGGCGTGCAGCACCTCGCCTTCAGCACCCGCGACATCACCACCGCCGTCCGGACCGTCCGCGCCCGCGGCGTGGAGTTCCTGACCACCCCGGGCGCCTACTTCGACGTCCTGGCCGAGCGCTTCGGCGAGACGGCCATCCCGGTGGAGACCCTGCGCGACCTGCACGTCCTGGTCGACCAGGACCACGGCGGCCAGCTGTTCCAGATCTTCGCCCGCTCGACCCACCCCCGGCGCACCTACTTCCTCGAACTGATCGAGCGCCAGGGCGCCGGCACCTTCGGCACCGCGAACATCAAGGCCCTGTACGAGGCCATCAAGCGGCACGGCTCCGCCGCCTCCGCCTGACCACCCCGCACCCCCGAAGGAGGCCCGACCATGACCACGACCGCCGAGTTCCGGCTCACCGAGGCCGAGCGCGCGCTGCTGCCCACCCCCGACGAGGTCGCCCACTACCGCGAGCACGGCTGGTACCTGTCCCGCCGGCTGTTCAGCGACGAGGAGCTGGACACCCTGCAGGCCGCCACCGAGCTGTACTACGCCGGCCACCGCGACCGCGAACTGCCCGTCCGGCCGCCCAGGTTGGCGTCCTGGCAGCCGTCGGACGGTCCCGTCCAGCGGCACAACGACTACGTCCACTACGAGAGCGACGCGATCGGCGCCGTCCTGCGCAAGCCGCTGGTCGGCGCGGTGGCCGCGCTGCTCGCCGGCACGGAGGAGATCCGGATCTTCCAGGCCACCCTGATCTACAAGCCGCCGGTGCCCGGGGAGCCCAGCAACCGGGTGCCGTGGCACTTCGACAAGCACTACTGGCAGACCTGCACCTCGCAGGAGATGCTCACCGCCTTCATCCCCTTCCACGACTGCCACGAGGAGAACGGCACCATCACCATGGTCGACGGCAGCCACCGCTGGCGGGAGCTGCCCTCCGGCGAGGACTCCACCCGGCACTTCGCCGACCGCGACCGCTCCGAACTGGACGGCATCCTGGCCGCCAACGCCGCCCACAACGGGCAGCAGGTGACCAAGGTCCCGATGCCGATCCCGCGCGGCCACATGTCCTTCCACCACTGCCGCACCTACCACGGCAGCGGCCCCAACCTGGCCTCCTACCCGCGCCGCGCCGTCTCGCTGCACCTGCAGGACGCCGCCAACGAGTACCACCGGCACGACCGGGCGGACGGCAGCCCCGTGGTGTACAACCACGACGTCCTGGTGCGCCGCACCGCCGACGGCCGGCCGGACTACGCCGACCCGCGGTTCTGCCCGGCGGTCTGGCGGGGACGGCCGTGACGGCTCCCCCGGACACGGACACCCCGGCCGCAGCCCTTCCCCCGGAGGCGGTGCGCGCGCCCGGCGTCCCCGCCCCGCTCGGCACGCCCGCCGAACGCTACCGGATGCTGCGGCTGATCCGCGGCTTCGAGGAGCTGGCGCTCGGCCTGGTGAAGTCCGGCGCGATCCCCGGCGGCATCCACCCGTACATCGGGCAGGAGGCCGTCGCGGTCGGCGTCTGCTCGGCGCTGGGCCCGGCCGACCGGCTCACCAGCACCCACCGCGGCCACGGCCACGTGCTCGCCCGGGGCGCCGCCCCGCACCGGCTGCTCGCCGAACTCCTCGGCCGCGTCGATGGGTTGAACGGCGGCCGGGGCGGCTCCATGCACGCCGCCGACCTCTCCCTGGGCATCCTCGGCGCCAACGGCATCGTCGGCGCCGGTGCCCCGATCGCGGTCGGCGCCGCCTGGGCGGCCCGCCAGGAGCCGCCCGGGCGAACCCCGGTGGCGGTGGCCTTCTTCGGCGACGGCGCACTCAACCAGGGCGTGCTGCTGGAATCGCTCAACCTCGCCGCGATGTGGCGCCTGCCGGTGCTGTTCGTCTGCGAGAACAACGGCTACGCCACCACCCTGCCCGCCGCCACCGCCGTCGCGGGCAGCGCCACCGGCCGGGCGGCCGCCTTCGGCATCCCCACCGAGGAGGTGGACGGCATGGACACCGAGGCCGTCCGCGCCGCCGCCCTGAACGCCGTCGAGCGGGCGCGCGACGGCGGCGGCCCCGGCTTCCTGGAGTGCCGCACCTACCGCTACGAGGGCCACCACACCATGGAACGCCGGATGAAACTGCGCTACCGCACCCCCGAGGAGGTCGAGGCCTGGCGCGGGCGCGACCCGCTCCCCCGGGCCGCCGCCCTGATCGACCCCGCGGCGCTCGCCGGGCTGGACCGATCGGTGGCCGAACAGCTCACCTCCGCCGAGGAGTTCGCGCTCGCCTCCGAACACCCGGACCCGGCGCGCGCATCGGACCACCTGTACGCGGACGGGCTGCGAGCCCGGGCGGGAGCGACACCGTGACCAGGCTCTCGTACACCAAGGCGCTCAACCGGGCGCTGGCCGACGAACTCGCCGCCGACCCCGCGGTCTGCGTCTTCGGCGAGGACATCGGCGCCGGGCTGGCCGGGCCCACGCTCGGCCTGCTGGACCGCTTCGGCCCGGACCGGATCGTCGACACCCCGCTGTCCGAACAGGCCTTCACCGCGATGGCGGTCGGCGCCGCGCTGGCCGGCCGACGCCCGGTGCTGGAGTTCCAGATCCCCTCGCTGCTGTTCCTGGTCTTCGAACAACTCGTCAACCAGGCACACAAGTTCTCCCTGATGACCGGCGGCCAGGCGGCCGTGCCGCTGACCTGCCTGGTCCCCGGCTCCGGCTCAAGGGACGGCTGGGCCGGACAGCACTCCGACCACCCGTACAGCCTGTTCGCGCACGCCGGCCTGAAGACCGTGGTGCCCGCCACCCCGACGGACGCCTACGGGCTGCTGCGCTCGGCGATCCGGGATCCGGACCCGGTCGTGGTGTTCGCGCCCGCCGCCGCCCTGCCGGTGCGCGAGACCGTCACCCGGGAGCTCGCCCCGGTGCCGCTCGGCCGGGCCCGGATCCACCGCCCGGGCACCGACGTCACCGTGGTCGCCCTCGGGCACCTGGTGCACGACGCGCTCGCCGTGGCCGAGGAGGTCGCGCCGGACGTCTCGGTGGAGGTGCTCGACCCGCGTACCGTCCACCCCTTCGACTGGCAGGCACTGGCCGACTCGCTGCAGCGCACCGGCCGGCTGGTGGTGATCGACGACTCCAACCGCAGCTGCGGCTTCGGCGCGGAGGTGCTGGCCACCGCCGCCGAGGAGCTGCGCCTGATCGCCCCGCCGCGCCGGATCACCCGGCCCGACGGCGCCGTCCTGCCCTTCGCCCCGGCCCTCGACCGGGCCGTGCAGCCGAGCCGCGACCAGCTGCGGCACGCGCTGTACGCCGTCATGAAGCACCCCTGACCGGCCCCCGCCCCCGCAAGCCCGTGCCGCGACACCCCCGTGCCCGGCACACCCCGCAGCACCCCTGCAGCACCACGCGGGACACCCCCGCAGCACACCCCGTGACCGACAAGGAGCCCGCATGTCCGCCAACCGCTACCACTGGGACCGCTCCCACCCCGGACTGACCAGCCTGCAGCAGGCCATCGACCCGCTGCGCCGCGAGGTGGTCGGCCACTCCGTGTACTCGGCGCTCACCGACATCGAGCGCGTCCGCACCTTCCTGAACAGCCACGTCTTCGCCGTCTGGGACTTCATGTCGCTGCTGAAGAGCCTGCAGCGCGACCTGACCTGCGTCGAGGTCCCGTGGGTGCCCGGCGGCCCGACGGCCAGCCGGCGGCTGATCAACGAGATCGTGCTGGTCGAGGAGAGCGACGAGCTCGGCGAGGGCTACACCAGCCACTTCGAGCTGTACCTGGAGGGCATGCGCCGGGCCGGTGCCGACCCGCGCCCGGTGGAGGCGTTCCTCGCGCTGCTGGGCACCGGTTCCGCCGTGCCGGAGGCACTGAAGGCCGCCGACGTCCCGCAGCCCGCCGTGGACTTCACGAGCACGACCTGGTCCGTCATCGAGAACGCCCCGGTGCACTGCCGGGCCGCGGCCTTCGCCTTCGGCCGCGAGGACCTGATCCCCGAGATGTTCGCCCAGGTGATCGCGATCGACGACCCGGACGGCCTGCTCACCGTCTTCAAGGACTACCTGGCCCGGCACATCGAGGTCGACGGCGAGCAGCACACCCCGATGGCGATGCAGATGCTGATCGACCTGTGCGGCGACGACCAGGCCAAGTGGGACTCCTGCGCCGAGACCGTCCGCACCGCGCTGCAGGCCCGCTCCCGGCTGTGGACCGGGATCGAGCGGTCCTTCCGGTAGCGTCCGGCCCCCGGACGGCGCTCAGATCACCTTCGGCAGCACGGCGGCCGACGCGGGCAGCTCGTCGGCCCCCGTCCGGAAGCGGTGCAGCGCCGCCCGGCCCTCCGCACCGCGGACCCGGGCGGCGAGCCGGGCGGGCAGCACCACCGTGGCCAGCCACCCCTCGCCGCGGAACCCCTCGACCGTCCAGCAGACCCACGGCAGCGGGTAGTTGGCGGCCGGACTGAAGAACACCGGGCGCTGCCCCTGGAAGCTGACCGCATAGGCGCCGAAGCGGCTCCAGTTGGAGAAGCTGAACCGGCGGGCCTGCGGGTCGAAGCCCAGCGGTACGCACTCGCGCAGCCGCGAGCGGCCGAGCGCGGCCAGGAAGCCGAGGTTGGCCCGGAGGTTGAGGTGCGCGGTCGGGAACTCCTCGACCGCCGCCCGCAGCGCGCCAGCCAGCGCCGCCGGGCCGTCCCCGGGCCGGTGCGGCACGTGCACCTCGCTCAGCAGGTTGCCCACCAGGGCGGGCGAGAGGCCGAGCCAGCGGCGCGCGTTGACCGGGACGGTCAGCATCCGCTCGGCGTCGTCGCCGTCCAACTCCCGCAGGGTGGCGAGCAGATGCGCGCACAGCACGTCCCCGGCGGACAGCCTGCGCCCGGCCGCGGCACCGAACTCTGCGCGCATCCGGGCCACTTCGGTGTCGGTGAAGGCGATCTGGACGGTCCGGTTGGCGCGCGGCCCGGCCGCCACCTCGCGGGCCAGCAGCTCGGCCTCGGCGGGCGCGGGCACCCGGAACCCGGGCCGCCCGCAGTCCTCGGCGGGCAGCGTACCGTCCAGCAACTCGTCCTGGTCGGGGACGAGTTCGGCCTCCGGGAGCGGCTCCCCCTCGACCGCCGCCGACCAGATCCGCAGCAGCAGCATGAAGCTGTGCAGATCGCCGATCGCGTGGTGCCAGGAGCAGCCGAGCAGCGTCCCGCCGTCGGCGGTGCGGGTGACCCTGACGGTGAGCAGCGGGGCGCCGCCGGTGCGGGCGCCCGGTGCGTCCAGCCGGTCGACCAGTTCGGATCCTGCCGCCGTGACCCGGCCCATCGCCTCGGCGAGCGTGCCGTCCACGGTGTAGACCTCCAGCGGCACGCCGGAGTCGTCACAGACCGCTTCCAGGACTCCGTCGACGGTGCGCAGCCGCCCGGCGAAGACCGGCACCCGTTCCAGGGCGCGGGCCAGGCCGGCGGCGAGCCGGTCGTCGTCCAGCGGCTGCTCGAAGCAGAGCACGACCGAGACGGCGAGGTCGGCGAGCATGGTGTCCATCAGGCCGCAGCGCAGCACCCGGCCGGTGGCCCGCCCGGCTCGGACGGTCCGGGATCGGCGCAACCGGGGCCAGATGCTCATGGGTTCCGTTCCGAAGCACTCGATGACACCCGGCGACGCCCGGCACTTGCCGACGCCCGACGCCCGGCGACGCGCGGGCACGCCGAACGATAGTGCCGCCACGGCACAGTGGTCCAGTCCAATCCTGTGGTCCGGGAAGGCCGTTCGCGCCCACCGGCGATAGAATTCCCAGCATGGGAGAGCGCGTCGGCGCACTCACCGCGCCACCCCTCGTCCTGGTCACCGAGACCGACTCCCAGCTGATCGACCCGACCCGGGCCTATCACGTCGGCCGCGACCCGACCAGTGAGATCGTGCTGGACGACCCCCGGGTCTCCTGGCACCACGCGATCCTGCGCGCCACCGACGGCCACTGGCTGCTGGAGGACGTCGGAAGCACCAACGGCACCTTCGACGACGGCCACCGGGTCAGCCGCGAGGACGTCGGCCCGGGCACCCGGCTGCGGTTCGGCGATCCGGCCGACGGCCCGTCCGCGACCTTCGCCGGCCTGCCCGCCCCGGCGCCGGACGAGCGCACGGTCCTGGTCGCCCCGGAGAGCTCCGGCGTCTTCCGCAGTCCGAGCGCCGTCCTCCAGCTGCCCGGCCGCACCGTGCGGATCGGCCGCTCGCCGGACAACGACCTGGTGCTGGACGACCTGGTGGTCTCCCGGCACCACGCCGAGCTGCGCGAACTGCCCGACGGCAGTCACGAGATCGTCGACCTGAACAGCCACAACGGCACCTACCTCAACGGCCGCCCGGTCAAGCGCGGCCCGGTCGGCCCCGCGGACATCGTCGGCATCGGCCACTCCGCCCTGTGCCTGGTTGACGGCCGACTGGTCGAGTACACCGACACCGGCGAGATCTCGCTCGACGTCCAGCACCTGGTCGTCCACGTCGGCCCGGACCGCCGGGTCCTGCTGGACGACGTCAGCTTCCCGCTCCCCGAGAAGACCCTGCTCGCGGTGGCCGGCCCCAGCGGAGCGGGCAAGTCCACGCTGCTCAACGCGCTCACCGGGCTGCGCCCCGCCGACCAGGGCACGGTGCTGTACGACGGACGCGACCTCTACCGCGACTACGCCGAGTTGCGCCGCCGGATCGGGCTGGTTCCGCAGGACGACATCCTGCACACCCAGTTGACCGTCCGCCGCGCGCTCACCTACGCCGCCGAGCTGCGCTTCCCCGGCGACACCGACCCGCAGGAGCGGGAGGCCAGGGTCCTGGAGGTGATCCACGAACTGGGCCTGGACGAACGGGCCGACCAGGTGATCGCCAGCCTGTCCGGCGGCCAGCGCAAGCGGGTCAGCGTGGCCCTGGAGCTGCTGACCAAGCCCTCCCTGCTCTTCCTCGACGAGCCGACCTCCGGACTGGACCCCGGCATGGAGCGCTCGGTGATGCGGATGCTGCGCGGGCTGGCCGACGACGGCCGCACGGTGGTCGTGGTGACGCACAGCGTGCTGAGCCTGAACGTCTGCGACCGCCTGCTGGTGCTGGCCCCGGGCGGCCGGACGGCCTACTACGGGCCGCCCGGCGAGGCGCTCGACTACTTCGGTCAGGACGAGTGGCCGGAGGCCTTCGAGGCCTTCGAGAGCGACACCGAGGGCGTCGCCCGCGACCGGTTCCGGGCCTCGCTGCAGTACCAGCGGTACGTGACGGCCGAGGCGGCCCACCCGCCGCACGACGCCGCGGCGTCCGCGCCGACGATCGGCCACGAGAAGCCGCAGAGCTGGTTCTCCCAGCTGGGCACGCTGGTCCGCCGGTACTCCGCGGTGCTCGCGGCCGACCGGCTGTTCCTCACCGTCATGATCGCGCTGCCGTTCATCATCGGCCTGATGTGCCGGGTGATGGCCGGCTCCCGGCTCACCGACGAGAACGCCATCAACTGCCTGCTCACGCTCTGTCTCGGCGGCGTGCTCACCGGCTCGGCCAACTCGGTGCGCGAGATCGTCAAGGAACGCGCGATCTACCGGCGGGAACGCGTCGTCGGCCTGTCCAGATCGGCGTACCTGGTCTCGAAGGTGGTGGTCCTCGGGGCGGTCACGGTGGCGCAGGCCGCGGTGCTGACCGTGGTCGGCCTGGGCGGGGTCAAGCTCTCCGCCGAGCCCCGTCCGGGCTCCCCGCCACCGGTGACGAGCGGTGTGCTGATGCCGCAGCTGCCCGAACTGATCATCGCGGTCGCGGTGCTCGCGTTCACGGCGATGATGCTCGGCCTGGTGGTCTCCGCCGCCGTCGACAAGGAGGAGACCACGATGCCGCTGCTCGTGCTCCTCGCCATCGTCCAGATCGTCCTCAGCGGTCTGATGCTCAAGCTGGTCGGCGTGCCCGGCCTGGAGCAGTTCGCCTGGCTGTTCCCCTCGCGGTGGGGCCTGTCCTCCATGGCCCGGACGGTCCAGTTGAACGGGCTGACCATCCCGTCCCCGATCACCGCGGACCCGATGTTCCGCCACGAGCGCACCGGCTGGCTGGTCGGGATGGGCGCGATGCTCGGCCTCTCGGTGGCGTACGGCCTGGCGGTGCTGGCGCTGCTGCGGCGGCACGAGCCCTCGGTGATGCGCAAGTAGTCCGGCGGCCGGCCCGGGCGCGGGCGTGCACCCGCGCCCGGCGCCGGGTCGGGCCGCCGCCGGTAGAGTGGGAACCGACCCTGTGGTGCGAGTCGTGCCGCGCGCGGCGGGGGTCGCGCGGCGGAGGAAATGTAGCCGCCCATGGACGAGTTCGTGTTCAGCCCCACCCACGTCGCCCCGCCGGGCGGACTGGCCTCCTGGACGGCCCCGGACCCGGCACGGCCGTCCGCGCGGTTCGACGCGCTGCTCCCGCTGCAGCTGCTCGGCCGCCAGGGCGACTGGGCGCAGGTCCTGTGCTCCAACGGCTGGAGCGCCTGGGTCGACGGCCGGCTGCTGGTCGCCCTGCCGCAGCCGCCGCCCGCCGCCGGGGGCCCGCCCGCCCGGACCGCCGATCCGCGCCCGGCGCTCGCCGAGGCCGAGGCCGCGCTGGCCCGCTACCGCGCCCTGCTGGAGGACCTCGCGGCCGGGACCCTCGACCTGGAGGCGTTCCGGGAGCGCACCCGCGGCCTGCGGGTCGGCCTGGTGGTGGACGGCGAGGCGCTCTGGGTCTTCGACCCGGTGCACGACCGCTGGTGCTACTGCGACGGGCTGCAGCTGCAGACGTACGCGGCCACCGACCGGCAGCCGGCGCCCGCCGCACCGGAGCCCTCCCCGCGGCACACGCCGACCCCGGCACCGGCGCAGTCGCCCGCGCCCGGGGCGTCGCCGTCGCCGGTGGGCGGCCCGTACGCGCCCACCCAGGCGGGCGAGCCGTGACCTCCGCCGAGCAGCCGTCCGCCCCGAGCCTGCCCGCCGGCCTGGTCGGGCGGAAGGTCGCGGACTACCGGCTGGAGAGCGAGATCGGCCGCGGCGGCATGGCCGTGGTCTACCGGGCCAAGGACCTGCGGCTGCGCCGGACCGTCGCGGTCAAGCTGCTGGCCCCCGAGCTGGCCCGCAACGAGGTGTTCCGGCAGCGCTTCATCCACGAGTCCGAGGCCGCGGCGGCGATCGACCACCCGCACATCATCCCGGTGTTCCAGGCGGGCGAGCACGACGGCATCCTGTTCATCGCGATGCGCTACGTCGAGGGCGGCGACCTGCGCGCCCTGATCAACCGGGGCGGCCCCTTCCCGGTCGAGCGGACCACCCGGTTGGCCCTGCAGATCGCCTCCGCACTGGACGCCGCGCACGACCACGACCTGGTGCACCGGGACGTCAAGCCGGGCAACGTGCTGGTCGCCGCCGGCACGGACAGCGAGCACCCGGAGCACCTGTACCTGGCGGACTTCGGCCTCACCAAGAAGTCCCTGTCGCTCAGCGGGCTGACCAGTGTCGGCCAGATCGTCGGCACGCTGGACTACGCGGCGCCCGAGCAGATCTCCGGCCGGCCGCTGGACGGGCGCTGCGACCAGTACAGCCTCGGCTGCGTGGTCTTCGAGATGCTCGCGGGCACCCCGCCGTTCCGCCGGGAGAGCGACCTCGCACTGCTCTGGGCCCACCTCAACGACCCGCCGCCGGCGCTGGAGGAGCACCGGCCCGACCTGACGGCCCCGGTGACGGCGGTGGTCGCCCGGGCGCTCGCCAAGACGCCCGAGGAGCGGTACGCGAGCTGCCTGCAGTTCGTCGCCGAGCTGCGCGCGGCCACCACCGCGGCCGACGCCCCCGACGCGGCCCGGTGGGGCAGCGGCGGGCCGCCCACCCAGGTCGTCCCGGCGTTCGACCCGCGCGTGCCCCGCGCGGTGCCGGAGCCCCCCGCCTGGGCCTCGCCGGTCGTCCACCCGCCGCCCGCGTGGCCGTCCCCGTTCGCGTCCGGAGGGAGCCGCTCGTCATGGATGCCGTGAGCCAGGTCTTCGCCATGGTCGCCGCCGCGATCCACCTCGTCGCGTGGCCGCTGGAGAGCTTCCTCTACGGACACCCCCGGGTGCGCTACCTGCTCACCGGCAACACCGCGGACGCCCCGGAGGTCCGGCTCTGGCGCTTCAACGTGGGCTTCTACAACCTCTTCCTGGCCCTCGGCCTGGTCACCGGCCTGGTCCTGCTGCACTCCGGCCACGGCGGCTCGGGCCGCGCGGTGATCCTCTACATCGCCGCCTTCATGGTCGCGGGCGGGATCACCCTGTTCGTCTCGGAGCCCAGGCTGTGGCGCGGGGCGCTCGGCCAGGCCGTCCCGGCGGCGGTGATCCTTCTGTCCGAGGCCTTTTGACGTGACGTCATCTGTTTCACCGGCTGCGGGCACGGCTACAATCCGCCTGCCCCGTGACGGTCGCGGCGGCGTCTGGGGGTGGCACGGTGGCACAGTCCACGATCGGCGACAGATACGTGGTGAGCCTCGGCTGCAGGGTGAGCGTGGAGCACGGACCCACCACGACGAGGGTCAGGTGGAGCGTCTCCCACGTGCCGCAGGGCGGCGCGCCGCGGCCCGCCGAGGGGGACCGCGACATCGCCCTCATCTGCCCGCGGTGCCTCCGGGCGTTCTCAGTCCGGGTGGAGAGCGCCGCCCGGGCGAGGGCCAAGCAGCTGGTGCACCGGGCGCTGGGCTGGCTGCTGCTGCTCTCGCTGCTGGCCACCGTCCCGATGCTGATCCACCTCGGCGGCCAGACCGTCGAGGAGGGCGACGACCGGAGCACCCAGAACATCGGGCTGCTCTTCGCCCTGGCCGCCGCGGGCGTGATCATCGGCCCCTCGCTGCTGTTCAGCGCGAAGATGCACAGCGGTGTCAGGAAGCTCCGGCACGTCCGCGACGACGGCACCAGGACCGCCCTGGTGCAGGGCCACCGGCTGTTCTGAGCCCCGGCCGGCCCGTCAGCTCCCTGCCGCCTCCTGCTCGGTGACCTCCCCCCGGTGCCGCACCCGGGTGGCGAGCAGCGCGCCGAGGGCGCCGGTGACCAGGCCCCAGCCCGCCGCGAGCGGAACGGCCGTCCACAGCGAGGGGCGCAGCGTGAGGCTGCCGCTGCCGAGGCCGGCCACCGGATTGGAGCCGCCGAGGACGGAGCCGATCAGATCGTCCAGGCCGCCGCCCTCGCCGAGGCCGACGCCGAGCACGGAGAGCCCGTACTCTGCGTCCATCCGGGTCCACAGGCCCACCAGCAGCATGGTGACGGCGGCGGCCAGCGCGAACCGGACGGCGTGCTGCCAGAGCCGGACGGTGCGGGGCGAACGACGGGCCGCCAGGAAGGCGGCCGCGAGCAGCAGGACGGCGGCCAGCGGCAGCAGCCACCAGGCGCGCGCGTCCTGGTCGGCCAGGGTGCCGAGGTCGACCGTCGCCTCCTGTCCGTCCGGCACGCGCAGCACCTCGGCGAGCGGCTTGGGCACGGGCAGGCCGAGTGCGCCCTTCAACCGGCCGTGCCACTCGGCGCCGAGCCCGAGGCCGAAGGCCATCCAGGCGAGGTCGGGCAGGGCGAGCAGCAGCACCGCCATGGTCTGCCGGGCGTTGCCGTTGACGACGGCGGTCAGCACCCCCGCCACCGCGCCGATCGCCAGGTACGCCAGCAGCACCATCCAGAGTGCGAACGCAGCCGGTCGGACGGCGAGTTGGTGGCGCACCAGGGCGGGCGGCAGCGGCGCCCGGCGGGACACCGCGAAGGTGGCCGCGAGCACCGCCAGCAGCCACGCCAGACCGATGCCGACGGTGCTCGGGCCCTCCGCGTGGAAGCCGACCTGCGGGGTCAGCCCGAGGGCGCCGCCGATCGACTGCACGAGGTCGCCGCCGAGCGGGACGACGAAGCTGTGCCGGGCGGCGAGGGTCAGCAGGACGAGGGCGAGCACCCACAGCACGACCGTCCGGGCGAGCCGGCCCAGCAGTTCACGCCCGCCGGCCACCGCGCGGAAGCGCAGCTGACGCAGCAGCACCTCGGCCATCGTGACCGCGCCGACCACCGAGACGGTCAGCGGCATCGCCGTGATCCCGGCGTCCACGGCGGCGAAGCCGCCCGCGCCGCCGTCGAGTTGGACGGATCCGCCGACGGCGAGCGCCAGCGTCGCCGCGACCACCGAGGCGAAGCCGCCGTCGGGGAGGTCGGCGGCGCCGGCCAGCCAGAGGCCGAGCGCGGCCACCGCCGCCATCGCGACCACCCCGGCCAGCACGACGGCGAGCGCGTCCAGCCAGCCGCGGACGGCGCCGGGCGGGCCCGCGGCCCGGGTCGTGGGCTGCTCCATGCCGCCTCCTGGTCGCTCGACGGGCCTCCGGCTCTCGGGCCCGCTCGGCTTCCAGGGTGGCCGACGCCCGGGGCGCACGCTCGGCGACGCCTCGGGCACCTGCTGTTGCGGCGGGCGGTGCGCCGGGAGAGAAAGGGAAGCCAGTGGCAGGAGCTTCCCGTGCCGAACGCGATCGCCGGCCGCCTGCGAAACGGAGCCTCGATGACCTCCCAACCACCGCCGTCCGGACCACCGACCGAGCCGCCGTACGGCCCTCCCTCCGGCCCCCCGTCGGGCCCGCTGGCCGGTCCGCCGTCCGGTGGCGGCACCTCCGGGCCGTCGTCCGTGCCCCCGCCGCCCTCGGGCCCGCCCGGGGACTCCGGGCCGCCCTCCGGTGGTGGCAACGGTTCCAGCGGCTCCGGGGGCCGGCCGCACCGCCCGTGGTGGCGCTCCCCGAAGGGGCTGGCGCTGGCGGCGGGCACCCTGGTGGTGGCCGTGGTGGCCACCGTGGTGATCGTCAGCAACCAGGGCAGCAAGACCGAGGCGATCCCGGCCGCCAACGAGGTCGCCCTGCAGGCGCCGGCGGACCCGGGGCCCGCCCCGTTCACCCCGTCGGTGGAAACCCAGGGGATGACGGCGCCCGCTCCCGCCACCTCGGCGGCGCAGCAGCCCGGCGGTACCACCCACCCGGGCGGCGCAACGTCCGCGGGCAGTACGTCGGCCGCCCTGCACAGCGTCGAGGGGAGCTCCGCGGGGCTGTACGGCGGCGCGATGGGCAAGTCCAGCTGCGACACCGAGCGCCTGATCGGGATGGTCTCGACCGGGGACACCGGGCGCGCCTGGGCCGCCGGCGCCGGCATCGCGCAGGCCGACATCCCCGGCTACCTGCGCTCGCTCACCCCGGCGTACCTGCGGGTGGACACCCGGGTGACCAACCACAGCTACAAGGGCGGGGCCTCGGTCGAGTACCAGTCCGCGCTGCAGGCCGGGACGGCCGTCCTGGTGGACGCCCAGGGCGTGCCCAGGGTGCGCTGCGCCTGCGGCAACCCGCTGGGGCCGCCGAAGCTGATGAGCAACGCCAAGTACACCGGGAAGGGCTGGACGGGCTTCCAGCCGTCCTCGCTGATCGTGGTGGTGCCGGCGCCGCAGCCGGTGACCGCGATCGTCCTGGTGAACATCGACACCGGCGGCTGGTTCGCCCGGGCGACCGGGCAGATCCGGATCGTGGACAAGCCCGTCGAACCGCCGAAGGGCCCCCTCGCGCCGGGCGTGCCGCCGCCCGCGGTGTGGAAGCCGACCACGCCGTCGGGTTCGCCGGCCTCCGGGACCGCTTCGGGTGCCACGACGTCCGGGGCCACCACCTCGGGTGCCACGACCTCCGGGGCCACCACCTCGGGCTCGACCACCTCCGGGTCCACCACCTCGGGCTCGACCACCTCCGGGTCCACCACCTCGGGCTCGACCACCTCCTCGGGCGGGCCGTCGTCCTCCTCGGCGACGACCACCACGGGCACGCCGTCCGCGACGAAGTCGACGGCGAGCACCGCGCCCTCGACCGCCACCACCACGGCCACGACAGCCACGACGGCCACGACGGCCGGCAAACCGACCACCACCGTCACATCGGCCGCGACCACCGTCACCACCAGCGCGAAGTCGCCGACCACGGCCTGTGCGACCACGGCGCCGTCGACCCTCCCGCCGTGCCCGACCACGCAGGCGGCCACGCCGAGCTGACCGGGCGTCCGGCTCCGCCCCGCTGCCACCGTCCGACTCCCGGCCGGTGGCAGCGGCACGCCTCCCGGCCGTCGGCTGTCGGCCATCGGTCGCCGACGGCCGCCCCGGGTGCCCGTGCCGATCCCCTCGCACGCCCTCCGTGTTCGTGCACGACGGATGCTTGCACACGGCACCGACAAGCCACCGGGTGGCCGGATATCTCGCTGGTCAGCCGGGCCGCTGGTACGGCAGAGTGCCCCCATGACCACCGCTCAGGGCCTGGACGCCGCCGGATTCATCGCCCGGGAGGGCTCGCTCACCCGCATGCCGGCGCCGTTCGCCCCGGTGGTCGGCGCGGCCCGCGAGCGGATCGCCCGCGTCTTCGGCCCCGACCGGCTGCACAGTGCCTACCTCTACGGCAGCATCCCGCGCGGCACCGCCCGCCCCGGTGTCTCGGACCTCGACCTGCTGCTCGCCCTGCACCACGAGCCCACGGCCGCGGACCGGGCCGACGCCGACGCCCTCGAAGCCGCGCTGGACGCCGAGTTCGCGCAGGTCGACGGCGTCGGCATGCTGCTCTTCGGCACCGGCACCCTGTTGAGCGAGCTCGAACGGCACGACCTGGGCTGGTTCGTGGCCTGCCTGTGCACCCCGCTGTTCGGCGTGGACCTCGCCACCCGGCTCCCCCGCTACCGGCCCACCTCCCTGCTCGCCCGGGAGACCAACGGCGACCTCGCGCCGGCCCTCCCCCGCTGGCGCGAGCGCGCGGCCGCCGCCACCACGGACGCCGAACTCCGCGCCCTCACCCGCGCGGTCACCCGCCGCATCGTCCGAACCGGCTTCACCCTGGTGATGCCCCGCTGGGGCGGCTGGACCAGCGACCTCACCGCCTCCGCCGAGGCCTTCGCCGCCTACTACCCGGAGCACGCCGACCGGATGCGCCTGGCCGCCGCCACCGCCCGCACTCCGGCCGCGGACCGCGCCCCCGCCGTGGACCGGGGCGTCCTCACCATGCTCATCGACGACCTGGGCCCGTGGCTCGCGGCCGAGTACACCGCCGTGCACGGCGAGAAGACACCCCGCCCCTGACCCGCGCCGCCGCCGGACCGTCCGGTCGGCCGGGACCGACCGGACCGGCCGGACCGGGACCGACCCGATCGAGCCGACCAGCTGCGGCCGGGCCACGATCCCCTCAGTCCACGCAGGGGATCCCCCCCGCCTTCACCGGGGGCCCCTGCATCGGCAGGCCCGCCGCCGGGTCGCCGGACGGGTCGCCCGTCGCGGCGGCGCCCGGGGGCACGGCGGTGGGGGCCGGGGTGCGGGCGGCGGCGAGGGTGAGCAGGATGTGGCCGGGCGCAACCGTGCCGGAGGGTGCGGCGGTGACGCCGTAGCGGCCCGCGAGCTGCTGGGCGTCGGCCTTGGCGCCGCTTCCGTAGGCGACGGTGGTGACCTTGGTCCTGGCCGGGGCGTCGCCGATCCTGCCGGCCTGGTAACCGAGTTCGGCCAGCGCCTTGGACTCGTTGGACGCCGTGCCGGCGCCGGCCGCCGCGTTGACGTCGACCACCGCCTTCGCCGGCCCGCTCGGTGCAGCGGAGGCGGTCGTCGCAGCCGACGCGGAGGCGGCGGGAGCGGCGCCCGCGTCGCCCGGTGCGTCCCCGGCGGGCGCGGCCGCGGCGGCCGGATCGTGGTTGAACAACTGCCGGACGATCTTCTTGATCAGGTCCGGGTTGACGGTGTTGACCTCCTGCCCGCCGACCGTCCTGAACCCGGCGATCGGCAGGGTGTTGAACTCGACGTTGCCACCCGTCAGATTGGGCGCCTGCCGGGCGAAGTCGAGGATGTTCCACTCGTTGTCGATGACGACGTCCTTCTTCACCACCCCGAACAGCTTCTGCATCTGCCCGAAGTCGTTCAGGATCCCCTGCTGCTTGAGCTTGTACTCGACGGAGGAGATGAACGCCTGCTGCCGGTGGGTGCGGTCGAGGTCGCCGTTGGCGAGGTGGTGGCGCTGGCGGACGAAGGAGAGCGCCTGGGCGGCGTTGAGGGAGCTGATCCCGGCCGGCAGTTTGAGGCCGGTGCCGCCGCCCTCGTGGGTGGCGGTCCGGGCGGTGATCGGATCGTCCACCGGGTGGTTGAGGCAGACCTGGATCGGCTCCACCGCCTTGGCGATGTCGTAGAAGCCGATCAGGTTCACCTCCGCGAAGTGGTCGATCGGGACGTCCAGGAGGCTCTGCACGGTCTGGATGGTGGCCGAGCGGCCGGCCTCCCGGCTCTGCCGCTCCAGGTCCGCCTTGGAGAGCCCCTTGCCGGCCAGCTTCAGCTCGGCGGCGTCCTTCGCGATGCCGTACGCCTCCTTGATCTTGTGCATCCTGCCGTCGGCCCCGACGGTCTGCACGTAGTCGTCGCGCGGGACGGACAGCGCGGAGACCTTGCCGCCGTTGGCCGGGATGTGCAGCACGATCAGGGCGTTGGTGTTGTAGCCGCCGATCCCGCTGGAGCCCGCGTGCAGTTCGTCCTCCACGAACTGCTTGGGCAGGTCGTTGCCGTCCATGTCCTTGCGGCTGTCCAGACCGATCAGCAGCAGGTTGACGGACTTGTCGAGGTGCGGCGGGGCGTTCTTCTTCGCCTCGCTCAGCGCCATCGACTTGATCATGCCGTCGTCCAGGCTGCGGTACTCGTACCAGGTGAAGCCGCTGGCCCCGAGCACGGCGATGGAGACGGCGCAGGCCAGGGTGCGCCCGGCGACGGTCAGCGGGGCGGGGCCGCGGCTCGGGACCCGACCGCGCGGGCCGCCGGCGCGGCCGGAACCAGCGGCACCACCGGCACGAGGGGTACCAGCGGTACGAGGACTGCCGTCGGTACGAGGGGCACCGCCGGAACGAGGGGCACCACCGGTACGACCGGGGACACCGGAACGGCCCGTGCCCCGGCCCCGGTTGTTGCGTTCAGCCACGACGGCTCCCCCCGGTCGGGGCGCCCGGACCGTCGGGTCGTCGCCGGTCGGGCACGGCCCGGCGGCGGTCGGCCACCGCCCGGCCGACGACCACCGCCAGCGCCGCCCCCACCGCGGCGGCCATCACCGGGAACGCCTCGACGACCCAGCGCAGCGTGCCGGTCCCCAGGTTCCTGCCCCGGTACTCGTCGGGGTGCGCCGCGTACTCCACGCCCGCCGCGGCGAGCAGCACCACGACCGGAGCGGCCGTCACCACCCACCACCGGCCCGGCCGGCTGCACAGTGCCGCCGCGACGCCCGTCCCGAGCACCGAGCCGGCCGCGAACAGCAGGCCGACGCCGGGCCCGCCCGACTCGTCCACGACAGCGCCCAGTACGGGCAGCCCGACCGCGGAGCACGCGGCCACCAGACCGCCGCGCCGACGCGCCTGCTGCCGGCGGCGCGCCGCCCCCGTCCGCGGCGCCCGCGCCGACCGCTCCGCGCCGGCGCGCCCGGCGTGCCCGGCGTCCACCGGGCCTCCCGGGGCTCCGGCCACCCGGGAGCGCTGGGCGGGGAAGGCACGGTCCTCGGGGCGCGGTCCCGCGTCCTGGTACGGCGTTCTCGCCCGCTGGCCGGCCATGCGCACTTCCCTCGATCGTTGCGGCTGCGGCGACGCGATCGCACCGCCGCGGTCGCCGGGACGCCTTCGGTCCCGGCGACGAGCCCTACTTCTACACCTCTGTAGAAGTAGGGCTGGAGCATACAAACCCATCTCACCAAAGTCACCCGCCGCCGGCCGGCAGCAGGCGAACCGTTCGGTCGGCCGTCGTTAGGATGGTCATGATCCCCGCCACGTCGGCACACCATCAGGAACGCGCCAGAGGAGCAGAGCGTCACCATGTCGGAGGGTCCGAAGAACCTGGCGGGCAAGGCAACCGACCTCGCCCGCGAGCACGGTGACGTGATCGGGAAGGGCCTGGAGAAGGTCGGCGACGCGATCGACGACCGCACGGACGGCAAGTACAGCGGGCAGATCGACACCGGCGTCGAGAAGGCGGAGGACTTCCTCCGCACCCTCGACGGCGACCGCGGGAGCGCCGAGTAACCTGCCGACGGAAGGCGGTCGACCGTACGGCGGTCGAACGGGCGCACGGGCGAACGGGGAGGGACCGGCAGCGGTGAGCGAGGAACAGAAGGGCCCGGGCTGGGGGCGCTGGCTGGTGATCGGCGTCGTGGTCGTGGCCGGACTGGGCCTCGTCCGCGGCAACGGCCACGACGGCGCGACCTCCGCCGACCCCACGCCGTCCACCGCGGCGTCGTCGGCGCCGTCGTCCGGCGGCGCGCCGTCGGCCGCCCCCTCGGCCGCACCGTCGAAGGCCTCGGGCCGCTACGACCCCGCCGACTACGCCGCGCCGGTGCGCCGGTTCGCCGCCGAGGCCGGGGTCAACCCGCAGCTGCTGATGGCGATCCTCTACAACGAGGCGTACAAGCCGCACGACCCCGAGCTCGAACGGGCCTGGCAGCGCAGCAAGCCGGACGCGTCCTTCGGCATCGCCAACATGCACCGGGCCGCGTTCGACGACACCAAGCCCGGCCGCCCCTTCGCCGCCCGCCAGTGGGAGGAGCTCCCGGACGACCGCGACCTCGCCGTCCAGGCCGCGGCGTGGCACCTGCACGACCTCGCCGAGCAGCTCCCGGCCCACCCGAGCGTGTCGCTGAGCCGCGACGAACTCGCCGCCCTCGGCTACAACGCCGGCGCGGGCAACATGCTGGCCTTCGCCCGGGGCGTCAAGATCGGCTCCCAGGCGCAGTCCTACCTGGACCGGCTGCGCGACAACTGGACGAAGTCCGGCGAGGCCGTGAAGTAGGCCGCGCCGCCGGGCCCGTGGGGTGGAACGGGCGGGGCCCGCCCCCGTCGGCCCGGCACGCGGCGACGGGTGGTACGCGGGTGGGCCCCGGGTCTGCCGACCGGTCAGACGCCCAGGTGGGCCGCCCACTTGGCGCGCCAGGCGAGCGCGTCGGCGACCCCCTCGGCGATGCCGCGGCGGGGCTGCCACTCCAGCAGCTCGCGGGCGGTGTCGACGGCGGCGTAGCAGCCGATCACGTCGCCGGGGCGCGGGCCCGCCTCGCGGACGTCGAGCCGGGCGCCGACCGCCTCCTCGAAGGCGGCGATCAGCTCGCGGACGGTGGTGCCGTCGCCCGTCCCGACGTTGATCACGCGGTAGCGGTCCGCCGCACCCGGGGCGACCACCTCGTCGAACCGCAGCAGCGCCGCGACGTGCGCCTCGGCGAGGTCCTGGACGTGGACGTAGTCGCGGATGCCGGAGCCGTCGCGGGTCGCCCAGCCGACGCCGGTCACGGTGAACGGCGCGCCGGTGGTGTGCGCCTCGATCAGCTTGCCGAGGGCGTGGGTGGGGTTGAGGTCCTGCAGTCCGGTGCGCAGCTGCGGGTCGGCACCGATCGGGTTGAAGTAGCGCAGGGCGATGACGCGCTGCCGTTGGGCCCCCTCGCCGCGGGTCCAGTCCTGGAGCACCTGCTCCATCATCTGCTTGGTGCGCGCGTACGGGCTGTTGGCGTCGACCGGGCAGCTCTCGTCGACGCGGGCGTCGGGGGTGGGCGCGTAGATGGAGGCG
The DNA here is from genome assembly GCF_055600605.1 of Kitasatospora sp. NPDC038210. Lineage (NCBI taxonomy): Bacteria > Bacillati > Actinomycetota > Actinomycetes > Kitasatosporales > Streptomycetaceae > Kitasatospora > Kitasatospora sp. NPDC038210. The sequence continues at coordinate 173,215 of NZ_JBVJYK010000009.1, read as the reverse complement.
GAGCTGCTGAAGACGACGCGGGTGCAGCCGTGCCGCTGGAGGGATTCCAGGAGTTCGACGGTCTTGGCGACGTTCTCCCGGTAGTAGTACAGGGGCTTGGCCACGGACTCCGGTACGACGATCTTCGCGGCGCAGTGCACGGTGGCGTCGATGTCCGGGTGGTCGGCGAAGATCCGGTCGAGCAGGGCGGCGTCGGCGATGTCTCCCCGGTAGAAAATCCGGTCCTCGACGAACTCGGCCCGGCCCTTCGAGAGGTCGTCCAGCACGACCGGCGTGATCCCCCGGTCGAGCAGGGCGGAGGCCACCGTGCTCCCGATGAACCCCGCACCGCCGGTGATCAGCACCTTCTTCATCCGCGGACGCTCCCTTGCGATTGGCCGGGCGCTCGGTGCGCCCGATGACCGAGGAGGACGTCGGTTCGTGCCCTGCTGGTTCCCCGGCGGGGCACCCCGACGGCCGGGGGCGGGCGGCTGCGGCCCGGCGGCTCAGGCCCGGCGGCGACGGAACCAGAGGCCGGCGCCGGTCAGCAGGACGGCCGCGACGGCGGTGCCGACGGCGGCCCAGGTGGTGGCGTCGGAGGTGGTCTCGTGCGCGGTGGCGGCCGTGGTCTCGCGGACGGGTCCGGCGGTGGCCCCCTGCGTGGCGGCGGGGCCGGAGGTGGCGGACCGGGTGGGAACGGGCGCCAGGGTCGGGGCGGTCCCGGAGCCCGTCCCCTGAGCCGGCCCGGCGGTGGGCTGGGCCGGCGTCGGGTGGGCCGCGGTGCCCGCGGGCACCGGGTCGTCGATGGCGGTCGCGTCGACGTCGAGCTCGCGCTGGGCGTGCCCCAGCGAGGGGAAGGCGCAGTCCACGGTCACCGTCCAGTGCCCGGCGGGGACGATCTCCCGGGTGGTGTACGTCCCCGGGTGGCCCGGGACGGCGACCAGGCGCCAGGGCCCGACGGCGCGGCCGTCCGCGGCGGTGGCGGAGAGCGTTCCGGCGAACTCCTCGGTGACCGGGTCGTGGTCGTTCTCCCAGGTGGCGACGGTGCTGACGTGGCCGTTCTGCTGGCCGGTGACGTCGAGGTGGACGCTGTCGCCGTGGGAGACCGCGGGCGTGGCGGCGGACAGGACGGCCGCCGCGGCCAGGACGGCGGCGGCGAGGATCGATCGGGTTCGCATGGCGGGACTCCTCGTGGCGGTGTGGGGAACGGGCGCGGGAAGCGGTGCGCCGGGCGCGGCCGCCACTGGGTGAGTGGCGGCCGCGCCCAGCGTGTCTGTTCTAACGACCCCCAGGATCCGCGAATTTCGGCCGGTCCCTTCCGGCCGGCGGCTCACGA
>NZ_JBVJYK010000009.1:0-171890 GCF_055600605.1 Kitasatospora sp. NPDC038210 | reverse complement strand
AGATCCTTGTTTTCTTTGGGTTCTTCTTTTTTTTTTTGGTGGGGGGGGGGAGAGCGAGTCGGCTGCTCCCCCCTTCTTCCCCCGCCTTGATCCTCCCCCCCCCCGCGCCCGGCGTGTCGGTCCGAACGGCTCACGGGCTCGGCGAGTTGCGGCCGGCCGCTGCCGGCCGGCGGCTAACGAGCCGGTACGACGGGCCCGCGGGCCGGCGGTCCGGCCGGCGTCACGAGGTCTTCAGCAGCGACCAGTTCTGGTACGGCTTGGCGTTCGGCTGCTGCAGCTCCAGCAGCCAACCGCCGTAGTACCAACGGTTGCTGAGCCCCAGCACCAGCGAGCCGCCGTCCGCCGTGACGGTGAAACCGCCGTCACCGGCGTTGAGCTGCCACTTCTGCGCGGCGGCGTCCGAGCACGGCTGCTGGGCGACGTACTGGCCGGCGACCGCGGCACCGCCGAGCTGCAGGCACTTGTTGGAGCGCACGGACTTGATCCGCACCGCGCCGTTCCCGGCGTCCTCGAACTGCCACTTCTGGTTGGCGTAGCCGGTGCGCTGGTAGGCGATGGCCACGGTGCCGTCGTTCATCGAGCTGCCCCACAGGTCGGCCGCCTGGCCGGTGAGGCTGTTGACCATGGTGTAGCTCGCACCCGGCTGCGGGCGGCCCGCGTCGGTGACGGTGCGGAAGGTGGCGGCGCGGCCGGGCTTGCCGACCGCACCGGCGGCGTCGCGGACGGCGACGGCCACGGTGTACGAGGTGCCGGGGGCGAGGCGGACCACGCCGACCACGGTCGAGTGGACGGTGCCGATCGTCTGGCCGTTCAGCAGGACGTCGTAGCCGGCCGCGGCGGGAGCCGCCTTCCAGCTCAGCATCGCCGAGTTCTGGGTGATCTGGCTGACGCCCACGTCAGGGCCGCCGGTGCCGGTCGTCGGAGTCGGAGTCGGGGTCGGGGTCGGCGACGGGGAGCCGGTCGGCGTGGGGGTGGTGCCGCCGGTGGGCGTCGGGGTCGGGGTGGGCGTGCGGGTCGGCGTGGCCGTCGAAGTCGGGGTCGGAGTGGGCGTGGGCGTCGGGTTCGGGTTCGGGTTGCTGCCGCCGCCGGAGATGAGGAAGCGGTTGTTGGCGACGTTCCAGTGCGTGGTGAGGTAACTGCCCGGCGCGGGCGAGGTGTTGTAGTAGTCGTCGTGGTTGCAGTCGAGCCGGTCGTCATGGGCGCGGTCCGGGCAGACGGTCCGCATCTGCGGGTAGTTGGGGGCGTCCGAGTAGCACATGATGTCCCACTCGTCGACGCAGTGCCCGGCCTTGCTGGAGTTGGGGGCGCTGTTGTTCACCGCACCCAGGTTGTGGCCGAGTTCGTGCGCCGCGGTGCTGCCGCTCCAGCAGCCGGAGTCGGTCCGGCCGTACGAGGGACCGAAGTTGCTGAGGTTGTCCTGGCTGGGGCGCTCGTCCCCGGCGAAGGTGCCGATCCCGCAGTACACCTTGGCGTCGGTGAACATCATGTACTTGCGGTCCTTGCGGTTGAACCCCTGCGCGGCGAGGGCCCGGTTGCTCGCGTTGAAGTCCTGGATCTCGGAGTCGGAGATCTGCACGTTCAGCACGGACGCGGTGCAGTCGGACTCGGTGACGAAGCGGACGTGCCGCTCGCCGCCGGTCTCCGCGGCACTGGCGTTGTAGATGACGTCGACGTCGGCGGCCCACTTCTTGAACGAGGGCAGGTACTGGGCGAAGCGGTCGTTGCCCGGCGAGTGCACGTACACCACCTGGACGCGGTTGCCGCTGCTGCCGTCACCGTCGCAGAGGACCTTGGACCCGGCGGGCGCGGTGGGCGCGGCCGGCGCGGCGTCCGCGGCGGCGCTGCCGGAGCCTCCGAGCAGCGTCTTCTGGGTGGCGTCCAGGACGGGCGCGCCGCCCTTCAGCAGGTCGGCGGCGGCCGGCGGCTGGGCGCCGGCCGACGGGGTGAGCGCGGGCGCCTGCGCGGCCGGGGCCGCGACCGGGGCGACGTCCTGACGGATGTCCACGCCCTTGGGCGGCACGTCCGGGCCGTGGCTGCACTGGGTGCTGCCGGTGACCTCCAGGGTGCCGCCGCAGCGGTCGCTGCTGGGCAGGCTCAGTCCGGCGTAGACCAGTCCGCGGTCGGGCTCGTCCTTGGGTATCGCCTTGAGCGGCGCGGCCTTCTGGTCGCGCTTCGGGGCGGGCGCCTGGGTGGCGCCCTCGGCGGTGCCGGTCTCGCCCGGCCCGCCGTCGTCGCCGACCAGTCCGGCCTGCGACCCCGAGTTGTCGACCGCGTCCGCCGCGGCCGTGACGGCGCTGTTCGCGCCCGTCGGCTCCAGCGCGGTGCGGATGCCGAGCGTCCCCGCCACCAGTCCGGCCGCCACTACTGCGGCGACCAGGACGCTCCTGCGGGTGAGCCTGCGGCGCTTGCGCCGACGAAGCTCGCTGCTCCGGTGTCCCATCGCGTTCCTTTCCTCGTGCGACGACCCGCGCCCTGTGGTGAAGAGGGGCTCGGGCCTTCCGACACTCAGGAGAGCCAGTGGGACTGGTGGGAATAACAGAAACCTCTTGCGAATTTCTTCGACCAGTTCGACCGGGCCGTCGGCTCGGCGCGGTGGCATGCGAAGCACCGGGCGCGGGCCCGGCCGGCGGCGGGGATCGTCCGGTGCGGGTCAGGAGCCGGGGAGCACGCCCGGGGCGTGTGACGGTCGACACATGACGTGCGGCGGGTGACGGCCGGCGTGACGGCCGGTGTGTGACCCGCGGTGTGACGGCCGGTCACCCCGACACGGGATCAGGCCGCGGCCTTCACGGGCCCCGGGCCGAAGGACGCCGCGACCGCGGCGGCGCCGCAGCCGCCGTGCAGCCGGGCCAGGGCGCCCGCCAGGACGACGCGGTCCCCGGTGAGCCAGAGCCGCAGGGCCGCGGAGAGCGCGGCGCTGGCCGACCCGGCGAGCGGCCCGCCGGTACGGGCGAGCCGCTCGCCGAGCAGCGGCAGCAGGTCCGCGACCGGCGCGGGAAGCCACAGGGTCAGGGCGAAGGGCGCGGGCCGGGCCAGGACGCGCTGCAGCGGCAGGACGGACGCGTCGTCGTGCAGGGCGGGGACGATCTCCAGCAGGCCGTCCACCGCCACGTCGGACACGTCACCGCCGTGCCCGCGCGCCAGCTCGCGCAGCAGCGCCCGCTCGGCCGCGGTGATCCGGACGGTCAGCATGACCTCGTCGCAGTCCATGGTCCCGGTCCCCTGTCGTGGAGTTCGTGGAGTGGAGTACTGGCGTACTGGGAAGTTCGTGGAAACCCGTGTGCGGTGGTGCCGTGCCGTTGTCGTGTCAGTTCCGTGCCGACAACAGGGTTCCTGCCCCGATCCGGCCGCCCGACACCGGCTCGATCAATCCGTAATGGCCGTCATAGCGGCGGTAGAGCACCCGGACCCGGTCGTCGCCGGGCCCGGTGTAGCCCACGAAGGGGCGGCCGCCGAGCCAGAGCCGGCGGGCCGCCTCGGCGAGTTCGAGCCGCGGCAGGGGCCGGCTGCCCGCGGCCCACGCCTCCACGGCACCGCTCGACGGGCAGCGGTGCACCAGGCCGTCCTTTCCGGTCGTCACGTCCGCGAAGAGGTGGAACCGCCGGTCCAGCGCGAGCAGTTCGCGCGCGGCCTGCCCGGGGGTGCGGCGGGCGAGCAGCACGGTCTTGTGCCGGGCGATCCGCCGCCGGGCCAGCGGGCGCTCGACGTACTGCGGCCGGTAGGCGCTCTCGTACGTGACGGCGAAGCCGATGTCGCCCTGCTCGCGCAGCCGGACGGCCCGCCCCGCGAGCGTCCCCAGCACCAGGTCGACGGCTTCCCGGGCCGTTCCGGTGGCCAGCTGCACCCGCAGCGGCCCGGCGTCGTCGAGTCGGACGTCCGCCTGCGCGAGCGCGGGCCGGCTGATCGACCGGTCGCGCGTCCGGGTGAGCCGCAGCCGCAGCGCGCGGGCTCCGGGACCGAGCGCGGCGGCCGTGTCCAGCGCCCGGGCCCTGGCGTACTCGGCGTCCTCGCGCGGCAGCTCGCCGCGGATCTCCACCCGGACGTCGAGTGCGGGCCGGTGGCGCAAACGGGTCATCAGGCTCCTCCTTCTCCGCCACCATGCTGGCCCTCGCACGACCCCGCGGCGAGGGTCCAAAGACCCTGCGGCCGGGCCCCGTCGGGGACCTTCCGACCCGGGCCATCCGCGCAGGTCAGCCCGGATCTCCGGACGGGCCCGGACGACACGGTGGGATCGGCCGTTGGAGTGATCCCCGCGCGTTCGGCGCAACGCCCGTGGAACCGGCGCGTTTGCCATGGCGAGCGCCCTGGTGCGCGCGGGGTCCGCGCTGGCCGGGCCCCGAGCCGCGGTCGGCCCGCCGGTGCCCACCCGCACCGCCCGGCGCCTGCCCCTCTGTGGAAGGTTGTGTCATGACCCTGCTGACCGAGTCCCGGAAGCGGATCGTCCCCCCGAGAAACGCGCCCCGCCCCTCCCCCCTGGCCCGGTCCGCCGTCCCGCCGCTCGCCCCCGGCGCGCTCCCCGGCCTCGGACACGCCGCCGCCCTGCTCCGCGACCCGCTCGGCTTCCTCGGCTCGCTCTCCCCCCACGGCGGCGTGGTCCGCATCCGCCTCGGTCCGCGGACCGTCTGCGTGGTCACCGACGCCCGGCTGGTCCACACCCTGCTGGTCGCCCTCGCCCACGACTGCCCGCGCGGCGCCGTCCAGGACACCCTCAAGACGGCCTTCGGCGACGGCCTGCTGATGTCCGAGGGCCAGGCCCACCGCGACCGGCGCCGGATCATCCAGCCCGCCTTCGGCCCGGACCGGATGGGCGAGTACCTGGCCGTGATGCACCGCGTCACCGAGGAGCGGGCCGCGTGCTGGCACCCCGGCCAGGTCCTGGACGTGGCCAAGGAGATGAACCACCTGGCGCTGGAGATCGTCACCCGCTCGCTGTTCGGCGCCCGGCTCAGCGAGGACGCCACCCTGGCCTTCCACCGGGCGCTGCCGGACATGGTGAAGGGCCAGATCGTCCAGTCCCTCTACCCGACCCCGTCCCTCGCCCGGCTGCCGCTGCCCGTCAACCGGCGCTTCGACGCCGCCGTGCGGGTGCTCAACCAGGTCGTCGACCAGGCCGTCAACGGCCCCACCGAGAGCCCGGGTCCGGACGAGGGACCCGGCCCTTCGCAGGAGGGACCCGGCACCCTGCCCGCCCTGCTGCGCGCCGCGACCGACCCGGCCACCGGCTGTCCGCTCACCGAGGCCGACGTCCGCTCCGAGGCGATCACCATGTTCGGCGCGGGCACCGAGACCGTTTCCACCACCCTCACCTGGCTGCTCGACGAACTGCTGCGCCACCCCGAGGTGGAGGCGCGCGTCCTGGCCGAGCTGGACGAGCACCTGCCCGCCGGCGCCGTCCCCACGCCCGCGGCGCTGGCCCGGCTCACGTACACCAGGAGCGTCACCCAGGAGGTGGTGCGCCTGCACGCGCCCAACGCCTTCCTGATGCGCACCGCACGCGTCCCGGTCGAGCTCGGCCCGTACCGGATCCCGGCCGGCACCGAGCTGCTGTACAGCCTCACCGCGCTGCACCGCGACCCGGTGCGCTACCCAGAGCCGCTCGCCTTCCGCCCCGAGCGCTGGCAGGACGGCGGCGGCGCCGGCCGGCCGTCCTTCCTGCCCTTCGGCGCGGGCAAGCACAAGTGCATCGGGGAGGCCTTCGCCTGGGCGGAACTGACCGTCGCGGCGGCCGCGATCCTGCGCCGCTGGCGGCCGGTGGCCGTGCCGAACTCACGGGCCCGGGAGGTGGTGTGGACGACGGTCCAGGCGCAGGGGCTGCGCGTCCGACTGGCGCCGCGCGAGCAGCGGGCGGGCGGCTCCCGGCGGGCGGCCCGCGGGGAGCGGACGGCGGACGGCCGGGATGCGGTGGCCTCCTGCGACGAACCTGCGACAGCGGGCCGCTGTCCGTTCACCGGAGCCCCTGTGGCGAGCCCGGTGAGCCGCCCGCCCGGCGAGCTGCACGCCGCCGCACGACGACACGACGACTGGGCGGTCCGCCACGGCCTGCTCACTCCCGCGCAGCTGCCCGGCTACCGCGCCTACGCCCTGCAGGAGCTGATCGGCCAGGCCTTCCCCCGTACCCGGGGCACCGAACTCGACCTGCTGCTGGACATGCTGGGCTGGTTCACCATCCTGGACGACCGCTTCGACGGCACCCCCGGACGCCGCCCCGCCGAGGCGCACGCCCTCGTGGACCCGCTGATCTCCGTCCTCGACGGCGGCGACACCCCGCCGCAGTCCCGACTCCTCGACTCCTGGCGGGAACTGTGGGACCGCCAGAGCGCCTCGATGTCGCCCGCCTGGCGCGCCCGGGCGGCCCGCGAGTGGCGGGAGTGCCTGGCCACCTTCCCCGCCGAGGCCGAGCACCGCGCCCGCGGCACCGTGCCCGCCCACGGCCTCGGCCTGGCGGACACCATGCGGCTGCGCCGACACGGCAGCTGCCTCTACCCGTTCATGAACATACTGGAACGGGTCCACGGCGCCGAGGCCCCCGCCGCCCTGCACGCGGATCCCGCACTGCACCGCCTGCGCGCCCACACCGCCGACGCCGCCACCCTGATCAACGACCTCTACTCGCTGGAGCGGGAGGAACGGCAGACCGCGGCCGCCTTCAACACCGTGCTCACCCTGCAGCGGGCCCGCGGCTGCACCCGCAGCCGGGCCGTCCGCGCCGTGCGGGACCGGGTGGCGGTGCTGCGCCGGGAGAGCGAGGTGCTGCGCCGCGACCTGCAGCGCCGCCACCCGGCCGGGCGCTGGTACCTGGACGGGACCCGGGAGCTCGTCGCGGGCGTGCAGGCCTGGAGCAGCACCAGCGGCCGTTACCTGGCCCCGGACGACGGGCGGCGCCGCTGAGCAACCGGGACGGGCGGCCCCGCTGAGCAGTCGGCGCGCCCGGCCGCGCCGGGCCGGCCGCCCCGGCCGCGCTACTTCCGACCGCCGAGCGCGAACAGCAGCAGCACGAAGCCGGCGAACAGGTGCGTGGCGAAGATGTAGATGCCCGCGCGGATGAGCATCGCCTTGCGGCGCCTCTTCTCGTCGCTGGTGCCGTCGCTCGTGCTGTCGCTCATGGTGGGTGGTTCTCCTCGGATCTGTCGGACGGGCCGGGCGCGGCTCAGCGGAGCTGCCGACCACCGGACGCGCGCAGCTCGGTGAGCAGCGCGCCCTGGTCGGTGATCAGCTCGGTGAGGATCCTGCGCGCCGCGCGCAGCAGGTCGGCGACGTCCGGGGTGCTGAGCGCGTACACCACGGTGTTGCCCTCGCGGGTGGCCGTGACGAGCTGGGTGCGGCGCAGCACCGCGAGCTGCTGGGAGAGGTTCGACGGTTCGACCTCGATCTCCGCCAGCAGCTCGCGCACCGGCCGGGGTCCGTCCTGGAGCAGTTCCAGGACCCGGATCCGTACGGGGTGGCCGAGGGTGCGGAAGAACTCCGCCTTGGCCTGGTACAGCGGGACCGGCATCGTCCGCGCGCCTCCCTCGGGGCCGGATCGGGTCCGGCTCGGTGGTCGTCCTGGCCGGGCGGTCCGTGCCGCGGCCGGTAGCATCATCGCGGACAGATGAAGACTTCTTCAAGTCGTCACAGCTTGACGACTCCCGGTCACCGCGCGCACGGGCGGCCCACCCCGCACCGGCGCCCGCGCCGGGGCATGCCGACGCCGAGCCCGGGACGCTGCCAACTCCCGGGCTCGGCAGTCACGGTGACGAGCCGTCAGCAGACTACAGGCACATCGACCGTGACCGGGGCCGGTCCTCGCCACATCGCCTCGACGGAGAAGGATGCGTGCACGGTCGAGCCGCACGGCACCGTCGCGGTGATCCCGTCGACGCGCACCGTGCTGACCGTGAAGACGGTGCGCCCGTTCACCGCGCCGAGCGAGTTGCCGCCGGCCACGTCGGCCGACAGCCGGGTGAGCAGCTCCTGCGGCGCCGGCGGCCACGGGGTACCCGGGGACGGCGGGCCGGCCAGCCCGATCTGCCCGTAGAGCACGACGCTGTCGCCGGTGACGTCGGCGCAGACCTTGGTGGACAGGCCGGCCTGGAGGCCGGACCACCCGCAGGTGGTGACGGTGCCGGTGGTGGCGGGGGCGGCAACAGGGGCGGCGGCCGTCTGGGTCGCGGCGAGTGCGGGCACGGGCGTCGCGAACAGGGCGACGGCGCCGGCGGCGCCCGCCGTGATCCTGGCGATGCGGTTCATGGGCTGCTCCTTGGGAGACGAGGACGGTCAGAGACAGGTGGCGTGGTACATATGACATTTCATAGGCCCACAGACAGAAACTCTGCCATGCGATTCCTATGCCCAAGCGCGTTTCACCCTTGGAACTGCCGCCTCGACCGAAACCAGACCTTCGATGGCGCGATCCCCCTCGGACGGGCGAACACCCATAACCCGCCGGGCAACGCCCGCGTTGACCCCAGGTGAACCGACTCCGCACCGCCGCCGCAGCCGTCCTCGCCACCGTCGCCCTGCTGGCCGCCGCCCCGCCGCCCGCGGCACTCCTGGGCGCCGAGATCCGTCGGCTCCCCACCGACGAACGCGTCCTCGCACTGACCTTCAACGCCGCCTGGAACGAGACCGGGCTCGACGCCGTCCTCGCCGTCCTGCGCGACCGCGGCGTCCCGGCCGCGTTCTTCCCCACCGGCGACTTCGCCGACCGCCACCCCGGGGCGGTCCGCGCCATCGCCGCCGCCGGGCACGGCCTCGGCAACCACTCCTACAGCCACCCGCACTTCTCCGCCCTCACCGCCGACCGGGCCCGCTCCGAGGTCCGGCGGGCCGACACCGCGATCCGCCGCGCGGCCGGGACGGAACCGCTGCCGTTCTTCCGCTTCCCGTACAGCGAGACCACCCCGCAGGGCATCACCACCGTCAACGAACTCGGCTACGCCGACCTGGAGTTCACCACTGACACCAACGGCTACCTGGGCCCCGGCCACGGGATGACGGCGGACCGCGCGGTCGAACGCGCCCTCGCCGCGCTCACCCCGGGCGCCGTCCTCCAGCTCCACGTCGGCGCCACCGACGAGGGCGGGCCGGACACCTGCCTCGACGCCGAAGCGCTCCCGCGCATCATCGACGGAGCACTGGCTCGCGGCTACCGCATCATCGACCTGCGGACGCTGCTCGACCGGTGAGCCGCGCCGGCGGGCGGGCCGGGCGTCGGAGCACCGGCGCCGCCGCCCGTAGTCCGTCCCGACGGTCAGCCGAGCGAGGCACGCAGGGCGTCGACCCGGGAGACGGCGGCGGTGAAGGCGCGGCGGTCGAGCCGGCCGTCGTCGAGGGCGGCGGCCAGGGCCACGGCGGCGTCCTCGGCCTGCTGCGGGTCACGGGCGGAGCAGAGCATCAGGTCCATCCCGGCCTCGGCGGCGGCCACCGCCCGGTCCCCGGTGTCCCCGTACGGGGCGAGCGCGCCGGCCTCCATGGCGTCGGTGACGGTCACGCCGTCGAAGCCGAGCCGCACGCGGAGCTCGCCCTGGATGACGGCGGGCGACAGCCCGGCCGGGCGCTCCGGGTCCAGCGCCGGGTACACCGCCCAGGAGGCCATCACCAGCCGCACGCCCGCCGCGATGGCGGACCGGTAGGGGGCCTCGTCGTGGGCCCGGATCCGCGCCACCGGGGCGGTGAGGGTGACCGGGCCCTCGTCGGTGTTGGCCCCGCGGACGGCGGCGCCGAGGCCCGGGAAGTGCTTGGCGGTCGCGGCCACGCCGAGACCCTGCTGGGCGGCGAGGAAGGCGGTGCCCAACTCGGCCACCGTGGAAGGGTCCTGGCTGTAGGAGCGCTCGGCGTGGTCGATGAAGTTGTCCGGGGTGTCGTAGACGTCGAGCACCGGGGCGAGGTTGACGTTGAGGCCGGCGTCGGCCAGGTTCCGGGCGGCTCCGATCCCGGATTCGACCGCGGCGGCCGGCGGGTTCGCAGCCGACCCGGTGCGGCGGGCGGACAGTTCGGGCGCGCCCGGCAGCCGACGGACCTTGCCGCCCTCCTGGTCGGTCATCAGCAGCAGGGCGCGCGGCTTCGGTGCCTCGGCAGCGGCCTGCTTCAACGCGGTGACGGCCTCGGACAGTTGCTCCGGGCCGGTGATGTTCTCACCGAACAGGATGACCCCGGCCGCCCGGCCCTCCCGGATCGTCTGCAGCACCCCGGGCGGTGGCGTCGGCCCCGCGTACGAGAGCACGATCCGCCGTCCGGCGAGCACCCGCGAGTCCTCCTGGTCCTGGGTGGCCACGGCGACGGTCCTCTCCGGGTGGGTGCTGCCGGCCACGGAAGCCGATCCGACCGGTACGGGGCCGAGCGCGGCCCCCAGGGCCGTCAGCACCACTCCGAACCGGGCGGCTCGTCGGAAGGCGGCCATCACGTCTCCTGGATCGATGGGAGTGACTGGAGCGATGCAGCGTCGGAGCGATGCAGCGTCGGGAGCGGTTCGGTCGACGGCGGACCACGGCCCGTCAGCGTACCCGGGCCCGACCCGCCGGTTCCCTCCCCGCACCAGCTTCGTCCGGTACTCCGATCGGCGCTACACCGCAGGGCCATAGGGTGGACGCGTGTTCGACCGACTGGAGATCAGGATCCTGCCGCCGGGCCGGCGCCTCACCGCCGAGCTGCGGGTCCGCGTCAACGACGAGGACCTGGTGGCCGAGGCGGCCGGGCCCGACGGCCAGGGGCCCCGGGCCGGTCTGCTGTTCCCCGACGGCCGCCCGAGCCCGCTGCACGCGACCGGTGAGCCGCGCCGCGTCCGCCTGGGCGAACCGGAGTGCACCGGCGGGTGCTGCGGTTACCTCTCGGCCGAGGTGCAGTGCTTCGGGAACGTCGTCCGCTGGTCCGCCTGGGAGGTGCCGGACCAGCAGTCCCGCCCGCCGGAGTTCGACTTCGAGGCGGAGCAGTACGACGCCGAACTCGCCCGTGCCGCGGCCGACCCCTGGTGGCACGACGCCCGGCCCGCCGCGGCGAGGGCCGTCACGACCGACGGAGCTGCGCCGGGAGCGTGAGGGCGGGCAGGCCCTCCGGCTTCCCCTCGTAGTCCACCCGGGTGTCCTCGGGGTACCGGGCGCACTCCGCGCCGGCGCTGAGGTGGAGGTAGCCGTTCGCGTAGTCCACGGTGGCGGAGACACTGGCCGGGACCGCGACGGCGGACCCCGCGGACACGGCGCCACCCGGCTTCGGCGGCTCCAGGACGAGCCGGACGCGGTCGGGCTCCCGGGACGCGGTGACCGTCCACCCCTGGTCGTTCAGCGTTCGCTCCGCGCTCCGGACGGCGGCCTCCGCCTGCTCGGCGGTGAACCCCCGGACGCTGAAGCCCGCGTGGATCGCGGCGGTGCGGGGTTCGGGCGGAGCGGAGTCGTCGATGCCGTCGAGGGCGTGGGCGAACCCCCGGCGGTGGCAGTCGTAGACGTCGGCCTCGACGGCCGGGGTGACCTGCGGGTCGAGCTCCGGAGCCGGCGACAGGCCGAACGCGTCGTAGGCGGCCAGGAGCCGGCCGTTCACCTGCGTCGCGGTGGCGGCCGGATCGGCCGTCGGGTACGGCTCGCCCTCCCAGGCCCGGCGGAGGCTCTCCCCGCCTGACACCACCCCGAACACCAGGGTGGTCGCCAGGCCGAGGCCGATGAACAGGTAGGCCGCGTTGCGAGCGCGTCGAGGGGTCGGGGATCCGTTCTCCATGATCGCCATGGTGCCCGGAGCCGGCCGGCCGGCGCCTGAGTAGCCCTCCGCTTCCGCTCTGAGTACGCGTACTCGTTTGCCCGCCCGGCGCCGGGCGGGCGTCCGGGCCGCCCGCTCACCCCGACCGGCGGAGCAGCCGGCCGAGGACGGCGACGCCCTCGGTGATCTCGGGCGGTGAGCCCGCCGCGTAGCCGAGGACCAGACCGGGCGGGTACGGCAGCCGGGTGTGCCAGGACAGCGGCTGGACCTTCACGCCCAGGGCCAGCGCGGCGGTGGCCAACTCGGTGTCGGTGCAGCCGGGTTCCTCCGGCAGGGTGAGCATCAGGTGGAGACCGGCCGCCGCGCCGTGGACGGTGGCGCCGGGGAGGTGGGTGCGGATGGCGGCGATCATGGCGTCCCGGCGGCGCCGGTGGCGGCGGCGCAGCAGCCGCAGGTGGCGGTCGAGTTCGCCGGATTCCATCAGCCGGGCGAGGACGAGCTGCGGCAGCACCGGGTTGCCGAGGTCGGCGAAGCGTTTGGCGTCGAGGACGGCGTCCCGGAGGCGGGCGGGCACCAGCAGCCACCCGGTGCGCAGGGCGGGGGCGAGCAGTTTGGAGATGCTGCCCGCGTAGCAGACCCGGTCCGGCAGCGCGGCCCGCAGCGCCGGGACGGGCGGGCGGTCGTAGCGGTGTTCGGCGTCGTAGTCGTCCTCGATGACCAGGCCGCCCTCGGCCGCCCAGCGCAGCAGTTCCCGGCGGCGGTCGCCGCCGAGGACGACACCGGTCGGGTACTGGTGGGCGGGGGTGAGCAGGACGGCCGGCGCTCCGGTGGCGCGCAGGGCGTCGACCCGGATGCCCTCGGCGTCGACCGGCACGGGCGGGGTGGCGGCGAGCCAGTGGGCGAGGTGCTGCCGGGCGCCGAGCGAGCCGGGGTCCTCGACGGCGACCTCGGTGATGCCCGTCCGCCCGAGGGCGCGGCCGAGCAGGGCGAGGGCCTGGGCCGTGCCGGCGACGACCAGCACCTCGTCGGGGTCGGCGCGGATGCCCCGGTTGCGGGCGAGCCAGTGGGCGACGGCCCGGCGCAGCGCCGGGGTGCCGCGGACGTCACCGTAGCCGAGGTCGGGCGCGGCGAGGCCGTCGAGGACGGCGCGTTCGGCGCGCAGCCAGGCGGCGCGGGGGAAGGCGGCGAGGTCGGGCACGCCGGGGGTGAGATCGATCCGGGCGGGGGTGCCCCGCAGCAGGTCGAACACCTCGGGGTCGGGGTCGTCCCGGAAGAGGGCGGGCGCCGTCGGCGCCGGAGGGCGGAGCGGTTGCGGGACGGGCACGGCGGGCGGGGCCGGGGCGGCGACCACGACGGTGCCGCCCCGGCCCCGTCCGGCGATCTGCCCCTCCTCGGCGAGGCGGCGGTAGGCGTCGGTCACCACGCCGCGGGAGACGCCGAGTTCGACCGCCAGCACCCGGCTGGCGGGCAGTCGGCTGCCGGTCGGGAGCCGGCCGTCGGCGACGGCCTCGCGCAGTCGGCGGGCGAGCCAGTCGGTGAGGCCGCCCGACGGGGCGTCGGCGGTGTCGAGCTGCAGGAAGTCGGCACCGGTCTCCCGAGGGCCTCCGGGCTCTTTGGACCTGCCGGTCGAGGCGGTTTTGGACCTGTTCACCGGACCATGATGGCGCGAGGGTGGTGACCATGACCACGGAAACGGCCCGGCCGACACACCGGAACGAGAACGAGAACGACAGCACGACCTACGTCCACGGCTACTCGGACACCGAGGCGCGGCGCCTCGGGGACCAGGCCGACACCCTGGCCGAGTTGCTGCACGCGGGCACGGCGTACCCGGCGGGCAGCCGGGTGCTGGAGGCGGGCTGCGGGGTGGGGGCGCAGACGGTGCACCTGCTGGCCGCCGGCCCGGGGATGCTGCTGACCGCGATGGACCTCTCCGCGGACTCGCTGGCGCAGGCCCGCGACCGGGTCGCGGCGCAGGCACCGGACGCGGACGTCAGCTGGCACCACGGCGACCTGCACCGGATGCCGTTCCCGGACGGCGCGTTCGACCACGTCTTCCTCTGCTTCGTGCTGGAGCACCTGCCCGACCCGGCGGCCGGGCTGGCCGCACTGCGGCGGGTGCTGCGGCCGGGCGGGACGATCACGGTGATCGAGGGCGACCACGGCTCGGCCTTCTTCCACCCGCGGAGCCCGGCCGCCGGCCGCACGATCGACCACCTGGTCCGCCTCCAGGCCGCGGCGGGCGGCGACGGTCTGCTCGGCCGCCGCCTGCACCCGCTGCTGACGGCGGCCGGGTTCACGGACGTGACGGTGCGCCCGCGGACGGTCTACGCCGACGGCGGCCGCCCCGAGCTGGCGGAGGCCTTCACGCTGCGCACCTTCGTCGCCATGGTCGAGGCGGTCCGGGCGGAGGCGCTGGCCGCCGGGCTGACCACGGCGGAGGACTTCGACCGGGGCATCGCGGACCTGCGCCGCGCGGCCGAGCCGGGCGGGACCTTCCACTACACCTTCTTCAAGGCGGTCGCGGTCAACCCGTGAGGATCCGTCAGTCCGGACTGTCCCCGAGGGTCGCCAGCAGGGTGCGCATGGCGTCGACCAGCGCGGCCGTGCGGGCGTCGTCCAGTCCCTCCAGGAGGCCGAACTCGGTGGCGAGGTGGTCGGGCAGGGCGCGGTCGATCAGGGCGTGGCCCTCGGGCGTGAGGGCGACCTCGCGGCTGCGGCCGTCCTGGTCGCTGCGGGTCCGGGTGACCAGGCCGCGGGCCTCCAGCCGGTCCAGGCGCTGGGTGATGGCGCCGGAGGTGACCATGGAGGACTGCATCAGGCCGGTGGGGGTGAGGCGGTAGGGCGGGCCGCTGCGCTTGAGGGTGGCGAGGACGTCGAAGGAGGCGGCGTCCAGGCCGTGTTCAGCGAAGGTGCGGTTGAGCGCCGCGTCCACCAGGCGGTACAGGCGCTTGAGCCGGCCGAACACCTCCATCGGGGAGACGTCCAGGTCGGGACGCTCGGCGGCCCACTGCGCGACTACGCGGTCCACATGATCTGCCACGGCACCAGGGTAGGCGATCGGACCCCGGTCCCTTAGCGATGAGGTAACTGTGAGCCACGTCACCCACGGGCGACGGTGAAGAATGTCTTAGCGCTGAGATACATTGGCTTAGTGCTAAGACATCGCCTCGCCATCGTGCTGGTGACGGCCCTCGCCCCCGCCGTCTGGGGGACGACGTACCTCGTCACCACCGAGCTGCTGCCGCCCCACCGCCCCCTGCTCGCCGCCGTCATCCGCTGTCTGCCCGCCGGGCTGCTGCTGATCGCCCTCACCCGCCGACTGCCGAAGGGCAGCTGGTGGTGGCGCTCCCTGGTCCTCGGCGCGCTCAACATCGGAGCGTTCCAGGCCCTGCTCTTCATCGCCGCCTACCGCCTGCCCGGCGGCATCGCCGCCACCGTCGGCGCCGTCCAGCCGCTGCTGACCGCCGGCCTCTCGGCCGCCGTCCTCGGCGACCGGCTCACCCTGCGCACCGTGCTGTCCGGCATCGCAGGCGTGGCGGGCGTGAGCCTGCTGGTCCTGCGGGCCGGCGCCGAACTCGACGCGCTCGGGGTCACCGCCGCGCTCGGCGGCGCCGCGGTCATGGCCGCCGGCGTCGTGCTCTCCAAGCGCTGGGTGTCGCCCGCCCCGCTGCTCGCCACCACCGGCTGGCAGCTCACCGCCGGCGGCCTGCTGCTGGTACCGCTCACGCTGCTCACCGAAGGCGCGCCGCCGACCCACTACACCGCCGCCAACGTGCTCGGCTACGCCTACCTGTGCCTGATCGGCGCGGCCCTCACCTACGCGCTCTGGTTCCGCGGGCTCCGCTCGCTGCCGCCGACCTCGCTCTCCTTCCTCTCCCTGCTCAGCCCGGTGGTCGCGACCCTGATCGGCTGGCTGGCGCTCGGACAGAACCTCAGCCCGCTGCAGGCGCTCGGCGCCCTGGTCGTGCTCGGTTCGCTCGTCGTCGCCCAGACCCGGCGGACCGGCGCCACCGCCGGGTCGACGCCGGTGGCCCGCTCGGCCGCCGCGCCGCCGGTGCGCGAGAACGTCTGACCCTCCCGGTCGGAGTCCCGCGCGTCCCGGGATCCCCACCGGTGCCCCGGACCCGGCGCCCCCGGGCCTGCGTCCCCGATCTCCCGTTCCCGATCCCGCATCCCGCGTTCCCGATCCCGCATCACGCATCCGGTCCGGACCCGGTCCGGCCCCCGTCCGAGGAGAACTCCCCATGCGCATCACCGTGTTCGGCGCCACCGGAAACGTCGGCAGCCGGGTCGTGGCCGAGGCGATCGCCCGCGGCCACGAGGTCACCGCCGTCGTACGGGACCCGGCCAAGCCGCACGGCCTGCCCTCCGCCGTCACCCTCGCCGTCGCGGACGCCCGCAACCCCCAGGACGTCACCCGGGTGACCGCGGGGCAGGACGCGGTGATCACCGCCACCCGCCCGGTGCCCGGCAGCGAGCACGAACTGGCCGTCGCCACCGAGGGGCTGCTGGCCGGCCTCGCCGGCACCGGCGTACGACTGCTGGCCGTCGGCGGCGCGGGCAACCTCGTCGTCCCGGGCACCGACGGCACGACCCTCGTCGAGACCCCCGGCTTCCCCGCCGAGATCCGGCCGATCGCGCTGGCCTGCGGCGAGCAGTTCGACCTCTACCTCGCGGCCGACGCCGACGTCGACTGGACGTACCTCAGCCCGGCCGCGCTGCTCGAACCGGGCGTGCGCACCGGCCGGTTCCGGCTCGGCCGGGACGAGCTGCTGCTCGACGCCGACGGCAACTCGGCGATCTCCATGGAGGACCTCGCCGTCGCCCTCCTCGACGAGGTCGAGACGCCCGCCCACCGCCGCGCCCGGTTCACCGCCGCCTACTGACGGCCGGCGGCGGCCTCCACGGGGGTGGGGCCGCCGCGGGCCACCCCCGCCCGGAACTGGAGCCTTCCTCCGGGCGGGGGTGTAGCCAGCACCACCCCGAAGACGGCAGCACGGGTGATCGATCGTCAGGCCCGGCTCGGACAGGATCATTCCCGTGACGAACACCGCATCGACGAACACCGCATCGACGAGCCTCGCCCCGACCGCCGCCGCACCGGCCGCCACCTCCCCGGCCCGCACCGCTCCGGCCGCCACCAGGCCCCGCACCCGCCGTGCCGCGCTGGCCATGGCCGCCGCCCTGCTGACCGGCCTCGCCGTTCCCGCCACCGCCAGTGCCGACACCGCCCGCGATCCGGGCGACGCGGACCCCGCACCCGCCCGCTACACCCACCAGACGCTGAACTGGCAGCCCTGCGCCACGCAGCCCGCCCTGGACTGCGCCACCATGAGCGCCCCGCGCGACTGGCACCACCCCGGTGTCGGGGCCGACCTCACCATCGCCGTCTCCCGGCACAAGGCGACCGCCGACCCGGCCGAGCGCAAGGGCACCCTGCTGATGGCGGCCGGCGGCCCCGGCGGCTCGGGCCTGCTGCGCCCGGCCGGACTGGCCACGGCCGCCCCGGCCGTCGGCGCCGCGTACGACATCGTCGGCTTCGACCAGCGCGGGGTCGGCGCGAGCACCAAGGCCGTGTGCCAGACCCCGGAGGAGTTCCAGGAGTTCCTGGCCGGCGACTACCGCGACCAGTCCCCCGCCGCGGTCGACCACGTGATCGCCGAATCCACCAAGCTGGCCGCCGATTGCCAGGAGCGCAGCGGCGACCTGATCCCCTACCTCACCACCGAGCAGACCGCCCACGACATCGACCTGTTCCGCTCCCTGCTCGGCGAGCGCAAGCTCAGCTACTACGGCCCGTCCTACGCCACGATGATCGGCGCCTACTACGGGACGCTCTTCCCGCACCGGGTCGAGCGGATGGTGCTGGACAGCAACATCGGTTTCGACGGCACCTGGGAGAAGTTCCAGCTCGGCCAGCCCATGAGCTTCCAGCGCCGCTTCGACGAGGACTTCGTGCCCTGGCTGGCGACCCAGGACGCCACGTACCACTGGGGCACCACGCCGGAGCAGGTGCGGGCGCACTGGGAGCAGCGGCGGGCCGCGCTGCACGACTCCCCCATCGTCGAGGGCTCGCTGACGATCGGCCCCAACCAGCTGGACAACATCGCGATCTCGGCGATCTACTCGGCGTCCCACTTCCCCGACCTCGCCCGCCTGCTGGCCGTCCTCGACAACTGGCAGACCACCGACGCCGCCACCCGGGCAGCGATCGCGACCACGTTCAACAGCTACCTCAGCCCGGACTTCCTCGCCGAGTACTTCTCGGTGACCTGCAACGACACCGCGTGGACCAGGGACATGGACACCTGGGTGCGGCTCGGCGCCGAGAACACCGCCCGCTGGCCGCTGGTCGGCGCCCGGACGCTGGCCTTCAGTGCGGTCTGCGCCGCCTGGCCGGTCGCCCCGGCGCCCAAGGTCAAGGTCACCGGCGCCCACCTGCCGACCACGCTGATGCTCAACTCGGTGCACGACCCGGCGACGTACTACGAGGCGGCGCTCGGCGCCCACCGTGCGCTGCGCGGCTCGAAGCTGGTCACCGTCACCGGGAACGGCGACCACGGCCAGTACCCCGGGACCAACTCCTGCGTCACCGACGTGGTCGAGCGCTACCTGCTGGACGACAAGGCGCCCGCGCACGACCTCACCTGCGCCTCGCCGCAGGCGGGTTGACCGCCCGGGTCAGTTCCGGGGCTTGGCGCCCAGCCGGGCGCGGAGCCAGCCGAGGCCGACGGCCATCGCGGCGAAGCCTCCGACGGCGAGCTTGATGCCGGCCTTGGCGACGAGCCAGCCGATCCCCGGGACGGCCCACCCCAGCCAGTGGAACACGGCCAGCAGCACCGCCGCACCGCACAGCGCGGCCAGGACGGTGACCACGACGGCGGCGGCCCGCGACAGCTCCTGCGGGCCGTCCGCGTCGGAAGCGGACGCCGGAACCGGGCTCGACGTCGCGCCGTCCGTACCGTCGCCGGGCTCGTTCACCATGTCGTTCGTACCCCCCTCAGCCATGGGGTGATGATACGACTTCAGCGCCGGACGTGGTGGGTGTCCCCGAGGTGCTCGCCGGTCTCGTCGTCGGGGAAGCTGACGGCCAGGGTGACGCGGTACTCGTGGACGTCGTCGCGGTGCCCCGGCACCCGGGCCCAGGCCAGCGAGTGCACCTCGGCGCCGGGGGCCTGGCGGCACCAGGCGGCCGCCTCCTCCAGGGCGCGGGCGGCCGACAGTCCGGTGCACACCACGGCGGTGTACGCGGCGACCGCGACGTCCCCGCCGGAACGGCAGGTCCGCGACACGGCCCGGACGGCGGCGGCGGCCTGGGTCAGGTCACGGGCCAGGTCGTCCACCACCCGAGGGGGCGCCGGCAGGACGACTGCTCCCTCGGCGACGGTCTCCGGCAGGTTCGGGCTCACGGTCTGGACCTCCATCCGCATCATCACGCGGCACAGCATGCCGGGCGGTGATTCCTGGCATGCCCACTTTCACCAGAACGTCACCCGTCCAGGGGCGAGTTGGGAGGGCGCCCTGGTGTCCGGGGGCCCGTCCTGCTAGGGGAGGCCGACCGGGGCACCGGGCGTTCCGGCAGGTCAGGGAGGTCGGGGGCGGGCGCCGCCGGGGAGCCCGGAACACCGCGCACGTACCACCCCCGTGCTCCGAACCGCCGGTCCGGCGCCCGGGGCGTCCGTCCCACTGCCGTTGGGCCCTTGGTCAACTCCCGGTACCGGAAGGGGAGATGCCGCCGAACGCGAGTGACGCGACCGACGGCCACGGGACCGCCCCGGGGTACGGTCCGCGGCATGCCCCGCGGACCCGGGAGCGGCGCACCCCCGCTGAAGTGCCGGGTCAACCCCTCGGAGGGCCTCGGGCCGCCTCCCGGTCACCCTGTCCCTGTCAGATCGTCGTGATACTAATCGTGCGGTGGCGGGCCCCGTATCAGGTGGACGGGCACGATGACGACAGCTCAACCGTTCCGGGATCGTCCGGGCGGTGACGGGGAGGGGAATCGGATGACGGCGAGGTTCGGCAGCAGCCAGGGCGGGCGGAAGCTCCGGGTCGGCAAGCGGGTCACGGGGACGGCGGCGGCCTTCGCCGCGCTCGCCGCGCTGACCGGCTCTCAGGTGACGGGAATCGGGCTCGCCCCCGGCGCGGCCGCGGACACCGGCCCGACGAGCGGTGCCAGCGCCCCGGACGCCGACCACCAGGGCACCGGCTCGCCGTTCGGCACCCCCGCGCCCGGCACCGGCATTCCGGCCGACGGCGGCGGCACCCTCCAGCTCCCGCAGCCGCCCGGCACGCTGCCGGGCGCGCCCGACGCCGGCCTGTTCGCGGCCACCGGGCCCGCCCTGCCCGCCACGGTGCTCGCCGCCTACCGCCAGACCGAGGCCTCGCTGGCGCAGCGCTCCCCCGGCTGCCACCTGCCCTGGCAGCTGCTGGCGGCGATCGGCCAGGTCGAGTCCGGCCAGGCCAACGGCGGCCAGGTGGACGCCTCCGGCACGACGCTGACCCCGATCCTCGGCCCGGCGCTGGACGGCAACGGCTTCGCCGCGATAGCCGACACCGACGGCGGCCGCTACGACGGCGACTCCCGCTGGGACCGCGCCGTCGGACCGATGCAGTTCATACCGTCCACCTGGGCCACCTCGGGCGTGGACGCCAACGGCGACGGCAAGGCCGACCCGAACAACGTCTTCGACGCCGCCGAGGCCGCCGGGCGCTACCTGTGCGCGGGCGGCCGCGACCTCTCCGACCCGGCGCAGCTCGACCGCGCGGTGCTCAGCTACAACAACTCGGGCGAGTACCTGCGGACCGTCCGCAACTGGATGGCCCACTACGGCAGCGGCACGGTGACGACCGTCCCGAACAGCCCCGGATCCTCGATACCCTCGCCCTCGCTGCCCTCGCCATTCCTCCCGGTCCTCGGCGGCCCGACGGTCGGCGGCGGATCGGGCACCGGCGCGACCGGCACCACGCCCGCCCCGGCTCCGACCCAGCAGCCGACCACGCCGACCACGCCGGTGACGCCCACCCCGGACCCGTCGCCGACGGCGCAGCCGACGCCCACCACGACGCCGACGCCCACCGGCTCGCCCTCGCCGACCGCGACGCCGACGACCACCCCGACCGGCACCCCGACGGCGACGCCCACGGGCACCCCGACCGGCACGCCCACGGCCTGCCCGGACCCGACGGCCACCGCCACCCCGACCGGTACGCCCACGGGCACGCCCACCGGGACGCCGACGGCGACGCCCACCCCGACGGGTTCCCCGTCCCCCACCGCCACGCCCACGGGCACGCCGACGGCGACGCCGACCGGCCTCCCCGGCTGCCCGACCCCGGCGCCGACCGCGACGGGCACCCCGAGCGCGGCGCCCAGCACCACCCCCAGCGCCTCGTTCTCGCCCTCGGCGGCCCCGAAGAAGTGACCTGACGTCGTGCCCTGACGACGCGCCCGACGGGGGCGCGGTTCCCGCTGCGGAACCGCGCCCCCGTCGTGTCCGGTCCGGTCGTGTCCGGCCCTGTCGTGTGTCCCGTCGGGCAGGTCGGGCGGGCGCACGGGTCGGGTGGACGCACGGGTCGGGTGCGTACCCGCGGGAGCATCAGAGGTGCTTGACCAGCTCCGGCATCAGGTCCTGGAAGGTCCGCCCGGTGGCGGGCTGACCGATCGCGGTCATCTGCCAACCCGTCCCCGTGCGCTGCACCTTGGCCATGATCTGCGCGGTGTACGGGCCGCCGCCGGTGAGGGTGTAGCGCGCCAGCTCGGCGCCGGTGGTCTCGTCCACCAGCCGGCAGAAGGCCGCCTCGACCTCCTGGAAGGTCTGCCCGGTGAAGGAGTTGACGGTGAAGAGGATCTGGTCGACCTCGGCCGACACCGTCGACAGGTTGACCGTGATCGACTCGTCGTCGGTCGCGTTCCCGGAGCCGCCGACCAGGTTGTCCCCGCTGTGCCGCACCGAGCTGTCGTTGCTGGTGAGGTGCTGGAAGAAGACCACGTCGACCGGACGCCCCTGGGCGAACAGCACCGCCGAGGCGTCCAGTCGATCTCCCGGCCTGCGGCGAGCAGCTTGGCGAGGAAGCCCTTGCGTTCCGCCGCCTTCCAGCCCAGCCCCATCCGGACCAGGCTCAGCTGACCACCGCCCGGCTTCTCCAGGCTGATCTTCTGTCCCTTGGCCAGCGAAACGCTCATCGCGCCCTCCTCGTTCTGCCACCGCCGCGTGCCGCGAATCTACAGCACTGTAGAAAGTTTGTGATCATCCGACGGCGTCCTGGGAGCACCCCTACCCCGCACGCCCCCGCGCCTCACCCCCGGCACCAGTCCGCACACCGAGGAAGCAGCAACCAGAGGCCCTGCGTCCGGCATCCGGCATCCGGCATCCGGCACCCCGCTCAGCCGCCGGACCGGGAACGCCGTCACCCGGCGCCGCGCTCCAGGCGCACCAACGCGTCCACCGCGACGCCACCCGCACCCCCGCCCTTGTGCCCGGACCCGCCGCCGACCGTACGGTGCACGCGCTCGGCGCGGACGGTGCGCAGTCCGAGGTCGGCGAGGTCCGCCAGGACGTCCTCCGGGGTGAAGAGCACGGCCGGGTCCTGCGGCCCGCCGACGCCCTCGGTGAGGTTGCTCAGGTCATGCCCGACGACCAGCAGGGTGCCGCCGGGTGCGAGCGCTTCGGCGGCGCGGCGCAGCGCCGTGCGGCGGTCCCCGGCGGGCAGCTGGAGGTAGGCGACCAGGACGAGGTCGTAGCCGCCGACGGGGGCCTCGACGGCGCGGGCGTCGCCGTGACGCCAGGTGAGCCGGTCGGCGACCTCGTCGGGCAGGTCGGCGGTGAGCCGTTCGGCCCGCTCCAGCGCGACGGCGGAGAAGTCCAGTCCGGTGACCTCCCAGCCCTGGGCGGCCAGCCAGATGGCGTTGCGGCCCTCGCCGGCGGCCAGGTCGAGGGCGTGGCCGGGGGTGCGGCCGGTCAGTTCGCGGACCACCCACTGGTTGGGTGCCGTGCCCCACACCAGCTCGCTCGCGGCGTAGCGGTCGTCCCAGTCCTGGCTGTCCATCGCGCGTCCTCCGTTCGGGGCCTGCCGGTACGGGTCAACCTACCGGGCGGCCGCAACCCGGGCCGGGGGGCGTCCGGCGGGCGGACACCCTTGACAGCACACAGTGGTCCAGCCCGATCCGTTGGATCGTGACGCGGCCGGGCCGCCCGCGCGCGGGCCGCGGGACGGCAAGCTTCGCTGACGATCCACCAGTTCGACGGAGAGTCGGCGGGCGGACGGTCCGTGTGGGCCGTCCGCCCGCCCGGATTCTCCCGATGCCCGGGAGCACCGGAGCCGGCCCGCCCCCGGAGGGGATCAGCCCTTGAGGTTCAGCGACGGGAAGAGGTCCTCGAACGGCTGGGTGGTCACCGAGACGCTGCGGGCGAACGGGTCGTCGAAGTCCCAGATCATGAACAGCAGGAAGGCGATCAGCACGCTGAAGCAGAGCGCCAGCGTCAACTCCCGTGGTGTGCGCCGGATCTGCAGGGCGAACAGCATGCCGACGGTCACCACCGCACCGCCGATCAGCCCGAACCAGACGATCCCCGGCATCGTCGAGCCGGCGTTCTGACCACGCGCCTGGCGGGCCTCGGAGGCCTGGCTGATCCGGTCCATGATCGGCTGGTAGGCCTGGGACTCCAGGTCGGAGGCCGGCGGCCGGGTGGCGACGTCGGTCTGCAGCTTCTGCAGCAACTGGTCGCCCTTCTCGGAGATCCCGCCGTTCTCGCGCATGTAGTCCCACTCGGTGTTCACCACGTACGTGACGTAGGCGTCCACGTCGGCCCGGACCTGGTCGCGGAACTCGACCGGGTAGACCACCGCCCGGTCGCTCACCTCGCGCAGGGACTGCGCCTCGCGGAACAGGTCGTCCTGGGCGACGCCGCGCGCCTCCCAGACGCCCGCGATGGCGAGGCCCAGGACGATCGCGTAGACCACCCCGATCATCATCGTGATGTACTCGATGACGTCCGGGGTCTCGTCGGTGTTCTCCTCTGCGGCGCCCACCCGGCGGTTCCTCAGCAGGACCACCGCCACCACGACGGCACAGGCCGACGCCATGGCGATGGTCAACGCCACCCACTCGGACATGGGAACTCCCTTCTCTGGCTTGGCTTGTGACGGAACGAAAAAGGTCTGGGGAAGCCCCGGGCCGACGGACGTCGCAGGGTCGGACGGCGGGCGGCGGGGCCGCGACCGGTCAGGACCGGCCCGAACCGCCTCGGCCCTGGCCTCGACCCGGGCGGAGGGCCGCAGCCGCGAGCACACCGGGCACCATGATCAGCAGCAGCGTGGTGGTCATCGGGGCGCCGTGGTGGCGCTGCGGCATCGCCACCGGCAGCGCCGCCGGGGCGCGGAACGCCGGTCGCGGCGTGGGGGCCGGCCACGGCGCGCTCGGGCGTGCCGGGCTCGACGGGGCGGGGCTCGGGGCCGCCGGGACCGGGGCCGCGGGAACGGCGGGCGGCGGCGGAGCGGCAGGCGCGGGCGGCGGCGGGGCCGGGGCGGGCGGCGGCGGAGCGGCAGGCGCGGGCGCGGGTGGCGGCGGCGCGGGGGGCGACGGCGGGGTCGGCGTGGGGGTGGGTGTCGCGGTCGGCGACGGCGTCGGCGTGGGGGTCGGCGTCGGCGTACGCGTTGGCGTGGGGGTCGGCGTGGGGGTCGGACACGGGTGCGAGTGCCAGTCGTGCCGGCCGTGCCCGTCGTGATCGCCGCGCTCGGACTGCCCGTCGTCCCCCTCGTCCTCCGGCCGCCCGTGCTCCGGCCGGACTCCCGCCGGGGAGGAGGGCGCCGCCGGACGGGGCGTGGCCCGGGGCGTGCGGCACGGATGGTGTCCGGCCGGCGGCTTGTGGTCGTCGTGGTGTCCGGTGCCGGCGTTCGGGGCGACGCTGACGCCGACCTGGACGTCCACGCCCACCCCGACGCCCACGCTCCCGCCCGGCCCCACCGACACCGACACGTCGGTCCGGGTGCAGACGCAGGTGTCGACGGACGTGCCGTGCGGGTGCCCTCCGTGGCGCTCGGCCCCGGACGCGGTCGCGCCGGTCACCAGTGCGCACATCGCGACCACGCCGACCGCGGCACCGACCAGCCGCGCCCGCCGCCCGGAGGCCGCCGCCCCACCGCCGTGCAGCGGTATCCGTCGTAACTGCCGACGCTGGGACATGGGCTCCACGCACCTCTCGGATCACCTGGGGACGGAACGGGCGGAACGCATCGGGACCGGACCGGTAGGGTCCCGGCCGGCGGATCGCCGTAGGACCGGCGGAACGGCCGGCAGCGGTCACTCCCCGATCGGAAGTCGATCGGGCACGACCAGAAACGATCGGACGCGATCAGCCGGACGGCCCGCCTTCCGGGGGGCGGGCCGTCCGTCATCAGGTCAAACGATCATCGAGCCCGGCCGGTTACGGCCCGCGCCCGTTGTTGTGCGCGATCAGTGGCGGCGGTGCGCGATCTCCACGTTCTCCAGCACGCCGACGGCGTCCGGCACCAGGATCGCGGCCGAGTAGTAGGCGCTGACCAGGTACGAGATGATCGCCTTCTCGTCGATCCCCATGAAGCGGACCGAGAGCGACGGCTGGTACTCGTCCGGGATGCCGGTCTGGTGCAGACCGATCACGCCCTGGTTGTCCTCACCGGTACGGATCACGAGGATCGAGCTCGTGTTCTCCTTGGTGATCGGGATCTTGTTGCACGGCAGGATCGGTACCCCGCGCCAGGCCGGCACCTGCTGCCCGCCGAGGTCGACGTGGGTGGGGTACAGACCGCGGGCGTTGAACTCGCGACCGATCGCGGCGATGGTCCGCGGGTGGGCCAGCAGGTAGTCGGGGTCACGGCGGCGGTTGAGCAGCTCGTCCAGGTCGTCCGGGGTGGGCGGCCCCGAGTGGGTCTGGATCCGCTGGTCGAAGTCGGCGTTGTTGAGCAGGCCGAACTCCGGGTTGTTGACGATCTCGTGCTCCTGCCGCTCGCGCAGGGCCTCGATGGTCAGCCGCAGCTGGTGCTCGGTCTGGTTCATCGGCTGGTTGTACAGGTCCGCGACCCGGGTGTGGATCTTCAGGACGGTCTGCGCGACGCTCAGCTCGTACTCGCGCGGCCTCAGCTCGTAGTCCACGAAGGCGCCGGGGAGCTCGAACTCGCCGTGGTGGCCGGCCGACATGGCGATCTCGGCCTCGCCGCGCTCGTTCTGCGCCTGCAGCGGCAGGGCCAGGAACGCCTGCAGGTGCTCCTGGAGGCTCGGCGCGTTGTCCCGGATGGCGACGAAGTCCGCCCGGGACAGGGTGAGGGCGACACCGGAGGTGGCGGTCTTGGCGGTGAAGTCCCAGGCGGCGTCCGGGTTCAGCAGCGCGTCGTCGCCGAAGCGGTCGCCGTCCGCGGCCACGCCGATCTCGGTCTCGTCGCCGTACTTGCCGGTGCCCACCAGGTTGACCCTGCCGTGCGCGATCAGGAAGATCCGGTCGGCCGCCTCGCCCTGGGTGGTGAGCACCTCGCCGGGGCCGAAGTCCCGCTGCTGGCAGCGGTCGGCGAGGGCGGTGAGCACGTCCTCGTCCTCGTAGCCGCGCAGCAGGGCCAGCTCGCCCAGCTCGGCCGGGATCACCCGGACCTGGGAGCCGGTCTTGATGAACTCCACCACGCCGTTGCCCACGGCGTAGGTGAGCCGGCGGTTGACCCGGTACGCGCCACCGGCGGCCTGCACCCAGGGGAGCACCTTGAGCAGCCAGCGGGAGGTGATCTCCTGCATCTGCGGTGCGGACTTGGTCGTGGTGGCAAGGTTGCGGGCAGCGGCCGTCGCAAGGCTCTGCTGCTTGACCTGCTCTGTCTCCGGGCTCGTGTCCACGGGCATCGGCAGGGTCTCCATTCCTGTGGTCGGGTCACGCGGCCAGGGCCATACGAACCGCCCTGGGGCACATGCCGTGACGGATCATCAGATCCGTAGACTGGTGGGGGCGTTGGCGAAGTATCGCGAGTGAGGCCACCGTCCGGCGGCGACCCCTCCGGAACCCTAGATCACCAGGACCCGGCCGAGCCCGTACGGACGCCCAGTACCCCCCGATAGGGTGAATCTCGCGCGGTCCGCCCTCATCGCGCCGAGGACCGTAGGAACATCCGTTCACCCCGGCGGTTCCCCGCTCCGCCAACGACTCCCCCGTCCCGCCCACGACCCCGCAGGCCGGCTCGGAGCCCACCGCCCGGCGTCAACCCGGCACACCGGTGGACCTGCTCCGGGGCTTCTGCGGCCGGTGCCGTACGGGGTCGAACCGAACCGCCCGGCCCACCCGGGCCGTCCGGGCGCCGGGCCCGCCACCGCCGTACGGAAGAGCCCGTCATGTGCCGACACGGGGGGCCGGCACCTGACGACGGTACGGGGATGCGCAGCAACCAGGGAGGGACGCCGGGGCCGGTCGGGGTCGCTCGTGATCAGGCGCAGGCGACCCTGGTGCCGGGGACGTCGACGATGCCCGAGTTGTTGTTCAGTCCCCCGTTGTACTCGTAGTACAGGTAGGAGTAGAAGTCGATCCGGGTGGCGTCGCCGCAGGCCGAGTCGGGGGCGATGGCGTAGGTGACCGTGAAGGTGCTGCTCGCGCCCGGTCCGAGCGGCACGTCGTACCGGGCGATGCCGCCGTGGACGTTGTCGCTGCAGCCGTTGGTCTGGGTGCCGCAGGCCGTCTCGGTGAACCTGAGACCGGTCTCCAGGCTGGTCCCGTAGGTCTCCTGGACGCTCTGGTAGACGAACTGGATGGGGGTGTCGTACGGGTTGCTGAGCGTCAGGGTGAGCGTGAACTCGCCGCCCCGGACGGTCGTCTGCCGGTCGGAGACGACCGTGAGGGGCAGCGGGGAGTCGGCCCGGGCGGGAGCGGCGGAGAGGAGCAGACCGACGACGAGGGCCGGGCACGCGACGAGCGCGGCGCGGATCTGATGTGTTCTGCGCATGACCATGGAGCGTAGGCCGGGGCACCGCCGGGGTTGCCCGCCTCTGCCCGGTTCCGTACCGACGCAGGAGCGGCGAGCGGACGCGGCGGACCGGTCCGTGCGGTCACGGCCCCGCCCGGACGTCCGGGGGCCTATGCTTCGCGCCGCCCGGCCCGGCCACCGGCCCCGGCGCCTCACCTCTCCACCGGTCCCCGGCTCCTCCGCTCCCCCGTCACCGGCCGCCGCCTCCGGCCGCGTTCAGGCCGACGGCGGCAGGATGTCGCAGAGCGCCGCGAGCGCCGCCGGGTAGGCGTGGTCGGGCGGAGTGGCGTAGCCGACCACCAGTCCGTCGACGACGGGCATGGCCGCCGGGCCGACCGCCGGGTGCCGGAATTCGGCGAGGCCGTCGACGGCCAGGCCCCGGTAGGCGGCGGCCTTGAGCACCGAGCGCTCGGTGCCCGGCTCCAGCCGCAGCACGGCGTGCAGGCCGGCCGCGATGCCGGACACCTCGACGTGCGGGGCTCTCGCCGCCAACGCGGCCACCAGCTGGTCGCGGCGGTCGCGGTAGCGGCGGCGCATCCGGCGCACGTGCCGGTCGTAGCCGCCGGAGTCGATGAACTCGGCGAGGGTCAGCTGGTCCAGCGCGCTGGCCCAGCCCTCGCGCTCGCCCTTGGCGGCGAGCACCCGGTCGACCACGTGGTCCGGCAGCACCATCCAGCCGAGGCGCAGCGCGGGGCTGAGGCTCTTGCTGGCGCTGCCGAGGTAGACCACCCGCTCGGGGTCGAGGCCCTGGACGGCGCCGACCGGCTGGCGGTCGTAGCGGAACTCGCCGTCGTAGTCGTCCTCCAGGACGAGCCCGCCGCGGCCGCGCGCCCAGTCGATCACCGCGGCGCGGCGGCCCGGGTGCAGCGGGCCGCCGGTGGGGAACTGGTGGGCGGGGGTGAGCAGGGCCGTGCGGACGTCCCCGTTCTGCGTCAACTCGTCGACGAGGGCGCCCTGTTCGTCGATCGGCAAGGGGACGGCCGCCACCCCGGCGGTGGCCAGCAGCCCGCGGTGGAAGCCCAGTCCGTACGCCTCGACGGCCAGCGGGCCGTTCTCGGCGGGCGGCAGGACGGGCCGCGCGCCGTCGAAGAGCAGTCGCAGGGCGTGGGCGAAGCCGGAGCAGATCACGATCCGGTCCGGGTCGGTGCGCACCCCCCGGGCGCGGGCCAGGTAGTCGGCGAGGACGGTGCGCAGCTCGCGCCGACCGTGCGGATCGCCGGGCCCGAAGGCCTCGTTGGGCGCGGCGGTGAGGGCCCGGCGGGCGGCGGCCAGCCAGGCGGTGCGGGGGAAGGAGGCGGCGTCGGGCTGGCCCTGGCGCAGGTCGTGCCGGGGCCCGGGGCGGCGCGAGGGCCGGCGGGCCCGGGTGGCGGGGACGGGCTCGGCCCGTTCGGCGACGGCGGTGCCGGATCCCTGACGGGCGGTCAGCCAGCCCTCGGCGACGAGTTCGGCGTAGGCCTCGGCGGCCGTGTTGCGGGCGAGGCCGAGGTCGGCGGCGAGGGTCCGGTAGGGCGGCAGCCGGGTGCCGGGCGCCAGTCTGCCGCTGCGGATCGCCTCGCGCAGGGCCGCCATCAGCGCGGCGCGGCGGCCGCCGGTGGCGGGGAGGTCGAGGTGCAGGTCGCTGCCGGTCGGGTGGGCGGGCTCGGAGAGGTGCGTGCCCCGCGTGTCCGTCATGTTCACGCACCCTACCCGGCGCCCCGCTCCCGCCCCGCGGCCGGTCGGCCCGGGGCCCTCCGGCCCCGGTTCCACCGGGTCCGGAGCCACCGACGTCCGGCAGTTCCCTACCTAGGGGACGACGGTCACCGGCCAGCGGCCCGCCTTCACCAGTCGGACGGCCACCGATCCGATCACCTTGTGCCCGGCCTGCTCGGAGACGCCGACCACCACGGCGTCGGCGCGCAGCTCGTCGGCGAGCTTGGCCAGGCCGCCGTACGCGTCGCCGCGCAGGGTCAGGAACCGCCAGTCCACCTTCCACACCTCGCGCACCCGCAGCTCGGCCTCGCGCAGGGCTGTCAGCAGTTCCTCGGCGACCTCCTGGGTGGTCTCCTCCACCGCGGCCCCGGCCAGGGCGGTCGCGGCGGCGAGGATCGGCTGGATGTAGGCCACCGCGAGGACGGCGCCCTGCCGGCGGGCCAGTCCGGCGGCGTAGGCGGTGGCGCGCCAGGAGGAGTCGGAGCCGTCCAGTCCCGCCAGGATCACCTTGGGCCCGTCGGTCCCCAGCTCGAACCCCTGCGGTGCGGCCGCGGCCTCGTGCTCCCCGGCTCCGAACGGTCCGGCCGATCCGAACGGTCCACCTGATCCGGCCGGCCCGGTCGGCACCGCGGCCCAGCCCGTCCCTCCCGCACCGGCGTCCGCAGCCCCCGCGTCCGCCGCACCCGTTGCATCGCTCTCTTTGCTCATGGCCACGAGGCTAGGCGCGGCACCGTGCGTGAGCGCCGGGGGCACTCCGGGTGAGCCGTGTGGTGCGGGCCACCCGGGGCGGCGGCGGGCACGGCGGATCCGGCACCGGCGGCGGGCGGGCCGTCACGCGCTGTCGACGATGTGCGCGGCCTCACAGCACTTTCGCTGTGGCCCGGGCCACTTCACCGGGGGGTTTGATCTTGGAAATGGGTGCAAATCGGTCCAAATCGGCACAATTCCTTGATCCTTACTTCCGGTAACAGGCCTCTGACGTGCCCAAACCTTCGAATCCTTGAATCGGCCCCGACCGGACCCGTAACTTCGAACCCGTTGCACCGAGCGATCCGCTCCGGACGGGCCCCACCGCCCGCCCACCGAGCAGGAACGGTGCCGAACCACGCGAGTGACGTGTCCCCGAAACCACCGGCCTTCCGAGGGCCTGGTTCCGCGTGCTCGCAACCCTCCGAAAGGAACTCCATGACCTTCCGTAACGAGACCGCCGCTGCCACCACCACTGCCACCCCGAAGCGCCGCAACCGCGTCCGGATGGCTCTGATGGCCGGGGCGCTCACCGCCCTGCCCGTGGCCGGCCTCGTCACGGCCACCAGCGCCTCCGCCGCTCCGGCCGGCGTCTGGGACAAGGTCGCCGCCTGTGAGGCCACCGGCAACTGGGCCATCAACTCCGGCAACGGCTTCTACGGCGGCCTGCAGTTCACCTCCAGCACCTGGGCGGCCTTCGGCGGCACCTCCTTCGCCCCGCGCGCCGACCTGGCGACCAAGGACCAGCAGATCTCCATCGGCGAGAAGGTCCTCGCCGCCCAGGGCCCGGGCGCCTGGCCGATCTGCTCCGTCAAGGCCGGTCTGGGCAAGTAAGACCACCACGCTGCCGCCGCATCCCCCACGGGACGCGGCGGCTTCGTCGTCCCCGCGCCACGGCGGGGTCCGTGTGCCGCCCCCGGGAAGCCGATGCTCCCCGGCAGCGGAACCGGCTGACGCCCGCGCCGGCCGGCCCCGTCAGGCGGGCCGGGCCGGGAGCGGCAGCGGGAGGGCGGGCAGCCCGTCGAGGCTGGTCCCGACGAGCGGCTTGCGCTCGCAGTAGGCGCCGAACTCCTCCTCGTCCTTGCGGTCGAAGTACTGCGCGTGCAGGTCGCGGTCGGCGCGGTAGTCCATGAACGGCACCGCATAGCCACAGGAGTCGCTCACCCGCTCCGCCTTGACCAGCACGATCGCCCGCAGGCCCGACCCGTCGGCGGCCGGGTCGAAGTGGCCGAGCAGCCCGGCGAAGCGCGGGTCGTCCCGGAAGATCGCCTCGCCCGTGCCGTGCACCCGCACCACGGTCGGCGGCCCCTCGAAGGAGCACCACATCAGGGTGATCCGGCCGTTCTCCCGCAGGTGGGCGACGGTCTCGGCCTGCGATCCGCCGAAGTCCAGGTAGGCGAGGGTGAGTTCGTCGATCACCGCGAGGGTGCCGGAACGGCCCTTCGGCGAGAGGTTGACGTGCCCGTCGGCGGCCAGCGGGGCCGTCGCCACGAAGTAGACCGGCTGGCGCTCGATGAAGGCGCGCAGTCGGCCGTCGATCGATTCGTACTGCTTTCCCATGTGCGCAATTGTGCACGCATCTCGACTGGCGGGAAAGAAGAATCCGTTCCGTGAGACCCATCTGACCTGCCGTCGGCCCGCCCGGGGAGTTCGGTGACGGGCCTAGAATGGTCTGCGTACATGTCACCCACCCCGCCCAGCACGGGAGTCGATATGTCCCGGAGCACCGTCCCGCCGACCGCGCCGGGGATGGTCCTCGGCACACCCGCCGTACCGCTTCGCCGGTACGTCCTCGGCTACCGCGGCTACCGGCTGGACCTGCGGCAGCCGCGCCGCCGACTGGAAGTGCCGACCGACGTGGTCACGGTGGCCCTCGCCTTCGAGGGCAGCATGCGCCTCACCGATGCCGTCTCCCCCGCGCCCGCCG
The DNA here is from genome assembly GCF_055600605.1 of Kitasatospora sp. NPDC038210. Taxonomy (NCBI): domain Bacteria; kingdom Bacillati; phylum Actinomycetota; class Actinomycetes; order Kitasatosporales; family Streptomycetaceae; genus Kitasatospora; species Kitasatospora sp. NPDC038210. Next base: position 139,894 of record NZ_JBVJYK010000009.1, on the reverse strand, counting down.
CCTCCTTCGGATCGGTCGTGGCAGGGCTGCGCCGCACCGCGACGATCGCCCAACACTCGGGTGTCCTGCACGGGTTGGCCGTCTCGCTCACCCCGCAGGGCGCCTTCCGGGCGTTCGGTCCGCTGGCCGGCGACCTCGGCGGGCAGTGGGCCGAACCCGGGGACGTCCTGGGCCCGCGGCTGCGTGCGCTGACCGACCGACTGGCCGACACCCCGAGCTGGTCCGCCCGGTTCGCCATGCTCGACGGCTACTTCACCGCCCTGTTCGCGTACGGCCCGGACTGGGAGCCGTCCGTCCGCTGGGCCTGGCACCGACTGCGGCGCTCGCACGGGATGGTCCCGATCCACGCCCTGGTCGAGGGCACCGGGTGGAGCCGCCGCCGACTGGAACTGCGCTTCCGCGAGCACCTCGGGCTGGCCCCCAAGCAGGCCGCCGGGATCCTCCGGCTCCAGCACACCCTCGGCGTCCTGGCCGCCCGCGCGGACCGCCCCACCGGCGCCGACCTCGCCGTGCTCTGCGGCTACTACGACCAGTCCCACCTCGACCGGAACTTCCGCGGCATGGTCGGCTGCTCGCCGCGCGAGTTCCTGGCCTCCCGCACAGGCACCGGCACCCTGCCCGAGCCCACCGACCGGGTGGCGGGGCGGGTGACCAGCGCCCTGCTCGACCCCGGCGCGGCCTGAGCAGGGCCCCCGGCCCCGCTCCGGAGCGCGTGCGCATTCTTACAAGACGCGCGGCGGCCCCGTCCGGCACCTTCGAAGAGCCCGGCCGGCACGGGGGGCCGGCCGGTCACGCTCACGGGCGCGGACGGGGCCGGGGCTCGACTCGGTGGCGGCCGAGCCCGGTCACTGCGTCAGGTTCGTCGCGTCGGGTCGCCACGACGCATCACCGCGACGCATCACGGCGGCGGGCCACCGGGGCGGGTCACTGCTTCATGTAGACGCTGTCCATGAAGTCGATGATCTGCTGGTCCGTCAGCCGCTGGCCGTCGCGGTGGCCCATCGCCAGGTCCGCCTCGCTGATCATGCCCACCAGCCGCTCCCCGTCGATCACGGGGATGCGCCGGATCTGGTGCTGCTCCATCTTGCGCAGCACCATGTCCATGCTGTCGTCGGCGCGCACGCAGTGCAGGTGGCCGGACAGGTCCATGGCCGTCATCTTGGACGGGTCCTTGCCCTCGGCGATACACCGCAGCACGATGTCGCGGTCGGTGATGATGCCCTTCAGCTTCTGGTCGTCGCCGCAGATCGGCAACGCGCCCACGTTCTTGTCGCGCATCATCATCGCGGCCTCGGCCAGCGTCTGGTGGGCGCCGATGCACTGGGCGCCGGTGTGCATGATGTCTCGGGCAGTGGTCACGGGGACTCCTTCGTCGGTGGTTCCCCCCGCATCCCCCCGGAACGGCGCGCCCCCGCGCCCGACACGGGCGCGAACGGGGTGACCGCGCCCTCACCATAAGCAACGCCGCGCCGGTCCGCGACCGCGCCGGGGCGCCGGCCGCGCCGGGCCGGCGACCCGGCGACCCCGCGGGAGCGCCGATACTGGGGAGGTGACCACGGACACCGCAGGGCCCGGCGCCGGGACCGTCGACGAGGCCGTCCGGGCCCGGCCCGCGACCGCGCTGCGCCCGTACGTGGCCTGGTACTCCGGCTACCGGCAGCGCGGCCTCGCCCCCGCCGTCCACCGCGGCCTGCCCTCCCCCCACCTGACCTTCATCCTCACCCTCGACGAACCCCTGGTGATCGCCGGACACCCCGACCCGGCACAGCCGCCCGGCAGCTACCCGACCCTGCTCGGCGGCCTGCACACCACCCCCGCGCTGATCACCCACGAGGGTGCCCAGTCCGGCGTGCAGATCGCCGTGCACCCGCTCGCCGCACGGGCGCTGTTCGGCCTGCCCGCCGGGGAGTTGGCCGGGATCGACGTCCCCGCCGACGAGGTGCTCGGCGGGCTGGGCCCGCAACTGCAGGACCGGCTGCGGGCCGCACGGACCTGGGAGGAGCGGTTCGCCGTGCTGGACGGGGCGCTGCTGCGGGCCGCCCGGCCGTCCGGGCAGGTGCCGCCCGAGGTCGGCTGGGCCTGGCGGGCCCTGCGGCGCAGCGGCGGCGCGCTGCCGGTGGCGGCGCTGGCCCGGGAGACCGGCTGGAGCGCCCGGCACCTGCAGGAGCGGTTCCGGCGGGAGACCGGGCTGACGCCGAAGGCCGCCGCCCGGGTGATCCGCTTCGACCGGGCCCGGCACCTGCTGGCCGCCCCGGGCCCGCCGTCCCGGTTGGCGGAACTGGCCGCGCGCTGCGGGTACTTCGACCAGGCGCACCTGGCCCGCGAGTTCCGCGCGCTGGCCGGGGCGGCGCCGAGCGCCTGGCTGGCGGCGGAGGGCCCGGACGCGGCGAAGTTCCGAAACGTCCAAGGCGGCGCGGTCGGGCCGGTCGCAGAGTGGGAGGCGTAGCGGATTCCCGCACCCACCCGAGCCGATCCCGAGGAGAGAGCCATGGACGCCACCGAGACCCCCGCCCCGCAGGTCTGGCCCAGCCTGCGCGCCACCGATGCCCGGGCGCTGATCCGCTTCCTGGTCGAGGCCTTCGGCTTCCGGGAGGTCGTCGCCCACGGTGAGGGCGAGTTCGTCGCCCACGCCGAGCTGGCCTGGCCCGAGGGCGGCGGCGTGATGCTCGGCTCGGACCGCGAGACGCCCGACGGCGACTCGCCCTGGCCCGGCAAGCCGGGCGGCTTCACCGCCTACGTGGTCACCGCCGACCCGGACGCCCTGCACGCCCGCGCCGTGGCCGCCGGCGCCCGGATCACCACCGGGCTCCACGACACGGACTACGGCTCGCGCGACTTCGCCGCCACCGACCCCGAGGGCAACCGCTGGTACTTCGGCACCTACCAGGGCGCGCCGCGGCCCGCCGCGGGGTAGCGCCGTGCCCGGGACGGCCCGCGGGCCGGTGGACCGGCTGCGGGCGCTCTGCCTGGCGCTGCCGGAGGTCGAGGAGCGGGTCAGCCACGGGGAGGCGACCTGGTTCACCGGCTCCGGCCGCCGGGCCCGGGTGTTCGTGACGCTCTCGGACCACCACCACGACGACCGGCTCGGCTTCTGGTGCGCGGCGCCCGGCGGGGCGCAGGAGCGGCTGGTCGCGGAGGCCCCCGACCGCTACTTCCGGCCGCCGTACGTGGGGCACCGGGGCTGGCTCGGCGTGTACCTGGACGGGCCGGCGCCGGACTGGGCCCGGATCGAGGACCTGGTCGCGGAGGCCCACGCGCTGGTCGGCCCCGGAGGGTGACCGCCGGCCCCGGGCGCCGGCCCCGGGCGGTGACCGCCGAACCGCGGCAGACTGACTGCGGGGGCCACCCACCGGAGGCTTCGGAGACGGACCGTGCCGCAGATGACGGTGGACGGGCGCACCCTCGCGCTCTCCCACCTCGACAAGGTGTACTACCCGCGCACCGGCACCCCCAAGGGCGAGGTGCTGCGCTACTACGCCGCCGTCCACACCGCGCTGCTCCCCCACCTGCGCGACCGCCCGGTCTCCTTCCTGCGCTGCCCGGACGGGGTCGAGGCGGAGGTCTTCGTCGCCAAGAACCCGCCCCCGGGCACCCCCGACTGGGTGCGCACCGTCGAGGTCCCGAGCAACACCGGGGAGCTGCGGCAGGTGGTGCTGGAGGACGGCGCGGCGCTGCTGTCCGTCGCCAACCTGGGCTGCCTGGAGCTGCACGTCCCGCAGTGGCACGCGGCCGCGCCCGCCCTCGCCGACCGGCTGGTCCTGGACCTCGACCCGGGCGAGGGCGCGGACGTCCTCACCTGCCGGGCGGTCGCGCTGCTGCTGCGCGAGCGGCTGGCGGCGGACGGCCTCACCGCCTGGGTGAAGACCTCCGGCTCCAAGGGCCTGCACCTGCTGGTCCCGATCGAGCCCACGCCCAGCACCCGGGTCTCCGCGTACGCGAAGGAGCTCGCCTCCGCCCTGGAGGCCGAGCACCCGGAGCTGGCGGTGCACACCATGGCCAAGGCCCGGCGGCGGGGCCGGGTGCTGGTCGACTGGTCACAGAACAACGCCAAGAAGACCACCGCCGCGCCGTACACCCTGCGGGCCCGGCCGCTGCCGACGGTCTCCACCCCGCTGTCCTGGGCCGAGCTGGAGCGGGCCGGCCGGGAGCGCGACCTGACCTTCACCCTCGCGGAGGTCCCGGACCGGCTGGCCGCCGACGGCGACCTGTTCGCCCCGCTGCTGGCCCCGGAGCAGGCCCGCCCGCTGCCGACCACCCCCGCGGCCGCGCCGCGGCAGTCGGCACACGGCAGGACGGGGCAGCCGGCAGCCCGGCGGACGCGCGAGGTGCGGCAGGTCCTGCAGCCGCCCGTCGAGGTGATGCGCCCCGCCGCCGTCACCGCCGTGCCGCCCGCCGACGGACTGGGCGGCGGTGGCGTGCAGTACGAACTGAAGCTGGACGGCTTCCGCTGCGTCGCGTTCGCCCGCGGCGACCGCCCGCCGGTCCTGCAGTCCCGCAGCGGACGCGACCTCGCCCCCGAGTTCCCGCCGATCGCCGACGCCGTCGCCCGGCTGCCCGAAGGGCTGGTGCTGGACGCCGAGCTGGTCGCCTGGCGCGGCGGCCGGTTCGCCTTCGGCGAGCTGCTGCGCACCCGCCGGGCCCGCGCCGCCGCCACGGACGTCGCGCTCGGCCTGATCGCCTTCGACGTGCTGGCCCTGCCCGGCCGCGACGTCCGCCGGCTCCCGCTCACCGACCGCCGCCGGCTGCTGCTCGCGGCGCTCGCGGACGTCCCGCCGCCGGTCCAGCCGGTGCTGGCCACCACCGACCGGGCGGAGGCGCTGGAGTGGATGGAGCAGCTCGCCGACACCGGGGTGGAGGGCCTGGTCTGCAAGGCCGCCGCCTCCCCCTACCGGCCGAGCGGCGCCGGCCGGGTCTGGGTCAAGTACCGCCGCAGCGACACCCTGGACGCCACCGTCAGCGCCGTCACCGGCCCTGCCGCCCACCCGCACGCGCTGGTCCTCCGGCTCGACGACGGCCGGGTCTTCCTGACGACCCCCCGGCTCACCCCCGTCCAGTCCCGCGAGGTCGCCGACGTCGTCCGCCCGCTCCTCGGCCCGGCCGGCACCGACCCCGACCACGGCCCGGTCCATCCCCTGACCGCACCGCTGCGCGCCGAACTCACCCTCACCGGCCGCCCGCCCAGCGCCACCTTCGTCCGCCTCCGGGGCGACTGAGACCGCTCCCCCGCCGACGGGGCCGCCTGCGGTCCCTCCGCCCGCTGCCCCGCCGCTTCTGCGCCGGTGCCGCTGCTACCTGTGCCGCCTGGTCGTGGCGTGGGCGAACTCCGTGACCAGCGCGTCCTCGAAGAGCGGCAGGTCGCCCGGCTTGCGGCTGGTGACGAGCGGCCCGGGTCCGTCGTGGCAGACGTGGACCGGTTCGTCGACCCAGTGGGCGCCGGCGTTGACCAGGTCGGTGCGCAGGCTGGGCCAGGAGGTGAGGGTGCGGCCCCGGACGGCGTCGGCCTCGATCAGGGTCCAGGCCGCGTGGCAGATCGCCGCGACCGGGCGGCCGCCGGCGCAGCAGGCGTACACGAAGGCGACCGCCGGGCGGTCCAGGCGCAGGTGGTCGGGGTTGGCGACGCCGCCGGGCAGGATCAGGCCGTCGTAGTCGGCCGGGTCGGCCTCGGCGACGAGGGCGTCCACGGCGAAGGTGTCGCCCGGGGCGCGGTGCCGGACGGCCTGGACCCGGCCCTTCGCGGTGGACAGCAGGCGCGGCGTGCCGCCGGATTCGGCGACGGCCTGCCAGGGGGAGGTCAGTTCGGCCTGCTCGACCCCGTACGGCGCGGCCAGGAAGGCGATCGTCCGGCCGGTGAGCGTGGTGGACGGCCAGGGCATGGCACCGGGCCTCAGCTCGGGCGGGGGGCGGTCAGGTCGACGGCGGCGGCGGGCGGAGCCGAGCTGAGCCTGGCCCGCGGGCAGTCGAGGTGAACGGCGAGGACGAGGTGGTCTACCCGGGCGACCGCGCCGACCGGGACGAGCACCCGGGTGCCCGGCACCCAGGGCTCGGCGTCGACCAGCAGGTGGTCCCCGGTGTCCTGCTCGACCGTGCCGACCGGGCCGTCGGTGGCCTGCACCTCGTACCCGACCAGGCCCGGGTCGGCGGCGGGATGGGAGCCCGGGCGGTGCTCCCAGAGGTCGGTGGTCATCGCGTCACGCCTCCGGCCGGTCCCAGGGCCGCCGTTCACGGCGTTCGCGGCGTTCCTCCGCCTCGGCGGTCTCGATCCGTCCCTCGCGGGCGGCGCTTCGACGGCGCAGCAGCTCCGAGGTGGCGACCGCGGCCGCCACGGTGGCCGCCCAGACCACGGCGAGCGCGGCAAGCACGGCGGTGGTCGGGGTCCGCGCGCCCACGCCGAGGCAGATCGCCGTCATCACCAGGACGGTCAGCACCACCCCCGCGGTGGCCCGGCGCCCGACGGCGCGGAGCACGCGCCGGACCCGGCTGGGCCGCTTGGCGCCCATCGTGCTCAGCTTCCGGTCGAGCCGCGTGTCCTGGCGCAGATCGGACTCGATCTCCTCAAGGAGCCGCCGCTCCCATCCGCTCAAAGCGGGACCGTCCATCTCGGTCACCTCCGACACTTCCGGTGACGTGCTCGCACCGGCTCGGTTTCCCGGTGCGGGCCGGCGCTAACCGTTCCGGGCACCGCCTGTTCCGGCGCCCACCGGTCCGAAGGCCCGGGGACGGGCCAGCAGGCTGTCGTCCAGGACGCGCAACAGGGCGGCGGCGTCGCGATGGACCTCTGCCGCGCCCGCCGCCCGCAGCTCCGGACCGGCGTCACCGCCGGTCTCCAGGGCGACGCACGGCACTCCGGCCCGCCACGCCGCCCGTACCTCGCGCACGCTCCCCGCGACGGCCACCGCGTGCGAGGGCGTGCCGTCCAGCAGGTCCAGCGCGGCCCGGACCGGATCGATCCCGGGGTCGGCCACGGTCAGGGCCGGGGCCCCGGCGGGTCCCGGCCCGGTCAGCACGACCGTCCAGCCCCGGGCGGCGCACTCACGCAGCAGGTCCGCGCCACCGGGCGGCGCGGGCCGCCAGTCGGTACCGAAGAGAGCCGCCGAGATCACCGTCATGGCCACCGCTTCCGTTCGCAGGCCACGCGCCGTATGCGCCCTTCCAGGTTAGGCCGCTCCTCCGCCCGGCGCGCTGCCTGCCGGGCCGGTGCTTCCGGGAGCGGTGGAACGGGCACCGTGGTGGAACCGGCACGGCAGGACGGAAGCGGCCGGACGGGAACGGCGGGACGGGAGCGACCGCGCCCGGATGGGCGGCCCTAGTCGGCGAAGGGGTCCGAGGCCAGCCGGGCGTGCAGGTGTTCGTCCTGGTAGTCGCGCCCTTCGAAGCGCCACGAGGCGCGCAGGGTGCCCTCGTACGGGAAGCCGGCGCGTTCGGCGACCCGGCAGGAGCCGTCGTTGCCGACGGCGTGGAACAGTTCGATGCGGCGGGCGTCGGCGGTCTCGACGGCCCAGCGGGTGACGGCGGTGGCCGCGCGGGTGGCCAGGCCCCGGCCGCGGGCGGCGGCGAGCAGCCAGTAGCCGATCATGGCGACGCCGTCGGCCTGGTTGCTCCAGCGCAGGAAGGCGTTGCCGAGGAGGGTGCCGTCGGCGGCGTCGGTGACCGCGAAGGCGGCCATGGTGCCGTCGGCCCAGTGGACGTCGCAGCGGTCCAGGTAGGCCTCGGCGGCGGCCGGATCGGTGGCGCTCAGCGGGTTCCAGCGGGCGATCTCCGGGTCCGTCGACGCGGCGACGAGCGCGGGGACGATCCCGCCGGGCACGTCGAGGGCCCGCCCCCAGGGGCGCAGCAGGGCGTCGCCGAGGTCGAGGACGGCGGGGCGGAAGACGCGCCGGTCGATGGTGGGGTCGCTGGTGGTGGTCACCCGCTCTTCCTATCGTCCGCTCGCCCGGGGCCGCCAACGATTAATCCGGGTCGGCGCCGGGCGGAGTGCACGGGCGCCGACGGACGGGGTGACCGCGCGGCGCGGGGCGCGGGCCCGCGCCGAGCGGTCATGACGGTGGTTCAGATCCGGGTCAGGTAGCCGTTCTCCACCAGCCAGAGGACGTTCAGCTTGGCCGGGCCGGCGGGCAGCAGGGCCGCGTCGAGCTGGTACTGCAGGCCCCAGCCGGGCTGGTCGAACCAGGGCGCGATCGGGCCGGCGTGCACCGTGAACGCCTTGACCACCTTGTAGTCGTGGTAGTTGCAGGCGGCCGGCGGATTGCCGTCCAGGCTCTGCGGCGGTATCGCACGGTTGGCGTAGGGCAGGCCCTCGGGGGCGAGGAAGGAGCCGTACTCGCTGCCGTAGCGGTCGATGTTCTGGTTGGGGTGGAGCGTGAGGTCGAACTCGATCGGGCTGCCGTCGGGCAGGGTGACGTAGCCGTCGGCGGGCGGGTAGATCCAGCCGCCCTTGCCGCCGTTGGCGGTCGCGTCGTAGTACTGCGCGAGGAAGGCCTGCTCGCTCGCGCCGCCGGTGCGCCGGTAGCCGGTCAGCTGGCGGCCGACCCGGCCGGTGGTCGGCAGGTCCTGCGGGCCGAGGCGGGCGTCGTCGTGGTGGAAGGCTGCGGAGCACTGGTCGGAGGGGGCGGCTGACGGGGCGGCCGCGGCGGCGGGGATGCTCGGGGCGAGCACGGCGGCGGCCGCGGCGAGGGGTGCGACGAGCAGGCGAAGGCGAAGGCGCACGGTGTCTCCGTCGGACGGGTCGGCGGTCGGGTGGGAGCCGCGGAGGGGTGCGCGGAGGGGCGTTCCGCTCACTCTTCGTGACTGATTCGACACCAGGCAATCGGATCATCTGATCATTCGTCAACATGACTCTGACGGAAGCCCGTTCACCTCTGCCGATTCGGCCGAACCCGTGACACGACGACCGCCCACCCGCGAGGATGGGCGGTTCGGCGGTCCGCCGTCAGCGCCCCGGCGCGACCCGCCCGAGCAGGTGGAGCAGCCGGTCGAGGGAGTCCTTGGAGTTGGGCTCGGTCAGGTTGACCATGAGCCGGAACGCCACCTTCAGCAGCGCCGGGCGGCCGAGTCCGGCCACCCCCGCGGCACCGAGCAGCTTGGGCCGCCCGAGCAGGTCGGCGGCCAGGCGGCCGAGCGCGAAGTAGCCGGCGTAGGCGGAGTGCAGCGCCCGCGGGTAGGCGCGCAGGGCCAGCTCCCGGCCGCGGTCGGTGCGGCGGGCCAGGGCCTGGACGATGGTCTCGGCGGCGTACCGGCCGGATTCCATCGCGTAGGCGATGCCCTCACCGGTCCCCGGGCTGACCGTGCCGCCCGCGTCGCCGACCAGCAACAGGCCGTCCGCGTAGTGGGGCCGGCGGTTGAGGCCCATCGGGAGGGCGGCACCGCGGATCGGCTCGGTGACGCCGTCGGGGCTGTAGCCGTACCCGGGCGGCAGCTCCTCGCACCAGCGGCGCAGCAGTTCCCGCCAGTCGACGTCGGTGCCGGCGGTGTCCAGGACGCCGAGGCCGACGTTGGCGGTGCCGTCGCCCATGCCGAACACCCAGGCGTAGCCGGGCAGCAGGCGCCGGGTCGGGTCGCTCGGGTCGCGCAGGTCGAGCCAGGCCTCCAGGTAGCGGTCCTCGTGGCGCGGGGTGGTGAAGTACGTCCGGTAGGCGACGCCCATCGCGCGGTCGGTGCGGCGGTAGCGCTTCATGGCGACGGACAGCCGGGTGGAGTTGCCGTCGGCGGCGACCACGACCGGGGCCCGGTAGGCGACGGGCCGGCGGTCCTCGCCCAGCCTGGCGGTGACTCCGGTGATCCGGCCGGTCCGCTCGTCGACCAGGGGGCCCGCCACATTGGCGCGTTCGATCACCCGGGCACCGTAGGAGGCGGCCTTCAGCGCGAGCAGGTGGTCGAAGTCGGCGCGGCGGCGCACCAGTCCGTACCCGGGGAAGGCGGAGAGCTCGGGCCAGTCGAACTCCAGCGAGCGCCGGCCGGCGATCAGCCGCAGGCCCCGGTTGTGCAGCCAGCCGGCCTCCTCGGAGACGTCGATGCCGAGGTCGGTCAGCTGCTTGACGGCGCGCGGGGTGAGGCCGTCGCCGCAGACCTTCTCGCGCGGGAAGGCGGACTTCTCCAGCAGCAGGACGTCCAGGCCGGTCCGCGCCAGGTGGGCGGCAGCGGTGGAGCCGGACGGGCCGGCGCCGACCACGATGACGTCGGCGCTCTCCTCGGCGGTCTGCTCGGGGCCGGGCATCGCACTCTCCCACGGGTCGGCTCGGCTGCACGTGCAACGGAGTCAGCGGACTGGGCGGTTCCAGACGGACGATAGAGAAACCTGACGCCCGCCCGCCGCCCCGACACGCAGGCCGCGCCCGGGGACCGGTCAATACCGGCCACGTCGGTGTCACGGGTTCACCCGCCGGATCGGGGCCCGGAGTTGACCAGCGCCGACCGCCTCACCGACTGGAGCGCACACGATTCCATGACAACCGGGTGATCGGATCGTTGTAACGAACTAGTTGGGACCAACCGACCAGAGCAACGCATTTCGGCCAAACCCCCCTTGCGTCACGTTTCTCTCTGCGGGAACTTTTGTGCCCCTCACGTCGTACGGCACCGGCTCCGGCCGAACGGCCGACCAGAGGCTCCCTCCCACCGCGCAGGTGCGTCCCGGCCTGCCGTACCCGATGGAACACCCATGCACATCCGCTCCACCGCCGCGCGCTCCCTGGTGGCCGTCCCGACCGCCGCCGCCCTGATGCTGCTCGCCCCCGCCGCCGCGCACGCCGTCGCCGGTGGCGGCGGCAAGGGTGGTGCCCCCGGCAACAACGGCACCGTCAAGATCCACGACGCCGCCACCGGGCAGGAGGACGTCCGCAACGAGCCCAAGGTCTGCACCTTCTACCTGGACTCCTTCGGCTTCGACGCCAACCAGGACGTGATCTGGGCGATCACCACCGTCGGCGGCGGCCCGCACGAGAAGCTCGTCGCGTACGGCGACATCCCGGTCGACGGCCACGGCCACGTCCGCACCGAGGACATCCACCTGCCGGACGGCCACTACAAGCTGTACTGGCAGTCCGTCGAGCTGGTCGACGGGGAGCTGCCCGAGGACACCAAGCTCAACAACCCCAAGCAGAAGGTCTTCAAGGTCGACTGCGGCGGCGAGACCCCGGCCCCGACCGGCAAGCCCTCGCCGACCGGGATGCCGACCCCGACCAAGACGCCCACCAAGGCCCCGACCGGCAGCCCGACCTCCGTGCCGACCACGCCCGCGCACAGCCCGTCCGCTCCGGCCACGCCCTCGGTCCCGGCCACGCCGACCGCCACCGCGAAGCCGTCGGAGACCCCGACCGCCACGCCCACCACCCCGGCGGCCACCGCCCCGGCGACCGGCGAGCCGACCGCCGCCCCCACCGACGTCCCGAGCGCGGGCCCGTCGACCCCGCCGACCGCCACCGTGCCGGTGCACACCCCGACCACCGACACCCCGGTCAACCCGGACGCGCCGCTGCCGCTGCCCAAGAAGGTCAGCGTCCCCACCCCGATCCCGGGCGCCCCCTCGGACGGCAAGAAGCTGGCCACCACCGGTAGCGACGGCACCCTGCTGTACGCGGGCGCCGGCACCGTGCTGCTGGCCGCCGGCGCGGGCGCGGTGGTCTTCGCCCGCCGCCGCCGCACCTCGGCCTGAGGCACCTCCGCCTGAGGCGCGCCCGTCCCCGGGCATGCCTCAGGCGAGGCGCCGATGCACCTGGCGCCGGGGCAGCTGTTGCCCCGTGACACCGAGCCCGCCCGGGGCGCTGACCCCGCCCCGGGCACCCGCCGCGTCTGAGCCGCGGCACCACGGAGCCCCTGACCCCGCGAGCAGCCGCGGGGCCAGGGGCTCCGTGTCGTACGGCGGCGCCCGTGGCCCGCGCGGGCCACGGCCGACGGCGCAGCCGACGACAACGAGGGCCCCGGATCACGGGGGTGGGACCAGGGGCCCTCGATCTGACCTACGGCCGGCCCGCCGTCCGGGGTTCACCGCCGGCACCACGATTGCCACCGGTTCCACGAGCGCCGCCGGCTCCACGCACGCCACGGGCTCCACGGCCACGGTTCCGGAGGGGCGGAAGCCCCCGGCCCCATGGGGGAACCGGCCAGGGGCTTCCGCCCTCCAGAACGGACGACCTGCCGTCGGCGGTTCACCGCCCGCTGCGCCCACTCAACCGACGCCGACGCCGACGGCGGCTCCGGCTCCGGCTCCGGCTCCGGCTCCGAAAGACCGGAAGCCCCTGGCCCACGGGGGAACGGGCCAGGAGCTTCCACCCCGGACTACGGCCGACCGGCCGTCACGGGTTCACCGCCAGCACCACGTACCCCGCCAGCACCGCCAGGTGCACCGCGCCCTGCAGCGGCGTCGCCCGGCGCGGGATCACTGTGAGGATGCCCACCACGACCGTCAGCGCCAGCAGCACCATGTGCGCCGGGCCGAGGCCGAGGACGAGCGGGCCGGACAGCCAGGTGGAGGCGATCGCGACCGCCGGGATGGTCAGGCCGATGCTGGCGAGCGCGGACCCCAGGGCCAGGTTGAGGCTGGTCTGCACCCGGTTGCGGACGGCCGCGCGCAGCGCCGCGATGGTCTCCGGCAGCAGCACCATCATGGCGATCACCACGCCCACGACGGAGTGCGGGAGTCCGGCGTCGTCCACCGCCTTCTCGATGGTCGGCGAGACGCCCTTGGCCAGGCCCACCACCGAGACCAGCGCGACGGCGAGCAGCAGCAGGCTGACCCCGGCGGCCCGGAGGGTGGGCGGGCTCGCGTGGTCCTCCTCGTCCAGCACCCGGCCCTCGGGGGTGACGGCCAGGAAGTAGTCCCGGTGCCGCACCGTCTGGGTGGTCACGAACAGCCCGTAGAGCACGAGCGAGGCGGTGGCCGCGTACGCCAGCTGGGTGGTCGAGAACTGCGGGCCCGGCGAGCTGGTGGTGAAGGTCGGCAGCACCAGGCTGAGGGTGGCGAGGGTGGCGATGCAGGCCAGTGCGGCGCCGGTGCCCTCGGCGTTGAAGACGGCGGTGCGGTACTTGACCGCGGCGACCAGGATGGACAGGCCGAGGATCCCGTTGCAGGTGATCATCACGGCGGCGAACACGGTGTCCCGGGCCAGGGTCGCGGACTTGTCCCCGCCGTCGGCCATCAGCGTCACGATCAGCGCGACCTCGATCACGGTGACCGCCACCGCGAGCACCAGCGATCCGAACGGCTCCCCCGACCAGTGCGCGATGACCTCGGCGTGGTGCACGGCGGCCAGCACGGCGCCCACCAGGAAGCAGGCGACCACGCCCACCACCCAGCCGGGCAGGTCCTCGTGCCAGGTCAGGGCGAGGACGACGAACGACACCACCGGAACGACGAGGGTCCATTGCACGGCTGCCGCGCGGAGCTTCGTGATCATGCCGCGAGGATCCCAGACCGCCGGCCGGTCGCCCGGGTGCCCGCGCCGGGATGCGTATGGATGTGGCACAACTCGTCCCGGTCCGCGCCATCACCCTCCGTAGTCGGCGAGGTAGCGGAGCACCTTGTCGACATGCGCGCGGACCCGGTCCGGGACTCCCCCGGCCGATTCCACCGTCTTGTCGCTGGTCCGGTAGGCGGCCGAGACCAGCGCGGGCAGGTCGCGGGTGAACCCGGCCCGTTTGAGCTGCTGGTCCAGCCAGCAGACGTAGTTTCCCATCGCGGCGATGGCGTCGCCCGGGTCCAGGTAGGACTTGGGGCCGGCGTGGGTGGCCGCCTTGGCCCAGGCGTCGAAGACGGCGGGCGTCCACATGGCGATGCCGTACTCGCCGGTCTCCGGGCGGGCGGCGTTCGGGTCGAAGCCGCTCTCGGCCTTCAGCATCGCGGCCAGCAGCACCGGGGTGACCTCCCGCTCGGGGCAGCGGCGGGCGGCGTTCAGGATCATGTCCCGGTAGGCGACCGGGACGTCCGAGTCCGCCGGGATCGCGCCGGGCAGCGGGGGCGGGCCGCGGTGGGCGCCCGGGCCGGCGGGTTCCGGCCCCCCGGTCAGTGCGAGGACGGTGAACGCGCAGGCCAGCGCGCCCGCACCGGCCCGCAGCGCGGCGCGGCGACGCCGGGCCGGACCGGCGGTCGCCCGGGCGACCAGCGCGGCGAGGTCGACGCGGGCCCGCTCCTCCCGCCCGGGGGCCAGGCAGGCGGCGACCACGGGCCGCCAGGGTGCGGGCAGCGCCTCGTCCAGCCGCAGCGGCGCGGAGCCGCGCGCGTACGCCTGGGCGGCCAGCGAGCGGGCCCGGGCGGTGGCGCCGAGGAAGGGGTGCAGCCCGCCGGTGAGCAGCTGGTGGGCGATCACCCCGAAGGCCCAGACGTCGGCACTGGGGCGCACCGCGACCCCGCGCGCGCCGGTGCGCTGGGACCACCACTCGGGCGGGACGTGGTCGGGCGAGCCGAGCGGCGGGGCGTACGCGTGGGTGCCCTCCAGCTCGGCGGTGAGGCCGAAGTCGGCGATCCTGGCGCTGCCGTCGGGCATCAGGAGGATATTGGCCGGTTTCAGGTCCCCGTGCACCCAGCCGGCCCGGTGCATGTGGGTCAGGCCCGCACAGACCTCGGCGAGGACGCGCTCGGCGCCGGGCACCGCCGTGCCCGGTCGGGCGGCGGCCAGCACGTCCTGGAGGCTGCGGGCGGCGCGCTCCATCACCAGGGCGACGGCACCGTCCAGGGCCGGGTGGTCCGGGTCCTCGACGGTGACCACGGCGAGGGTGCGGATCAGGTTCGGGTGGTCGGCGCGGCGGCTGAAGCGCTGCTCGCTGCGGGCCATCTGCGCCACCGTCCGACGCTGACCGGGGCTGAACCGGGCGGCCCCGAGCAGCTTGACGGCGGCCCGGGTGCCGTCCGGGCCCTCGGCGGCGTGGACGCTGCCCCACGCGCCCGCGCCGAGGAACGCACCGAGGCGGTAGCCGGCGATCGGGTAGCCGTCCGGGACGTCGAAGGGCAGGCCGCCCTCCGGCCCACGACTCTCCGACCCACGGCTCTCCGGCCCACGGCTCTCCGGCGGGCGCGCTTCCGAGAGCTCGGGCTGTTCGGACGGCCCCTGCGCCCCTGGCCGCTCGGACGGCTCCGGCCCGGGCCCGGCGGCGGGCTTCACGGCCGGGCGGCCGCACGCCGGGGCGGGAGCAGGGCCAGGTGCTCCTCCCGGACGAGGTCGAACTTCAGTGCCAGGGCGGCGAGTTCCTCGCGCTTTCCGCCACCCGGGCCCTCCTCGTACGGCTCGCGGAGCCGCAGCTTGGTCTCCACCAGGTAGTCGATGTGGTAGTTCACCGCCGAGCGGGTCAGCCCGCGGCAGGAGGGCAGGGCGCGCAGCCGGGCCAGCACCTCGGTCACGCCCGGGACGACGGCGGCGGAGGGCGAGCGCAACCGCGGCTCGCACAGCGCGAGCAGCACCAGGAAGTACTTGGCGGTCGGGTCCAGGGCGAAGGGGCTGACGGTGTGTTCGCCGTCGGCCCCGCCGGGCCGGCCGTCCAGGTAGGCGTGCTGCGGGGCGAAGACCTTGAAGGAGGCGGGTTCGCCCAGCGCGGGCAGCAGCACCCGGGAGAGCTCGAACGGCACGGGCGCGCCGAGCCGGCCGGGGGCGACCTTGATGTGCTCGCCCGCGCCCTCCAGGTTCTCCACGACGTAGGTGGCGGAGCCGCTGAAGTTGGACAGCCGCCAGTAGTCCTCGGCCGCGACCACCTCGCCCGCACGGCGGGAGACACCTTGGTCGGGCAGTGGGATGGCGACCGGCCGGCCGGGCTCGCCGCGGCCGAACACCGCGGCCTCGCCGGGGCCCATCCGCACCAGACCGGGCGCTTCGCGGGGCGCCATCTCGGGCCCCGGACAGGGAAGTTGCACGATGACCGTGTCCACGCAGCCACCTCCGTGGGATCGGATCGATGGTATCCGCCCGATTCGCCCCGGAGGCAAACCGCCACCCGGACGAGTGAAGGGACACCGCCAACCCCGCCCGGCCCGCCGGGAGTTGCCGCCCACTCACCGCAAGGACCAGGCCGGCGACGCGCTCCGGCGACCGTTTCAGGGGACGTGCCGCACCGAGCACCCACGTGACCACAGAGGCAAAGGGTGGTCCAAGAGACGGTCAAGGAGGCGTGGAGGGCACGCCGATCCGCCGGCCTCCGGACCGCACGGACCCCTCCGGCAGCACGGGCACCGTGTTCGCGCACCCCCGTACGGCAGCCCGGGCGCCATCCGGCGACGGTGCGGGACGGCCCGCAGGCCGCGACGCGCCGGGGAACGGTTCCAGCCGGGCGATCCCGCGCGGTTCACCCGGGAGAACCGTCGCCGAGCTGGGGAGATGTCGCGCACCGGACCGGCATACCGGCACCGCCGGGCGGCGGGCCGGAGGCAGAACGCCGACCCGTGCCGTCGCGCACGAACTGATCATCCGCCAGATCGGCAGCTGTCCGGATTCCGAACACTCGGTGAATGGTTGCAGCATGTAGTTGAATGGTCACCATGAGTGTGACGCAACGCACACACGCGACGTCCACAATGTGTGCAACACTCATCCCAAGGAGTGAGATTCCCTTAATTTCCAAGGAGGTTCGCATCATGCGCACTCGGATCGCAGCTGTGATGATGACGGTGGCAGGGATCGCCGGGCTGACGGCGGGCCCGGCCCTGGCTGCCACGGCAACGTCCGAGACCGACGCCGTGGCCTGCGCCACGGTGCTCAACCGCCCCTGCGTCTCGCACCAGACCGACGGCGAGGGCTTCGTCGGCGTCGCCCAGGTCACCGCCGACCCGGGCCAGTTGACGATCGTGAAGGTCGAGGTCCGCACCCAGGCCGCGTGGGGCAGCCCGTGGGAGACCGCCGCCTCGGCCACCACCGTACGGTTCGGCTCCGCCAAGGCCGTCACCCCGCGCGTCGTCACCACCGACCTGCACATGATCTGCGCCACCGCCGGCCCGGCGCTGGACGCGGCCAAGCAGGTCACCACCTGTACCAACCCGTTCTGATCACGGGGCCCTTGACGGGCAGCACGCGCGCCGCCGTCGGCACGACCGGACGGCAACGGTGACGACAGGACGAGCCGGGGCGCCGCCCCGCTCGGGGCCGGTCGCCGGGACCCCCGTTCCCGGCGACCGGCCCGTCGGCGTTCGGGCCCGTCGGGACTGGGGCCGGTCCGACGCCCGGGCCCGGTCCAGGCCGACACGCAGACCCCGCGCCGGGGCCCGGCCACCCACCATCCGGCCACCACCACCCCCACCACCCGGAGTCCACACCCCGGAGTCCGGAGGGAGAACAGCAGGCCACGGACCGGCTCCGACCAGGCCCCGGGTGGACCTGGGGCACCCGTTCACGGCAAACTGGTCTAGACCTCGGAGGTCTAGACCTCAGACGCGCCTCAGAACGGTGGACCCAGTATGGAAATCGTGATCGTCCCAGACGCCCGGGCGGCCGGCGAACTCATCGCCGCGGCGATCACCGATCTGCTGACCGACAAGCCCGACGCCCTGCTCGGCGTGGCGACCGGTTCGACCCCGCTGCCGATCTACCAGTCCCTCGCCGCCCGGGTCGGCGACGGCCGGCTGGACGCCTCCCGGGCGCGCATCTGCCAGCTGGACGAGTACGTCGGCCTGCCGGCCGGCCACCCGGAGTCCTACCGCTCCGTGGTGCTGCGCGAGGTCGTGGAGCCGCTCGGCCTGACCGAGGACTCCTTCCTGGGCCCGGACGGCAATGCGGCGGACATCGCCGGCGCGGCCGCCGCCTACGACCGTGCGCTCGCCGAGGCCGGCGGCGTCGACCTCCAACTGCTCGGCATCGGCACCGACGGCCACATCGGCTTCAACGAGCCCTGCTCCTCGCTGGCCTCCCGGACCCGGATCAAGACCCTGACCCGGCAGACCCGCGAGGACAACGCGCGCTTCTTCGACAGCATCGACGAGGTCCCGCACCACGTCATCACCCAGGGCATCGGCACCATCCTGGAGGCCCGCCACCTGGTGCTGCTCGCCACCGGCGAGGCCAAGGCCGAGGCCGTCGCCCTCGCCGTCGAGGGCCCGCTGTCCGCCGTCGTCCCCGCCTCGGCGCTCCAGCTGCACCCGCACGCGACCGTGGTGGTCGACGAGGCCGCCGCCTCCCGCCTCAAGCTCGCCGACTACTTCCGCGACACCTACGCGGCCAAGCCGTCCTGGCAGAAGCTCTGAGCGCTCCCGCGGCGCAGCCGTGACGGCCGGGGTGCCGGCCACCGATCCCCTCGGTGGCCGGCACCCCGGCTCGTTCGCACGCGGACGCCGGTGCGGGGCGCGGCGGTCCGCCGCGCGCCGCCCGCCGGGGCCCGAGCCGGTCAGCGCTCGCGGAGCCAGCCGGCGAAGGCCTCCAGGGCCGGGCCCGGGTCGCGCCGGCCGATGCCGAGGCGGAAGCGGTCGGTCGGGGTGGGCGTCAGTTCGGAGCGGAAGGTGCTCGCGGGCAGCAGGATGACGCCCGCCTGCTCGACCAGCCCGGCGCAGAAGTCCTCCACGCCGTCCGCCCCGAGGTAGCGCGGGAAGGCGACGCAGCCGCCGTCCGGGGCCCGCCACTCGAAGAGGTCGGCGAACTCGGCGAAGAAGGCGTCGAAGAGCGGCAGGTTCTCGGCGATGATGCCGCGGTTGCGCGCCAGGATCCGCTCGCGGGCCGTGATCGCGATCCGGGCCAGCACCTCGCTCGGCGCCGAGTTGCAGATCGTGGTGTAGTGCTTGGCCCGTTCCAGGCGGGAGCGCACCTCGCGGTCCCGGCAGGCGATCCAGCCGATCCGCAGGCCGGGCAGGCCGAGCGACTTGGAGGTGACGTTGAGCGAGAGGGCCCGCTCGGAGAGGTCGGCGGCCTGCGGCAGGGTGCGGGTCGGATCCCGCTCCAGGCCGCGGTAGACCTCGTCCGAGAAGAGGCGGATGCCGCGCTCGTCGCAGAGTTCGACGAGCCGGGCGAAGTCGGCGGCGTCGATCAGCGCGCCGGTGGGGTTGTTGGGGAAGTTGACCGACAGCACCCTGGTGTTCGGGCGCAGCGCCGCCTCGACGGCGTCGAGGTCGAGCGCCCAGTCCCTCCGGTCGTCCAGGGCGACGCCGGTGACCTCGCACAGGGAGAGCGGGACGGTCTCGGCGGACTGGTAGCCGGGGGTCACCACCACCGCGTGGTCGCCCGGTTCGAGCAGCACCTGCATGGCGAGGTTGAGCCCCTCCTGGGCCCCGGCGAAGCAGATCAGGTCGTCCTCGTCGACCCGCTCGTACGTCCCGGCGATCGCCCGGCGGAGCCCGGGGTCACCGAAGGTCTCGGTGTAGCCGAGGGCGAGGGTGTCCCAGGCCTCGCGGTCCTCGGGGCCGGCCAGGGCGAGCAGCTCGGCCATCGTCATGGTCTGGGCGTCGGAGGCGGTGAGGTGGTGGGGGGCGGTGAACTCCCAGCGCGAGAGGTGGGTTTCGAGCCGGAAGTCGGGGAGCTGGGGCATGGGGGCCGTTCCTTCCTGGGGCCTGGGGTGCTGCGGGGCCGTCGGGCCTTGCGGTCCTACGGGCCGGCGGGGTGCTTGAGCTCGGCGAGCAGGCTGTAGGCGGTCGAGCGGGATATCCGCAGCGCGGTGGCGACGACCGGGACGGCCCGGCGGACGGCGAACACCCCGGCCTGGTCGAGTTCGCGCAGCACGGCCAGCCGGTCCTCGCGGGTGAAGCGCTCCAGCGGGCGCCCCCGGGCGCGGGCGTGGCCGGCGATCACGTCGTTCATCCGCTCCGTCCAGTCGCGTTCGAAGAGCGGCTCGGGGCGCGGTGCGCTGGGGGCGGCGAAGCCGGCGAGGAGGGCGGCGGCCTGCTCCAGCGGGCCCCGGTCGAGGTTGACGCAGAGCACCGCCGAGGGCTGTCCGGCGTCGTCGCGCAGCACGGCGCTGACGGCGGAGAGCCGGCGGCCGTCGGGCAGCGCCTTCTCGTACGGGCCGTAGACGTCGGGGGCGGTGGGGTCGACCTCGTCCAGTTCACCGAGCATCGACGGGTCGCCCGGGGCGCGGGGGGTCATCGGGTTCCAGATGGCGAGCACCCGGTCGGTGGCGATGTCGTGCAGCACCACCTCGGCGTACGGGCCGAGCAGCAGGGCCACCGCGCGGCAGGCCGGGGCGAAGGTCCGGACGCGCGGGTCGGGGTTCTCCGAGGGCATGTTCGGACTGTACGTCCGGCCCGGACACTTCGTCCAGGACCGCCGACGACGGAGGCCCCGCCGGACGGGCCGGGGGTCCGGCAGGACTCCCGGGTTCCGGCAGGGCCTCCGCGCCGCGGTCCGACGGCGGGTACCGGGTGCAGGCTGGTGCTACGTGCAGGTGATCGACAGTCCGAGGACGGAGGAGCAGCTGCGGGTGTCCCGACTGGTGGTGGGCGACGGGTCGGCGGGGGCGCCCGCGGTGCGGGCCACGGTGACGTCCCAGCTGCGGATCAGCGAGAGCACTCCGACCTGGATCGTGAAGTGCCGGGTGACGGTCGCGCCCTTGGCGAGCGGGGTGGCCAGCGTGCAGGTGAGCTTCCCGACGGCCACGGTGCAGTCGGTGGAGGTGGCGGTCAGGCCGCTGGGCAGGCCGGCGGTGACGGTGGCCGCGGTGATCGGGTCGGGGCCCTGGTTGGTGAGCGTGACCGTGTAGTCGACGCGGCTGGCGAGCAGCTGGGTGACCGGGGTCGCGGTGAGCGCCACGGCCAGGTGGGCGCTGGGCGCGGCGTAGGTGAAGCGGTCGGCGGCGACGGCCGCGCTGGTGCCGCCGGGTGTGGTGACCCGGACGTCCACCGGTCCGGTCACGGCCGTGGCGGGGGCGGTCGCGGTGCAGCTGGTCCTGGTGCAGCTGAACGCGGTGGCCGGGCCGGCCGCGCCGAAGGTCACCGCGGTGGCGCCGTTCAGGTCGGTGCCGGTGATCGTCACCACGGTCCCGCCCGTCCCGGAGCCGCTGCTCGGGGCGATCGCGGTCACGGCCGGTACGGGCAGCGGGAAGTTCAGCACCTGAACGGCGCTGCCGGCGAAGTCGGCCAGGTAGCCGTGCCGCCCGTCGGCGGCCAGCGCCAGGGTGTACGGGCTCGCGCCGACCGGCACGGTCGCGGTGACGGTGCGGGTGGCGGTGTCCACGAGGCTCAGCGTGTTGTCGGCGTAGTCGGACACGTACGCGGTCGCGCCGTCGGGGGCGACGGTGACGGCGTACGGGCCGGATCCGACCTGGACGGTGCCGAGGAGCGCGTTCGCCGCGGTGTCGATCACGGCGGCCGTGCTGTCGTCGCCGTCGGCCACCCAGAGTCGGCTGCCGTCCGGGGCGAGTGCCAGGCCGAAGGCGCTGTGGCCTACGGGAACGGTGGCGCTCACCGCGCTGCCCGCGATGTCGACGACGTTCACCGCCTTGTCGCCGGAGGCCGCGACGTACAGCCGCTTGCCGTCGGGCGAGAGGGCCAGCCCGTGCGGCTCGGCGCCGACCGGGACGGTCGCGGTCACGGCGTTCGAGGAGGTGTCCAGCACGCTCACCGTGTTGGCGGAGGCGTTGCTCACGTAGGCGCGCGAGCCGTCCGGGGAGAGGGCGAGGCCCCAGGGCTGGGTGCCGACCGGGACGGTCGCGGTCACCGTGTTCGTCGCGGTGTCCACGACGCTGACCGTGTTGTCCAGGTGGTGCGTCAGGTAGGCGCGGTGCCCGTCCGGCGAGAGGGCGACCGCGTAGGAGCCGGTGCCGGCGGTGAAGCTGCCGGACACCGTGTTGTTCGCGGTGTCCAGGACGCTCACGGTGCCGCTGCTCTGGCTGGTCACGTAGGCGTGGCCGCCGTCCGGCGTCAGGGCGACGCCCGCCGGGTAGGGGGCCACCGGCACCTGGGCGGTGACGGCCGGCGGCGGTGCGGCGGCTCCGGCGGTGGTGGCGGGCAGGGACAGCAGTGCGGCCGTGGCCGCGGCTATCGCGGTCACGGCCGTCGGGGTTCGACGGGGTGCTCGTCGTGTTCTCACGGTCTCTCCGTTCGGTCGGCGGTCGGCGGTCGGCGGTCGGCGGTCGGCGGTCGGCGGTCGGCGGCAAGGGTGCTGCTCGGTACGGGTGGTGCGGTACGGGTGGTGCGGCTGTGCCGTGCGTCACGCGCGGGGCGGGCCCCGGGCCGCACGAAGCGTAGAAGCCGCCCTGACCACCCGTCAGGGAGTGACCGCTAATGTCGCCAACTGTTCAGATTCGACCGGTTCTTCGGGCAGCTTCCGGACCGCCCCGGTCGGGGTCGTGCAGAAAATTGGAATTGTGGAGTCGCATTCGATAGCGTTTCGAACGTGAGGCTGACCAAGAGCACCGACATCGCCCTCCGCATCGCCATGCGGCTGGCGGTCCTCGGCGAGGGCGACACCCCGACCACCCGCGAGGTGGCCGAGTCGGTCGGCGTGCCGTACACCCACGCGGCGAAGGTGGTCAGCCGCCTGCAGCACCTCGGCGTGGTGGAGGCCCGGCGCGGTCGCGGCGGCGGGCTGATGATCACCTTCGCCGGGCGGACCGGTTCGCTCGGACTGCTGCTGCGGGAGCTGGAAGGCGTCGGCGACGTGGTCGGCTGCGAGGACGACCCGCCGTGCCCGCTGCGGGCCGCGTGCCGGCTGCGCGGGGTGCTGCGCAACGCCCAGGAGGCGTTCTTCGCCACGCTCGACCCGTACTGCATCGACGACCTGGTGGCCGCCCCCACCGGACCGGTCCTGCTCAGCCTCACGATCCGCCCCACCGACTGACCCACCCCACCGGCCGATCCGCGCCCCTGCGGTCGCTCGGTACCGTACGGCCTTAAATACGAATCTCAGATACCAGTTAGGAGCCCGACCGATGCTGTCCGCGAAGTCCGCCGAGGTCATCGAAGCCACCCTGCCCGCCGTGGGCGCCGCCATCGGCGACATCACCCCACGCTTCTACGACCGGCTGTTCGCCGCCCACCCCGAGCTGCTGCGCGACCTCTTCAACCGCGGCAACCAGGCCAACGGCACCCAGCGTCAGGCGCTGGCCGGGTCGATAGCCACCTTCGCCACCGCGCTGATCGCCCACCCGGACCAGCGCCCCGACGCGATGCTCGCGCGGATCGCCCACAAGCACGTCTCGGTCGGCATCGCCGACGATCAGTACAAGATCGTCCACGAGCACCTGTTCGCCGCGATCGTGGAGGTCCTCGGCGAGGCCGTCACCCCCGAGGTCGCCGCCGCGTGGGACGAGGTCTACTGGCTGATGGCCAACGCGCTGATCGCCGTCGAAGGCCGGCTGCGCGCCGAGGCCGCCGCGGGCGGCGACCCGGCCGACCTGTGGCGCCCCTACACCGTGGTCACCCGCTACCAGGAGACCGACAGCGTCACCAGCTACCTCGTCCGCCCGGCCGACGGCCGCCCCGTGCCGGCCTTCCGCCCCGGCCAGTACGTCTCCGTGCGCACCGAACTGCCCGACGGCGCCCGGCAGATCCGCCAGTACAGCCTCTCCGGCGGGGCCGACGGCGCGCTGCGCTTCACCGTCAAGCGCGAGGCCGGCGGCGAGGTCTCCGGCCACCTCCAGGACCACCTGCGCACCGGCGACACCGTCGAGCTCTCCGCCCCGATGGGCGACGTCTTCCTCGCCGAGGGCGACGGCCCGGTCCTGCTCGCCTCGGCCGGCATCGGCAACACCCCGATGACCGCGATGCTCGACCACCTCGCCGCCACCGGCTCCACCCGCCGGATCGTCTCGGTGCACGGCGACCGCGACCAGCTCAGCCACGCCTTCCGCGCCGACCTGGAGCAGCTGACCGCCAAGCTGCCGAACGCCACCGCCCACGTCTTCTACGAGCAGCCGCTCGGCGAGTGGCCGGCCGAGCGCACCGGACTGGTGAACCTCGCCTCCGTCGAGATCCCGGCCGGCACCACCGCCTACCTCTGCGGCCCGCTGCCCTTCCTGCGCGCCGTGCGCGAGCAGCTGCTGACCGCGGGCGTCCCGGCGGCGGACATCCACTACGAGGTGTTCGGCCCGGACCTCTGGCTCGGCGCCTGATCCCGGGAACCCCGGCCTGACCGGGGCTCCCCGCACCGGCGCCGGTCCGCCCGTACGAGCACGGGCGGGCCGGTGCCGCAGTGCTGCGGGTTCCCTGCGGGCTTCGGGTTCCGTACCGCTCCGGGTTCCACACGGCATCAGACCCTGCCGGGCCGGTTCACGCGGGGGCCGGGGCCGGCCTGAGCTCCAGGGTGCAGCACTTGGCCCCGCCGCCGCCCTTCAGCAGCTCGGAGACGTCCACCGGGATCGGCTCGTAGCCGTGGTCGGCGAGCCGGCCCGCCAGGTTCTTGGCCGTCTCCGGCAGCAGCACCCGACGGCCGTCCGAGACCGCGTTGAGCCCGAACGCCTCGGCGTCCGCGCGGTCGGCGAGGACGGCGTCCGGGTAGAGCGTGCGCAGCGCGGCGCGGCTGTCGGCGTCGAACGCCTCCGGGTAGTACATGACGTGGTCGTCCGCGAGCACGGCCAGCGCGGTGTCCAGGTGGTAGAAGCGCGGGTCGACCAGGGTCAGGCTGATCACCGGGACGCCGAACAGCTCGCCCGCCTCGGCGTGCGCGGCGCGGGAGCTGCGGAAGCCCGTCCCGGCGAGCACCCGGCGGCCCACCACCAGGTGGTCGCCCTCGCCCTCGTTGACCTGCCCGGCGCGGCGCACCTCGCGGTAGCCGCGCGCCCGGAACCAGGCCTGGTAGGCGTCCGACTCGGCGGCGCGCTGCGGGTGGCAGAAGGTCGCCACCAGCACCCGGCCGTCCAGCACGGTCGCGCCGTTGGCGGCGTAGACCATGTCGGGCAGGCCGGGCAGCGGGTCGATCAGCTCGACGGTGTGGCCGAGGCTGCGGTACGTCCAGTACAGCCGCTCCCACTGGCGGAGCGCGAGCGCGGTGTCGGTGGGCCGGGACGGATCCATCCACGGATTGATCGCGTAGTCCACGGTGAAGTGCGTCGGCCTGCACATCAGGTAGCGCCGCGGCCGGGCGGTGCGCTCCGGGGTCTGCGTGGGCATGGCTCAACCGTCCTTGGATCGCGGGGAGCTCGGGGTTCCGCCGGTACGGAACACCTCTCTGTTGCAGAGGCGGCTGCCCCGGCGGCACCGTTCGCACACCAGCGCGGGCGCCCCCGGTGGACGCACGCCCCCGCGCACCCGGCGCGAGCACCGGCGCACGGGTCCTCCGGCGCTACCGACGGGTCCGCCACGCGGACCGCGGTCTGCGCGGCGCCGCGGGGCCCGCCCCCTGCGGCGGCGCGGGGCCGCTACCAGCGGACCGCGGCGAAGTCCACCGGCGCCGACCGCAGCTTCCGGCAGCGCTCGGCCAGCGAGCGCAGCCGGCGGTCCGCCTCCTCGGCGGGCATCCGGCGGCGCTCCCCGTGCCCGGGGAGCAGCCACTCGAAGCGGAGCACGCCCAGGCTGCGCTCCAGCGAGGCCGCCTGCTCCTCGATCGAGTACCAGGTGATGGCCTCGTGCACCTCCACGTCCCCGGTGGTGCGGGACCAGTACAGGCTGTCGCCGCTGAAGCAGTACCGCTCGTCGGCGACGAACAGCACGCTGCCGCGGGTGTGGCCGGGGAGCGGGTGGGCGACCAGGCCGGACCCGACCTCCACCGGCTCGGTGCCGCGCAGCACCCGGTCCGCGTCGGGGGCGGCGTCGAGGTCGCCCTCGTGGATCCAGAGCCGGGCGCCGAGCCGGTCGGCGTACTCCCGGCCGTGCCGGGCGTGGTCACGATGGGTCAGCAGGACGTCGGTGACCGGGCCGAGCGCGGCGTAGCGGGCGGCGAGCTCCTCGCTGTAGCGGGGCGTGTCGACCATCACCCAGCCGGTGGGGCGGCGGCAGAGGTAGGAGTTGGCGCCCGCCGTGAGGCGGGAGTTGTGGCCGAGCAGCAGCACGCCGTCGTCGAGGGCGAGCG
Source organism: Kitasatospora sp. NPDC038210 (assembly GCF_055600605.1). NCBI lineage: Bacteria > Bacillati > Actinomycetota > Actinomycetes > Kitasatosporales > Streptomycetaceae > Kitasatospora > Kitasatospora sp. NPDC038210. Next base: position 114,062 of record NZ_JBVJYK010000009.1, on the reverse strand, counting down.
GGAAGGGGTCGTCGGCCGGGTCGAGCCGGCCGGAGCCGGGGCGGACGGAGCGGGTCGGGCAGGCGTGGGCGGCGGCCAGCAGCTGTCGGCGTTCGGCCTCGTCGCGCGGCTGGCGGACCAGCTCGGAGCGGCCGGCGTGCTCGCGCACCAGGTCGGGGGCGAGCTGGCGGGCGGCGTCGCAGTTGGTGCAGCGGCCGTCGATCGACCAGTTCTCGGGCACGTCGGAACGCGGGTTCGTGGCCATGGATGTCTTCCCCCAGAAGGACGGCGGCCGGGGCGGCCGCTCCCTCGAAGCATCGGCCGCACGGGCCCGAAAGCGGAAGGGGGGACGGTCCTTGTGCTTTGCCGGGCACGGCGCTCTGAGCCGCCGCGCGGGGCCGACGAGGGCACGTGGTCCATCTCACGTGCCGCCACGGTCACCTACGGTGGCGTAGGTCACTTGATTAGGTGAACTATCTCTTTCATGCCGAACCTCCAGGAGACCCTCGACCTCAATTCGTACGCCGCCCTCGGGGACAGCTTCACCGAAGGCCTGAACGACCCCGGTGTCGACGGCAGGTTCGCCGGATGGGCCGACCGCCTGGCCGCGATGCTCGCCGACGGGCGTCCGCCGGGCGACTTCCGCTACGCCAACCTCGCGGTGCGCGGCCGGCTGCTGGACCAGATCACGGCCGAGCAGGTGCCGGAGGTCCGTCGCCTCCAGCCCGACCTGGTCACCTTCTGCGCCGGCGGCAACGACATCCTGCGGCCGGGCGCCGACCCGGACGAGGTCGCCGAGCGCTTCGAGGCGGCCGTCGTCCAACTCGCCGAATCCGCCGGGACGGTGCTGATCTGCACCGGCTTCGACACCCGCGACGTGCCGCTGCTGAAGCACCTGCGCGGCAAGATCGCCACCTACAACGGGCACATGCGGGCCGTCGCCGACCGCAACGGCTGCAAGGTGGCCGACCTCTGGTCGCTGCGCGCGGTGCAGGACCGCCGCGCGTGGAGCGAGGACCGCCTGCACCTGTCCCCCGAGGGCCACCAGCGGGTCGCCCTGCTGGCCGCCCGCTCGCTGGGCCTGGCCACCGGGCAGGACCCGGAGGCGCCGTGGCCGGACGCCCCCGTGCTCACCTCCGCCGACCAGCGGCGCGAGAACATCCAGTGGGCCCGCGAGCACCTGATCCCGTGGGTCGGCCGGCGCCTGCGCGGCGAGTCCTCGGGCGACCACGTCGAGCCCAAGCGGCCCGACCTGATGCCGCTCTGACGGATCGTCAGCCCTGTCGGGCTGTTCCACCGGCCGCCGCGGGACGCACACCCCGCGCCGCCCGGTGGAGCAGCGCGGCACCGGCCGCGCCGGTCAGGTACCAGAGCAGGTCCGGCGGGTTGAACGTCGAACCGAGGACGAGCCGGGCCAGGACGCTGCGGCGGCCCCACGCGTCCGGCAGGCCGGTGAGCTGGAACAGCTCCACCGCCCAGCTCAGCCCGGCCGCCCACGCGGCGGCCCGGACGGGGCGCACCCGCGGAGCGGCGAGCAGGACCAGGCAGTACAGCAGGACGGTGTAGAGCGCGTCCCCCGCGTACTTGGTGACGTCCCCGCCCGCCACCGCCCGCACGCCCAGGCCCGCGGCCACCGTCACCACTGCTGCTGCGCCTGCGGCCGTACGCGCACGCAGGTTCCCCCGAAGATCGTCCATCCGGCCCACGCTACCGGCCGCCCGACCGGGCGCCGCACGCACCACCCGACGCGCTCGGGCCCGGCGGAGCGGGCAGGGCGGGCAGAGCAGCCGGAGCGGGCCGGTGCGGCCGCCGGTCCGGGGGCGAGGCCAACCCCACCCGCCCGGCCGGAACCACCGCGCGGCCCCGGACGTCACTCCCCCCGATGAATCACCATCCGCGCAGGTCGCGGGCGGGTAAGGACCGGAAGGGACGGGCGGGGCGCGGTGGCGCGGATGACCGAGGCAGTGGACGGGGCGGAGCCGGGAGCAGCGGCGGGGGGCCGGGGCGGGGGGCCGGGAGTCGTGGCGCAGCGCAGTGCGCCGGGTGCGGGCGGCCCGGAGGGGCGGGCCCGGCGCGGGTTCGCTGTGGCCGGGTTCGCCCCGGCCCAGGACGGGCAGGCGCGGGAGCGCGGCAAGGAGCTGCGGGCGCGGCTGCCCCGGGAGCGGCACGCGGAGTTCGCCGTCACCGCCGGGCGGCCGACGGCCGTGGAGGCGCTTGAGGCGTCGAACGCCGGCCGGATCGCCGAGTTGGTGGCGATCCGGGTGGGGCGGATGGCCGCCACGCCGTTCGCCTTCCTGCGCGGATCGGCCGGCCTGATGGCGGCCGACCTCGCGGGCACACCGGTGACCGGGGTCGGCGCCCAGCTGTGCGGGGACGCGCACGCCGCCAACTTCGGGCTGTACGGTGACGCGCGCGGCCAGCTCGTCATGGACATCAACGACTTCGACGAGACCGTGCACGGCCCCTGGGAGTGGGACCTCAAACGGCTCGCCGCCAGCCTGGTGCTGGCCGCCCGGGAGACCGGCGCGCGCGAGAGCACCGCGCGCGAGGCAGCCGAGCACGCGGCCGGCTCCTACCGCCGGACCATGCGGACGCTCGCCAAGCTGCCCGCCCTGGACGCCTGGAACGCCGTCGCCGACGAGCAGTTGGTGTCCTTCGCCGAGGCGCACGACCTCGCGGACGTGCTGCGCAAGGTCGGCGCCAAGGCGCTCGGCAACACCAGCGCGAAGTTCGCGGCGCGCAGTACCACCCGCACGCCGGACGGCGGTTGGCGCTTCACGGCCGCTCCCCCGGTGCTCACCGAGGTGACCGACGCGACCGCCCGGGCCGTCGCCCACGCGCTCGGCGCGTACGTGGAGACGGTGCCCGCCGAGGTGCGCACGCTGCTGTCCCGGTACCGGGTGCAGGACGTGGCGTTCCGGGTCGTGGGCACCGGCAGCGTGGGCACCCGCTCGTACGTGGTGCTGCTCACCGACCACCGGGACCAGCCGCTGGTGCTGCAGGTGAAGGAGGCCCGCCCGTCCGCGCTGCTGCCGTACCTGCCGCAGGCGGAGCAGGACGGCCACGAGGGCCGTCGGGTGGTGCTCGGCCAGAAGCACATGCAGGTGGTCAGCGACACCCTGCTGGGCTGGACGACCGTTGACGGGCTCCCCTACCAGGTACGGCAGTTCCGCAACCGCAAGGGCAGCGTCGACCCGGCCGCGCTGCAGCCCTCGCAGCTGGACGACTACGCGCGGATCACCGGCGCGCTGCTGGCCCGGGCGCACGCCCACACCGCCGACCCCGGTCTGCTGGCCGGGTACTGCGGCAAGGGCGAGGCGCTGGACGAGGCGGTCGCGGCCTTCGCCGTCGCCTACGCGGACCGCACCGAGGCGGACCACGCCGACCTGCTCACGGCGGTGCGCAGCGGGCGGCTGCCCGTCGAGCACGGCGTGTAGCCGCTCCGTTGCCCGCTCTCACGGTAGGTGAGCGTCACACCGGGCAGGTCCACGGTCCGTACGTCGGTCATGGCGACCACCGTACGGACCGCGGGCCGGTCAGCGGACCGGCGTTCGCCCCGGGCGCAGCGCGACCGGCTCCTCCCCGTGCCGCTCCTCCTCGTGCCGCTCCCGCGCGGTGGCGCGGCCCGCGAGGACCGAGGCCAGCACGGCGACGCCGGCCACCGCCGCGCAGACCGTGCTCGCGGTGAGGTAGGCGGCGCGGTGCCCGCCGCCCCCGGCGGTCTCCCGCAGGTAGACGCCGGACAGCGCCGACACGGCGACGGCCGCCGCGATCCGCTGCGCCATCTGCAGGATCGCCCCGCTCACCCCGGCCGCCTCGGCGGGTGCGTGGCGCAGCACGAAGGCCTGGTTGGTGGAGCCCATCAGGCCGATCGAGGCGCCGCCGAGGAGCTGCAGCAGCGCCAGCAGCCAGGGCAGGACGGCGGCGGACGCCCAGTGCGCGACCAGCCCGCCGGCGAGCATGGCCAGGGCGGAGCCGGTCATGCCGACGGTGACGGTGCGCCGGCCGAAGCGCTGGACGACCCGCCAGGCGAGCGCGGAGGCCACGCCCATCGCGACGGCGGAGGGCAGCGCGACCAGCGCGGCACCCACCGGGGAGAGTCCGAGGCCGTCCTGGAGGAACATGGTCAGGACCAGTGACGCCGCGAGCGAGGAGCCGAACTGGGCCATCGCCGTCGCCGTGCCGAGCGCGTACGGCGCGGAGCGGGTGAGCGCGGGGTGGATCAGCGGGTGGCCGCCGGAGCGGGCGTAGCGGCGCTGCCACCCGGCGAGCGCGCCGAGCAGGAGGACGGCGGCGGTCGCGAAGGCCGCCCAGCCGGTCCAGCCGGGCGGCCGGACGAAGGGCAGCATCAGGGCGAGGGTGAGCGCGCCGACCAGCAGCAGTCCGACCAGGTCGAGATCGGCGTGCCGGGTGCTGGGGCGGGGCCTGGGCAGGTGACGGGCGGCCAGGGCGACGGTGGCCAGGCCGAACGGCACGTTGAGCAGGAAGGTCAGCCGCCAGCCGTGCTCGGGGCCGGCCGCCGCCAGCACCGCGCCGCCGATCGGCGGGCCCAGGGCGAAGGCGAGCCCTCCGGTGACGGCGTACATGCCGAGGGCGCGGGCCCGCAGCTGGCCCTCGAAGACGTCCTGGAGGGTACCGATCATCTGGGAGTTGACCAGGCCCGCGCCCGCCCCCTGCACCAGCCGGGCGGCGATCAGCACCGCGGGCTCGGTCGCGGTCGCCGAGACCAGGCTGACCAGCGTGAACAGGGCGAGCCCGGAGACGAAGAACCACTTGCGGCCCTTGACGTCGCCGAGCCGCCCGCCGGGGACCAGCGCCAGGCCGAAGGCGAGCGAGTACCCGGCGACGATCCACTGCAGGTCGGCGGGCCCGGCGTGCAGGCTCTCGCGCAGCGCGGGGATGGAGGTGTTGAGCACGGACTGGTCGAGCAGCGTGGTGAATCCGCCCGCGACGCAGACCAGCAGGACGCGGCGCCCGGCCGTGTCGAAGCGCTGCTCGGCTATCGGGCCGGTGGCGCTCACGGCTCGACCACCACCAGGGCGTACCGGGCGTCGCCGGGGCCGAGGCTGCGGAAACGGCTGGTGGCGCCGACGTAGCGCAGGCAGTCGCCGGGGGCGAGCAGCCGCGCCGCGCCGTCCACGGTCAGCTCCAACGCCCCCTCGAACAGCCAGAGGTGGTGTTCCCGGCCGGGCGTGCAGGCGCGGTCGTACGCGATGTCGGCGCCGGCGGGCAGCCGCCCCTCGATGATCTCGGCCCGCAGCGAACCGTGCGGCGGCGAGACCGAACGGCGCACGAAGCCGGTGCTGTCGTCCCGCCACACCTGCTGCTCCCCGGCCCGCACCAGCCCGGCCGGGCCCGCCGCCTCCACCTCGGCGAGCAGCCGCGACATCGACCGCCCGTAGACGGCGCACAGCCGCCCGAGCAGCGCCGCCGTCGGGCTGACCTCCGCCCGCTCCACCCGCGACAGCGTGGAGCGGCTGATGTCCGCCAGCCGCGCCAACTCCTCCAACGTCCACCCGCGTTCGAGCCTCAGCTCGGCGAGCCGTTGCGCCAGCCGCTCGTCGACGGCCGTTTCGATTCCCATATTCGCGATGCTATCCCGGATATGGGATCCACTCCCCCGGATATCCCGGGGCCGGCTCGGCGACACGGCGACGCCGGCCCCGTCCGTCCGCCTGGCCGTCCGGCCCCGTACTCCCGCCCGTCCGACCGGCCCCGGACGCCGCCCATCTTTGTGGCTTCGACCAGTACGGCGCCCCGGCTGGCGTGCGGTTGACTGCCCGCCAGGGGCCGCTGCCCGTCCCGACGACGCGGCCGGGGCCACGGATCCGACGGAAGGACGACGCGATGGGCGTGCAGCAGTACGACGGGATCGGCGAGGCGTTCGAGGGCTTCAAGTCCCTGCCCCTGATGCGCTTCGGCGAGGTGCCGAGCTTCCTGGGCCTGGTCGGGGACGTGCGCGGCAGGTCGGTCCTCGACCTGGCCTGCGGCACCGGCTTCTACAGCCGGGAGTTCAAGCGGCGCGGCGCCGCGGAGGTGTTCGGGGTCGACATCTCCGGCGAGATGATCGCCGCCGCCCGGGGGATCGAGCAGTGCGACCCGCTGGGCGTGGGCTACGAGGTCGGGGACGTCGCCGAACTGCAGCCGCTCGACCGGCGCTTCGACGTCGCCCTGGGCGTGCAGTGCCTCAACTACGCGGGCTCCGTCGCCGAGATGGAGCGGATGTGCCGCAACGTCCACCGGAACCTGGTGCCCGGCGGGGAGTTCTTCCTGCTCGCCCAGAACCCGGACTACCGGTTCGACTGTCCGTCCCTGGAGACGTACGGGTTCCGCTGCGAGCCGCTCGGCGAGGAGAGCGAGACGGGCCCGCGGATCCGGGTCACGGCGCTCCTCGACCCGCAGCCGATCAGCATCGTCGCCACGGCCCCGCGCCGCGAGGTCTACGAGCAGTCGCTGCGGGCCGCCGGGTTCGGCGGGCTGGAGTGGGTGCCGCTGCAGGTGTCCGAGGCCGGACTGCGCGAGTACGGCGAGGACTTCTGGGCGGACCTCCTCGCGTACCCGCCGCTGGAGATGCTGCGCTGCCGCGCCTGACGACCGCTCGGACCGCCCGGAGCTCCGGGAGTGCCGGAAGTGCCGGGAAACCCGGCGAACCCGGAGCTCCCGCCGGCACGATCGTCCCCGCCGGGGAACCGGCCACCCGCCCAGGGGCCTCCTGATCCCCGGGGCTCGGCCCTCGACCGGGGCTCGGCCCTTGACCGGGCTCGGCCCTCGACCGGGACAGGGCCTCATCGCGGGCTCGGCCCAGGCGCGCCGCTGATCATATGATGTGCGGCGAATCGTGGCCGGTCAGCGGCCACAGCGCGAGGGGGACGGGGACGATCGTGTTCGGCATCATCAGACCGTGCAAGCACCGGCTGTCGGAACGGCTGCAGACCTCCTGGATGGCCCACCTGTGCGGGCTCTGCCTCGCACTGCGCGACGACCACGGACAACTCGCCCGGACCGCCACCAACTACGACGGTCTGATCATCTCCGTCCTGGTCGAGGCCCAGGCCGCCCGGGAGGACTCCTCCTGGCGACGCACGGCCGGGCCGTGCCCGCTGCGCGGCATGCGGACCGCCTCCGTCGCCAAGGGCGAGGGCGCCCGGCTCGCCGCCGCCGTCTCGCTCGCCCTCGCCTCGGTGAAGATCCGCGACCACGTCGAGGACCGCGACGGCGTCTTCGCCCGCCGCCCGGTCGCCGCCGGGGCCCGCGCGGTCACCCGGCGGTGGGACCGGCAGAGCGCCGGCAGCGCCTCGACGGTCGGCTTCGACACCGCCGTCCTGCTCGAAGCGGCCTCCCGGCAGGGCGAGTTGGAGCGATCGCTGCAGCCCGGCGGGTCCGTCCTGCTGGTCACCGAGCCCACCGAGACGGCCACCGCCGCCGCCTTCGCGCACACGGCCGTGATCGCCGGACGCCCCGGCAACGCCGCCCCGCTCGCCGAGGCCGGGCGGCTGTTCGGCCGGCTGGCCCACCTCCTCGACGCCGCCGAGGACCAGGCCGCCGACGCCGCCTCCGGCGCCTGGAACCCGCTCACCGCCACCGGCACCGACCGCGCCGAGGCCGAACGGCTGTGCCGGGACGCCGTCCACGGCATCCGGCTCGCGCTGGGCGAGGTCGAGCTGAGCGACCGGGCACTGGTCCACGTCCTGCTCGCGCACGAGACCGAGCAGGCCGTCGACCGGGTCTTCGGAGCCCGGCACGCGGCGAGCTGCCGCACCAAGGCCGGCGCCGGGCACGACAAGGACCACGGCACCGGGCACGGCACCGGGCACGGCCCCGCCGGTGGCGCCGCGGCCGACCACCCGCACCAGGCGCCGCCCCACCAGGCACCACCCGGCCAGGACCCGGGCGCACCGATGCCGCCGTGGGTGCCGCAGGGCCCCGGCTTCACCCCGCCCGGTTCGAAGCCGCCGCACCCGCGCAATCTGCTCGCCGGGTGCGCGGTGTGGGCGCTGATGGCCTGCACGTGCCAACTGCTCTGCTGCGACCACAACGACCCGTTCAGCCGCGAGCGCCGCAAGGGCTTCTGCGAGCGGCACGACTGCTGCGACTGCTGTGACTGCTGCAGCGGGTGCGACGGGTGCGGCGACTGCTGCAGTTGCTGTGACGGATGCGACGGGTGCGACGGGTGCGACTGCGGCTGCGACTGCTGACCTCCCATCAGCCGATGTCGGCCGCGGCGCCCGCCGCCCCCTCCTGATCGACCGACGCCGGCCCGGGGTGCCCCCGCAGCACCCCGGGCCGGTCCACGCCCTCGCGTTCCGCCCGCTCACCCGCGCCCTCGCCGCGCCGCCACAGCGGAACCACCGCCACCGGGCGCCACTCGGCGAGCTCAGGCATCGCGCCCCGCCGCCTCCCGGTCCGCCGCCAGCGAGTGCTCCAAACTCGCCAACAACTGCCGGAACCGCTCGGTGTCCTGCTCCGTCATCCGCCCCTCGGGCGCTGCTCCCGGCCACTCGGCCGTTCTGTCGTCCATGCGCCCGAGGCTAGGCGGCGACGATCAATGGCCGATAAACGTCCCCTGGAGCCGGCCCCGGCCCCACCCGGGGGCCCGGGGCCCGGGGCCCGTTCCGGCCGAGGCGACCGGCTCAGCCCGCGAGGGCCGTGTCCAGCAGCAGCCGGGCGGCCTCCTTGGCGTCGGCGGCGGCCGTCGGGTCGCCGTGGACGGCCGCGGTGGTGATGGCGCCCTCGGCGAGCAGGGTGAGGTGCACGGCGGTGGCGGGCGGGGCACCGGCGGCCTCGGCCAGACCGGCGAGGTAGCCGGCGAACTCCTCCTTGTGGTGCCGCGCGACGGCCGCCACCACGGGCGTGGTGGCGCCCAGTTCGCCGAAGGAGTTGACGAACGCGCAACCGCGGAAGTCGGGTTCGGCGAACCACTGGCCGAGCCAGTCGAAGACCGCGAGCAGCTGGTCCCGGGGCGGTCCGCCGGCGCGGGAGACGTACACGGCGAGGCTTTCCCGCCAGCGGCCGTCGCGGCGCAGCAGGTAGGCCTCGACCAGGTCGTTCTTGGACGGGAAGTGCTGGTACAGGCGGCGCATCGTCATGCCGGAGGCGGTCCGGACGGCGTCCATGCCGACCGCCTGGATGCCCTGCCCGTAGAACAGCTCCTCGGCCGCGTCGAGGATGCGGGTCCGCGGGTCTTCGTGCTCCATCTGCCGTGCCCTTTGCGCGAGAACGATAGTTCTCCTATCGTAGCCACTGACGCGAGAACGATCGTTCTCATTCGTCGAGTACCCGTCCCGTGGAGTACCCGTCCCGAGGAGTTCACGCATGGCCGACCAGCACGACGGGCGGCGCCCGCCCCTGCCCCCGTTCACCGAGGAGACCGCCCGGCAGAAGGTCCGGGCCGCCGAGGACGCCTGGAACACCCGCGACCCGCAGCGCGTCGCCCTCGCCTACACGCCCGACAGCCGCTGGCGCAACCGCGCCGAGTTCCTCACCGGCCGCGAGCGGATCGCCGAGTTCCTCACCCGCAAGTGGCAGCGCGAACTCGACTACCGGCTGATCAAGGAGCTCTGGGCGTACGACGGCGACCGCATCGCCGTCCGCTTCGCCTACGAGTGGCACGACGACGCCGGGCAGTGGTACCGCTCCTACGGCAACGAGAACTGGGAATTCGCCCCGGACGGACTGATGGCGCACCGCCACGCCTCCATCAACGACCTGCCGATCACACCCGAGGAGCGCCTGTTCCACTGGCCGCCCGGCCGCCGCCCCGACGACCACCCGGGCCTCACGGCGCTCGGCCTCTGAACTCCCGAGCCCGCCGGCCCCACCCCGCCCCTCCGACGGGCTTCCGGCGAAGGGGGGCTGACACCACGTCGGCGCATCGGCGCAACACCGAACCGGTGCGCCCGACCACACTGTTCCACGGCTGTGACACACCGCGAACCGGTCATTGACCTGGCCCTGGGACGCTTCCTTCTCGTAAGCGAACAGCACCCGAGGGGGACCTGGAATGTCCGTGCGCAACAGATTCGGCACCGCCGCCGCGATCGCCCTGATGACCACCGTCGGCGCGGTCCTGCTCTCCGCCTGCGGGCCCGACAGCTCGGACTCCGGTCCCACCGCGGCCCCGACCGGCGCCGCCCCCGGTTCGGCGGCGCCGGGGACGGCCGCGCCCGGCACGGGCTCCCACCCCGGCAGCCCCGCGCCGGGCGGCAAGGAGGTCAACGGCACCTCCGCCGCCAACCACCTCACCATCAGCACGGGCACCCAGACCGTCGCGATGAACGGCGCCACCGTCGACTTCGGCACCACCGTCCGCGACCTCGCGTGGTCCCCCGACGGCAAGAAGGCCGCGTTCGTCAACGGCAACGGCGACCTGGTGACCGCCAACCCGGACGGCACCGGGAAGGTGACCCTCGCCAAGAACCCCGGCGGGGAGACCTGGTCCCACCCCACCTGGCAGCACGCCACCACGGATCCCAGCGTCACCACCGTCCCCGGCGCCCTCGACCGCTTCGACACCATCGTCTTCGCGAGCAGCAAGGGCGGCGCGCTGAAGCTGGAGAAGGTCCCCACCAAGACCCCCGGCGCCACCCCGGAGGTGCTCACTCCGCACAACTCCGAGGGCGGCTCCGAGGACATGCCGCAGCCGCCGCAGACCGGCAACACCTGGGCCAACGCAGGCGGCCACCGCGGCGAGATCGCCTACGCCAACACCCCGGCCGGCGAGGTGTACATCTACGACGACTACATCCGGCCCGCGACCCGCGACCTGGGCAAGGGCTCCCAGCCCGCCCTCTCCCCCGACGGCGAGCACCTGGTCTTCGTCCGCTCGGTGAACGGGCACGACCACCTGTTCACCCGCTCCACCCAGTTCGACCAGAAGGCCGAGAAGGACCTCACCCCCTCGGCCACGACCGACTACACCGAGCCCGCCTGGTCCCCCGACGGCAAGACCATCGCGGCCCGCACCCCGGACGGCGTCAGCACGCTGCCCGCCGACGGCTCCGCCGCGCCGACCCAGGTCTCCACCATCAAGGGCCTGCCCGCCTTCCGGCCGTGAGCCGGGTCCGGTCGCGAGCGGGAGCGGGCAGCGGCGATCACCCGATCGCCGGCCCCGCTCCCGGCTGCCGCACCCGGCCGGGCTGCGCCAACTCGGCGCGCAGCTCGGCCAGGTGCTCGTCGGCCGACTCGTGCGGCAGGTACTCGACCAGGTCGAGGAAGCGGAACAGCACCCGGCTCTCGGTGACGGCGTACTCGTAGTCGCCGAACCCGACCACCGCGCCCAGCCCGCCGCGCGCCGCCCCGCGGACGGCGGCCGACGTCAGCGCGTCGGCCGTGTCCTCGGCGGTCACCCGGCGGCGGGCGTTCGGGCGCGCCAGGTAGGGGCAGACCATCGACGCGTAGAGCATGCAGGCGCGGTGCCCGGGGCCCTCCATGGTCGGCGCGAGGTTCCGGTACGGGCGCCCTTCCGCCAGCGCCCCGGCGATCGCGGCGCTCTCGGCGGGCCCCACGACCCGCCACACCGGTCCGCGCTCCATGAACCCGCCGCACACCGAACAGCGGCGCTCCAGCGCACAGTTGGCGCTGCGCCCGTGGTCGGTCAGCGCGAACTGGGGCTCACCCCCGTGCCACGGCGTGATCGCCGGCACCGGGTACCCCCGCCCGTCCCGGGGCCGCGCCCCCACACCGTCCGGCATCGGCACAAGTTCGAATCGCACGGCCCTATCGATACCAGGCCCGGGCCCGCCGGGTCGACCCCCGGGCCGGGGCCGGCGCAGGGACCGAAGCCGAGCCGGGGCCGGCGCGGCCGGCCCTAACCCTCCCCCGCCTCCTCCTGGACCAGCATCACCTTCCGCAGCAGGTCCGCCAGCGTGCGCCGCTCGTCGGCGGAGAGCACGCCGAGCAGTCGGCGTTCCTCCCGCCCGACCACGTCGAGGGCCTCGTGCCAGGCGGCGCGGCCGGCGTCCGTCAGCTCGATGTCGACCTTCCGGCGGTCCGCCGTCGAGGGCGTGCGCACGACGAAGCCCCGCCGCTCCAGGGTCTCCAGGCGGCCGGTGATCGACGCCGGGGCGAGGTTGAGGTCGGCGCGGAGGTCGGAGGGGGCGGCGTGGCCGCCGAGGCCGGCGAGGACGTGCAGGGTGTCGAACTCGTGCTTGTGCAGGCCGTAGTCGGCGACGCCCTGTTCGCGGACCCGGCCGAGGTGACGGGTGAGCCGCGACATCCGGGTGACGGCGGCCTCGATGTCCGGGTCGAGGTCGGGCAGCGCCGGCTGCCAGCGGTCGACGTGGCCGTCCGTCCAGTCGCGGGGCGGGGTGTCGTGCTGGTGGAGGTGTTCGGCCATGTCAGGAGTCTACAAACCCCCAGGCAACGGGTAGGCACCAAAATATTCGTTGCCAAAATTTCGGTACCGAAATACAGTGCGCCGCGTGATCGAACACCCCTTGCGCCTGCCCGGCTTCCGCCTGCTCTTCCTCGGCCGCACGATCTCCACCCTCGGCGACGCCGTCGTCCCCGCCGCCCTCGCCATCGCCGTCACCCGGGCCACCGGCTCCTCGGCCGCGCTCGCCCTGGTGCTGGGCTGCGCGATGGTGCCGCGACTGTTCCTGCTGCCGTTCGGCGGCGTGACCGGCGACCGCTTCGACCCGCGCCTCGTCGCGCTCACCACGGACCTGGTGCGGGCCGTCGCCCAGCTGCTCGTCGGCCTGGAACTGCTCGGCGGGCACCCGAGCCTGCCGCACATCGCGATCGCCTCCGCCGTCGGCGGCGCCGCCTCCGCCTTCGCCATGCCCACCGCCTCGCCGCTGGTCGCGGCCACCGTCCCGGGCGAGCACCGGCTGCGGGCCAACGCCCTGCTCGGCACGGCGAGCGGTGCCGCCCGCCTGGCCGGCCCGGCCCTCGCCGGGGTGCTGGTGTACACCGCGGGGCCCGGCTGGGCGTTCCTGCTGGACGGCGCCTCCTTCGTGCTCAGCGCCGCGCTGCTCACCCAGCTCACCGTCGAACCCGCCGGCAAGGCCGGCGCGGCCGACCGCACCCCGGGCGAACCGCGCTCGCTGCGCCGGGACCTCGCCGAGGGCTGGAGCGAGGTGCGCGCCCGGGACTGGTACTGGACCAGCCTGATCGCCCACGGGATCTGGAACGGCGCCAGCGCCGTACTGCTCACCCTCGGCCCGCTGATCGCCGCCACCCGCCTCGGCGGCGACGGCGCCTGGGTGGCGGTGACCCAGGCCGGGGCGGTGGGCCTGCTGGTGGGCTCGCTGATCGCCGGACGGCTCCGTCCGCGCCGCCCGGTGCTGGCCGGCAACCTCGCCCTCGCGCTGTACGGGCTGCCGCTGCTCGCGCTCGCCGTCCCGACGCCGGCGCCCGTCGTGGTGGCCGCGCAGGCGGTGGCGATGGCCGGGCTGGGCTTCCTCAACCCGGTGTGGTCGACGGTGGTGCAGCAGGACTTCCCGGCCGCGACCCTGGCCCGGGTCACCTCGTACGACTGGCTGCTCTCGCTGGGCGCGGCCCCGGTCGGGTACGTCCTGGCCCCGCTGGCCGCCGACGCCTGGGGCAGCCGGGTGCCGCTGCTGGCGGCCGCTGCGCTGGTGACGCTGGTCTGCGCGGGCACGGCCGCCGTGCCGGGGGTTCGCCGGCACGGCACGCGGCCCGCGGCCGGGCCCGCATCCGGGAACGGCAACGGCGACGCAGCCGGGAGCGGCAACGCGGCCGCAACCGCGCCCGGGCCGGCGGCCGAACAGCCACCGGCCCGGGTTCAGGAGCGGGAACAGGTTCAGGATCGGGATCAGGCACAGGCCCGGATCACGCCCTGACCAGCACCACTCAGTTCCAGATGCCGGTGATGTCGCTCGCGGAGGCCGCGTTGCCCGCGTGGCTGCCGGTGCCGGCCAGGTCCTCCAGGGTGCGCAGCACGTTGTAGTGGTTGTAGGTGGTGGTGGAGCTGCTGCCGGGGGTGACGTGGGCGCCGTAGACCACGGTCGGGATCCGGTTGCCGGACAGGCTGTTGTCCTCGTCGAAGGTGACGACCAGCAGGCTGTTGTGGGTCTGCGCCCAGGAGGCGTAGGCACCGAGGTTGTTCTTGATCCAGGTGTCGCCGGTGCTGACCGAGCAGTCGTGCATGTCGCTGCAGAGGTTCGGCACCACGAAGGAGACGTTCGGCAGGGTGCTGTAGTCGGTCGGGAACTGCGCGAAGGTCTTGGCGCTGCTGAGCGGGACGTTGCCGAAGCCGAACCACGGGTTGTGCTTCTGCGCGTACTTGCCGCTGCTGCAGACGGTGCTGCCCTGGCTGGGCAGGGTCTCGTTGTAGCTGGCCCAGGTCTTGCCGGCGGCGATGACCTCGGAGGCCAGGTTGGCGCTCTGGAAGCCTCCGACCGTCACGCAGCTGTCGTCGACGCGGCCCTGGGTGGAGCCGGAGAACAGCGCGTAGTAGTTCGGCTCGCTCGGGTGGGTGATGCCGAAGGACTGGGTGAGGTTGGCGCCGCCCGCCTTCAGGGAGTTGAGGTACGGGGCGCTGCTGCTGCCGATGACCTGGGTGTAGGCGTGGTTCTCCATCACCACGACGATGATGTGGTCGGGCGCGGGCAGGGCGGCCGCCTGCGCGGTGGTGGCGGTCGCGGCCCACAGGCCGGCGGAGGCGGCGACCAGGGCGACGGCGGAGCCGATCGCGGTGGCGGTGCGGCGGGAGCGGGGGCCCTTGGGCTTTGTGGACGAAGTCATGACAAATCCTTGGGTGAGGAGCGGCCCGGCGAGCCGCTCGGCCTGGGGGGTGGGAACGTCTCCCGTACGGCGGGTGCGCGCAGCGCTGCCGGCGCAACCGCCCGCGTGAGGACGGCTGGTGACGGCTAGTACGGCGTGCCGTTCGCGAAGTCGCGGGCGACGGTCGACTCGATGGTGTCGAGCACCCCGGAGTCCGTGGTGATCAGGCCCAGCTCCCGGTTGTGGTTCAGCGAGTTGTCGGAGAAGTTCTCCGAGCCCGCGAACACCTCGGCCGTGGCCGTGCCGTAGTCGGCGACGATCGCCTTGGCGTGGACGTACGGACCGGTGGTCGACGAGTAGGTGACGACCGCGCCGCCCGCCGCGGTCACCTGGTCGAAGTCGTCGGCGTACGAGCTCGGGTTCATGCCGACCACGCGCACCCTGACGCCGCGCGCGGCGGCCTCGGCGACGGCGTCCACCAGGGCCGGGTCGCCGAACTCCAGCTGCTCCAGGTCGAGGCTGGTCCGCGCGCCGTCGATGAGGGCCAGCAGCCGGGACTGCGAGTCGGTGGGCGACCAGACCAGGTTGTCGCCGTCGGTCGGGGTGACGGCGGTCTTGGCGTAGTCGGCGGCGAAGACCCGCTCGATCGCGGCGACGTCGTTGGTGTCGGTGTCGATGACGCCGTAGTCGCGGTCGTTCGCGTAGTAGGTGGAGTCCAGGTTGCCCGTCATGATCAACGACGTGGCGCCGTCCACCGTCACGGTCTTCTGGTGGGTGTAGACGAAGGCCGTGGAGGAGTACGTCACGCCGACCCCGGCGGCCCGCAGGGCCGAGAAGGCGGAGCCGTTGACGGAGGTGTGCGCGCCGTCCAGGATCACCCGGACCTTCACCCCGGCCCGCTGACGGGCGATCAGCGCGTTGACGGCGGTGGTGTCGCGCAGCTCGTACATGGTGACGTCGACGGACCGGGTCGCCGAGTCGATGAGGTCGTGGACCACGGTGTGGTCCTGGTCGGGGAAGACGATCGCGGTGAACCCGGCGGAGGCCGTGGTGGCCGCGTGGGCGTTGCCGGACAGCGGTATCAGACCGGCGGTGGCGAGCAGCAGGGCACCGGCGCGGCGCGCCGGGGAGGACAGGGGCATGGGGAAGCTCCGTGGTCGGCGAGGGGACTGGCGGCGGAGGCCGGGACAGGGCGGCGGCGGGGCGGGGCGTCGGGTGAGGGGTTCCGGCGGACGGGGGGCCGGCGCGGGGAGCGCACCGGAACGCGCGTCAGGCGCCCGAACAGCATGATGCGCAGCCGTCAACGCGGGTAGACGACAGCAGGTGAAACCTTGGCCCCGGAGCGGGAAACGAACGGTGCGGCCGACACGCCGGTGTCCGTAACGGGCGATGCGGGCGAACCGGTTCACATTGCCTTCGACCGTCCCGGCCGGTGATAGTGATCTTCGATCGGCGCGGCCCGACGCCGCGTCAGCTGACGAGAGAACCGAGGAACATGGCGAAGACCAGCCTTCTGCGTCCCCTCGCGGTGGCCGCCACCGCTGCCGTCCTGGTGGCGACCGGCGCCGCCCACGCCGTGGCCGCCGACCGGGGCACCGCCGACGCGCCCGCCTCCGACGTCCCCGGCGTGCTCGCCGCCCTCCAGGCCACCACCGGGGCCGGCG
This sequence comes from Kitasatospora sp. NPDC038210, assembly GCF_055600605.1. NCBI lineage: Bacteria > Bacillati > Actinomycetota > Actinomycetes > Kitasatosporales > Streptomycetaceae > Kitasatospora > Kitasatospora sp. NPDC038210. The sequence continues at coordinate 97,734 of NZ_JBVJYK010000009.1, read as the reverse complement.
CCCCGGGTGCCTTCGCGGTGATCCGCGACCACGACGGCAAGGAGAGCACCCGCTCGGTGTCGGTCGGCAAGGCCGACCTGGACGGGACCCCGATGAACTCCTCGTGGAGGTTCCGGGTCGGCAGCAACAGCAAGATGTTCACCGCCGTTCTCGTGATGCAGCTGGCGGAGGAGGGCCGGATCGACCTCGACAAGCCGCTGCGCGACTACCTGCCCGAGGGCACCCTGCCGGAGGGCTGGACCATGACCGGCCGTCAGGTCATGGAACACCGGGCGGGCATCTACGACCACACCAACGACCTGCTGGAGCAGGCCGGCGAGGAGACCACCAGCGCGTTCGAGGCGCGCATCCGCACCAAGGAGTACGACCCGCGCGAGCTGGTGGCGATGTCGGTCAAGCACGGCCCGCAGTACACCCCCGGCAGCCGCTACTCCTACTCCAACACCGACTTCGTGCTGATGGGCCTGGCGGTCGAACACCTCACCGGGCAGCCGTACGCCGAGGTGCTGAACGAGCGGATCATCCAGCCGCTCCACCTGCGCAAGACCTCCTTCGTGGTGCCCGACCAGCGGATCCAGGGAGCCCACGTCACCGGCTACCTGACCAACGACGACCGCAGCAAGCCGCTGCTGGACTCCACCGAGCAGACCGGCTCCTGGGTGTGGAGCGCCGGCGCCGTCATCTCCGACGCCGCGGACCTCGACCGCTTCCTCACCGCGCTGCTGGCCGGCGGCGCGGGAGGGCTGGTCTCGGACGACTCGGTGCGCCAGATGACCGCCGCCCTGCCGACGCCCACCGCGAAGATCTCCTACGGGCTCGGCCTGCGCCGCATCTCGCTGTCCTGCGGGGACGTGTACGGCCACGGCGGCATCGTGCAGGGCTTCCAGACCCAGTCCTTCGTGACCCAGGACGGACGGCGCAGCGTGGTGGTCTTCGCCAACGCCTCCAACAACGGCGCGGTGACGCAGGGGCTGATGAACACGCTGGAGCCGGCCTTCTGCGGCAAGAAGCCGGCGGTCGCACCGCGGACGGCCTTCGCGCCGCGTGCCGACCTCCCGAGCGCCGACCTTCCGGCTGCCGACGGTGCCGGTGCTCCGGGCAGCGCCCCGGTGGCGCAGCTGCCCGTGGTGGAGGACACCCGGATCTGACCCCGGATCCGATCCCGGCTGACCCCGGCCGACCCCGGCTGCCCGATCCCCCCGGGGCCCGTTCGCTCCGGGTGCCCGTTCCCTCCGACTGCGGGCAGGGAACGGGCGCTCGGGGTCAGTGCCGCGGCGGCGCCGGCCGGGGGCCGTCCGCGCTCAGATCGGTGAGCGCCTCGGTGAGCAGTTCCCGGGCCTCCTCGGCGCGGCCCTGTTCGATCAGCGCGGTGCCGAGCTCGGTCAGCGTCTTGGTCATGCTGTCCGGCCGTCCGACGGCCTCGTAGTGCACCAGGGCCTGCCGGTAGGCCTTCTCGGCGGCCGGCCAGCGCTTCAACGCCGCGCGGTCCAGGCCCAGTTCGTGGGCGGTCATGGCCGCCAGCAGGTTCATCAGCGGCGCGGACCAGCGCTCCACCAGCTCCAGTGCACCGGCCAGCGCCCGCCTGCGGACGTCCACCGCCTCCTCGGCCCGGCCGGAGTCCCGCAGGCAGTTGGCGGCGCCGCGCAGGGTGACCAGCCGGCCGATCATCGCCGCGCGGCTGTCGAGCTCGGCGAAGGCATCCGCCGCGCGGTGGAAGGCGTCGGTCGCCTCGCGGTGCCGCCGCAGGTAGCGCAGGCCGGAGGCCAGGTAGGTGAGCGCCCACCCCTGCTGCTCCCGGTCGCCCGACTCCTCGGCCAGCTCCAGCCCCTCGGCGGCCAGTTCGATGCCGCGCTGGTAGCGGTGCAGACAGGTGACGTACGTCCAGGCCAGGTAGTTGACGTGCACCCCCTCGGCCCGCCGGTCGCCGAGCGCGCGGGCGGCGTCCACCGAGAGCTGGAACACCTCCGCCCAGATGCCCCAGCTGAGCAGCCGGTCGGAGAACCAGTGCATGGCCTCGGCGGTGTCGACCACCTCCCGGTACCGGCCGGCCTGCTGCGCCTGGTACAGCGCGGCCAGCCACTCCGCGTGCTCGTCCTCCAGCCAGCGGGCCGCCTCGGTGAGGTGCGCGGAACCGGCGGGCGCGGTTCCGGCCCCGCCGTGCTCGGGGTCGAAGCGCAGCCCGTAGCCGGCGGCCCGGTCGAGGATCCAGCGCCCGGCCCGGGTACGGGCCTCGGCCAGCTCCAGGGCCGTCTCGTCGACGGCCAGCCGCTCGCTCGCGTAGAGCCGCACCAGGTCGTGCAGGCGGTAGCGGTCCGGGGTGGCCGGCTGCACCAGCCCGGCGTCGACCAGTTGCTCCAGCACCAGCTCGGTGCGGGCCGGCCCCCGGCCGGCGTAGGCGGCGGCGACGACCGCCGTGAAGTCCGGGCCCGCGGTCAGCGCGCAGCGCCGCAGGACCAGCCGGGACTCGGCGGGCAGGCGGCGGTAGGACAGCTCGAAGGCCGGGCGGACCGCCAGGTCCCCGGTCTCCAGCAGGTCCAGGCGGTTCTCCTCGACGGCCAGCTGGCGCACCAGGTGGGCGACCGGCTGCTGCGGCCGGGCGACCAGCCGCTGCCCGGCGATCCGCAGCGCCAGCGGCAGGTAGCCGCAGAGCCGGGCCAGTTCGGCGGTGGCGTCGGGCGCGGCCTCGATCCGCGCCCGGCCGGCGATCCGGGCCAGCAGGCCGGCCGCCTCGGCCGGGGCGAGCACGTCCAGGCCCAGCCGGTGCACCGACTCCAGGCCGGGCAGCGCGTTGCGGCTGGTCACGATGGTCACGGCCGGTCCGGAGCCGGGCAGCAGCGGGCGCACCTGGCTCTCGTCGGCGGCGTCGTCCAGCACCAGGACCATCCGCCGCTCGCGCACCAGCGCCCGGTAGAGACCGGCCCGCTCCTCCGTCCCCGCGGGCACCGCCGCGTCCTCGACGCCGAGGGCGCGCAGCACCTGGCCGAGGGCGTCGCGGGCGGACAGCGGCTGCGCGGACGTGCTGCCGAGGTCGAGGGAGAGCTGGCCGTCCGGGAAGCGCCCGGCCAGGGCGTGGGCGGCGTGCAGGGCGAAGGCCGTCTTGCCGAGGCCGGGCTGACCGCTGACCAGCACCACCCGGGGGTGGGCGGGCCGGTCGTCCGAGGCGAGGCCGACGAGGGCGGCGAGGGCGCCCTCGCGGGCGGTGAAGTCGGCGATGTCACGGGGCAGGGCGAGGGCGCTCTGGCCCGCGGCGCCGGGTGACGCCCGGTGGACCGGCTCCCGGGGCGCGGCCTGGGCCGGGACGCCCGCCCGGCCCGGCCGGACCCCGCGCGGGCGCCCGGACTGCGCGGCGCGGTCCAGCTCCTGCGCCTGCCCGCCGTCCAGCCCCAGGGCGACGGCCAGGGCCTGCACGGTGCGCCGCTGCGGCCCGCGGGTGCGGCCGCGCTCCATGTCCCCGAGGGCGCGCAGGCTGACCCCGGCCGCCGCGGCCAGCTCTTCCTGGGTCAGGCCGGCCGCCACCCGGTGCCCGGCCAGCAGGCGGCTGAACCCGCCCACGTCGGTGCCCGTCCCGTCGACCCCGGTCGCCATGCCCCGCCACCTCACTCAATCGGTCCTGCCGGTCCTGCCGGTCCTGCCGGTTCCGCACGTCCGCACGTCCGGGTGTTCGCCCGTTCGTACGTTCGCCCGTTCACGCGTCCGTGCGTTTCGCACTTCCGCCTGGCCCCGCGCCCGACGGTCGCCGCCGGGCAGAAGTACGGCCGGGCGGCAGAAATCCTCGCACCCGATCGTTCGTCGGCGTCCCACGCCCGGTCCGGGCGCACTGCCCGGGGGCCGGACGGCCCGGTGCGAGGGCGGCTCCACCCGCCGGAACTGCCGGTAGTTCCGCCTGTGGTTCCGCTCCTTGGACAACGGCTCGACGGCGGGGCGCGGTTCACTCCGGGTTCCCGTTCCCCGCCGCCGGGCTGGCCGCCGGGCCGTCCGTCAGCTGCCGCCCGCCGTCAGCAGCTCGGCACGGCGCCGGGTCTCGGCCCCCTCCGCGCTGCGGCCCAGCTCGTCCAGCAGGTCCGCGAGCATGCCGTACGAGCGGGCCTCCAGCGCGGGATCGCCCACGGTACGGCCGAGGGCGACGGCGAGCCGGGCCGAGGAGAGCGCGGCGTCGCGACGGCCGAGCGCGTGCAGGGCACGGGCGCGGCTGTGGGTGGCGAGGACGGCCGGGGCGCCGCCGGCGCGGGCGGTGGCCGCCCGGACGGCCTCGTCCGCGTGGGCGAGGGCCGGGCCCGGGTCACCCGCCAGGACCAGGGCGTCGGCGAGGCCGGTGAGCGAGGGGACCAGCAGGTGGTCGGTGGCCGGCGTCCGGGCGGCGGCCACCAGGTCGGTGAGCAGCGGCAGCGCCCGCTCGTAGCGGCCGGCCCGAAGCAGTGCGGCGGCCACCCGGCTGCGGCAGTGGTGGCGCAGCGCCGGGTCGCCGGCCCGATCGGCCGCGGCGACGGCGAGGTCCAGCTGCTCGGCGGCCGTGCGGTGGGCGGCGCGGGCGATGTGCAGGACGGCGAGGTCGGTGCCGAGCCGGGCCACGGCCGACTCGTCCCCGTCGGCGTGCGCGGCGCTCAGCCCGGCCTCGACGACGGCCCGCCAGTGCCTCGGCTCGTGACCGGTGGCCTCGTACAACAGCGAGATCCGGTGGGCGAGTTGCCAGGAGCCGGTGGTCCGCCCGTACTGCTCGGCGCTGACCACGACGGCGCGCAGGGCGCTCTCCTCGCGGCGGAACCAGGCCGCCGCCCGCTCACCAGTGCCGGCCGCCGTGCACCCGGCCGTCCGGTCTGCGGTCACGTCCAGGTAGTGGGCGATCAGCCGGTCGAGCGCCACGAACCTTTCGTCGCAGGTGAGTTCGGCGGCCTGCCGGGCGGCGTGGCGGCGCACCAGCTCGCGCCGGGCGTAGCGGCCGGGGGCCGTCTCCTCCAGCAGGTGGACGGCGTCCAGCCCGGCCAGCAGGGCACGGGTGGCGGCGGGCGGGAGGTCGGCGAGGGCGGCGGCGGTGTCGGTGTCGATCACCGCGCCGGGGTGCAGGCCGAGCAGGGTGAACAGCCGGGCGGCGTCGGGCGGCAGGGTCCGGTACGTCCGGTCCAGGGCGGCGACGAGGCCGATCGGGCCGCGCGCGGAGATGGCGCCGGTGCCCGCGAGGGTGGCCAACCAGGTCTCCTCACCGGCGAGTTCACGGGCGAGGTCACCCGGGGACCAGTCGGGCCGGGCGGCCAGCCGGGCGCCCGCCAGGCGCAGCGCGAGCGGCAGGCGGTCGCAGTGCTCGGCCAGTTCGGCGAGTTCCGCGGCGGTGTCCGGGTCGTCCCCGGTCCACTCCGGTCCGAGCGTGCGGGCGAGCAGCGCGGTGGCGTCCTCGCAGGTGAGCGGGCCCAGCGGCAGCGGAAGGCCGCCCTCGCGGACGAGCAGCCGCAGCAGGCGGCCACGACTGGTGACGACGGCGACGGGCCCGGGATCCCCGCCCTCGGGATCCGGATACCCGGCGCCGAGCCCTGGCCTCCCGCGCCCGGGGTCCGCCGGCGGTGGCGGGTCGGGCAGCAGCGGGGCGAGCTGCTCGTAGGAGGCGGCGTCGTCCAGCAGGATCGCCATCCGCCGACCGGCGACCAACTCGCGGTACCGGCGGGAGCGTTCGGCGGTCGACGCGGGGAGGGCGTCCGGGGCGACACCCAGGGTGGCGAGGAACTCGCCCAGCACGTCGGCGGGTTCGCGCGGCCCGTCCGGGTCGAAGCCGCGCAGCTCGGCCCGGAGGACACCGTCCGGGAACTGCCCGGCGCCGTGCCGCGCCGCCCACTGCCGGACCAGGGCGGTCTTGCCGACCCCGGCCGGGCCGGTGACCAGGATCGGGAGGCCGGCCCGGGCGGCGGGCAGGGCCTCGTCCAGCCGGGCGAGTTCGGCGCCCCGGCCGACGAAGCGGCGGTCGACCGGGTCCGGCCGGGCCCCGAACGGCTCACCGGCGCGGCGCAGTTCCGGCCCGGGCGGGACGGACAGCCGGGCCAGCGCGCGCTCGTACCGCTCGCGGGCCTCCGCGCGCCGCCCGTCCTGCTCCAGGCAGCGGATCAGCCGGGCGGTCAGCGTCTGCCGGTGCGGGTGGGCGTCGGCCGCGTCTGCCAGTTCGGCGGCCGACTCGCCGCCGCGGCCCGCCCGCAGGCGCCCGTCGGCCAGCCGTTCCAGGGCGCGCAGCCGCAGGTCGGTGAGGCGCGGGAGGGCCCGCTCGCGCAGCCGGACGGAGCCGCAGTCGGCGAGCGCCGGGCCGCGCCACAGGTCCAGGGCGGCGCGTAGCAGGGGCAGCACCGGGTCCGCCGCGGCCGGTTCCCCGGGGGTTCCGGGCCCGGGCAGCAGCACGTCGGCCTCCTCGCAGAGGCGGACGAAGCGCAGCGTGTCGACCCGATCCGGATCACCGGCCAGCAGGTACCCGGAGCCGCGGGTGTCCAGCACCAGCGCCGGGTCGTCCAGCAGCTGGCGCAGCGCCGCGACGTGCCCCTGCAGCGCGGCCCGCGCGGTGGGCGGCGCCGCGCCGTCCCAGACCAGCTCGATCAGTTCCTCGGTGGCCACCGTCTGGTTCAGCCGTACGGCCAGCGCGCTCAGCAGGGCCCGCCGCTTGGGGGCCGAGGGCGTCACCGCCGTCCCGTCCTCCCGCCGCACCAGCATCGGCCCGAGCAGATCGATGTGCACGCGTCCCTCCCCTCCCCCACCTGCGGACTCCGGTCCGAGGATAGGCCCGACGGCCGGACCCGGCCGTTCATGATCCTGCGGACCGCTCCGCCCCGCCGGGCGGGGCCCGGTGCTCCGGCCAGGCCGGCCACACGTCCGACTCGGGGCCCGGCTCCGGCCCGGCGAGGACCCGCACCGTGAACGGTGCGAACTCGTCGGCGGCGTCCCGGGCGGTGGAGCCGGCCGCGGACAGGATCGCGGTGATCGCGGCGGCCATCGCGACGCCCGCTGCGCCAGGTACTCGAACCGGGCGCGCGGATCCGTTCTCCGTGGCTCCACCATGGCCGCACGGTACCCGGCCGGTCCGACACGAACGGTCCGGGCCGGGACCGGGGGCCGGGACCGGCGTCCTCGTGGGCCCGGGATCGGCGTGGGCCGAGGAGTGGCGCCCCTCGACGACCGACGCAACCGGTCCGGGCCCCGACCACGTCAACCGGAGGCAGGGGCGACGACCTGCCGCGGACCGGACCGGTTCGCGCACTACAATGCTCCACCCCGGGCCCACTCCGGGTGGGGTGAGCGGCGATCGTGGGGGTACCTGGTGCGGATTCGGCTGCTCGGCCCGGTGGAGTTGCGGGCCGGGGCGGACGGCTTCACCACGTTGGCGGGGGCCCAGCGCCGGGCCGTCCTCGCACTGTTGGCGCTGGGGCTCGGGCGCGTCGTCACCGTGGACCGGTTCTGCGAGGCGCTGTGGGGCGAGCGGCCGCCGGCCAGCGCGCGGGCGGCGGTGCAGGGGCACGTCGCCGCGCTGCGCAAGGTGCTCGCCGACACGCCGTTCGAGCTGCACACCCGGGCGTCCGGCTACCTGCTGACCGGGCCGGCCGACGAGGTGGACGCGCTGCACTTCGAGTCGCTGACCGCCCTGGCCGCCGAGCACGCCGATGCCTTCGAACTCACCGGAGCCACCGGCACCGGCACCGTCTCCGGCGACGCCGAGGCGATCGCCCTGCTGGAGGAGGCGCTGCGGCTGTGGCGCGGCGAGGCCCTGGCCGACCTGCCCGACACTCCGCTGCGCACCGCCGCGGTGGACCACCTGAAGCAGTCCGGCACCGCCGCCCTGCTGCGCTGGGCCTCGCTGCGACTGCGCCAGGGCACCGGCGCGGCGGCGGTGCCGGTGCTGGAGCAGCACGTCCGGACGAACGAGCTGCGCGAGGAGCTGGTGGCGCTGCTGATGCGCTGCCTGCGCCAGGCCGGACGCCCCGCGGACGCGCTGGCCGCCTACCACCAGGCGCGGCTGCGGCTCGACCGCGAGTTGGGGATCCGGCCCGGTCCGGCCCTGCAGGCGGCCCTGGCCGAGGTGCTGGCCGACGACGGGCCGGCCCCGGCCCCCCTGCCGCCGACGGCTGCGGCCGCCCGCGTCCCGGAGCAACTCCCCCGCCGCATGGTGGACTTCGTCGGACGGCGGGCCGAGCTCGACCGGCTCGACCAGGCCTGCGCCCCGGACCGCGCTGCGGACGGCCCGGTGCTGGTGGTCGGCCCCGCCGGCGTCGGGAAGAGCGCGCTGGTCACCGCCTGGGCCCACCGGGCCGGTGACCGGTTCCCCGACGGCCGGTTGCACGCCGACCTGCGCGGCCTCGCCCCGGCCGGCCCGGCGCGCCCCGACGCCGTCCTCGCCGACTTCCTGCACGCGCTCGGCGTCCCCGCCGACGCCCTGCCCGCCGACCGCGCCGGACGCGCCGCGCTCTTCCGCGAACACACCAGGGACCGACGGCTGCTGGTGGTCCTGGACGACGCCGCCGACCCGGACCAGGTCGCCGACCTGCTGCCCGAGGGGACCGGCTGCGCCGTCGTCGTCACCAGCCGGGGATCGCTGGAGGCCCTGGTCGCCCTCGACGGGGCCACCCTGCTGCGGCTGGCCGCACTGCCCGAGGGCGACGCCCGGCACCTCCTGGAACGCGCCCTGACGCCCGCGCGGGTGCGCGCCGAGCCGGACGCCGCCGCCCGCCTCGTCCGCCGCTGCGACCGCCTGCCGCTCGCCCTGCGGATCGCCGCCGCCCGCCTGGCCGCCCAGCCCGACTGGACGATCGCCGGGCTGGTCGCCGAACTCGACGACGAACAGCGCCGACTGGCCGTCCTGGATGCCGGCGACGGCCTCGACATCGGCTCGCAGCTCGATCTGACGCAACGTCAACTCTCCTCGTCCGCAGCGGAACTGCTCACTGCCCTGGCCGTCCACCCCGGCGACGAGGTGGACGCCCTGGCGAGCGCCGCCCTGCTCCGCACCGATCCCGCCACCGCCCACCGGGCGCTCGGCGAACTGGCCGCCCACCACCTGCTCACCGGCACCTCCCCGGCCCGCTACGGCCGCACCGACCTGGTCCGTCTGTACGGCGTCGGACTGCTCGCCGAGCTGCCCGAGGCGCGCCGACGCCTGCTCCGCGAACGCCTCGCGGACTACTACCTCGCCGCCCTCCAGCGCTGCGGCCTCCTCCTCGATCCCGGCCAGGAGGACGCCGAGCCGCCCGTCCACCCACCGCAGGCCCTCCCGTCCGTCGGCGACATCCGGACCGCGCTCGACTGGTTCCGCGCCGAGGAACCCGCCGTCCGCGCGCTGGTCGACGCCACCGCCGTCACCGACCCCGCCCGCGCCTGGCGGCTCGCCCTGACCAGCGGCTCGCTCTACTACGGCGCCAGCCGCTTCACCGACTGGCTCGCCCGCGCCGTCGTGGGCCAGGAGGCGGCCGAGCGGTGCGGGGACCAGGTCGCGGTCGCGCTGCTGCACAACTGCCGGGCGCAGGCCCTCGTCGCGCTCGAACGGCGACACGAGTCGGCCGAGGCGGCCCGGAAGGCGGTGGCCGCCACCGACGCCACCGACGCCACCGGCTCCGCTGACTCCACCGACTCCGCCGAGTCCGCCGAGTCCGCCGACGGACCTCGGGCCGCGTCCGCCCGCGTCCGCTCGCTCGCCACCCTCGCGCTGGTCACCGCCATGCTCGGCAGCTCCGCCGAGGCCGAGCGGCTGGCGGCCTCCGCCACTTCCCTCGCCCTCGCCTCGGGCAACCGCCGGCGGCTCGTCGACGCCAAGGTCCACCAGGGCTGGGTGAGCCTGGCGACCGGCGACCGGGACGGCGCGCAGCGCCACTCCCGGGAGGCCCGCGAACTGCTGCCGCCCACCCCCGTCACCCAGGTCCACCTCTGGTCGCTGCTGACCGAGGCCCAGGCCCTCCCGCCGACCGTCCGCGACGAGACCGCCGACCTCGCCTGGCACCGGCTGCTCGCCGCCTGCGAGGAGGCCGGCCTGCTCTACCTGCACGCGCTCGCCGAACAGTCCTACGCCGCCCACCTGCTGGCCCGCGGCCGGCAGCGGGAGGTGAGCGGCCGGCTGCGCACCGCGCTGGACCGCTTCCGCTCCCACGACCGGCAGGCGGGCTACCGGAGCGAGTTCACCGCCGCCCTGGAGGAGCTCAACCTCCGCTCGGCGGACTGGTCACCGGGGCGCTGAGACGCCGGACGGTCACCGGGCCGCCGAGGCGGCGCCGCTCTCCGCCGCCGACGACGACGGGCTCCCGGTCGGGGCGTACCCGTGCTCCGCCGCCAGGACCGGGCGCAGCGCCCGGATCGCGTAGAAGTTGCGGGACTTGACCGTACCCGGCGGCACCCCCAGCTTGGCCGAGGCCTCCAGCACCGACCGGTCCTTCAGGTGCAGTTCGACCAGCACCTCGCGGTGGTGCTTCTGCACCCGGCGCAGCGCCAGCGCGATGTCCCGCGCCGCCACGACCTGCTCGTACGGGTCCTCGGCGAGCGGGCGGTCCTCCAGCGGCTCGCCGATCACCTCCTTGGCGCGGGCGGCGGCCATCCGGTAGTGGTCGATCGCGATCCGCCGGGCCACCGTGAACAGCCAGGGCCTGCTCTGCTCCGGGCCGTTGCTCAGCGCCTCCGGGTGCTGCCAGGCCCGCAGCAGGGTCTCCTGCAGGATGTCCTCGGCCTTGCCGCGGTCCCCGCCGGTGGCCCGCAGCAGCGAGCGCAGCAGGTAGCCGCCGTGCAGCCGGTGGATCTCGGCGAGCGTGTCCGGGTCGAGGGTCGGACGGTCCTGGCGGGCGCGGCGGTCCTGGCCGTCCTGGCGCGCCTGGTCTGTGGCAGCCGCCGCCGCGTCCGACGGGCCCCCGGCGGGCTCGGTGACGGGCATGGGCTGAGCAACGAACGGCTTCGACACGCGCTACCTCTCAGGTCGGGCAGGGGGGCGCGGTACGGGCAGGGCACCGCTGGGCGCCGACCGGACGGGCCCGGCGGCGACTGCAACAGCACACTGCCGGACCCCGCCAAGTCCTCGCCAACGATCCGCCAACGCCCCGCCCACGGCACCCGCGCCGCCCGCCGGTGCCGCGTGGGACGGGGGCACGGGGCCGGGCGCGGGGAGCGGGCGCGGGGAGCGGGCGCGCGGGCCGGGCTGCCCTCGGAGGGCGCGCCCGTCAGGCGAGGCCGCCGATCCGTTCGGTCGGGATGTCCGTCGGCAGCAGGAGGCCGAGTTCGTCCAGGTCCACCACGTCCACGCGGGACAGCCGGCCGGCCTGCCGGGTGATCATCGCCTCCAGCACCTGCCGGGCGAACCGGCCGTTGCCGAAGGAGCGGTCGCGCCGGGCGCCCCGGAACAGCGTGCCGAGCGCCGTGAGGGTCTCCGGGGTGCAGTCGTAGCCGGCCGCCTCGGCCTGCCGCCGGACGATGGTGACGAGTTCGTCGTCCGCGTAGTGGTCGAAGGTGATCTCGCGGGAGAAGCGCGATGCCAGGCCGGGGTTGGAGGCGAGGAAGCCCTGCATCTCCTCCCGGTAGCCGGCCGCGATCACCACGACCTCGGCGCGGTGGTCCTCCATCAGTTTCATCAGGGTGTCGACGGCCTCCTGGCCGAAGTCGCCGACGGCGGCGCCGTGGCGGGGGGTCAGCGTGTAGGCCTCGTCGATGAACAGGACACCGCCGCGGGCGCGTTCGAAGGCGTCCCGGGTGAGCTGCGCGGTGTGGCCGATGTAGCGGCCGACCAGGTCGGCGCGGGCGACCTCCACGAGCCGGCCGCCGGGCAGGACGCCGAGTTCGGCCAGGAGTTCGCCGTACAGCCGGGCGACGGTGGTCTTGCCGGTGCCGGGCGGGCCGGCGAAGACCAGGTGGTGGCCGATGGCGGCGGCGGGCAGCCCGGCGTCGGTGCGGCGGCGGACCTGCCGGGTGAGGTTGACCAGGTCCTCGACCTGTTCCTTGGCGGCGGCGAGGCCGACCATGGCGCGCAGCCGGTCGAGCGGACCGGGCTCCCCGGGACCGGCCGCCCGGGCCCCGGCCGCGGCGGCCGGCCCGCCGACGTCGGCGGGCAGCAGCCGGGTGAGTGCGGCGTCGTCGAAGTGCTCCAGCCCGGCGAGGCGGGAGGCCTGCCGGTCGACCATCTCCTCGAACACCCTGCGGGCCGCCCGGCCGTTGCCGGAGGCGGCGCCCCCGGGCAACCGCTCGAAGTGCACGGCGATCGCCGCACGGGTGCCCTCGGCGAGTTCGTAGCCGTGGCCGGCGGCGGCGTGCTCGACGATCGTGGTGAGCTCGTCGACGCTGTAGTCGCGGAACTCGACGGTGCGGCTGAACCGGGAGGCCAGGCCGGGGTTGGCGGCGAGGAACCCGCGGATCTCGGCCTCGTACCCGGCGACGATCACCACCAGGTCCTCGCGGTGGTCCTCCATCAGTCTGACCAGGGTGTCGACGGCCTCGCGGCCGAAGTCGGGGCCGGTGCCGCCGGAGCCGGAGCCGGAGCCGGAGAGGGTGTGCGCCTCGTCGACGAACAGCACGCCGCCGAGGGCCGCCCTGACCACCTCGGTGGTCTTCAGGGCGGTCCCGCCGATGACCGGGGCGACCAGATCGGCGCGGGCGACCTCGACCAGGTGGCCGCCGCGCAGCACGCCGAGTTCGGCGAGGAGTTCGCCGTACAGCCGGGCGACGGTGGTCTTCCCGGTGCCGGGCGGCCCGGCGAAGACCAGGTTCCGGCTCATCGGGAGGGCCGGCAGGCCGGCCTGTTCGCGGCGCCGGGTCAGCTTGTTGAGGTTGACCAGGGTGGCGACCTGCTCCTTGACGCCCTCCAACCCGACCAGGCTCTGCAGGACGGCCTGCGGCCCCCGCGAACCCTGCGGCCCCTGCGCCTCCCGAGGTCCCGGGTCAGCGGCTGCGACATCGGGAACAGCGGCGGCCCCGGACGCACCACCGACCCCGGCGACCGCCACCGGGCCGACGGCGTCGGACGACCCGTTGTCCCGGCTGTCGAGGTCCTCGACCGCGAGCCGGTCGGTCGGCCCGGTCTGCCGCAGGCCCGCGCCCCGGTTCCCGGTGGCCAGACAGCCGGTGAGCCGGACGGGCTCCGCCGAGTCGGAGCGCAGCCCGTCCACGGTGTTGCCGGTGAGCCGGCAGGCCGTCAGCGCGGCGCGGGCGCCCGCCGCCAGGTGCAGCCCGTGGCGGCCGTTGGCCCGCAGCACGGCGCGGGTGACGGTCAGTTCGCCGCCGCGTTCGACGCTCGCACCGTCGAGGGCGTTGTCGGCGCTCTCGACGTCGCGCAGGGTGGCGGCGCCCTCGGCGCCGACCGAGATGCCGCAGGCCCCGCTGCCGTGCACCCGGCTGCCACCGAGGTGGGTGTCGGCGCCGTCGGCGACGCGGACGCCGTGTCTGCCGGAGTCGAGCACGATGGCGTCCTCGATCCGGCCGCGCCCGTCGCGCAGCACCTCGATCCCGTGGCCGCCCGCCGCGGTGACGGCGGTGCGGCGCAGCATCGGGTCGGCGCCGTCGCGCACCACGATGCCGGTGCCGGCCGGGTCCCGGACCTCCAGCCGGTCGAACTCGGCGGCGCTCTCCCCGGTGAGTTCGACGCCGTCGGCCTCGGCGTTGCGCACCACCGTCCGGACCAGGACGGGACGGGCCGACTCGCCGACGTGGATGCCGGCCCCGGCGGGGGCGCTCACCTCGCAGTCCTCCAGGGTGCCCCGGGAGCGGCCCGCGATGTGCAGGCCGTGGCCCTGGGGGTGTACGGCGCGGCAACGGCGCAGCAGCGGGTCGGTCCCGTCGGCGAGCACGTAGCCGTGGCTGCGGACGGTGGTGACGGTGCAGTCCTCCAGCACGACCCGGGCGGTGGACCCGACGTACACGCCCAGGGCGCTGTCGCGGATCTCGGTGCGCAGCAGGCGGGTGGTGCTCCGCTCCTCCAGGGCCACGGCGGGCCGGTCGGTGGCGGAGATCTCGCAGTCCTCGACGGTGCCGCGGGCCTCGCCGTTGGCGCACACGCCGTTGCCCCGGGCGTCGCGCAGCACGCAGCGCCGTACGGTCGGGTCGGCCCGCTCGCCGATCACCAGGGCGGAGGTGCCGAGGTGTTCGATGACGCTGTCCTCGATGACGCTGCCACCGGTGGAGGTGTCGACCAGCCCGGCGCCGACCGGGTTGACCACCCGGCAGCCGTGCATGGCGAGTTCGCCCTGCTCGCGGGTGAGCACGGCGGTCCAGGCGTTGCCGGTCACGTCGCAGTCCTGGAGGGCGAGCCGGCCGCGCGGTACGTCCACGGCGGGCAGCTCGTCGTCCTGCCCGTGCAGCACCAGCCCGGTCAGCCGGACGTCGTCGGCGAGCACGTGGACCACCGAGCCGCGCCGCGGGCCGATCCGCACACTGCCCCGGCCGGCCTCGGCGGTGATGGTGACCGCCCCGGTGAGCACCAGGTTCTCGTCGTAGCGGCCGGGGCGTACCGAGATCACCGCGCCGCTGCGGGCGGCCTGGAGGGCTGCGCCGATCGTGCGGTGGGAGCCGGGCTCCCCCTGCTCCGCGCAGACCGTCAGCACCGGGCGCGACATGCCTGGGGTTCCCTTCGTCGTGGGGCGGGGTGGGCCCGGTCGGGGGACGCACCGGCGGCGCGTCCTCTCCGGTGCTACGGCCGTCCGGGCCGGGCCGGTTCACGGGGGTGTCCGCCCGGCGCGAGCCCGCGCGCCGGCACGCCGTCACCGGGACGGGTTCCGCCCGGGAGCGGACGGACCGTCAGGCGCTCTCGGACGAGACGCAGTGCTCTCGGCGGCAAACACCCGCGCACACCCGGTCCTAGCGTGGGTGGCCCGGCGCAGCCCGCGCGCTGCGCCGGCAGACATCGGCACCAAGAGCACGCAAGAGAGAAGGACCCCATGCCGTTCATCACCGTCGGCCAGGAGAACACCACGCCCGTCGACCTCTACTACGAGGACCACGGCACCGGTCAGCCGGTCGTGCTGATCCACGGGTTCCCGCTGGACGGACGCTCCTGGGAGCGGCAGAGCGCCGCGCTGCTCGACGCCGGCTACCGGGTGATCACCTACGACCGCCGCGGCTTCGGCCAGTCCTCGCACCCGACCACCGGCTATGACTACGACACCTTCGCCGCCGACCTGAACACCGTGCTGGAGACCCTGGACCTGCGGGACGCCGTGCTCGTCGGATTCTCGATGGGCACCGGCGAGGTCGCCCGCTACGTGTCCTCGTACGGCTCGGAGCGGGTCGCCAAGGTCGCCTTCCTGGCCTCCCTGGAGCCGTTCCTGCTCAGGACCGACGACAACCCGGACGGCGCCGCCCCGCAGGAGTTCTTCGACGGCATCGTCGCCGCGGTGAAGGCCGACCGGTTCGCCTTCTACACCGGTTTCTTCAACGACTTCTACAACCTGGACGAGAACCTCGGCACCCGGATCAGCGAGGAGGCCGTCCGCAACAGCTGGAACACCGCGGCCTCCGGCGGCTCCTTCGCCGCCTCGGCCGCACCGACCACCTGGTACACCGACTTCCGCGCCGACATCCCCCGCATCGACGTGCCCGCCCTGATCCTGCACGGCACCGGCGACCGCACCCTGCCCATCGAGAACACCGCCCGCGTCTTCCACCGGGCCCTGCCCTCCGCCGAGTACGTGGAGATCGAGGGTGCGCCGCACGGCCTGCTGTGGACCCACGCCGAGGAGGTGAACACGGCGCTGCTGGCCTTCCTCGCGAAGTGACCGACGCGTCGTGACCCGGGGCGGCCCGTCCGCCCCGGCACCGAGCCCCGGGCCTCCCCCGTCCCACCGGACGGGGGGAGGCCCGGGGCTCTTCCGTCGTCCCCGCGACCCCGCTCCACCGGCCCGGACCGGTGCCCCGCCCGGCCGGTTCACTGGCGGACCGGAGACGGTGCACTGTGCGCCAACTACCCATCCCATCTGCGACTTAACGTTCTTTCAGGCGATCGGAGCGGAGCCGGGCCGGTGAGTGCCGGCCCCGCCCGGACGCCCCTCCGCCGCCCGAACCGGGGCGGCGGTCCGAACCCTCACAGGAGGCTGGAGCGGTGCCTGCAATGCCGGTCGGCGGGCTGGTCCCCCGCGCCGTCGAGAACGCTGCCGACGTCGTCGTCCGCAACGCGAAGATCCACACCGGGGACGCCCGCCGCCCACAGGCCGGCGCCCTCGCCGTCCGCGACGGCCTGATCACGGCCGTGGGGGACGACGCGGACGTCGCCCCGCTCATCGGGCCCGCCACCACCGTGGTGGACGCCCTCGGCCGGCGGGTGGTGCCCGGCCTCAACGACTCGCACCTGCACGTGATCCGGGGCGGCCTCAACTACGTCCTGGAGCTGCGCTGGGACGGTGTGACCTCGCTGCGCGAGGGCCTGGCAATGCTGCGGGAGCAGGCCGCCCGGACCCCGAAGGGGCAGTGGGTGCGGGTCGTCGGCGGCTGGTCGGCGGAGCAGTTCGCCGAGCGGCGGCTGCCCACGCCCGCCGAACTGAACGAGGCCGCGCCGGACACCCCGGTGTTCGTGCTCCACCTCTACCAGTCGGCGGTCCTCAACCGCGCCGCGCTGCAGGCCGTCGGCTACACCCGGGACACCCCCGACCCGAAGGGCGGCCAGATCGTCCGGGGCCGCGGCGGTGAGCCCAACGGCATGCTGCTGGCCGCACCCAGCGCGCTGATCCTCTACTCCACCCTCGCCAAGGCGCCGACCCTGGCGCCCGAGGAGCGCAAGTCGTCCACCCGGCACTTCCTGCGCGAGCTGAACCGCTTCGGGCTGACCTCCGCGATCGACGCCGCCGGCGGCTTCCAGAACTTCCCGGAGAACTACGCGACGGTGACCGAGCTCGCCCGGGAGGGCCTGCTCTCCCTGCGCATCGCCTACCACCTGTTCCCGCAGACCCCGGGCCAGGAGCTCGACGACCTCACCCGCTGGATCGAGACGGTCCGCCCCGGGGACGGCGACGAGTGGCTGCGGCTGAACGGCGCCGGCGAGAACCTCACCTGGGCCGCCGCCGACTTCGAGAACTTCGCCGAGCCGCGTCCGGAACTCGGTGACTACGAGGGCGAGTTCGAGAAGGCCGTCCGGATGCTCACGGAGCACGGCTGGGGCTTCCGGCTGCACGCGACGTACGACGAGACGATCCGGCGGGACCTCGCGGTGTTCGAGAAGCTCGCCGCCGAGGGGCTCTTCCCGGCCGGGAACCGCTGGCTCTTCGACCACGCGGAGACCGTCTCCCGGGACAGCCTCGACCGGATCGCGGCGCTCGGCGGTTCGCTGTCCGTACAGAACCGGCTCTCCTTCCAGGGCGAGGTGTTCACCCGCCGGTACGGCTTCGGCGCCGCCGCCGAGGCGCCGCCGATCCGCGCGATGCTGGACCGCGGGCTGACCGTGGCCGCCGGCACCGACGCCACCCGGGTGTCCTCGTACAACCCCTGGGTCGCGCTGCACTGGCTGGTCTCCGGACGCACGGTCGGCGGGCTGGCGATCCGGCCGCCGCAGAACCGGGTGGACCGGGCCACCGCGCTCGCGATGTACACCACGGCGGGAGCGGCGCTCACCGGCGAGCAGGACGTCAAGGGCGTGCTGCGGACGGGCTGTTACGGCGACCTCGCGGTGCTGTCCGACGACTTCTTCACGGTGCCCGAGCACGAGATCCCGCACATCGAGTCCCTGCTGACCGTGGTCGGCGGCCGGATCGTGCACGCCGCGGCGGAGTACGAAGGCCTGGACGAGGAGCTTCCTGCGGTCAGCCCGGCGTGGAGCCCGGTCGCCCGCTTCGGCGGCTACCGGTCCCACCGGAGCGGGGGCACCGGCGCCCGCCAGGCCGAACTGCTCGGCGAGGTCGTCGCCGAGTCCGAGCTGCACCGCCGCTGGCGCGTCGGCCGTGGCCTGGCGACGGAGCAGGCCCAGCCGTTCGACCCCTGCTTCCTGCTCTGACCCGCCCCGCCGGGTGCTCCGGCGGGCCGCCAGCCGGAGCACCCACCGCACCACCCACCCGACTTCCTCCGCGGATCACCGCGCGAAGGATCCACCGAAAGAACCCGAAGGGAACCCTCATGGTCGACGTCTCCCAGGTCAGCGCCACCCCCAGCCCCGACCTGCTGACCCCCGACAACGCCGTGGTGCTGTTCGTGGACCACCAGCCGCAGATGTTCTTCGGCACCGGCAGCGGCGACCGCACCGCCATCATCAACGCCACCGTCGGCCTCGCCAAGGCCGCCAAGGCCTTCGACGTCCCGACCGTGCTGACCACCGTCGCCGCCGAGTCCTTCTCCGGCCCGCTGCTGCCGCAGCTGGCGGCGGTCTTCCCGAAGGCCGAGGTCCTCGACCGCACCTCGATGAACGCCTGGGAGGACGAGGCGGTCGTCGAGGCCGTCAAGGCCACCGGTCGCGGCAAGGTCGTCATCGCCGGCCTGTGGACCGAGGTCTGCCTGGTCCTGCCCGTGCTGTCCATGATCGACCAGGGCTACGAGGTCTACGTCGTCACCGACGCCTCCGGCGGCGTCTCCCCGCAGGCCCACGAGCACGCCGTCCAGCGGATGATGCACTCCGGCGCGGTGCCGGTCACCTGGGTCCAGGTGCTGCTGGAGCTCCAGCGCGACTGGGCGCGCCAGGAGACCTACGGCGCCGTCATGGAGATCGTCAAGGAGCACGCCGGCGCGTACGGCCTCGGGGTCGTCTACGCGCAGGCCGTCATCGGCGAGCACGCCGCCGGCTGAGTCGGCGCACACCGAATCGGCATCAGCTACAGCGACCAGGGACAGGAACAGGAACGATGGACACCGGACTGCTGATCCTCCGTGTGGTGGTGGGCCTGCTCGTCGCCGGGCACGGCGTACAGAAGGTGAGTTTCCGGCTGGGCGGCAACGGCCTCGCGGGCGGGACGGAGGAGTTCCGGCACGACGGCTTCCGCGGCGGGACGCTCACCGCGCTCGCGGCGGGCGCCGGGCAGGTCGGTGCGGGCCTGTTCCTGGCCCTCGGCGCGCTCACCCCGCTCGCGGCCATGGTCGCCATGGGCGTGATGACGGTGGCGCTGACGGTCAAGCTGCCGCACGGGCTCTGGGTGCAGAACGACGGCTACGAGTACCCCCTGGTGCTGGTGGTCGTCTCGGGGGCGCTCGCCCTCACCGGGCCGGGCCGGTGGTCCGCGGACCACGCCGTCGGCCTGACCGGCTGGCCGCTCTGGCTGTCGGTCGCCGCCCTGGTGCTCGGCCCGGCGAGCGGCCTGCTCACCCGGGCGGTCCTGCACCGCGCGCCCGCGCCGCAGGAGGAGGCGGCCGGTGCGCACCCTGCTGGCTGACGCCGGGCGGACGCTGGTCCCGCCGCGCGCGGACCGGCACGGCCCGCTGCCGCCGCTGATGCTCCTGCTGACGGTGGCCACGGGCCTGGTGGACGCGGTGAGCTACCTCGGCCTCGGCCACGTGTTCGTGGCGAACATGACCGGCAACGTGGTCTTCCTGGGGTTCGCCCTGGCGGGGGCCCCGGGGCTGTCGGCCACGGCGTCGCTGGTCTCGCTGGGGTCGTTCCTGGCCGGTGCGCTCGTCGGCGGACGGCTCGGCAGCCGGACGTCGGGCCACCGCGGGCGCCTGCTGGCCCTGGCGGCCGGCGCCCAGACGGTCCTGACGGCCGCGGCGGCCGCCACCGCCGCGGCCGGCGGGGCCGACCACGCCCTGATCGTCCTGCTGGGGCTGGGCATGGGCCTGCAGAACGCGGCGGCGCGGCGGCTCGGCGTGCCCGACCTGACCACCACCGTGCTGACCCTCACCCTGACCGGCCTGGCCGCCGACTCCACGGCGGCCGGCGGCGCGGCACCGCGCCCGGGACGCCGGATCCTCTCCGCGCTGGCGATGCTGCTCGGCGGCCTCGCGGGGGCGGCCCTGGTCCTGCACGGGCAGACCGCCACCGCCCTGGCCCTGGCCGCCCTGCTGCTCCTGGCCACGGCGGTGACCGCCCACCGGATCTCGGCCCCGGACGTCCACTGGGCGCCGCCGGTGGCCTGATCCGCGCTCCTCCACCGACTCGATCGACCATCAACGAACCCCGCACGCGCCCGGCGACCGCTCAGCGGGCGCCGGGCGCGCCGACGACCGGGAGGTCCCCGATGAACCGACGCTTCCTGCGACGCGTCGTCCCGCTGGTGGCGGCGATCGCCGCCCTGACCGCGGTCCCCGCCGCCTCGGTGGCCCAGACCACCCAGAGCACCCGGACGACGCAGGCCGCCCAGGCCGCCCCGACGTACGCCCACCGGCAGTTCGCCGTCGGCCCGCAGTACGACTCCACCCACGTCTACGTCGAACCGGGCACCGAGCAGGCGTTCGTCGCCTCCTGGGTGGCCACCTTCGGCGGGACGACGATCGGGCCCAACGCCACCCAGGTGACGCCCACGCCGAGCCGGACTCTCTCCGAGCTGGTGCTCTCCCCGGTCGGCACCCTGTCGGTGTTCGACTACACCACGCCCGTCCCGTCCCCGTTCGGCACCGAGCGCACCGGCTGGCTGGTGACCGACCTCGACCAGGCGGTCCGCGCCGCCCGGGCCGACGGCGCGGCCGTCACGGTGGCGCCGTTCGCCGACCCGATCGGGCGCGACGCCGTCGTGCAGTTCCCCGGCGGGATCAGCGCCCAGCTCTACGTGCACACCACCCCGCCGTCCTACCCCGCCCTGGCGAGCGTGCCGGAGAACCGGCTCTACCTCTCCCCCGACGCGGTCGGCGGCTTCCTGCGCAGCTACCTCGCCTTCACCCAGGGCCGGATCGTCGCCGACGACCGGCGGGCCGACGGCGCCGCGATCGGCCTGCCCGGCACGACGTACCGGCTGCTGACGCTCACCTCCGGCTTCGGCACCACCACCGTCGCCGTGACGGACGGCCACCTGCCGTACCCCTTCGGCCGGGAGCTCACCGGCTACGGCGTGCCGGACCTCGGGGCGACGCTGGAGCGGGCGAGGGCCGCCGGCGCGTCGGTGCTGTCGGGTCCGGTCACGGCGGGCGGCCGGGACAGCGCGATGGTGCGCTTCCCCGGCGGCTACGTCGCGGAGGTCCACACGGCCCGATGAGCGACGTCTGGTGAACGACGCCCGATGAGCGACGCCTGGCGAACGACGCCCGGCGAGGCGTCACCGGCACGGCGTGAACCGTGGCGAACGACCGGCCGTCCCGGTCGACCCTCCGGCGGGCCGCCGGGCGCACACCCGCGCCCGGCGGCCCGCCGCTTCGGGTTCGGCCCGCCGCTTCGGGTTCGGCCCGCCGCTTCGGGTTCGGCCCGCCGCTTCGGGTTCGGCCCGCCGGCTCAGACCGCGATGCCGTAGCCGGACGCGCGGGCCCCCGGAGCGGTGCCGGCGCCGGCACCCGTCCCGGCGTAGGCCTGCCACTCGCGCGGCGAGAGCCCGTACACGGCCCGGAACGCCCGGCTGAAGTGACTGGCGCTCACGAAGCCCCAGCGGCTCGCCACCGCCGCCACGGTGGCCCGGCCCGCCGTCCGGCGGGCGAGGTCGCGGCGGCACATGTCCAGCCGCTGGCGCTGGATCCAGCGGGCGAGCGTGACCCCCTCGAAGCGGAAGAGCTTGTGCAGGTAGCGCACCGACACGTGGTGGGCGGCCGCGATCCGCTCCGGCGAGAGGCCCGGGTCCCCGAGGTTGCGCAGGATGTGGTCCTTCACCCGGGCCAGGACGGCCAGGGCCGCCTCGGGGGCCTCCGCCAGGGACAGGCCGCGACGCTCGTGGGCGAGCACCGCGAGCAGGTCGAGCGCCGTGCCGGCGAGCCAGCACGCGAGCCGGGGCTCCATCGAGCCGGCCGACCGCGAGAGGCACTCCAGGTACGCGGCCACCAGCCGGGCCGTGCCGTCGGCGCTGTCGAAGACCGTCGTGGTCAGCGCCTTCAGGTCCTCGTCCGAGACGCCCACGGCCGTACGCGGCCAGTGCAGCGCGGTGAAGGCGAAGGCCTCCGGCAGTTCCTTGGCGAACGGACGTCCGGCGTCGGAGACGGCGAACGTACCGGGCCGCAGCACCACCCGGTGGCCGTCCTGCTCCAGGCGGGCGGTGCCGCGGTGCTGGAGCGCCAGGGTGAGGTGGTCCTCCCCGCCGCGGGCGATCAGCCCGGCGCTGCGCTCGACCCGCTGCGGCCCGGCCTCCACGAGGGAGAGCTGCACGTCGCCCACGCGGTGGCTGGTGATCGTCGCGGGTGCGGGCGCGCGGTCGAGCAGCGCCACGTCGAGCGGGATGAAGGTGCGGGAGACGGCCTCGTGCCAGTACTCGGCGCGGTCGTCGGACGGAACGTCGGTGGTGTCGAGAACGACGGGCATCAGTGCTCCTCGGAGGGGGTCTCTTCGGTGGGGGGCTGTCCGGTGGTGGCGTCGGGCGGCGGGTCTCACCACGAACGGCTGTGCAGGGCCATGTGCACGGTGTCGACGACCTGGATCAGCGCGGCCCGGGCGGTGCCGGTGGGGCAGTGCCCGGCGAGCAGCAGGAAGCCGTGCACCACGCCCTGGTAGCGCGTGGCCACCACCGGAACGCCCGCCGCGCGGAGCCGGGCCGCGTAGGCCTCGCCCTCGTCGCGCAGCACGTCGGCCTCGGCGGTGACCACCAGTGCCGGGGGGAGCCCGGCGAGCCGGTCCAGCGGGGCGCGCAGCGGCGCGGCGGTCGGTTCGGCCCGCCCCTGCGGGTCGGGCAGGTAGTCGTCCCAGAACCGGCGCATGTGGTCGCGGTGCAGGAAGTAGCCCGTCGCGTACCGGTGGTAGGACGGGGTGTCGAAGTCGGCGTCGGTCACCGGGTACAGCAGCACCTGGTGGAGCAGCGGGAGGTCCCCGTGCTGACGGGCCAGCAGGGTCAGCGCCGCCACCAGGTTGGCCCCCGCGGACTCGCCGACGGCGACGATGCGGCGCCCGTCTAGCCCGATCCCGTGGCCGTGCTCGTGGATCCAGCGGGCGACCGCGAGGCACTGCTCGGCGGCCACCGGGTAGCGGGCCGCGGGCGCCCGGGCGTAGTCCACGTACACCACGGCGGCGTCGGTGCCCAGGGCGAACTCCCGGACCAGCCCGGCGTAGCAGGCGGCATCGCCGAGCGACCAGCCGAGGCCGGGCAGGAACAGCACCACGGGGCTCGGCCCGACGGTGCCGGCGGGTCTGGTCACCTGGACGTGCACCCGCTGGGTCGGTCCGCAGGGCAGGGCGAGCCACTCCGTCGAGGTGCCGTGCGGGTCGTCCGGGTCCGGCTCCCCGTCGGGGCCCCGGTCGAGCCCGTCGTCCGGGCCGCCGTACGGCCCGTCGCCCGGTACCCCCGCCGGGCCGACCGCGCCGACCGCCGGGCCGTCCGGGGTGAGGAAGGAGAGGTCCGGCAGCGGTTCCGTCGCGGAGCGGCCGGCCCGGGTGTCCAGGAACTCCTGGAGCGCCCGGTCGAGCACCGGGCGCGGGTCGGACAGGGGGGTGGGGTCGGACAACGTCTTCGCTCCTGGCTTCGATCAGTGGGGCCGCACGGCATCGCGTGCGT
This sequence comes from Kitasatospora sp. NPDC038210, assembly GCF_055600605.1. Lineage (NCBI taxonomy): Bacteria > Bacillati > Actinomycetota > Actinomycetes > Kitasatosporales > Streptomycetaceae > Kitasatospora > Kitasatospora sp. NPDC038210. The sequence goes on along the minus strand of NZ_JBVJYK010000009.1, from coordinate 74,302 downwards.
CGCGGCGGGTGCCCGGGCGCGTCGGGCGGGCGGCCCCTCGCACCTCCCCCGGGGGTGCGGCGGCGCGCCCGCTCGACCGTACTCCCGGGGCGGGTGACCGCGGTGGACCGGCCCGGGCCCGGACGGCGGCCGGACTGGCGGCTCGTCAACCGGCGGCACCGCCCGGAGCCTCCCGCCGCTCGCGCCACTCCCGCGGGGAGACGCCGTACGCGGCGCGGAAGCTCCGGCTGAAGTGCGCCGGATTGACGAAGCCCCAGCGCTGGGCCACCGCCGAGACCGTGGGCGCGGTGCGGCCGCGGCGGGCCAGCTCGCGGGCGCACGCCTCCAGTCGGCGCTGCTGGATGAGCCGGCTCACCGTCACCCCCTCCCCCTCGAAGATCCGGTGCAGGTAGCGCACGGAGATGTGGTGGGCCTGCGCGATCCGCTCGGGCGCCAGCTCCGGTTCGGCCAGGTGCTGCTCGATGTACTCCCGCACCCGGCGGACCAGGTGCGCGTTCGGGGTGTCCGCCTCGCCGGCCGGACGGGCGTCGGCCAACTGGGCGACGAGGGTGCTCAGCAGGTCGGCGACGCTGCCCGCCAGCCGGTCGCCGACCGGGGCCGGGTAGGAGTGCGCGGAGGCGGCGAGGACGGCGAGGAACGGCAGGATCACCGGCCCGCAGCCCTCCGTGGGGCCGAGGGCCGTCGCCGCCGCCTGGCGGAGGTCCCGCTCCGGCACGCCCAGCAGTCGGCGCGGCAGGTGGAACAGGTGGGTGCGGAAACGCTCCGGGTAGTCGACGGCGTACGGACGCGCCGTGTCGTACACCACCAGGCCGCCCGGGGACACCTCCGCCCGACGCCCGTCCTGCTCCAGGACGGCCCGGCCCTCCTCCTGCACGCCGACCCCGATCTGCGGCTCACCGCCCGGCGCCCGCTCGATCAACGCCGCCGTGCGGGAGAACCGGGCGGCGTCCGCCTCCAGCGTGGAGACCCGCACGTAGCCCAGCCGGTGGGAGACCAGCAGCCCGTCGAACGGCCGCGGGGTGAGCGGGTGCACCTCGACGGGGACGACCGTCCGCGACACCGCCCCGTTCCAGTACGCCGCCTTGTCCTCGTCCGCTACCGAAGCGGTCGTCACCCGCACGCCCATCTGCCCGCCCCTTCCGCCGAATCCTCGCGATCCCAGCCTGGGGCGGGCGGGCGGTGGACGGTTAGGTCATCTGACTGCTCTCTCCGGCAGTACCCCGCGGGGCCCGCCGAGGCACCGGGAAGGGCACCGCAACGGGCCCGGCCGGGCAGGCGTCAGCGCAGGTCAGAGGCTGTCGGGTGCGGTGTCGAGCGCGTGGGCGAGCGCGGCCCGGGAGGTGATCCCGAGCTTCGGGAAGATCTTGTAGAGGTGGGCCGCGACGGTACGGGGCGACAGCTGGAGCCGACGGCCGATGTCCTTGTTGGTCAGACCGGTCGCGGCGAGCCGGGCTATCCGCAGCTCCTGGCCGGTGAGGCCGGACGGCGCCTCGGCCGGTGCCCCGGGCGGCGGCGCCACCGGGTCGCCGGCGGCCCTCAGCTCCGCCTCGCAGCGCTGCGCCCAGGGCTCCGCCTGCAGCCGGCGGAACACGTGGTGGGCGGCGCGCAGCGGCTCCCGGGCGCCGGGCCGGTGACGGCGGCGCAGCCACGAGCCGTGGGCGAGCCGCAGCCGGGCGAGGTCGAACGCCCACCGCTCCGCGCCGGGGACGGCGTACGCGGCCCGGTAGGCGGCGTCGGCGTCGTCGTCCTCGGCGGCCAGGGCGGCGGCGGCCGAGCACAGGAAGGCGTGGCGGTCGGAGATCTCCGCGGAGCGGGCCGCCCGCCCGGCCTCCAGGTGGGCCCGGGCCTCCTCGTGCCGGCCGGTGTGCACGGCGGCCGTGACCAGGTCGAGGACCAGCGCGTGGTGCCAGGGCGGGCCGCCGGGCAGCCGACCGGGCGGGGTGATCTCGCAGAAGTGCGCGTACGCCTCCTCGTGGCGCCCGTGGGCGAGCGCGGCCAGTCCGCGCAGGTGGGTCAGGCGGTCGAGGACGTAGCGCATCCGGGCCCGGGCGGCGGTGGGCCGGATGGCCCGCTCGACCTCCCGCAGGCCGGCCTCGTCGCCGCGGCCGGCCAGGTAGTGGGCGTAGTACTGGCGGAACATCAACGCGTTGGTGTGGTAACCGAGTTCGTCGGCGATCTCGGCCTCGCGCAGGCAGACGGCGGCCTGGTCCCAGTGGCCGAGCAGGAAGTCCTGGTGGCACTTGGCCTTGGCGATCGAGCCCTGGGTGGCGAAGCCGTGCAGTCCGGTGAAGCGGTGCCAGAGGTCGCTGTCGGGGCAGTCGAGCGCCGAGGCGGTCCACAGCAGCAGCCAGGCCGCGCCGGCCTCCTGTTCCTCGGTCATGCCCTCGGCGACGGCCCGGAGGGTGGCGGTGGTGTCCGGGCCCGGGTCGGTCCAGGCCCGCAGGCACAGCCGGCCGGCCTCGGAGACCTCGCCGCGGTGCCGTTCCAGGGCCCGCCAGGCCCAGGGGTCGTCCGTGTAGGTGGCGGCCAGGAGCAGTTTGAAGTAGACCTGCTCGGTCAGCCCGCCGAAGGTGTCGGCGCCCGGGGCGGTGAGCGCGTCCAGGGCGGCGGGCAGCAGGGCGGCGGAGGACTCGAAGTCCACGTGGTGGCTCTGGTCGGCGTAGACGACCGCGTACGCGAACAGCGGGGCGGCGTCCGGCGGCACGCTGCTGCTCTTCAGCTCCTCCACCAGGGCTGCGGTGTGGCGCAGTTGCCCACCGCGGGCCGACATCACCGCGGCCCAGGCGAGTCTGCGGACGCGGTCGCAGGAGCTGGGGCTGAGGACGGCGGCGCGTTCGAGCAGCAGGGCGCCCTCCGCGTCGCCGCCGCGGTGGGCGAGGTCCCGGCCGGCCTCCTGCAGGCGGTGCGCGAGGCCTTCGTCGGGCAGCAGGGCGGCGGCGGCCTCGTGGACCAGCCGCCGGGGGTCGTCCGGCGCGAAGGCCTCGGACAGGGCGCGGTGGGCCTCGCGGCGCGCGGTGTCGGAGGCTCCGGCGACGACGGCGGTACGGACCAGGGGGTGGCGGAACACCAGCAGGCCGGCCGGGTCCAGCCGGGCCAGGCCGGTCGCCTCGATCCCGTCCGGGATCTCCCCGGCGTCGCCGTCCGCGGCGGCGCGCAGCCAGCCGCCGCTGGTGAAGTCCGGGCCGGTGGCGAGGGCACCGAGCAGCAGGTAGCGGCCGATCTCGGGTGTCACCGCGTCCAGCCGGTCGGCGAACATCCGCTCCAGCTTCTCTCCGAGCGGCAGCCGTTCCGGCAGCGGGGCGGTCCCGCGCTGCTGGGCGGCCTCCAGCTGGCGCGGCAGTTCCACCAGCGCCAGGGGATTGCCGGCCGCCTCCGCCAGGACGCGGTCCCGGGCGGCGGCCGCGAGTTCGGGGTGGTGGGTGCCCAGCAACAGGGCCGCGTCCGGCCGGGGCAGGGCCCGGACCTCGACGGCCTCGGCCGACCAGGTCTGAGCGGCCGGTCCGTCCGGCCGGGTGGCGCCGACGATCACCACGGGCAGGTCGGCGCAGCGCCGGTGGAGGAAGGCGAAGACGGTCGCGCTCGACGAGTCGATCCAGTGCAGGTCGTCCAGGAGCAGCAGCACGGGGGCGGTCCGGACGGCCTCCTCCAGCAGCGTCAGGGCGGCGGCGCCGACGGCGAAGCCGCTCGGGGTTCCGGCGCGGATGCCGAGCGCGCTCTCCAGGGCCTCCCGCTGGTGGGCGGAGAGGGAGGCGGAGCGCTGGAGCAGCGACCGGAAGGCCTGGTGGAGTGCGCCGAAGGCGAGGTCCGTCTCCGCTTCGGCGCCGACGGCCCGCAGGACGGTGAAGCCGCGTTCACCCGCGGCGTGCTCCACCCAGGACAGCAGGGTGGACTTGCCGACGCCGGGCTCGCCGCGCAGCAGCACGGTGCACCCGCTGGCGCCGTCCTCGGCCTGCACCAGGGCGGCGGTGAGGAGCTCCGTCTCCCGCTGCCGCCCGACCACGGCCGGTCCCCGGCTGTCGTGCACCACTCTTCTGTTCCCCTCGCGTCGGTCCCCCCGCCACGGGAAACCAAGGTTAACGCCCGTCAGGACCAGCCGTTACCACGCTGGGTGTGGCCCCGATCACATGCGGCGACGTGCTCGCGGAGGCGGCCGGCCGCCCCGACGGCGGCCGAACGTGTTCAGCCAACTCAAGGCGTTCGTCCGCCGTACAGCGGGCAGTCATGAGTGGTCCGCCGGGCGGTACCCCGCAGCCGCTGTCCTTGGGGTGCCGTCCTCCACTCCCGTCCTTCCAGAGGTCACCCACCCATGGCAGAGCTGAACCGCCGCCGTTTCCTCCAACTCGCGGGCGCCACCGCCGCGTTCTCCACGCTGTCGCAGAGCATCGCGCGTGCTGCGGCGATCGCCCCGCGGGGCGCCACCGGCACCCTCCAGGACGTCGAGCACATCGTCGTCCTGATGCAGGAGAATCGTTCCTTCGACCACTACTTCGGTGCGATGAAGGGGGTCCGCGGCTTCGGCGACCCCCGCCCGGTGACCCTCCCGAGCGGCAAGTCCGTGTGGCACCAGACGGACGGCGCCAAGAAGGAGGTGCTGCCGTTCCGCCCCCAGGTGAACGACCTGGGCATGCAGTTCGTCCAGGACCTCAACCACGACTGGGCCGGCGGCCACAAGGCCTTCAACAACGGCAAGTACGACCAGTGGGTCCCCGCCAAGACGGCCACCACCATGGCCTACCTGACCCGCCAGGACATCCCGTTCCACTACGCCCTCGCCGACGCGTTCACCCTGTGCGACGCCTACCACTGCTCGTTCATCGGATCCACCGACCCGAACCGCTACTACATGTGGACCGGCTTCACCGGCAACGACGGCACCGGCGGCGGCCCCGTCCTCGGCAACCAGGAGGCCGGGTACGGCTGGACGACCTACCCCGAGCGGCTGGAGAAGGCCGGGGTCTCCTGGAAGGTCTACCAGGACGTCGGCGACGGCCTGGACGCGGCCGGCTCCTGGGGCTGGATCAGCGACGCCTACCGCGGCAACTACGGCGACAACTCGCTGCTCTACTTCAACAGCTACCGCAACGCCAAGCCCGGCGACCCGCTGTACGACAAGGCCCGCACCGGCACGAACGCCAAGGCCGGCGACGGCCTCTTCGACCACCTGCGCCGCGACGTCCAGGCCGGCACGCTCCCGCAGATCTCCTGGATCGCCGCCCCCGAGGCGTTCACCGAGCACCCCAACTGGCCCGCCAACTACGGTGCCTGGTACGTCTCCCAGGTGCTGGACGCGCTCACCTCCAACCCCGACGTGTGGGCCCGCACGGCGCTGTTCATCACCTACGACGAGAACGACGGCTTCTTCGACCACGTGGTGCCGCCGTTCCCGCCCTCCTCCGCCTCCCAGGGCCTGTCCACGGTGTCCACCACCGCGGACTACTTCGCCGGGAACATCTCCAACGCGGCCGGCCCGTACGGCCTCGGGCAGCGGGTGCCGATGCTGGTGGTCTCCCCCTGGAGCACCGGCGGCTTCACCTGCTCGGAGACCTTCGACCACACCTCGATCATCCGCTTCATGGAGCGCCGCTTCGGCGTGCTGGAGCCCGACATCTCGCCCTGGCGGCGCGCCATCTGCGGCGACCTCACCTCCGCCTTCGACTTCACCGCCTCGAACACCGTCCCGGCCGCGCTGCCCTCCACCGCCGGCTACCTCCCGCCGGACCGCAACCGGCACCCCGACTACGTGCCCACCCCGCCCGCGACCGGGACCATGCCGAAGCAGGAGGCGGGCTCCAAGCCCACCCGCCCGCTGAAGTACGCCCCGTACGCGGACGGCGCGGCCGACGCCGGCACCGGCAAGTACCGCCTCACCTTCAGCGGCGGCGCGGCGGCCGGCGCCCAGTTCCTGGTGACCTCGGCCAACCGCACCGACGGCCCGTGGACGTACACCGCCGAGGCCGGCAAGACGATCTCCGACGCCTGGAACACCACCTACTCCAAGGGCGTCACCGACCTCACCGTGCACGGCCCCAACGGCTTCCTGCGCCGCTTCCGCAACCCCGGCAAGACCGCCGGGCCCGAGGTCACCGCGCGCCACAACCCGACCACCGGCAGCCTCGACCTCACCCTCACCAACGCGGGCACCGCCGACGCCGTGCTAACCGTCGCCAACGCCTACGCCGGCACCCCGCAGACCGTCACGGTCCGCCGGGGCGCCACGGTCACGTACACCGTCGACCTGCGCACCTGCCGCAACTGGTACGACGTGACGGTCACCTCCACCGCGACCGCCGACTTCGTCCGCCGCCTGGCCGGCCACGTCGAGACCGGCGCGCCGGGCCTGTCGGACCCGGGTCTGCTCACCTACTGACCCGGGCCCGCCCACCTGCCGACCCGCCCGGCCCCGCACCGGCCCGACCCCGCCGCCACCGACACCGGCGGCCCGCCCCGGGCACCCCACCCGCCCGGGGCGGGCCGCCGGGCCCGGTGGCGGCGGCCATTCGGCGCAGTGCGACCCCGCACGGAGCGGGCCCGGCCCGGCGGCGTGCCTATCGTGGGCGGATGACCGACCGTCGGACCGCCCGGCCGGCCGCGGGCCGCTTCCACTACCTGGTGGCCGCCGCCGCCTTCGCCGTCTGCATGACCGGCACCACCCTGCCCACGCCGCTCTACGGGCTCTACCAGGAGAAGATCGGCTTCTCCGAACTGACGGTGACGGTGGTGTTCGCCGTCTACGCCTTCGGCGTCATCGGCGTCCTGCTGCTGATCGGCAACGTCTCCGACACCGTCGGGCGCCGCCCCGTACTGCTCTGCGGGCTGGGGTTCGCCGCCGGCAGCGCCGCCGTCTTCCTCGGCGCGGACAGCGTGCCGCTGCTGCTCCTCGGCCGGCTGCTGTCCGGCTTCTCGGCGGGCCTGTTCACCGGCGCCGGCACCGCGTACGTGCTGGAACTCGCCCCGCCCGGGCAGCGGGCCCGCGCGGGCTTCGTCGCCACCGCCGCCAACATGGGCGGTCTGGGCTTCGGACCGCTGCTGTCCGGCTTCCTCGCCGAGTACGCGCCGCGGCCGCTGGTCCTGCCGTTCGTCGTCCACCTGGTCCTGCTCGCGGTGTCCTTCGCACTCACCCTGCGCCTGCCGGAGACGGTCGCCGGGGCCCGCCCGCTGCGCACCGCGCGGCCCGACCGGCCGTCGCTGCCGCCGGAGGTCCGCCAGGTGTTCGTCCCGGCCGGGATCGCCGCGTTCGCGGGCTTCTCCCTGCTGGGCGTCTTCACCTCGGTCAGCCCCGCCTTCCTCACCACCGATCTCGGCGTCGACAACCACGCCACCGTCGGCCTGATCGTCTCCTCCGCCTTCTTCGCCTCCACCCTGGGCCAGCTGGCGGTGCCCCGCCTGGGCACCGCCCGGGCGATCCCGCTGGGCTGCCTGGTGCTCATCGCCGGACTGGCCCTGCTCGCCGCCTCGCTCGCCTGGACCACCCTCGCGCCGCTGGTGCTCAGCGCCCTGGTCGGCGGCACCGGGCAGGGCATGGGCCTGCGCGGCGCCGTGGGCGAGATCGCCGCGGCCAGCCCGGCCGAGCACCGCGGCGGCGCCCTGTCGGCGCTGTTCGTGGTCGCCTACTTCGGCATCTCGATCCCGGTCATCGGGGTGGGCCTGCTCAGCGAGCCGGTCGGCCTCGCCGACGCCGGCCTGGTCTTCGCCGCCTGCATGGCCGTCCTGGCCGCCGCGTCCGGCGCCTACCTGGCGCGCCGGGCGAGCGCCGGGACCTGACCCCGTGTTCCGCCTGCCGGTGCTTGCCGCCCGGGCCAGGGACCGATAGACACGGACCCGACACCGAGCGTGACACCCGGAGGTCTCCGCCATGAGCGTGACGAGTCGGTACAGGGACGCCTGGGAGGGTTTCTGGCGCGACGCGCCCGAGGAACCGGGGGCGGTGATCTGGGACGCCGAACCGGCCGTCACCGCGGAACGCCACCTCGCACTGTTCCGCCCCCACCTCGCCGACCCGGAGCTGCCCCTCGTCGACCTGGGATGCGGCAACGGCACCCAGACCCGCTTCCTCGCCGACCGCTTCGCACGCGTCCTCGGGGTCGACCTGTCCGTGGCCGCCCTCGACCACGCCCGACGCCGGGACCCGGCCCGGCGGGCCGAGTTCGCCCAGCTGGACGCCACCGACGCCGACGCCGTCCGGGCGCTCCACGAGCGTCTCGGCGACGCCAACGTCTATCTGCGCGGGGTGATCCACCAGAGCGAGCCGGCCGACCGCCGACCGGTCGCCGAGGCCGTCGCCGCGCTGGTCGGCGAACGCGGCCGGGCCTTCCTGGTCGAACTGGCCGAGGCCGCCAAGAAGGTCCTGGCCGACCTCGCCCACGACCCCGCCGGGCCGCCGCCGAAGCTGCGCCCGGTCTTCGCGCACGGCCTCGCCCCCGCCGAGGTCGCCGACGCGGCCCTCACCGAGCTGCTGCACACGGCCGGCCTCACCGTGCTCGCCTCCGGCGACCTGCCGCTGGCCACCACGGAGTCCGCCCCCGACGGCCGGCCGATCGAACTCCCGGCCCGGTGGCTCGTCGTGGGTGCCGGACCGGGCCGCCCCTGAGCCACCGCCGATCATCCTTACCACGGCGCGTCGCCGGGCCCGACCGGCTAGCCTGGACCGCTTCCGAGACCGACACCCGTCCGAGGAGCACAGCGCCGTGTCCGACAGCTTCGCGCATCTGCACGTCCACACCGAGTACTCGATGCTGGACGGTGCGGCGAAGAACGGGAAGCTCTTCGCCGAGGCGCAGAGACAGGGCATGCCCGCCATCGCGATGAGCGACCACGGCAACATGTTCGGGGCGTACGAGTTCTTCCACGCGGCCGCCAAGACCGGCGTGAAGCCGATCATCGGCATCGAGGCGTACGTCGCACCGGCCTCCCGCTTCCTGAAGAAGCAGGTGTTCTGGTCGCCCGGCGGCCAGCGCCCGACCGGCGCCGACGGCGAGGGCGGCAAGGACGTCTCCGGCGGCGGCCGCTACACCCACATGACCATGTGGGCGCAGAACGCCACCGGTCTGCGCAACCTCTTCAAGCTCTCCTCGCTCGCGTCGATGGAGGGCTACTACATGAAGCCCCGGATGGACCGCGAGCTGATCGCCGCCAACGCGACCGGCATCATCGCCACCACCGGCTGCCCCTCCGGCGAGGTGCAGACCCGGCTGCGCCTCGGCCAGTACGAGGAGGCGGTCAAGGCCGCCGGCGCCTACCAGGACATCTTCGGCAAGGAGAACTACTTCCTGGAGCTGATGGACCACGGCCTAGACATCGAGAAGGACGTCCGCGAGGACCTGCTCCGCCTGGCGAAGCAGCTGAACATCCCGCTGCTGGCCACCAACGACTCCCACTACGTGACCGCCGACCAGGCCGACGCCCACGACAGCCTGCTCTGCGTCGGCGTGGGCAAGAACAAGGACGACCCGAACCGCTTCAAGTTCCAGGGCACCGGCTACTACGTGAAGACCGCCGAGGAGATGCGCGAGCTCTTCCGCGAGCTGCCGGAGGCCTGCGACAACACCCTCGCGATCGCCGAGCGGGTCGAGTCGTACGAGGAGGTCTTCACCTACGTCGACCGGATGCCGCAGTTCGACGTGCCCGAGGGCGAGACCCAGGCCTCCTACCTGCGCAAGAAGATCGAGATCGGGCTGCAGCACCGCTACGGCGACAGCCCCAGCCAGGAGGTGCTGGACCGGATCGAGCTGGAGATGGGCGTGATCACCCCGATGGGGTTCGACGCCTACTTCCTCGTGGTCGCCGACATCTGCCAGTACGGCCGGGACAACGGCATCCCGGTCGGCCCGGGCCGTGGTTCGGCGGCCGGCTCGATGGTCGCCTACCTGACCGGGATCACCCAGCTGGACCCGCTGGAGCACGACCTGCTCTTCGAGCGCTTCCTCAACCCCGAGCGCATCAACCCCCCGGACGTCGACATCGACTTCGACGACCGCCAGCGCGACCAGATGGTCCGCTACGTGACCGAGAAGTACGGCGCCGCCTACACGGCCCAGGTGAACACCTTCGGCACGATCAAGGCCAAGGCCGCCGTGAAGGACGCCAACCGGATCCTCGGCTACCCGTTCGCGATGGGCGACCGGATCACCAAGGCGATGCCGCCGGACGTCATGGGCAAGGGCGTGCCGCTGGCCGACCTGTTCGACGAGAAGCACGCCCGCTACAACGAGGGCACCGAGATCCGGGCGCTCTACCAGAACGAGCCCGACGTCAAGAAGATCATCGACACCGGGCGCGGCATCGAGGGCCTGATCCGCGGCACCGGCGTGCACGCCGCCGCCGTCATCCTCTCCTCGACCCCGCTGCTCGACCTGATCCCGCTGCACATGCGGGACAAGGACGGCGTGATCATCACCGGCTTCGACTACCCGTCGTGCGAAGCCATGGGCCTGATCAAGATGGACTTCCTGGGTCTGCGGAACCTGGGCATCATCGACCACTGCATCAAGATCGTGAAGGCCAACCGGGGCATCGACGTCGACATCGAGAAGATCCCGATCGACGACCCCACCACGTACCAACTGCTGGCCCGCGGCGACACCCTGGGCGTGTTCCAGCTCGACGGCGGCCCCATGCGCGCCCTGCTCAAGCTGATGAAGCCCACCGAGTTCGCCGACATCTCCGCCGTCTCCGCGCTGTACCGGCCCGGCCCGATGGGCATGAACTCGCACACCAACTACGCGCTGCGCAAGAACGCCCAGCAGGAGATCATCCCGATCCACCCCGAGCTGGAGGAGCCGCTCAAGGACGTCCTCGGCCCCACCTACGGCCTGATCGTCTACCAGGAGCAGGTCCAGCGAGCCGCCCAGGTGCTGGCCGGCTACTCGCTCGGGCAGGCCGACCTGCTGCGCCGCGCGATGGGCAAGAAGAAGAAGGAGGTGCTGGAGAAGGAGTTCGTGCCCTTCCACGCGGGCTGCAAGGAGCGCGGCTACTCCGACGAGGCGATCCAGGCGGTGTGGGACGTCCTGGTCCCGTTCGCCGGCTACGCGTTCAACAAGTCGCACTCCGCCGCGTACGGCCTGGTCTCGTACCAGACCGCCTACCTGAAGGCCAACTACCCCGCCGAGTACATGGCCGCGCTGCTCACCTCGGTCGCCGACGACAAGGACAAGATGGCGGTCTACCTGGCCGAGTGCCGGCAGATGGGCATCAAGATCCTCTCCCCCGACGTCAACGAGTCGGTGGTCGACTTCACCGCCGTCGGCAGCGACGTCCGCTTCGGCCTCAAGGCGGTGCGCAACGTCGGCGTGCCGGTGATCGAGTCCCTGGTCGGCACCCGCGCGGAGAAGGGCAAGTACACCTCCTTCGCGGACTTCCTGGACAAGGTCGAGCTGGTGGTCTGCAACAAGCGCACCGTCGACTCCCTGGTCAAGGCGGGCGCCTTCGACTCGCTCGGCCACACCCGGCTCTCGCTCAGCACCGTGCACGAGAGCGCCATCGACGCCGTCACCGGGGTGAAGAAGCAGCAGGCCATCGGCCAGGACGACCTGTTCGGCGCGCTCGACGACGGCACCGACGGCGGGCCCGCCATCGGCCTGGACTTCCAGCTCACCGACAACGAGTGGCCGCGCCGCCAACTCCTCGCCCTGGAACGGGAGATGCTGGGCCTCTACGTCTCCAGCCACCCGCTCGACGGCGCCGAGCACATCCTCTCCCAGAACCGCGACACCTCGATCGCCGAACTCCTCGGCTCCGGGCGCTCCGAGGGCGAGGTCCGCCTCTCCGGCCTGATCACCGGCGTCGACCGGCGCATCAACAAGGCCGGCAACGCGTGGGCGATCATCACCCTCGCCGACCGCGACGGCTCGGTCGAGGTGCTGTTCTTCCCCGCGACCTACAACCTGATGGCCGAGCAGATGATCGAGGACAACGTCATCTCGATCCGCGGCCGCCTCAACGAGCGCGACGGCTCGCTGAGCGTCTTCGGCCAGGAGATCACCACCCTCGACGTCTCCTCCGCCGAGCTCGGCACCAAACCGCCCGTCCAGATCACCGTCCCGGCCTCCCGGATCACCCCCGAGGTGGTCGCCGAACTCAAGCTCGCCCTCCAGGCCCACCCCGGCGACGTCCCGATCCGGCTGCTCACCACCAACTGGGACAAGAGCACCCTCTACGAGCTGGGCTTCCGGGTGAACCCCGACAACGGCCTCGCCTCGGACGTCAAGACCCTCCTCGGCAACCGCGCCTGGGCCGGCGCGGCCACCCGGGCCTGAACCGCGGACGGCCGTTGTCCTGCCAGGGCAGGAGAACGGCCGTCCCGGTGCGCGGATCTCGTGGGCTCAGCCGCGGCCGAGGACCCGGTCCACGGCGATCTCGATGACCACCCGGTCCGGGTTCACCCGCGGCTGGCGGTAGCGCTCGGCGTAGCGCCGCTCGGCGTCCGCGACCTGCTCGGGCTCGTCGCGGACGACCGCGACGCCCTCCAGGGTCGCCCAGCGGGCGCGGTCCACCTGGCAGACCGCGACCCGCAGGCCCTGCGGCCCGGCCGCCGCGACGTTGAGCGCCTTGCGGCTGGTGCGGCTGGTGATCACCCGGGCGGTCGCCGTCTCCGGCTCGAACGTGACGCCGACCGGCACCACGTGCGGCGTGCCGTCCGGGCGGGTGGTGGTCAGGGTGGAGATGTGCCGTTCGCGCCAGAAGGCGAGCATGGCGTCGTCGAGGTCGCGCGGGTCATGGGCCATGATCGCGATCGTACGGCCCCCGGGGAACGATCAAGCCCCCGGGGGCCGTTCGCGTCGCACCCCGGTGTCCCCGGGGGCCGTACGGGCGGCGCCTCAGTGCCCGCGGTCGATCCACTCCGGCAGCGCCGGGGCCTCGGCCCCGATGGTGGTCGGGTCGCCGTGGCCGGTGCGCACCACCGTGTCGGCCGGGAGCGTCAGCAGGCGCTCGCGGATCGAGTCGATGATGGTCGGGAAGTGCGAGAACGACCGGCCGGTCGCGCCCGGGCCGCCCTGGAAGAGGGTGTCGCCGGTGAAGACGGTGCCCAGGTCGGGCGCGTACAGGCAGACGGCGCCCGGGGCGTGGCCGGGGGTGTGCAGGACGGTCAGCCCGGTGCCGGCCACCTCGATCCGCTGCCCGTCGGCCAGCTCGCCGTCCGGGAGGCGGTCGGGGTGGGTGAGCTTCCACAGCGGCAGGTCGTCCGGGTGCAGCAGGATCGGCGCACCGGTCCGGGCCGCGAGGGCCGGGGCCGCGTCGATGTGGTCGTTGTGCGCGTGCGTGGAGACGATCGCCCGCAGCCGGCGCCCGGCGAGCGCCGCCTCGATGGCCCCGGCGTCGTGCGCGGCGTCGATCACCACCGCCTCCTCGTCGTCGCCGACGATCCAGACGTTGTTCTCCACCTCCCAGCTGCCGCCGTCGAGCTCGAAGGTCCCGGCCGTCACCAGCCGGTCGACACGGGCGGCGGAGGTCACAGGATCACCACCGAGCGGAGCACGTCGCCCTGGTGCATGCGCGCGAAGGCCTGCTCCACCGCGTCGAGTTCGATCGTCTCGGTGACGAAGGCGCGCAGGTCCAGGCGGCCCTGGAGGTAGAGGTCGATGAGCATCGGGAAGTCCCGCGAGGGCAGGCAGTCGCCGTACCAGGAGGACTTCAGGGCGCCGCCGCGGCCGAAGACGTCGAGCAGCGGGAGCTCCAGCTGCATCTCCGGGGTGGGCACGCCGACCAGGACGACGGTGCCGGCCAGGTCGCGGGCGTAGAAGGCCTGCTGGTAGGTCTCGGGCCGGCCGACCGCCTCGACGACGACGTCCGCGCCGTTGCCGCCGGTCAGCTCGCGGATGGCCTCGACCGGGTCGGTGGTGCGGGAGTTGACGGTGTGGGTGGCGCCCAGCGTACGGGCGGTCGCCAGCTTGCGGTCGTCGATGTCGACGGCGATGATCTTCGCCGCCCCGGCCAGCCGGGAGCCCATCACGGCCGCCCCGCCGACGCCGCCGCAGCCGATGACGGCGACCGAGTCGCCGCGCCCGACGTTGCCGGTGTTGATCGCGGCGCCGATGCCCGCCATCACGCCGCAGCCCAGCAGGCCGGCGACGGCCGGCTCGGCCGCCGGGTCGACCTTGGTGCACTGGCCGGCCGCGACCAGGGTCTTCTCGGCGAACGCCCCGATGCCCAGCGCCGGGGACAGCTCGGTGCCGTCCAGCAGCGTCATCTTCTGCTTGGCGTTGTGGGTGTCGAAGCAGTACTGCGGGCGCCCGCGCCGACAGGCACGGCACTGGCCGCACACCGCACGCCAGTTGAGGACCACGAAGTCACCGGGCGCGACCTCGGTGACGCCCTCGCCGACCGACTCCACGACGCCCGCGGCCTCGTGGCCCAGCAGGAACGGGAACTCGTCGTTGATTCCGCCCTCCCGGTAGTGGAGGTCCGTGTGGCAGACACCGCAAGCCTGGATCCGGACCACCGCCTCACCCGGACCGGGGTCCGGCACCACGATCGTGGTCACCTCCACGGGCGCGCCCTTGGCGCGCGCGATCACTGCCTTGACCTGCTGGGCCATCCGATTCCACCTCCGACGGCCGGTGCGGCTCTGCACCGGCGTGACCTGCGACGACACGACTGCAGTAGGACTGCAGAAGCACTGCCCACGAAGCGTAGCGCCCGCTCCGGCGGCCACCGGCGGAGCGGGTCGGCGATCCGGCGCGATCCGGCGTGATTCGCCTCACCGCACGTGCCGACGGCATGTCCCCGACGTTCCGGCAGCTCACGGTGCTTCACCCGGCACATGCCACGGGCCTACCCGCGGGACCGCCCGCCGACGGCCCGGCACGGCCCCGGAACGGGGGCGCACGGACGGCGCTGAGCGCTCGTCAGCGCGCCTCGAACCGCCCGGAAAGCACCGGTGTTGGCTGGAACTGCCGCAGACGGGCGCCCCGCGGCCCACGTACGGTCGTAGCTGAGACGGTCCACGCGACCACGCTCAGCACACCCGCCCCACCTGACGGTGCGCCACCGCGCACCGTCCGTGCCCGGCGCGCACCGAACGTACGCCCCCGCACATTTCGCGCCACCCCGCAGCAGATGCCCTACCCAGCCCCGGCACGTGTCGAGCCGCCAGCCGGCCGCACCACCCGTCCCCGCACCATCCTCCGATCCACCCCCCGTCGGGCCGCGCCGAGCGGCCCACCGCCCTGGAGTCTGGAGTACGGATGTCCACCGAGAACAGTGCGACCGGTGCCGGGCCCGGCACCGCCCCGCTCCCCCCGCTGCACTGCCTGCGCCACCTGGAACCCGGACCGCCGCGGCTCGCCGCGCTGCCCACCGGCACGCCGGTCTGGCTGGTCAGCCGGCACGCCGACGTGCGGCAGGTGCTGACGGACCCGCGCCTGGGCCGCGCCCCGCTCTACGCGCCGGACGCGCCGCCGGTCACGGTCACGCCCAACATCCTGGACGACCCGCAGAGCATGCTGAACATCGACGGCACCGAGCACCAGCGGCTGCGCCGCACGGTCCAGCGGGCCTTCACCCCGCGCGCGATAGCCCGCTGGAAGCCGTGGGTCGCCTCGGTCGTGGAGTCGCTCATCGACGAACTGATCGACCAGGGCTCCCCCACCGACATCGTCGCCGCCTACACCCGGCCGCTGCCGGTCGCGGTGATCAGCCGGCTGATGGGCCTGGACAACCTGGACACCAAGCGGCTCGCCCACTGGAGCGACCACGCGCTCTCCACCACCGCGTACCCGGCCGAGGCGATCGTCACCGCGATGAACGAGTTCTCCGCCTTCGGCGCCGGGGTGATCGCCGAACGCCGTGCCGAACCCGGCGACGACCTGGTCAGCAGCCTGCTGACGGCCGCCGCCGAGGACGGCTCGATCACCGAGGGACAGCTGGTCGCGCTGGTCGTCGGCCTGGTCGTGGCCGGCCACGAGACCACCATGACCAGCCTCGGCAACGCCCTGGTCTACCTGCTCCACGACGGCCGCGAGGCCTGGCAGCAGCTCGCCTCCGACGAGGCCAGCGCCGCCGCCGCGACCGAACAGCTGCTGCGCGCCGTCCCGCTCGGCGACGCCCACGAGCACATGCCCGGACTGATGCGCCGCACCGTCGAGGACGTGGAGATCGGCGGGGTGGTCATCCCGGCCGGCAGCGTGGTCGCCGCCGACACCGCCGCCGCCAACCAGGACCCGGAGGTCTTCACCGGGGACCTGCGCACCGAGCTGTTCTCCCCGCTGGCCGCACCGATGCTCACCTTCGGGGCCGGGCCGCACCACTGCCTGGGCGCGTGGCTGGCCCGGATGGAGCTGGAGCTCGCCCTGCACCGGCTGGCCCGCCGGCTGCCCGCCCTGCAGATGGCCGACCAGGTCGAGCGGATCGACTGGCGGCGCGGCCTGCTCACCCGCAGCCCGAACTCCCTGCAGGTGACCTGGTGACGCGCGCGGCGGACACCGAGCCGGTCGTCGTCCGGGTCGACCGGGACCGCTGCATCGGCTCCGGGATGTGCGCCCTCAGCGCGCCCGACTCGCTGGCCCTCGGCGCGGACGGACTGGCCGCGCCGCTGGCCGACTACGCCGACGGCGGTGCGGAGTTGACGGACGGGCTGACCGAGGCGGTGGACTGCTGCCCGGTCGAGGCGCTCACCCTCCACTCGGCCCGCGGCGGTTACCGGATCGACCCGGCGGACTGAACCCGCCCCGGTGGCGCCCGCCGCCGCGTCCCGCTCGGGCGGGTGCGCGGCGGGCGCCACCGGGAGCCGGGCCGCCATGCGCCCCGATCGATGAGCCGGGCTCATGGATCGATGAGCTCATCGATCTTGTTCGGCCCTTCCGGCGCCTGGTGAGCTGCCTCCATGACAGACGCCGAAACCGTTGCCGCCACCGAAGCCCCTGCCCCACCGACCGGTCCCGGGCCGGCCCACCGCTGGTCACCGGTCGTCGCCGTGGCCCTCGCCACCTTCACCGTGGTCTCCTCGGAGATGATGCCGGTCGGCCTGCTGACCCCGATGTCCCGCAGCCTCGGCGTCTCCGCCGGGGTCACCGGCCTCTCCCTCACCGTCACCGGCCTCATCGCGGCCGTCCTCTCCCCCTTCGCCCCGGCGCTCATCGGGCTGCGCGACCGCAGGACCGTCCTGGTCGTCTTCATGCTGCTGCTCGGCGTCGCCGACGCGCTGACCGCCCTCGCACCGGACTTCGTGGTCCTGGCCGTCGGCCGGGTCCTGCTCGGCACCGCGATGGGCATCGTGTGGGGCCTCGCCGCGAGCATCGGCCCGCGCCTGGCCGACGGCCCGCGGAGCGCCCTGGCCATGACGCTGATCTTCTCCGGCGTCTCCGTCGCCTCGGTCCTCGGTGTCCCACTGGGCACCTCGCTCGCCGCACTGCTCGACTGGCGCGCCGCGTTCTGGGCGCTCGCCCTGCTCGGCGCCGCCTCCGCCGCCGTCCTCGCCGCCACCCTGCCCCCGCTGCCCGGCCGTGAGCGCGGCCGGCCGGGCGGCCTCGTCGGTGCCCTGCGCAACCGGGGCGTCGCCGCCGGCATCGCGATCACCGCCCTCGTCGTGCTCGGCCACTTCACCGGCTACACCTACGTCCGCCCGGTCCTCGAAGCCGACGCGGGCCTGAGCGGCGGCGTCATCGCCGCCTGCCTCCTGGTGTACGGACTGGCGGGCGTCGCCGGGAACTTCACCCTCGGCCCGCTGTCCGGGCGCCACCCGCGGGCCGCCGTCGCGCTCGCGCTCGCCGGCGTCGCCCTGGCCGCCGTCCTGCTGCCGTACGCCACCGGCGGCGTCGGCCCGGTGCTGCTCGCCCTGGTGGTCTGGGGCGCCGCGTACGGCGGGGTGTCGGTCGCCACCCAGACCTGGGTGCGCACCGCCGACCCGGCCGGGATCGAGGCCTCGGCGGCCCTCTGGGCGGGCGTGTTCAACGCGAGCATCGCGCTCGGCTCCTTCGCCGGCGGGCTGGTCGTCGACCGGGCAGGGAACCACGCCGTGCTCTTCACCACGGGGGGCCTGGCGGCCGCCGGCCTGCTGCTCGCCCTCCTCTCCCGGCCGGGCACCCGCCGGCCGGAGTGAGAGCGGGGCCCCGGGCCTGGGCGACCCCCGGGCCCCGGGCCGCCTCAGTCGACGTGCGCGGCCAGCAGCTCGACCAGGTCGGCCGCCAGCGGGTGCGGCCGCCGCTCGCGCTGCACCACCTCCAGGGTGGTCGGCGCCAGCCCGGGCACCGGCAGGAAGCGGATGTCCGGCCGCCGGACGTACGCGGTGCTGCGCTCGCACAACAGCAGCCCCCGGCCGGTGCCGGCCACCATCGACAGGCCCTCCTGGACGGTCCCGGCGCCGGCCGCGTAGGTCAGCTCCCGACCGCCGGGCGTCCGCCGGGGCGCGTTCACCTCGCGCCAGTACGCGGGGGCCGGGCCGCGCGGCTCGATCAGCGGCAGCGCGGCCAGCTCGTCGGCGCTCACCCCGGTCTCCTCGGCCGGCTCGGCCGGGCCCCGTGCGGCGGAGAGGGCCAGGCACACCGGCTGCCGGGAGAACTCCAGCAGCACCTCCAGCCCGGGCTCCCGGCAGGGGGCGAGCACGATGGCCAGGTCGACCTCGCCCCGGCCGAGGTGCGAGAACGGGTCCGCCCAGGGCAGTTCGACCAGCCGGGCCGCGCCCTCCGGCAGGGTGGCGATCGCCCGCGCGACCGGCTCGTACACGGCGCACTGGAAGCCCAGTCGCAGCGGCCGGACGGTCGCCGCCGCGGCCCGGGCAGCGGCGTAGCCGTCCCGGAGCCGGTCGAAGGCCGGCACCACCTGTGCGGCCAGCGCCCGCCCCAGTTCGGTCGACTCGACGCGACGGCTGGTCCGCCGGAACAGCGGGGCGCCGACCCGGCTCTCCAGACGCTTGATCAGCTGGGACACCCGGCTCTGCGAGACGCCCAGGCGCTCCGCCGTCCGCCCGAAGTGCAGCTGGTGGACGAGGACGGAGAAGCACTCCAGCTCCTGCAGCGGCAGTTCGGGGAGCACGGGGAGCATGGCGGCCCCGGAGGGCGCGGTGCCTCCCGGGCCCGGCGTCGGTCGTTCCACCCCGGCAGTCTACGTCCGGCCGCCCGCCCCGCCGCAGGCCGCGACGGCGCGCAGCTCGGCCGGATCGCCCTCGTGGTACGGGCGTTCGTACGCGTTCCCCGGTGGGTGGGATCGACCGTCACGGCCCGGCTGCTCGTTCGCGGCAGATCACCACCGCGGACACACCGCACTCGCAGGCAAGCAAGCCCCCCGCCGGCCGCGTCCACAACCTCACAGGTCAGCACACCTGGCCCTGACGGCGCGCCGCGTCAGCCGATCGCCACGCCCGTACCCGAGACCCGCACCCGCGGGTCCTCCGCCCGCAGTTCGACCCGCAGCACACCGGGGCGGCCCAGGTCCTCGCCCTGGTGCAGCGTCAGCACCGTCGGGGCCTCCACCGCGCCCAGCTCCCGCAGGTACGCGCCGAAGGCGGCCGCGGCGGCGCCGGTGGCCGGGTCCTCGACCACGCCGCCGACGGGGAACGGGTCGCGGACGTGGAAGACCTCGGGGGCCTCGCGCCAGACCAGCTGGAGGGTGGTGAGGTCCCGGGCCCGCATGTAGGCCGCAAGGCCGTCGAAGTCGTAGTCGAGCCGGGCCAGTCGGCCGCGGGTGGCGGTGGCGAGCACGAGGTGCCGGGCACCGGCGTAGGCGACCCGCGGCGGCAGGGCCGGGTCGAGGTCGGCGGCGGACCAGCCGAGCAGGGCGAGCGCCTCCTCGACGTCGGCCGCGGTGACCTCCTCGACCTTCGGCTCGACGCTGGTGAGCGTGGCCCGCAGCAGCCCGTCGGCGCCGCGCTCGACCTCGACCGGGACGTCCCCGGCCGCCGTCGCGAAGACGTACCGCCCGGGGCCGGTGCGCTCGGCGAGCGCGACGGCGGAGGCGACCGTCGCGTGCCCGCAGAACGGCACCTCGGCCAGCGGGCTGAAGTACCGTACGCGGTAAGCCCCTTCGGCCGGTCCGGCGGTGAGGAAGGCGGTCTCGGAGTACCCGAGCTCGGCGGCGATGGCGAGCATCCGGCGGTCGGTCAGCCCGGTGGCGTCGAGCACCACGCCGGCCGGGTTGCCGCCCTCGGGGCGGGTGGCGAAGGCGGCGTAGCGGAGGATCTCGGGCGAGGGGGCGGCGGAGACTGCAGCGTCGTCGGTCATGCCCGGACGAACGCGTTCCGCCCGGCTGCTGTTCCCGTCCGCCCGGCGTTTGTTCCCGCTCGCCCGGTCACCGTTCCTGCCCGGCCGCTGCTCCCGCTCGCCCCGTCGCCGCTCCGGCCCGGCCTCCGTCGCCGTCCGGCCCGGTCACCGCAGGACCGCCTCCAGGAAGTCCGAACCGAGACGGGCGCTGCCCGCCAGGTCGAGCTGGTAGAGCATGTACCGCCCGCGCCGCTGCGTGGTCAGCAGCCCCGCCTTCCGCAGCACCGCCAGGTGCCGGGACACCTCGGGCGCGCTGAGCTGCCAGGCGGAGGCCAGTTCGCCGGTGGTGTGCGGGCCGCGGGCCATGGTGCGGGCCAGCCGCAGCCGGACGGGGTGGGCCAGTGCCTCCAGGCGCTGCTGGACGAGGGCGAGCGAGACCGGTTCGGGCAGGCCGGCCTCGGCGACGGGGTACTGGAGGACGGGCCGCCAGCCGGGCGCGTGGACGACCAGGAGGTGGGGGCGGCCGAAGGCGGTGGGGATGAAGGTGACGCCCCCCTTGTCGGCGGCGCTGGTGGTGCTGTCCTGCAGCTTGTCGATGACGATCCGCCGCCGCCCGCCGCCCTGGTCGAGGCTGACGGAGGGTGAGACGGCCGCGAGCGTCTCGCCGAGGCCCCGGCGGGCCAGCAGGTCGGCCTTGCGCCGGGCGTCGGCGGCGAGGTCGGGCAGGACGCGCTGCCAGGCGTCGGCGAAGAACGCGGACACGCAGTCCTCCAGCATCCGCCGTACCAGCGCCCGCACGGCGGGCGGGTCGGCGAGCAGCCGGTCGGCGAAGGCGGCCTGCCGGGGGCCGCGGGCGAGGGCGAGTTCGCGGGCCCGCTCGTTGGCGGCGGGGTCGGTGAGCGGGGAGGTCTTCCGGAAGGTGAGCCGCGAGGAGCCGCAGGTGGTGATGAGGGCGCCGGCCACGAACAGCTCGTCGTCGAGCCGGTCGACGGCGTCGAGCTCCTCGGCGAGGGTCGCGCCGGGCAGGCCGGGGACGAGGAAGTCGGCGCGCGAGGAACGCCAGAGGAAGTCGGCCTCCAGCAGCCGCTCGGCCAGCTCCGGCGGGATCGCCGCGGTGGTGCTGCTCGCCCAGCCGCTCAGCGCCGGGTGGTGCGCAGGCTCGGCGAGGACGTGCAGCATGGCGTTCAGCTCGGCCAGCGGGGAGGGCGTGAAGAGCAGGCGCTCGTCGGACAGTCCGGTGATGTCGATGGTCACACTCACGCAGGAGATCCTGTCACCCGATCCGGTGACGCCTGCCGCCGATTGACGGGAACCGTCAATCCACGTGCCAGGCGGCCCGGCCAGGACGGACGGTACCGGCCATGAGCCTGATCCAGGAGAAGTCCGTCCACGACCACGCCGCCGCCCGCACCGGTGAGCCGCCCGCCCTGCCTGTCGGCACCGGTCGCGGCGGCCCGTCCGCGCTGCTGAGCCTGCTGACCGCCGCCGGCGGGCCCCGGTACGCCGCCGCGCTGGCGGTGGACGCGGTGGGCGGCGGCATGCTGCGGCCGTTCCTGCTGCTGTACGGGATCGGCATGCTGCACCTGGGCGCGGGGGCGGTCGGGCTGGCGCTGTCCGCCGGGATGGTCGCGGGCCTGCTGGTGGTGCCGCTGACCGGCCGCTGGATCGACCGCGGCGCCCGGACCCTCCCCGCGGCCGTGACCCTGCTGCTGCGGGCGGCGGGCGCACTGACGCTGCTGCTCGCGGACGGCCTGCCGGTGTTCACGGCCGCGGCGGTGCTGTTCGGGGTGGGCAGCCAGTCCTGGCCGACCACGCACGCGGCGGTGGTGAGCACCCTGACGGAGGGTCGGCTGCGGGACGCGGCGCTCGCCGCCGGGCGGTCGGTGCGCAACGCGGGGCTGGGCCTGGGCGCGCTGCTGGCCACCGTGGCGGTGAGCGGCGGCGCGGGCGCGATCCGGCTGCTGGCCGGGGTGACGGCGGTGGCCTGCCTGGTCGCCGCCGCGCTGGTGGGCTCGCTGCGGGTACGGGCGCGCCGGGAGGCGCCGCACAGGGCCGTACGGGCCGACGCCCACGCCCACGCCCACGCCCACGCCGACGCCGACGCCGACGCCGGGGAGCAGCGCGCACCGCTGCGCCGGATCAGCCTGCTGAGCCTGGCCAACCTGCCGTACGCGTTCTGCTTCGACGTGCTGGAGGTGGCGCTGCCCGCGCTCCTGGTGCTGCAGCTGCACGCCTCCCCGGCCTGGTCCTCGGGCCTGTTCGTGGGCAACACGGTGCTGGTGATCGCCCTGCAGCTGGCGCTGGTGCTGCGGCTGGCGGACCGTTCGCGGCGGGCCGTGCTGGCGGCCTCGGGCGCCCTGCTGGCGCTCTCGTACCTGGGCTTCTGGGCGGCCGGGGCGCTGGGCGGCACGCCGGGCGCGGCGGGCATAGCGGTGGTCTCGGTGCTGTACACGCTGGGCGAGATCCTCTACACCGGCTCGGGTACGGCGCTGGTGGCGGCCGTCGCCCCGCCGCACCTGCTCGGGCGCTCGCTGGCCCGCTGGGAGCTGTCGATGGGCGTGGGCCGGGCGGCCGCGCCGGCCGTGGTGACGGCACTGCTCGCCGCCGGTCCGGGCGCGCTGTGGCTGCCGCTGGCCGCCGCCACCGCGCTGGGGGCGCTGGCGGTGCTGCGGCTGGGCCCGGCGCAGTAGCACCGGCCCGGTGGGATGATCGGCTCCATGGCCCTGAGCCCGTACCAGCAGCACCTGCGCGACCGGATCCTGGCCGCCTCGGTGACCGCGCCGCCGGAGCCGTGGCGGCCGGTCGGCCGGGGGACGATCCCGGTCGGCGGGCTGCTCGGCATCGGTTTCGCCGTCCACCCGGAGAGCGGGCACGACCTGGTGCTGACCGTGTCGCACGGCGGGCACGGCCTGTTCGACGCCGTGACGGGCCTCAAGCTGGCGCGCGACCACGACCCGGCCGAGGACCCGGACGGCCCGGACCTCTGCTGCCCCGGGCTCGGCCAGGTCACCGACGTGCGGATCCCGGTGGCCGGGACGTGGGGCGGCGGCCTGCACACCGACGCCGAGGGCGGCTGGCACGTCGAGGTCGCCGCCCCGGAGTGGCCGCACCAACGGGTGCTGCTCGCGACCGGCCGCGGGCCGTGGCAGGGCGAGCACGGCGAGAGCTGGTGGCAGGTCTTCGACTCCAGCTGGTCCACCCTGCGCGCCGCGGGCTTCTCCCCCACCGGCCGGACCCTCGCGGTGGCCACCAGCAGCGACCTCACGCTCTGGACCCGCGCCTGAGGTCCCGCCCTCCGGCGACGGGGCCGTGCGGGACCGCCGCGACCGCGGACCCGGGCGCCGCACGGACAGGCATCCGGGGCGGACCCGGGCGCCGCACGGACAGGCATCCGGGGCGGACCCGGGCGCCGCACGGACAGGCATCCGGGGCGGACCCGGGCGCCGCACGGACAGGAGCGCCGGCCGGCTGCGGCCGCCTTCCGGATGCGCCCGGGACGCCCAGCGCCGATGCTGGCGGCGAGGCGTGCCAGGCCCGAGGAAGGACACCCGATCCCATGAGTGCGCTCGACTTCGAGATCGTCGACAGCCCCGACAGCTCGCTCAACAAGACCTCCGTCCTGGTCACCGGCCCGCACGACGCCATGCTGGTGGACGCCGGGTTCACCCGCTCCGACGGCCGCCGCCTGGTCGAGCGGATCAGGGCCACCGGCAAGCGGCTGACCACCGTGTTCGTCAGCCACGGCGACCCGGACTTCTACTTCGGGGCCCAGGAGGTGCAGGACGCCTTCCCGCAGGCCCGGTTCCTGGCCACCGCCATGACCGTCGACCACATCCAGGAGACCTGGGAGGACAAGCTGCGCGCCTGGTCCCACCTGGGCCCCGAACTGGCCACCCGACTGGTGCGGCCCGAGGTGCTGCACGGCGACGAGATCGTCTTCGAGGGCCACCGCTTCGAGGTGCGCGGCGCCGACTTCCACCTGCCGGACCGGCACTACCTCTGGCAGCACCACCACCGCGCCGTGCTCGGCGGGGTACTGCTCTTCGAGGGCCTGCACGTGTGGACGGCCGACACCCCCACCGCTGCCCAACGGGCCGCCTGGATCGACCTGCTGGACGGCATCGATGCGCTCCACCCGACCTGGGTGGCGGCCGGCCACCGGGTCGCCGACGCCCCCACCGACCTGAACGCCGTCGACCACACCCGCGCCTACCTGCGCGCCTTCGAGACCGAGATCGGCCGGGCCGCGGACGCGGCCGCTGCCAAGGAGGCCCTGGAGCGCCGCTTCCCGGAGCTGGGGCTGCGGATCGCGGTGGACGTCGGCACCAAGGTCGTCATGGGCGAGATGGCCTGGGGGTGAGCGAGCCGTGATCGAGATCCCGAGGGACGTGGCCGGCTTCGCCGAGTCCTCCGCGCCCGCCGACGTGGTCCGCCGCCAGTACCTGGCCGCCGCCCGGGGCGACCTGGCCGCGCTTCGCGCCACGCTCGCCGAGGACGTCGAGTGGACCGAGATGGCCGGTTTCCCGCTGGCCGGCACCTACCGAACCCCCAAGGGCGTCACCGCGAACGTGATGGAGCGGCTGGCCGCCGAGTGGCACGACTGGACGGCGCACGACGACACCTACGTGGTGGACGGGGAGGAGGTGGTGGTCCTGGCCCGCTACACGGCCGTCCACAAGACCACCGGAAAACCGCTCGCGGTCCGGGTCGCCCACCACTTCACCGTCCGCGGCGGACGGATCGTCCGGTTCGAGCAGTTCACCGACACCGCGCTGGTCAGGGACGCGATGACGCCGTAGCCCCGCCCGGCCCCCCGGACCCACCGTTCACCCGTACGGGCGAGCGGGGCGCGACGCGCCCGCCACGGTCTCGACACACCACCCGGACGGCGTCAGGCTGACCCCGTTTCCACGGCCGGACAACGAGGAGTCGAGCATGGCGGGCACGGACATCGGCACCACCGGATCGGGCGGCGGGCAGGACCGCCCGATCGTGATCGTCGGCGCTTCCCTGGGCGGCGCGAAGGCGGCCGAGGCGCTGCGCGAGGCCGGGTACGAGGGCGGCGTCGTCCTGATCGGCGAGGAGCACGAGCGCCCGTACGAGCGGCCGCCGCTGTCCAAGGGCTACCTGCTGGGCAAGACGCCCCGGGAGAAGATCTACGTCCACCCGCCGCAGTGGTACGCCGAGCACGACATCACGCTGCGCCTGGGCACGGCGGTGGCCGCGATCGACCCGGCCGGGCACACCGTGACGCTCGCCGACGACGGCCGGGTGGAGTACGCCAAGCTGCTGCTGACCACCGGCTCGGTGCCGCGCCAGCTTCCGGTGCCGGGCGCCGACCAGGACGGCGTGCTCTACCTGCGCCGGGTCGACGACAGCGACCGGATCAAGGCGGCGCTGCGGCCGGGCGCCCGGATCGTGGTGATCGGCGCGGGCTGGATCGGCCTGGAGGTGGCGGCCGCGGCCCGCGAGTCGGGTGCCGAGGTGACGGTGCTGGAGGCACTCGAACTGCCGCTGCTGCGGGTGCTCGGCCGGGAGGTCGCCCAGGTCTTCGCCGACCTGCACCGGGACCACGGCGTGGACCTGCGCCTCGGCGTCAAGGTGGCCGAGCTGACCGGCGACGGCACCACGGTGAGCGGGGTGAAGCTCGCTGACGGCACGACGGTGGCGGCCGACGCGGTGGTGGTCGGCATCGGCATCGCCCCCGCCGCCGGACTCGCCGAGGCGGCCGGCCTGGAGGTCGACAACGGCATCAAGACCGACCGGCAGCTGCGCACCTCCGACCCGGACGTCTACGCGGCCGGCGACGTCGCGAACGCCTACCACCCGCTGTTCGACCGGCACATCCGGGTCGAGCACTGGGCCAACGCCCTCAACCAGCCGCAGACCGCCGCCCGCGCACTGCTCGGGCAGCCGGACGCGGTCTACGACCGGATCCCGTACTTCTTCAGCGATGCCGAGTGGACACCCCGGCATCCTAACGAGCCCGTGGCCTCACGGGACAAGCTGAGCATGGAATACCTCGGCTACGTCGAGCCCGACGGCTACGACCGAGTCGTGTTCCGAGGAGACGTGAAGGCCAACGAATTCATCGCGTTCTGGCTCAAGGACGGCCGAGTCCTCGCCGGCATGAACATGAACATCTGGGACGTCACCGACCCGATCCGCGACCTGATCGTCTCCAAGCGCGTGGTGAGCGCCAACCGCCTGGCGAACCCGAACATCCCCCTCGGCGAGGTCTGAGACACGGCAAGAGCCCTGGTCGACGAGCAGCCAACCAACACCCCGTCCGTTCACCGCTGAGGGATGCACGCGGACGGGGCCGGTTCATCTGCGGGGGCGGCCGGGCCAGCGAACGCTCTGGTGCCTCCGCGCTCTCGCAACGGCAGGTCCCGGACGTCGCGGCCCGGCAGCGCGAGGGCGTCCCAGGTCACCTTCAGCACCTGCTTGACGGCGGCGGCCCGCACAGCGGGGGCGCAGCAACGCGGTGAAGTCCAGCTCGCCCCGTCCACCGCCTGGAGCAGCTCCAGCGGCCATATCGCCGCCTGGGCCGAGCGAAGCCAGGCTCAGTGGGAGCACTTCACCCCGATCTTCGCGGAATCTGGACTTGGTCAGACGCCGGATCGGCGAAGACCGGGCTGATGCAGTTCGTCGGCCTGTCCGACCGGTCCTCCACCCACTACGTCCTGTCGGCACACCCGCGGCGGCGTGTCCGCCCGATACGGCGCGCTTCGCGGTTTACACCCACCCTTACGCGGATCGTCGACCTCATGGAATGATCGCGGGACCGGTCTGGCTTTGGGGGTGTGATGGCAGACGGCGGAGAGCAGTACGAGGCGTCAGCGTCAGCTTTGGGCTATTTGTTCCAGTTCGCAAAGGCTCTGCACATGTGCTTCGAGCAGTGGATGAGCGCCGGCCCTGACTGGAGCATTGCGGTTGAGGCCGCCGACGACATCGAGCAGCATGTGGGCTCCGTGACGGACCTTCTACAGCTCAAACAGCGTGCTGAGGGCGTGCGTTTGACCGATACGTCGAAGGATCTGTGGAAGACCCTCCGAATTTGGGCGGAGGCGGCCACGGCAGGGCGCATCGACCTTGACGAGACGAACCTTTACCTGCTCACCACAGCTGAGTTGCCCGTAGGCAGCGTCGGCTATCTCCTCCAGCATCGCGACACGGGGCACCGCGACGAAGAGCGGGCCCTGGAACAGCTCTGCGCTGCAGTCGAAGCCTCGAAGACCACGAGTCGGGACCTCCTGAAGTCATTCGCTGCGCTGACCGGCATGGCCAAGCCGCTGCAGAGCGCCCTGCTCGCGCGAGTTCAGGTCGTCGGAGGTACTGAAGACATCGCCGACATCCGTACCGCGATGCTTCGCCTCGCCGCCGTGGCCGCTGGCCACGACGCCGCCAAAGCCTTCTTGAACCGGCTGGAGGGCTGGTTCTACGACCGCGTGATCGAGCAGATGCGCACGCCAGGTGGCAGCCCTATCACCGGCGTCGAGTTCGACGAGGTATTCAGCAGCCTCCAACGACAGTTTCAGCACGACAACCTGCCGATCGACGGCGACATCACCCTCATGACCGGCGACCCCACGGAGCAGGCAGAGAAGATCTTCGTCCGGCAACTGGGACTCATCGGTGTGGGCTCCACCCGCATCCGCCTCGCAGTTCGAGACTACGTGCGCGCCTTCGCGCAGCGCTCGCGGTGGACCAACGAGAACCTGCTGCGACCTGGTGAGATCGGCGAGTACGAGCGTCGGCTGGTGGAAGAGTGGGAAGCCCGCTTCGCTGTAATGGAGGAGGAACTCGGCCCCGAGGCCACCGAGGAGCAGAAGAAGGCTGAGGCCAAGCTCATCTACCGATGGGTCGACCAAGAAGCCCGCTTCCAGATCCGCGCCGGATGCGACGAGGTCTTCGTGACCAAGGGCTCCTACCAGATGCTCGCCGACGACTGCCGAGTCGGTTGGCACCCTGACTTCGCCGCCCGCCTGATGCAGCTCCTTGAGCCCGTCGAGGTGCATGGGTGAACCTCAGCCGCGAAGAGCGCGCCCTGTACAACCCCGCCTTCACCGCGCTCCTGTGCACCCGAGCCGTCCAAGGGCACGAACAGCAGTACAACTCCCCCTGCCCGCTGCCTGTGGTCGTCGTGGCAGGGATCATGGCCCTTCAGCCCGCGGTCAGGGCAGCCCTCCCGAGCACCCTGAACAGCGGACTGATGAAGTGGCTCGAGGCGAATGACGGCGTACGCATCGCCATGACCCGCAACGCGGCCCTCCTCGCCGCCGTGGTTCGCCCCGGCATCCTGTTTGCCCTCCAGGCCAGGACGTTGCTGGCCACAGCAGAGGGACTCACCCTGGCCCTGGGCCCCACCACCAAGGGGGTTAAGGGAGCCACCGATCAGACCATCGCCATTCAGCAGGCCGCCCAGTTCCTCGGGCGCTGGCTGCCCAGCACGGGTAGCCTCAGCACAGTCCTGACCCTTCTCGGAGTCAAACCGTGACGTTCCAAATTCGATCGGTCACCATCTACGGCAAGAAGCCCGGCCAGATGCGTACCGTCTCATTCCAGCTCGGCGCCCTAAACATCGTCACGGGTGACTCCCGACGTGGAAAGAGCGCACTGCTGACGATCATCGACTACTGCCTCGCCAGCTCCGACTATCCCGTCAAGGCAGGCAAGGTCCGCACCTACGTCAGCACCTACGGCATCACCGTCACCAAGCCCGGTGAGCAGCTCTTCGTTGCCCGTCAGGCACCCAAGGACAACGCCAAGACCAGCACCACGATGTGTGTGCTCACCCAGGCCCCCGGCAGCCTGCCACCAGCCCTGGAAGATCTGCGCTTCACGACGCCCGAGGACACCGCCAAGGCCTACTTGAGCGACTTCTGCGGCATCGACAACACCGTCCGTGTGCCGGCCGTCGGCAAGAACACACTCATAGCCCCGTCCATCCGCCACGCCCTCTTCTTCTGCCTCCAGGCTCAGAACGAAGTCGCTAACCCCGATGTTCTTTTCCACTCGCAGGGCGAGGAGTGGAGGCCGAACACGATCCGGGGAGTCGTCCCCTACTTCCTCGGCGCCGTCGACCCCGAGCAGGCCCTACTTCACAACAAGCTCCGCAACCTTCGCCGGGACTTGGCCGACAACGAAGCCAAGCTCGCCGTATCCGCAGACCGAACCCCCGCCAGCGGCCAGGCACAGGCACTCCTGATCGAAGCCATCGAAGCCGGCCTGCTGCCCCCGCAGACCAGCGCGCAATCGGCAGACGATGTCCTTCAGATCCTCCGTCGTCTCCGCAATGAACTGGCCCGCGGCGGCACACTGCGGCCCCACGAGACCGATGGCGACCCCCTTGCGACCCTCCACGCCCGCCGAGCGGATCTGCGTCGGGACTTCGCACTGGCTCGGGCTCGGATGGCCGATCTCAAGGGCGCCCTCGCCGAGAACGACGAATTCAGCAACCAAGCCATCGAACAGCGTGCCCGCCTCACGTCCCTTGGCCTCCTCCGCCAAGACGCAGACGCCAGGGATGTCCATCACTGCCCCGTCTGCGACAGCACCATCCCCTCGGCGAATGACACTATCGCCGCCCTCACGCGGGACCTCGCCCTCCTCGACGGCGATCTCGGGGTCATCCGAAACGACACCCCCGCGATCCGACGGCTCATCGCCGACCAAGAAGACCGCCTGCAAGAGCTTCGCTCAGAACTTGCCCGCAACCAGGAGCAGGTTCAAGAACTCACCACGAGCCTGCGCACGACCCAACGGGAGCCCGATGACCTGCGCAGGGCCGCCATCGTCCAGGGACGTATCAGCTTCTACATCGACACGATCGCCCAGCAGGCCGCGGCGCCTCGTGTCATGGACCGCCGTGACGAGCTGCGCGAGCAGATCGCAGGGCTAGAGGAACAGCTCAGCGGGAGCACCCAGGACGAGCGCCTCGCCAGCTTCTTGTCCCTGCTCAACCAGGACATCAGGGCGAAGGCCATGAACCTGGACCTGGACTTCGCGACCTCGCCCATCCGACTCGACCTCAACCGGCTCACTGTGGTGGCCGACACCACCGACGGACCAGTCCAGCTCAAGGACATGGGGAGTGCCGAGAATCACCTGGGCTACCACGTATCCACCCATCTCAGCCTCCATGAGTGGTTCACCAGGCACCAGAGCCCCGTTCCCAACGTCTTGGTCCTCGACCAACCGTCGCAGGTGTACTTCCCAGCGGAACCGACCGGCGAGGAAGTCCTGCAGACCAACGACCGCACGCATCTACTGAATATTTACGAGGCCATTCACCGAACGCTGCAGCAACTCGAAGGCAAGATGCAGGTCATCGTCATGGAACATGCTGACCTCGACGACCCAGTCTTCAGCCAGCACGTCGTCGAACGCTGGCGCTACGGCAACGATTCAGGACTCGTACCCTCGACCTGGATGGAGTCCCCGACCCCAGACAGTTAATGAGCGGCCGGGCGGATCTCACCCCAGGAAGTCCGTCCGTGGGCCCCGCCAGGCCGCTATGTGCGGGTGGCTGGACGGCTCCAGGCCTCACCCGTCAGTAGCCGTACTGCGTAAGCTGATCCATCACCTGGTTCATCAGACCTGCCAGCTCCTGCTGAACAGAAGGCAGGCGCATTTGGTGCCTAAGGGCTTGCAGAGGAACAACGTGTTGCTTCACGGTGCTGGGCTCGTTGATGTGGTATGCGCATCTCCGAGTCGATCCGTGACCAACTCGCCCTGAAGTTCGAGGTGTTGTTTCCGCATCTGGACGAGCGACAACGGCGTCTGCTGATGGCGCCGAAGCCCGAGTGCTGGGCCATGGGGGCATCCGGGCCGTCGCGCGGGCGGCTCGGGCCAGCGAAACTACCGTCCGTAGAGGCGCGGACGAACTGGACGCCGGAGAAGAGCCACTCGGCCGGGTGCGTCGGCCAGGCGGCGGACGTAAGAAGGCCGCCGACTTGGACCCCGAGCTGCGGCCGGCCCTGCTGGCCCTAGTCGAGCCGGACGAGCGCGGGGACCCGATGTCGCCACTGCGCTGGACGACGAAGTCGACCAGAAGGCTCGCCGAAGAACTCACCTTGCAGGGACACAAGATCGGTGCCGACACGGTGGCCGACCTGCTGCGAGAGGAGGGCTTCAGCTTGCAGGCCAACACCAAGACCATCGAGGGCACCCAACACCCCGACCGTGACGCCCAGTTCCGCTACATCAACGAACGAGCCAGGGAGTACGTGGGATCCGGCGAACAGAAATGCCACGCGTGTCCTGCCACTGCCGGAAGGCGTAGACCTCCTCATCAGCGCGGAGCGGGCCGCCGGGCGGATAGCGGCCCTCGCGACGAGCCACCACGAAGAGGGTTTGCGCCAGCCCGTACACGTCGGCGCTGGCGCCGACCTCGCCCGCGTCGGTGCCGGCTGTGTCCGCTGCTGACTCAGTCAGTCCTGTCGAGCCATTCGAGGGGCACGAGCTTCTCCTGTCCTCCACGCCATTTGTGGCCAACAGCGGCTTGGAACCAGGGGTTCGGGAGATCGACGTGATCGACGACGATGACCTGGAAGTTCGGTGTCAATTCCTGGACAACGGACTCAATCAGTTCGAAGAGCCGGCGCACAGCCTCCTGGTCGGCCTTCGCGTGCTGGGCGCCTCCATCCGGGTACCACGCCTGGGTCGGCTGGTCGAGCCACAGGATGCGGGGCACGGGCCGGTTGTGCTGCACGAAGTAGCGGTGCAGTGCGAGGTGCGCAAGGACGTGGTAGCCGACCCAGTTCTGCCCGCTGCCAAGCCGCGAGAGGGTAAGCCCGCTGTCAGGGCTGCGGAAGGAGAGGGTCAGCCGGTCTGGGTCGAGAAAGACCTGATCAGCGTGTTCAAGTCCAAGTCGATGGGCCAACGCCGTGATGTCTTGCCCGATGGCGACCAAGCGGTCGTCGAGCTCCCGACGACGGGTCGCCAGGCTCAGTTCCGCTTCCAACGACGCGACCCTCGCAGCGGCTGCTTCGCGCAGTCCCTGGAGTTGGTTCATGTCGTCGCCGGAGGTGGCGGGCAAGGTACTGAGCACACCGTGGATGCGCCCTCGCAGGAAGTCGATTTGTCCGCGTTGAGAAAGACGTGCCGTCAGATTCTGCTCGGAGATCAGGGTCTGCAATGCTCCTTCTGCCGCCAGGAGGCGGTCACGCAGCTCCTGGGCACGGGCGTCGAGTTCTTCCAGCGCCTGCCGGCTGTTCGCTGGAACGGACACGACCGCGGAAAGCTGCCGACTGAGGTGGTCGAGGCTGCGGCTGAGGGCAGCCGGTGTCGGATCCGCTTCCGGGAGGTCCGAACCGCACAGCACGCAGATCGCGGCATCGTGCTCGGCCAGGGGATTCTCCCTCTGGTCGATTGTCAGTCCCAGCAGGTTCAGCGAGGTGAGTCGGTCGGTGGGGATCGTCAGGGAAGCGGCGTAGGACTCTGCTGCTTTGCCGTGGTCAAGAAGGATCTGACGGTCGGCAACCGCCGCCCTCAGCTGGTCGCGTAGCTCCGTGCATTGGTGGCGCAGGCTGGCCATCCGCTGCTCGGCCTGTGGGTTGCCTTCTATCAGCTTCGGGTCGTGGTCTGCGGTGATGGCTTGTCGGAGCGCGTCGATGGAGGCCGCAGAGCCGGCTGGTGGGTTCTGAGCAACCATGCCCAGTCTGCGGGCGTCCTCCCACAACGGGCTGAGCGCCCTGCGAGTGGCTGCTTCGGCTTCCTGCGCGGTGAGGTAGCTGTCTTCCGCGTGCTGTGCCTGCATTCTTGCTGTCGCCAACTGGGCGTGCTTGCGCGCTTGTGCCTGCGGGACAGCGCCGATGAAGTACGGCAACGTGTCCCTGAGTGCCTTCCCAATCCATGGCTCGGCTTGCCGATGGAAGAGCAGATCCTTGTTGGCGATCTCGGCCTGGCCTTGGAGGCATAGCAGGGTCGCGTGGCCGAGGTTCGCCTCGACGGTACGGCCGGCTGAGTCTTCGTAGGTGTTTTCGCGGATGCCGATGCGTCGTCCGAGTTGCTCACCTACGGCGTGGATGTTGAGCTCAGGCTTGAGCTCTTCGTACTCCAGCGGCCCTTGGTCCAAGCTCAGCCTGAGCATGGCCCTCGTGCTGGCCTTCCCTCCGGGGCCTGGAGCGCGCCGGGCGACGAAGGCGCGCCCGCCGTTGTGCAGCTGGAAGAGCACGGCATACCAGGAGACAGCGTCCGCGACCGGTCCGGCGGGCAAATCGAACGTAGAGCGCCCCATGCAGTACTCGAAGATCCCGAGAAGGCTGCTCTTGCCCGTGGCCGAGTCACCTGTCACCACATTGAGCGCGCCGGGTTTGAAGGAGACGATTCGACGGTCCCCGCGGGTGCTGTAGAGGATGATCGCAAGCAGTTGCACCCGTTCAGGGTGCCACGCCGAGCAGAGAGAAGGCACTGGCGGTGTCCAGGCTGGACAGCCATCGTCCGGCGTTCCGCGCGCAGTTGATGATGTCGTCGAGTTCCGGGTGCTGTGGTTGCGGCTGTTGCCGGTGCAAGCGCGTCTGTAGGCGGTCGTCCGTGAGGCCGAGGACCTGGTGCCTGAGGCCGAAACGTAGGCCCGCGCGCACGGGGGTGACCAGAGCTTGGGCCCGGGAGGGAAAGCCGGCGCGAAGGAGCGGGTGTTCCTGGACCCAGGCGCCGAGGTGGGAAGTGCGCGCGCGTGCGCCCGTTGGTAGAGCCCCTCTGGTACTGCGGTGCAGTACCAGAGGGGCGGCAATGTAGGAGAGCATCCACGGCATGCCTTGGGAGGAACGCCCGCCACTGTAACCGCTGATGGTGCTGGCCAGGAGGCAGGTGATCAAAGCGGGATTGAACATGGCACCGACCAGCGGCGGGCGTTTGGCCCAGGCGCTGCCGAGCAGCGGCGGCTGATCCTGGCGGGTGGGCGGCGTGGTCATGGTCGCTCCTTGCTCGGGGCCTGGATACGATCGGCGTAGTCAATATGCCAGCCAACCTGGCCGCAGTCGGCCAGAAGGTGACGCTGTCCCCGGGTGAAGAAGGCATCGCTGTAGCGCGGTCGAACGGTTCTCGCTGCGCGTTCCGTCAAGTCGCGCAGTAGCTGTCGACCGGCGGCCTGCTTGGTGGCCTCGTCGGCGTTCGGGGCGAGTCCCAGGGCCATCCATTCGAAGGCCCGGTCCCATTCGTCGACGAGCTCTTCCTGCACGCGGTTGAGTTCCTCAGGTCCTATGAGGCACTCGTCCAACCAGCGGATCGTCTGGGTGGTGGCCCGGTAGAAGTCGACGACCGCTCCCTGGAGGTTCCGGGGTGGGTAGGCCACCCACTGCATCTGCTGCACGAACAGAGCGTCTGTGTGCTCGGCGGTCACCGCGGAGGTGTCCACATCGGCACGCTCAAGATAGGTGGGGAGGTCCGCTTGGGTGAACCGGTCGCGGATCCTTGCGATGGCGGCCTTCGCGGCGCCCACCTCGACACCGTCCTGGAGGCGGCGCAACATGGCGAGGGCCTGACCGTCCCACCAGTGCCACACCTGCGCCAGAAACGCGTCTTCGTGCCCGGGCGGCAGGGCCCACGACAGCGCACGGCGGACGGCTGCGGGAATGTCCTGGATGTGATCGGAGTCGTCTACGACGCGGATCTTGGACAAGAACGTCTGCCGGTCCAACGAGCCGAGGGCCAGGAACTGCTGCCGGGCTCGACCCGTCGCGTCGGACTGGGAGTCAAGGGCCACCGACTCCAGGACCTCCAGGGCCCATGCCTGGTCGCGTGACTGCGGGCGCAGTGCAGCGATGGCGGATCCGCTTTTCGCGGTCTGCGTCGTCACGAGCACCAGAGTCGGCCCTGCGGGGTCTTCGGGTGCAGCTGTGTCCATCCAGACTTTCAGCGTGTCCCATACGTCCGGGGAGCGGTCTGTAAGGAGCCGGCTGCCCTTGCGGTGGTGTTTGAGCTGTAGGAGCTCGGTGGGCGTCCCGTGTTCCTCCCAGGACACGTCATCGTAGAGCTCCAAGGCAATTGTCCCGTCCGGCCGGTCATCCCCGGTTCGGAGCAGTTCCAGGAGGGCCCACCACGTCTGGTGTTGGTACCCGAGCGCGCTCGGGGCCGCACCGTGCGAGGTGTCTGCCACTAATGAACCCCCTGCCTCTGAAGCAAGCCGCAGCCTTTGCCGGTCCTCGCAGTCAACCAGGCCATTATCCGCGCCTGGTCGGGGGCTCCAAGCTCCAAGCGTGAGGACCACATCGCAGCCCGCTGTTCGGGTGTGGTGCTTTCATCCGATCTGTGGGCGGGAGCTGAGGTCCCGGGCGTGGCTGATCCAGTCGGTTGGGATGATTTTGCCTCGTCACCTACACACCCGAGCCTGGCAGGCGCTTCGTCGGCTTCAAGACGACGGTCGGACGGGACGGCGGGGCCAGGGATCAGCGGAACGGCTTGACTAAGACAGTTGCGAAAGGGTCAGCGTCAGGAGTGTG
The DNA here is from genome assembly GCF_055600605.1 of Kitasatospora sp. NPDC038210. Lineage (NCBI taxonomy): Bacteria > Bacillati > Actinomycetota > Actinomycetes > Kitasatosporales > Streptomycetaceae > Kitasatospora > Kitasatospora sp. NPDC038210. The sequence continues at coordinate 38,730 of NZ_JBVJYK010000009.1, read as the reverse complement.
GGCCAACGTGGGCAACTCGTGCCCGGGGAACCCCTCGACCTCGACGGCCGCCTTCCCTGAGGCGTGAGCCGAGCCAATGGATTGACCATTGGCTATCGCGGAGTAGAACTGCGCCGCGTACACGATCGCTGCCTGGTCCTCGACCGCGCTTCAACCGCACCCTGCTCGACGAATGGGCCTACGCCAGGCCCTACCGCACCGAACAGGAACGCCGAGACGCCTACCCCACCTGGCTCCACACCTACAATCACCACCGCGGACACACCGCACTCGCAGGCAAGCCACCCGCCAGCCGCATCCCCAACCTCACGGGACAGAACACCTAGCCGTTGTCGGCGCAGCCACCAACTTCGGCTCTGGCAGCAGCCGTTCGATGCCCAGCGGCGCCGTCATCTCGCGCAGCGCCCGCTCGGTCAGCTCGGCCGCCTCCTGCTCGGGGCCGAGCAGCGGGTGCAGCGCGGCGGCCGAGCTGAACTCGACGGCGCATCGACTTCCGTCCCGCTGCCGAAACAGCCGCAGCACCTGGGCGTCGCCGACGGTCCTCACCGGTCCGCAGCGGACGGGGTACTTCTCGAAGGCGGTCATCTCGTGCTCCTCCTGGGGTGGGTGCCTGGCCGCTCAGTCCTCGTAATGCTGGACGTAACGGCACTGGCCCACCAGGCGTCCCGGCTGGCAGGGCTCAGCCGGACGTCGCTCGAACACGGTGTCACGCAGCAGTCGGCGCAGCACCGTCTCGTCCACGACGGGCCGCGCCCGACGTTCGTCGGGGTCCGTCGAGATCACCAGGTAGCCGGTCATGGCGTGCATTGTCCTTCCCGTGCCCTGCGGGCTCAGCTCCGAGCCCGCCTCCAGTGCAACCCGTTCGGGACTGGCAGCGCCGCCCTTGACGCGCCGTCTACACCCATCGGGCCTGTCCTGACGTTTCCTTGACATCCCTGCGGCCGAAAGGGTGCGGCCCCGTCCTGGCATGATCTGTGGCCATGGACCTGGAGACGCTGCTGCGCCGGCTCGCCAACGAGCACATCGAGGACCCCTGGGACCGACCGAAGGAGTACCACCACGCCGGTGACGCGACCTTGCCCAGCCTGCCGTCGGGCTCGCATCCGGTGCACATCGGCGCCGAGATCACCGACAACGCCGCAGTCGGGGCGGAGGAGGCGTTCGTGGTCCTGCTGCTCGTCCAGCTTGGCCCGCCCGAGCGGATCGCCGAGGCCGAGTTCGTAGCGGCCGCACCGCACTGGCAGGCTCTCAGCGCCGACCTCGGACTGCTGTGGGACGCCGCCACCATGGAGCACCGGACCGGACCGGGCCGCCACCAGCGCGTCTGGCTGTCCCGCCAGATCACCCCGAACATCAGCCTGCCCGCTCTCCCGACCTTCGCCGAGAACGCCGTCTGCCGCGAGGGCCGCACGGCCGACGGGGCGCTGGTCGCCCTGCTCTTCACCCTCGACCAGCAGTCATCCTGACCGTAAATCAGTTGAACGGGCACTCGGCGGCATGCGAACCTCCCGCGACGACGCCGATGTCAGGAGACCCCGTGACCAATGCCCTCCCGCCCAAGGTTGCCTCCCTGTTCCGTGACGGGCGCCTGGAGGCCATCCCTCGCAAGGCCGCCCGCCGCGACCCGTTGCTCGACCACCTCGCCGCGACGCTCTTCGAGCCCGGCCGCGCCTACCGCGAGGTCGAGGTCAACGAGGCCATCCGCACGGTGCACGACGACTTCCCGGCGCTGCGCCGCTACCTGGTCGAGAGCGGCCGGTTGAGCCGGGCCAAGGACGGCAGCAGCTACCGCCGCGCGAGCTGACGCCGAGGAGCGCCTACGATCTGCACCACCGCGCCGCCCACAGGTCCAGCTGGTCCTCCAGCTTGAGCAGGCTGCGACCGGTGAGGTCCTCGATCCGCTTGATCCGGTAGTGCGCCGTATTGACGTGGATGTGCAGCGCCTCGGCCGTCCTCGACCAGGAGGCACCCAGGCGGAGGAAAGCGTCCAGAGTCGTCCTGCACGAGCGTTGGTGGACCAGGATGGTCACGCCCGATCGGGCCACGCACTTCTTCGTCGGTAACATCGCGGCCCGCCCGAGGACGTTCATGCTCCTTGGCGTGTTCAACCCCACGATTGCCGCTCTCACCGCCCCGCGCCAGGACGCGCTCTTCTGAGCGCGCGCTCGGAGTCTTTACCGGTCTCAGACCGCAGGCGTGTGAGGCCCCTCATGGGAGCAAGCCCCATCGCCACGAAGCCCGACGGTTGGCGGTGGAGTCAGGCTTACTCGGACCGGCGCACCGAGCTCTGCGCCACTCGATGCTGTCGACCGCGGTCAACATCTACGGCCATCTGCTCCCGCACGCCGTGCCGTCACCGCACTGTGCCAGGCGCTGGACGACGACTCGCCTCCACCTGCCACCACCGAAGGCGAGGTTTCAGAGACCCGCTGGTCACATACGTCGGGACGACAGGATTTGAACCTGTGACCCTTTGACGCTTTGCAAGGCTCCCGGGCAGTTGAGTGAGACATCCGATGGGGCTAGAGATCGTCTTCACAGCTGATCAAGTGGTGGTGGAACTTCATCGGGCGCTCACACGAAGACATTACCCGAGCGCGCGAGGAGTGGATGAGCTCCACGGACCCCGACCGCTTCGGCGCCGTCCAGGGCTACCGGGGCGACCGCCTCCCCGCCCCCGAGCTCCCCGCGATCCCCCTGAAGCCACGCGGACGCGTGCGCTGACCTGGGTAGTTACCAGTCGGGGGTGCGGCGGCCAACTCCCCCGCACCCCCGAGCCGGAGTCCCCCTACGCCCACCTTGAAGCGCTCCTGTCGACACTCGGCTCGGCACTCGACGCGTGACACCGTTCGACCATCCGCGACAGCGCCTGACAGGACCAATGCTGACTCAATGCTGAGTTTGCTGACGGTCCATCAGAAATGACCAGGGCGCTCACGGAGCCCGGGACGTCATCGCCGGGTGCCGCCGCGAGAACCGGCGAAGGCCCTGCCACGGCCCCCTCGCCGGCTGCCGAAGGACGGTCACCACCAGAGTGGCGCGGGCCGGAGAAGACAGCAACCATGCCGTCCGTTGCCCTCACTAACGATCTTGCCTCAAGCCAGTTATTAGCTCCGAGCCCTGCGGGACATTCCCAGCCCCCTCCGTCGGCAAGAGCCCGCCGACCTGCCCCGACCGGGCGCTAAGGTGACCTCATGGCGGACGCCCCGACGACAACAGCGCCCTCGGTCGAGGCGCTGGACACCCTCGTCGAGCGTGCCTGCAAACCACCGACCGGCAGGTCTCGGGCGAAGCAACTGCGCTGGGTCGCCGGCGAACTACGCACGGCCCTGGAGCGCGGCGCGATCGCGCCCACGGCCGCTGGCTCACTCGCCCTGCTCCTCGCGCCGGACACCCTCGCCGACTACCTCACAGCCGCCGAGCGGGGCCTGCTGCGACGCAAGCCCACCGCACGACCGGGCCAAGCCTCACCCGCGTCCATGCGCGTCCGCGAGGACTGCCTCCGCATCCTCGGTGCCCTGGCCGGCATCACCGTCATACTCCCGGACCGCAACCCGCCACCGGTCGAGCTCCGGCCCGTAGTCGCCGCCCGCCCGCGCAGCATCCTGCTCGGCCACCTCGAACACTCCGCCCGCCCCGGCCAATCGGAGTCCCGCAGCCGGATCCTCGCGATCATCGGCACCGTGCTGGACGCCGGCTGCCGCGCCGGCGAACTCTGCGCCCTACGCACGGACGACGTCGACCTGCACCGCGGCACGCTCCGCCTCACCCACCTCCCCCAACACCGCAACCCGCGCACCACGCCCGCCACCGAGACGGTCGGCCTATCCGGGCCCACCCGGGCCGCGATGCGCCACTGGCTCACCGACCGCGGCCACCTCGTCGCACGCGACGCCACCCAATCCGTCGGCCCGGGCAACGAGACCACCGACGCCCTGTGGGTGAGCATCGCCCCCAGCGGCCACCCCCGCTCCGGCCTGCCCCTGCACTTCCGCGGCCTGGCCCGCGCCTACGCCCGCGCAATCCGCGACCTCAACGCCGACATGGCCGCGGAACCCGGCTGGCACCCGCTGCCCCAGCGGATGGAACAACTCCGCCGCGCCATCGAACTCGAACCGGCCAGCCCCGGGGGTTCGACCTTCCGCCGACGCACCCACACACCTGCCGGCGGCCCCGAAGCGACGGCATCGGATAGTCAGACCGTAAGCCCCTGCTGGTCAGGGTGAGGGGCACAGGATTGACGGTGGAACACCAGGCAGTCACCTCAGACTGAAAACCCAGCGCGGCAAGGTCACCGTCTACGAGGCCGTGTCCATGCCACGCAATACGCTGAACCACGCCGTGAGCTCCCGGCGCCTGCGCTACAACCCGCCCAAGCCCCGCGCCGCCAAGCGCACCTGCTGGTCCCCGACCATGCCTCGACCTCCCTGAAGCACGGCGTGGAACAGTACGCGGACCAGCTGACCGGCCTGTTCGAGCGCATGCTCGGCACCGGCATCCTGCGCAGAGGCGTCGAAGGGCAACTCGGTGCGCGAGACGTGTCGGTCCGAGTCCGCGTCTGCGGCGCGGCTGGCCTCATCGGCATCGGCGGGCGCGCGGTAGACGGACGCGAACGACGGGAACCGGCGCGCGGGACCACAAACACCCACCGCCCGACGTGCAAGTGGTGGTCGAGGTCCTCGCGGTCGAGGAGGTCCGCGGGGTCAGGAGGTCGTCGTCGTCCGCGACGCCGCGATCGTTGGAGTACCTGCGCAGAAGCGAGTGGCAGTGCTGGCTGGGGTGTCGGCCCGCCGGTGGTGGCGGGCCGAAGGGTCGGGGCGGTTGGGGTGGGGCCGGTTCGCGTCCGGCCGGGTGCCGGGTCAGTCGCTACTGGAAGGCTTCTCGGGCACCGTCAACCCCGTTGGAGTGGTTTCGAGTTCGGCCGTGGAGAGCTCCGTGATCGTTCCGCTGCCGAAGGGGATCCAGGTCACGTCGATCACGACCGAGTCGGAGTTGCTGGGCATGAAGTGGCAGGAGTAAGAGACTTCTTTGCCCTTCCTGACCGGCAGCGTCGCCGAGGACGCGGCGCCGATCGCCGGATCAACAATGAGGCTCGGCCCGCCATCAACGGTCAGGAAGATGTAACTCTCGTAGTTGGCGGCACCCGTTTTGGACACCGTGAGTACGAGGAGGCCATCGGTCGGCGCCACGAACATCTTGGCTTCGGGGTAGGGGGTCGGGAGCGTCTGGATGCCCCCGAGGAGTTGCACTGTCCCCTCGCCCTTGGCGGTGATGGAGCCGTTGACGACGAGGTTGGCGACTTCGAGGTCGGGGACGCGGACGGTGACGGTGGTGGACAGGATCCGCTCGACGGTGCCGGTGCCGGCCTGGACGGTGGCGCGCAGGTAGAACACCGTGGTGTGGCGGACGTTGTTGACGGTGTAGGTGCTCTGGTCGAGGACGTTGACCTCGGCAACGTCGTACAGCAGCTTGAGGGAGGAGGCACCGGTGGCCTCCCAGTTGAGTTTGACGCTGCCGCCGTTGTCGATGATGAGGTCTTCGGCGATGAAGTTGCGCAGGACGAAGTCGGCGGGGAACTTGCCGACGTCGATCGTCAGCGAGTCGGTGGTCCAGTAGTCGTCGCCGGTCTCGGCCCACTCGACGTCGATGCGTAGCGGTGAGCTGCCGACCACGGTGTTGATCCGCAGGCCCATGAGCTGCAGGGTCACGCCTTCGTCGCGGCCGATGGTGGCGTGGCCGGAGGTGGGGGTGAAGGTGATGGTCTTGGCGGCGGCGCTGGTAGTGGCTGTCCAGCCGGGGAGGCTGATCTGCGCGGTGGCGCTGTTCAGGTCGGAGGTGAGGTCGGGCGAGTTGGGCCCGGTGGGGACGTGGAGGGTGATCTTGCGGCAGTCGATGGCGAGGGAGCTTCGACGGCTGCCGACGAGGATGAAGTCGGCGCGGGCGGGGTCGCCGTTGGTGGGCGAGACGCGTACGGGGTCGGGGTTGGTGTTGAGTTCGAAGTGGAGCGGTGGTGCGGCGTCCGTGCCGTTCTTGGCCTCGGGGCCGGTGGTGGTGATCTGCGGGATGGTGGCCATCAGCGGGCTCCTCGTTCGTTGCCGGCGGTGCTGCGGGTGGCGTGCCTGGCGTCTTCCAGGGTCATGAAGCCGGTGCGGATCTGGGGGTGTTCGCCGATCGGCAGGGAAGCGGGGTCGGGGACAGTGATGGGCAGCCGGGTCCAGTCGGTGCCGGTGCGCTCGGTCCAGGACCAGCTGCCGGTGGCGGTGGTGGGCTGCGGCAGGGTGGCCGCGCCGTGTTCGGTGGTGGCGATCAGCAGCGGGCCGGTGCGGAAGTTGACGGCCATGTTGGCCAGTGCGGCCTCGGTGAACTGCGGCGGGACCAGGACCGAACCGGCCGGCAGGATGTCGGTGGTGGCGTGCACGGGCGCACGGGGGTCCAGCAGCAGTGTGACGGTGGCGGAACTGGTCCCCGCGAAGGAGAGCTTGAGGCGCTGGCCGTGCTCGATGGGCCGCAGGTAGCCGCCGTGTTCGCCGCGCGGGGTCAGCACGGTCTCCAGGTGGTCGTAGTCCTGGTCGAGGACGTAGCCGATCAGGCCGTCGTCGGTCTGCAGGGCCTCGCCCAGGCGCACGGTCCACTGGTAGCCGGGCATGTCCGGTTCCGCCTGGGCGATGACGTTGCGCCAGGCGGCGTCGGTGCGCGCCGGTCCGTGCAGTTGCAGGTCCAGGCGGGCCCGGACCAGGGCGAGGGGCCGGCCCAGCAGGAAGGCCAGACTCTGGTCCTCGGGGCCTTCGGGGTCGATGGCGGCCAGGGTGTCGTCGAGCTGGGCCCTCACGGCGTCCAGCACGTCCGGGCCGCGCTGGGCGATGGCGGCGAGCAGCTGGTGGGCGTGCGGCGAGAGCGCGGCGAGCTGGTCGAGTTCCTGGACGGGTGAGCCGGGCAGTGCCGTCCAGGCGACGATGCGCCGGCCGTCCGGGTCGAGCACGGCGCGCAGGTCGCCCAGTGCCTGGCCGTCGGGGGCGTAGCAGGCCAGTGCGCGGTCCAGGCGGTTGTGCAGCAGCCAGGCGCAGACCGGGTTGGTGCCGGGGGTGAGTTCGACGTCCTCGTCGCCGGTCGAGGAGAGGAAGTCGAAGCCGAGCCGGGCGGGTTGCAGCAGGCGCGGGCCGAGTTCGGCGTAGCGGTCGGTCTGGATCTCGCCGACGGGGTGGTCCGGGGTCATCGAGGCGGGCTTGATCAGCCGGTTGAAGTGCAGCGGGTTGTCGATCAGGTTGACGGCGCGGCCGAACCGGTCGACCACGGACAGTTTGGTGAACATGAGGTGCCCGCAGCGCAGTTCCTGGAACGCGACGAGGTCGACGACGTCGTCCCAGTCGTCCCAGGGGTTGACGGGCTGGCCGCCGGGGTCGGGCATCGGTCCGGTTCCGCCCGCGATCAGGTTGCCCAGGTCGCCGGTCGGGATGGCCGAGCCGCCCGCCACGCGCTGGCCGACGGCGGTGCTCAGGCCGTCCAGGCGCTGTGAGAGCTGGTCCAGTTCGCGGCTCTGGCGGCGCAGGCGGCGGATCAGGTCCTCGGGCAGGTCCGCGCGCCCGGCCGCGTAGTGCTCGATCTGCCCTTCCTGGTCGTAGCCGCTGGTGGGGGTGAGGATCTGCCGTCCGCTCACCGTCCTGGGCACGGGCAGGGTGCCCTCGCCGTCCCAGCGGTAGCGGTGGCCGTCGAAGGTCCAGCGCTCGGTGCCGTCCTCCTGGAACGGGATGGCGGTGTACTCGGCCTCCCAGAGCAGGTAGAGCGGCTGCCAGGGCTGGCACCAGGGCTCGGTGCCGTGCTCGGGCAGCCGGCCGTCGGCGTCGTCCAGGCCGACGCCGGTCCTGCGGGCCTGGTCGAGGATGAAGAACTCGCTGAGCAGCGCCGGGAGCAGCGGCGGCAGGCCGGCCGTGTTCACCTTGGCCACGTCCGCGGCCACGCTCGCCGCCGTGATCGAACCGACACGGGTGATCAGGCGTTCCTGGACGCGGCAGGGCAGGTCCGAGTCTCGGGTCATGGGGGCGTTGAGCTTGGCGCCCTGCAACATCAGCACCGGGTCCGCGCTCTGTTCGAACGGTTCGGCGGGCACCCGTTGCAGCACCTGGGTCGAGCGCAGGCCGTGCTCGGTGGCGTACTCGCGGGCCTGTTCGGCGAGTTCCTCCTCCCGGGTGGACCAGGGAAGTCGGGCGCGGGCCGCGGTCACCTGGGCGGCCAGGGCCCTGGTGCGGCCGGCGGCGCCGGTCGCGTAGTCGGGGTCGAGTTCGCGCCTGATCCGGGAGCTGAAGACCTCGGGCTGCTTCGGCTCCTGGCTCAAGGCCCAGAGCACATAGAGGTGTTGCTGTGCGCCGTACAGCTCGCGTTCCAGTACGTCGAGTTCGCGCTGGGCGCGGTTGAGTTCGGCGGTGACGTCCTGGGCGAGGCGCCGGTCGGCGGCCCGTTCGGCGGGGCCGCGCTCGGCGCGGGCGGCCTCGGTGTCGCGGTCCACCACACGCCAGGCGTGGCCGCCGGGGACGGGGCCGAAGCCGGAGTCGTGGGCGGCGCGGTCCGGGAACAGGTCGCCGTCCGGGCGTTCGTAGTCCTCCAGCACGCCCAGGGTGAAGGCGGCGTAGCGGCGGGCGTCCTCGGCACTGAGCGCGCCGGGGCCTTCGGTCTGCTCCTGGAGGACGGCCGCGGCCTCGCCCACGCTGTTGCCGATGGCGACGGCGATGGAGGAGGCGAGCGGGGAGTCGGATTCGGGGATGCCGCCCTCGGGCTGCCAGGCGATGCCGAGTGCGCTGCCGGTGTAGAGAGAGCGGCGGGGGCTTCCCATGCCGGGGGCCAGGCTCCACTCCAGGTCGCGCAGCAGTTCGGTGAAGTCCCGTTCGGCGTTGCCGTCGGCGACCAGGATGTCGCTGTCGGGGTCGGCGTACCAGCCGGCCACCGAGTAGCTGAGTCGGTCGTCGCCGGTGAGGTCCTCCAGGGTGTCGTGCAGGGAGAACACGTTGGTGTTGTACGGCTGGTAGACGGAGAAGGTGAGCAGGCCCGGGCCGAGGGCGGTCAGGAACGCGTCCGGAGCGTCGGCGGGTTCGCGCCAGGGGTTGGCGGCGGTGAGCTCGACCCGGCGGCCGATCCTGGTGGCGGTCGCGGTCGCGGCGGCCGGGTCCAGGTAGGAGACGGTGCCGGACCTGAGATCGAGGTGGTCGGACTGGACGATCCACGAGCGCACGCCAGCGGTGGAACGGCGCACGACCAGCCAGCGGTTGGGGACCAGCGGGAAGTCGCCGATCTCGCCGCTCTCCTCGTCCTGCCGTCCCTGGCACAGGCCCTCGGGCAGCTGCCACTGCAGGTAGACGCCGAGCCGGGAGGCATCGCCGGTCCACATCTCGGTGCTGGCGAACGGCTTGGGTTCGGGCCTCGCGTTGTCGTTGACGAACGGGACATAATTGGTGATCCAGCGCTGCATGACGTAGCTGCCGTCGGTGTCGCGGGTCTGCGCGTTGACGGCGAACGCCGCGACCTCGACCGGCACCACCAGGGTGTCGTTGGGCATGGGGATCCTCTTCGGGGACGGTGTCGGTGGGGTCAGGGCCGGACGAAGGTCTGCAGCTGCGGCGCCTTGATCATCTGGAGCGCGAACTGGGCCGGGGACAGGCTCGGCAGCCGGTGGGCGGCGGCCAGTTCGGGGGCGAGCGTGCCGGCGATGTCGAGCACGTCGCGCCCGCCGGGGCGCAGGAAACGCGCGAAGCCGGGCGGCTCGGGGAAGTCGCCCATCGGGTGGCCGATGTCGCCGGTCAGCCGGCGCAGTTCGACGGTGCCGACGTCGCCGATGCCGAAGTGCAGGCCCTGCGGCGGTTCGGCAAGGGTGAAGGTGTCGATGACCCGCGGGTAGAGCAGCAGCAGCACGTCGTTGCCATAGCGCAGCCGGTGCACCGGCTCGACCACGTCCTCGCCAGCAAAGGCGGTGATGATGGTGCGCGGCCAGTTGGGGATCAGCTCGGAACGGATCAGCACCACGCAGGCGGGCGGCGCGGGCACGGTGGCCGCCAGCGCGTTCAGGTCGGCGTCCAGCGCGTGTCCGACGCCCACGCTCAGCGCTCCGTCGACGGCGGCGCGAATCCACCCCGCGTCCGGGTAGGCGAACCGGATGCTCTCCGGCGGCAGCATCCGCGGGTCGGGCACCAGGTGGTCGAAGGGGACCATTGCCAGCCGGGAGAGCTCCGTCAGCCACGCTTCGACCGGCTCCCGTTCGGGGTCGGTCGCCTCCCGGAGCACCTCGCGCACGTGCTCTGAGGCGAGGTGGGCGCGCAGGTCGCCGGCGGCCAGCGGCAGCGCCGCGGTGGTGCGCTGGGCCGGGCGGTGCGCGGCGCCAGCCAGCTCGGCGCCGGTGCGGGCCAGCGCGCCGGGCAGCACGGTGCCGATCAGGTGGTCGAAGGCGGTGCGTTGCGGGTTGGCGTTCAGCTGGTCGGCTGCCTGGCGCACGGTGCGGGACACGGTGACGAGTCCGGGCCTGGTGGCCAGGCGGCGCACGACGCGGCGGGCGGCTTTGCGAAACTCCAGGAGCCCGTTGCGGAACGGCGCGTCGGCGAGCGCCAGGGTGCGCCCGAGGCTGAACGCGGAGGCGTAGCCGGTGTCGAAGACGCCGTGCTGCTGGAGGTAGATCAGGGCCTCGCCGGCCGACTCCAGGCGCGGGTCCGCCGGGGCGGGCAGCGCCTGGGCCGGGGTGGCGGTGAGCGGGCCGCGGTAGAAGGCGAAGGTGCGCTCGCCGGATTCCAGCCGCTGCGGCAGGGCGGTGGCGCCGCTCGCCAGCCGCTGCCGCACGTCACCGTCCGCGTCGCCGGGGTCGAGCGGCAAGCGCAGGAGCGTGTCGGTGTCGGCGGCCAGGTTCTCCACGACGTCGCCGAAGCCGATCCCCGCATCCGGCAGGGTCTCGAACGACCAGGTCTGCAGCGAGACCAGGCGCAGGCCCTCGGCGGGCGGGGCGGTTCCGGTGACGTACGGTTCGAAGCCCTCCAGGGAGACCAGGTGGACGACCTGCTGGCCGCCGGCCGCCGGCGGGAAGCGGTTGGCGACGACGACGGCGTTGAGGTCCTCCGTCAGTGGTTCCGGGTCGCTTCCGGCGACGCGCTGGTGGTCGGCGTCCGGCGGGCAGCCCTCGCGGATGTGCGCCAGCAGCGCCAGCTCGGCGGGCTCGGGGCGGATCGCGGCGAACAGCTCGGCCGGCACCAGGATGCTCCGGCAGGCCTCCTCGTCCTCGCCGGGCAGCAGGTGGTCGCGGTCGATGGCCGGTGCGCGGCCCTCTCCCGCCCGGCCGTCGAGGAGCTGGGCGACGGTGCTGACGGTGACCTGGCCCACCGCCTCGCGGTCGCCGGGCAGTTCGTCCTCGCCGAACAGCAGCAGCGCCACCCACGGCACGCCCTCGGCGGTGCCCTTCAGCTGCCGGGCCCAGGGCAGCGCGGGCGCGTCCAGCGTGATGTGCGGCAGGATCTGGCTGTAGGTGCCGACCGCGCCCGGCACGGGGTAGGCGGCCTGGACCTCGGAGGCGGCGATCGAGAAGCGCGGCTGGCGCACGTCGAAGCGCTGCACGCGGTCGGGCAGCGTGCCGCCGGTGGTCAGTCCCTCGATGTTCTCGCTCACGGTGGCGGCGTAGCGGCCGGCGTAGAGCGAGGGGAGGCGGTGGTCGAAGAAGCGGGTGCGGTGGGCGACGGTGGCCATGCGGGATCCCCTCTCTCAGCTGGTGGTGACCAGCATGGGCTCGGCGGTGAACGCGGTCCGGGCGGCGCGGGCGTAGCCGGACAGGTCGCTGTCCAGTGCGCCCAGGTCGAGGCCGAGTTCGGTGAGCTGGTCGGCCAGCCGGGTGCGGGCGGTGGTCTGGGCGTGGGCGGCGATGGTGTCGGCGATGGCGGCGATGACGCCGCCGGGGCGCTGCGGCACGGCGCCCACCGGCCGGGCCGCCGGGTCCAGCGGCTGGCTGCCGTCGGGGTAGATCGGGTCGAAGGCCAGTGCCTTCTCGTCCATGTAGCCGGTGGAAGTGCCGTGCCGGGCTGCCGGGGAGGACAGGCTGATGCCGGTGAGCTGGTCCTTGACGAGTTGCTGCTCGCCGTCGGGCAGGGTGCCCTGGGGCGAGGTGCCCCACAGCTCCTGGGGGACGGCGGCCAGACAGCGGCTGCGCGACCAGGTGGCGGGGTCGACGGCCGAGCCGTCGTGGGTGAGGGTGACGCGCTGGGTGCTGGTCAGGTTCCGCTCGCGCATCGGCCGGATGTTCAGGGCCGGGCCGGTTTCGGCGGCGGTGCCGGAGGCGCCCAGGAAGATCTGCTTCAGCGGCACGGCGCTGTCGGTGGCGAAGGTGAAGCCGTTGGCCGAGACCTCCCAGGCGGCCTCGGCGCCGAGCGCGGCGCCGGGCACGTGGTCGACCAGCAGCCCGACCCCGGGGCTGACCCGCACGGTGGTGGGCGGCGGCGGGAGCATCTCCGCGAACCCGGCCCAGTCCAGCGCGTTGCCCGCGCTCGCGCGGCCCTTGCCGAAGTTGATGGTGAAGGAGACGAACCAGAGCTTGATCTTGGCCTGTCCGCCGGTGGGCGGTCCCCAGATGCCCAGCGAGACGCCGACCTCGACGGTGATGGTCACCTTCACGAAGAGGATCTTCACGGTCGCCGAGACGCCGATCCGCACCTGGAGGCCCACGTCGACGTAGAACGGCTTCCACTGGAGGAGCGCGTCGACCTTCGCGGTGCACCAGGCCCGGATCGCCCCGGAGTGGAAGCGCACGTCCAGCGCGCCGCCGGCCATCGCGGCGGCCGGGGTGATCGCCAGGTAGGCGCTGCCGGAGATGGTGACCGAGCCGGTCAGGTCCCAGTCGAAGCCCAGTCGCGGCACCACCGGATAGCGGTCCGGGGCCTTGAAGTTGGGGTGGTAGCCGCCCACCGTGTAGACGAAGTCGCCCGCGTGCTCGCTGGGTCCGAACCAGCTGCGGAACGCCACGCCGCCGCGCAGGCGGCAGTTGGGGTCCAGCACGAACGAGGCGGGGGTGAGCTCGGCGTCGAACCAGAGTTCGCCCTGGCGGGGTTTGACGACGGCCCGCAGCGCCGCCTCGATCCGCGCGTAGGTGCGCGAGCCACCCTTGGGCAGCGTGGCGGCGGCGGTGCCGAGCAGGGCGAGGGTCAGCTCCGAGCCGGTCTGTACGACGGCCATCGCCCGGCCCTCGATCAGCTCGGCGATGGTGAACTTCAGTCCCGCCGCCAGCCACAGTTCGTCCTGGGCTGGGGTGATCCAGGCGTCGTCGCCGGTGGTGAGGTTGCGCAGGATCTCCACCGGGTCCTGGCGCTCGGCGCCGATCGAGCCCGGGTCGTCCAGGGCCTTCAGCAGCGGGAAGTCGCCGACCTCGGAGACCTCGGGCAGCCGGATCCGGCTGTTCCAGCCCAGTCCGGCGGCAACCCCGTTCAGCCGGATCGCCGGGATGCCGATACCGGGATCCGCGCCGATGCCCGCGTAGCCGAAGAACGAGGGCTTGGCCCCGGCGGAGGACGGCACCACGTAGGCGCCCACGCCGGTGCCGTACACGCCCCGGCCGGCCTGGCCCCCGTCCGTCGCGTCGCCGCCGCCGAAGGAGAACATCAGCGCGCCGCCGACGATCGACCGGTAGGGCTCCTCGGCGGGCAGCATGCCCAGACCGCCGGTCACCCGCAGTGGCGCGTAGTCATAGTCGACGTTGATGACGGCCTCGTCGTCGCTGATCTCCAGCTGCCAGCGGCCGTTGCCGCGCTCGCCGTCGCTGCCCGCCAGGACCGCGAAGCCCGTCGCGGTGGCGATCGCCCGCGCCCGGCGCTCGGACCGCCGTCGCCCCCGCTCCACCCGGGCAGGCAGGGCCCGGCCCAGGCCGTCCACCCGCGAGCCGTCGGCCACCAGGTGCGGCCGGGCCGGACGCAGCGCAACCGGCTGCGACCCGGTGCCCGGCAACAGCAACCACGCGCCGGCGGGCAGCTCGCGCCGGAACGGGCCGGGCCGTGTGGCGACGGACTCGCCCGCCAGTTCGCTGAGTTGATTGTGCGCCAGTGGACGGTCCGTGCAGATCACCCGCCAGCCGTCGGCTTCGGCCAGGAACGCCCGCCCGGCGCCGGTCCGCATGCGCACTCGGCCGCACGGGCCGTCGGCGGTCATCGTGCCGCCGGCGGGGTCCGCGGTGAGCGTGACCCGCTCGACCACCAGCCCTGGCAACGGCGGCACGTCGAGACCCAGGCCACGTGCGAGCAGGTGGGCCGGCGCACCGGGCCCGTCGACCCGCACGTCGAGCGTGAATGCGATTGCGGTGGAATCATCGTGACGGATCGTCAACTCAACTGCGACCGGCCGTTCGGCGAACGCCACCGTGGCCACCCCCGCCGCCCACGGCACCTGAGGGCCCCCCTCGGCCCAGGTAAGGCGCAGCGTCCCGTCGGGGAAGATCCCCCGCACCGCCTCACCACCGAACCCGAGGGCTTCGACCGGCAGTTCCACCTCCTGCCCCACGGTCGCGTCCAGCAGTTTGCGCAGCGCATCGATGTGGATCGCCACGGGTACCCCTTTCGCCGCCGCCCGCACCCACGGCACGGACCCGGATGGCTTTGACCTGGGCTCGCCAACCTCCGGGCGCCGCGGCTCCGAGCGGCCGGGAGAAGGCTTCGCGCCGGGCGGTCCGGGAGTGATCGCACAGATCAATCGAACACAGTTGGTGATCAAATCGATGCAAACAGTATCCACGGCGGGCTGCTTCCCACCATGGGTGAAATCAGGCAGCGCCCCGCTCCGACGCACGGCGCTGCCGCGCGCACATCCCTGCCTCCGGCCGCTGCCGGCTGTCGGCCGCCCCTCTCGGGCCGAACCGGGCACGAACCGGATTCACCCCCAGGAGGGACTTGCCGAACGGTAGACCGTCATCGCGGTAGGGCCCGAGGCACGTCGGGAATCGACAGCACACGCGGCCTCACGGCGGGCCGAGGCAATGGCATACCGCTGGCCCCCTACGCGCCTTCGCAGGGCCCGGCACGGCGCACCGGGCCTCTTGGCCAAGAGGCGCCCCGTGGTACAGGCCGAAGGCCCGCCACAGGAGCCGCTCCCTCTAGCGTGAGTGTGAGCACCCGGAATACGCACGTCACCGGCACACGATCACGGACTTCATACTCAATACCGCAGGCGCGGATCACAAGCGGAGAAGCTCCGGTCAGCAGCAGGAAGCCAGCGGCTGTCGACCGGAGTTGGTGGCCCGAGTCCCGTCGCGCACAGCCGTGGCCACCGCCGGCACCTGGGTGATTGTCTCCGGCAGGTCCCCGCCGTCACCCGCTCCCGGTGCCGGTCAGCGCGAAACGGAAGACCGACCGGCGACGCACGGGAAGCGGGGGCCGTCCGCTCGGTCCTTGGAAGGCCTGGGCCCTGTCAGGGAGGCAGGACCTACTGGCCGATGCTCCTGACCCCCGCTACCTCGGGGCCCTTCGCACCCTGGGTGAGATCGAACTCAACGCGAGCACCGGCGCTGGGGTCCTGGCTGCCTTCGGCGATGGCCGAGCGGTGGAAGAACACATCGGGCGCCCCGCCGTCCAGAGCGATGAAACCAAAGCCCTTTGCCGCATTGAAGTCCTTCACCGTTCCCTGGGCCATGCGAAACTCCTTCAGTGGCTCTCGTCTGCGCCTACCGAGTCCGATAGGACGCCATGAGAACGATCAAGGAACCCGGAGGTCACGCCGCTCGCGAGCCCTCCTGTGTTGGTCGCAGGTTCCGTCCTGGCTCACAATTCCTTGGCACGGCGCAGGAGATACCCGTCGGCGGGTCTCAACCGGGCACTGACGTGCCGGTTCTCCGACGCCAGCGGACGAGGCTGTCCGCCGGCTGTCCGCCGCCGGTCAGAGCCCGCCGACGATGGGCGGGACGTTCCGGAGGCACCGCGCCCATAGCGTTGGCGCCATCCGGGGTTGCCGGGCCGTTCGCGGTCTGCAACGGGAGCAGGCCGCCCTTCGACTGGTCAAGGCGTGCCCGCCCGGGTGTTCCCGACCCGCGGGCGAGAGCGGTCCGGCGCGACCTGGCCTCCTGCTCCGTCAAGGCGGGCCAGTGGGCGGCCAACCCGGTCGGGCTTCCGGCACCGCCGATCTCAGCTGGTGAAGGCGGAGACGATGTGCCGGAGGATGACGAAAGCGTCGCCGCCCGGCGTTTGCACCAAGGCCCGTACCCTGCCAGCTGCGTCGTCACCGCCCGCAAGGCCCGCCCTGCGACCGGCGCCGCCCGGCCCGCCGACTGGCGACCGGACGGTATTCCTCTTTCGAGTGAAGATCACGGCAAGTAGCCGTTCTGGCCCCGCTCGGACACGAGACTGCGGGCATGTCAAAGTTCCCCGCTGGAAACTTCACGATCGTCAACGACGAGACCGGCCGGTGCGTCCGGGTGCGGCTGGGCCGGACCGCGGACGTCGGCGACAGCACGCTGGGCATCACGCATCTGATGTCGGTGACCTCGAAGCCGACCGTCGAGCTGGGCACGGCCGACGGAAGCCCGGCAACCGCCTGGTGGTTCAGCACCGCCGACGACGCCACGAACCGCCAGCGGATTGTCAGCCACGCCGTCGGCGAGTACCAGAACATCGGCGACTACTGCGTGTGGATGCACACCGACTCCTCCGCCGGGACTGGCAAGAAGGCCGCGCTCGCGGCCTTCGAGAACCGGCTGAACGGCCTTCCCGCCGACGTCAAGGCCAAGCTCGCCCCACTGATCCCCGATACCTGGAAGGCCTGGGAGGCCAAGCGCCACAGCGCCGAGCTGAAGCAGTGGAAGACCACCAACGAGGACGTGGAGTCGAAGCGCACCGAGGTGATGGCGCTGCGGGAGGCGTTCACGGCCGACCAGGAGCCACCCGGCGCCGACGAGCTGGACCGGTACATCGCACTGCGGGAGCGGGACCTGGAGATCGAGCTGGCGCAGCAGGCCCGGGAGGAGTACCAGCGCAAACTCAAGGTGCAGGAGGAACGTGAGGAGGAGGCGTACGCCCAGCACCTGGGCGAGTATGAGGTGGAGTGGGAGGCAGGCGAGGAAGTGCAGCCTGTGCAGGTGCCCGAGCCGACACCGGAGGAGCAGGCTCTGCGGGCGGAACTGGAGCAGGAGCCCCGGTACGCACGGGTCCTGGACCGCGCCTTGGACCTCGAACCCGCAGTGGCCGAACGCAGGGCGAAGGCGCTGGAGGAGGAATGGAAGCTCCGGGCGCCGGCGGCGGAGATGGAACAGTGGCACATGCGCTGCGCCGGCCTCGCCTTCGACGGGTCCGCCACCCGCTTCCGCGGTGCGTCAGCAGACCAGCAGAAAACCTTCGAGACCGCGATGCGCGCCTACCTGGACGCCGCCGCCAACGAAGGCGTCAAGCCGACGACCGACCCCTGCGGCGCACCGACCGAGATGGACAGCTGCGCAACAGCCCGCACCAAGGGCAGCACCGCCCGATGGGTCTACGACGGCACCTACATCCACGGCGCCGACAGCAGCACCGTCTTGTCGGAGCGGACCTACTGGACCGACGACGACGGCCGCCTCGTCGGCAAGGGCAAGGGCGGCCCCGGCCAGATTTGGACCCTCGCCCCCTGGACCCCTTCCTCTTCCTCCCCCACTCCCGAGGCCGGACGCGCCATCCTGCTCACCGGCCTGTACGGTCCCCTCGGTGTCGCCACCGGCAACGCCCCCGGCCTGTAACAACCCGAACATCAACAGGGCCGACCAGCCCCCCTTTCCGGCCCCGCGCAACACCGCTGGCACAGGGCCACGCTGCGGCCGGTGCGAGCGGCAAGTGGTGGACTCACCCAGGAGACGGATCTGTCGGCGTATCGGATCTCCCCTTCCGGCCACGGCCGTCGTCCCCACGATCTCCGCGAGGAACTCGGCACAGGAACGAGGAACCGGACGGGGCGGCCCGCAGCACCTGTCGGCACAGGCAAGGCAGCTCCGGACCCATCCGGCGCGGACGTCCTCGTGGCAGGTGGCCGGCCGACCCGGCGGCCCGTCCGGGAAAGGCCGCCCGGGCCACCGGATCCTGGGGACGAAGCCTCCGGACGCGCGCCGACAGGTCGAGTGAGTCGGGCCGGTCGACCTGCCGGTCGCTCGGTGGACGGCCGACGGCGTCGGCGCCTGTGCCGTCCCGTGCGGCAGCGGTATCCGACTCGTCTCCTTCTGGTTCCGGTCGCCGTCGCAGCCGGCGAGTGCCGGCAGGGCCCAGTTGTCGAGGAAGACGGGCGCGTCGAACGGCAGGGGCCGCGGCGCGGCCTGGTCGCGCGGGGCGGGGAAGCTCCCGTCTGCCTGCCGGCAGGACAGCAGGTGTGCTGCCCCGGCCCGCACCACCTCGGCCCCGTCGGCGTACCGGTGCGTGACCTGTGGGTGGAGACCCTCGACACCTCTTCCGGGTGACACGTGAACCGGCGGAGGTCCGGCATCGGCCGCACGTACTCGGCCCTGTTCCCAGGGAGGCGGACGCCGGGGAGAACGTTCCGGCCAGTCTTCGGGATTCCGCGAGGAACCCTTGTGGGGCCTCGTTCCAGGGGCCCGGTCGCGAGGTCTACCCTTCCCCTCGAATTTCGTCCCCACTCCTCGTGCAGGAGGTTTGCCGTGTCCGATGCCAGCGTCGACGGCCGTGTTCTCGTATAGCTCCAGCCAGGTGGTGTGTAGCGCTGAATAACCACTGAGATTGATCAGGGCCCGGCCGGTGTGAGCGTGGCAACCCGGTTCTCGTACTACCGGCGGGCCTTGCGCTGGGCTGGGACCGCCAGGGTGCCCTGGCTGCCGTCGAGCGGTTGGCAGCGGTTGAGGTGTTGCCGGTGCACGGCGGGGACGGCGGTGACGCGCAGGCTGTGGCCCTGGCCGCACCGTACGGTCGCCCCCTGATCGAGCGCGGCGCGCTCGGCGGGCTCCAGTGCGGTGGTGCGGAGGAAGTGGGCGACCTTGCCCGGCATGTCGAGGGTGGCCGGCAGCTTGGGGCCGAGCCGTCCTCGCCGGTGGCGGTGTGCTGGGGCAGGAGGTCGGCGACGGCGGTACGGAAGGCGCCGCGGCTGGCGCCGTGGTCGCGGGCGAGGGCAGCGATGGAGCGGCCTTCCCGGTACGCGGTGCGCACGTCATCGGTCTTCCCGGCCGCCACGGCGGGGCGGCGCCCGCCCTTGCTGCCCTTGGCCTCGGCGACGCGGAGCCCGTCGTAGGTCAGCCCGCGCTGGAGTTCGCCGACGGTGGCGAGGGCCTGCAACATGAACTTCACTGTGGACAGCAGTGCGCCGGAGCGGGGGTGGCGCGCGGTCAGGTCCATCGCGGAGGAAGCGCCGTCGTATATGCGCAGGGCCACCTGCGCCCGGTGGAGGACGTCAAGCACGTCGAGGATGTGCCCGGTGCCGTGTACGAGACGGGACATCTCCGAGATGTGCACGGTGTCGTCCGGCCGCGCGTAGGTGAGCAGTTCGCGGAACTTCGGACGCTCCAGCGGGTGGAGTCGGCTGGAAGTGCCCGCGGGCTCCTCGAAGACAACCGGGTCCTCAATGCCGACCTCGTCCGGGACGAGGCTCTGCCGGGCGGTGGACTGATGGTCGGTCGAGACCCGCTTTGTAGACCAGGTTCGCCGCCGGGAGCCCCTTCCGTACGGAGGATCGGGCCCTATCTGTCGTCAAACTCTGTCAGCAAATGACCATCGGATCTGATTGGATTCGTGCCGCCGCGAACCGCCGGATTGCACGGGTTTACTTGCGGCGTCGCCTCCCTGTCGTAGGACGGTCGTTTGACGACAGGCAACCGGGCGGGGGTGGGCCCGGCGACGTGTCAGCTGAGACCGAGCTTGGATACGACCTGCTCCGGAGTTGCCCCCTGCTGCAGCAGATCGACGATGCGCGGACCGTACTCCGCGTTGAACGCGCGGGTCGACTCCTGCATAACCTGGGGCAGGACGCTCGCCATCTTGTCGAGCGCATCGAGGGTTTCCTGCTTCGTGGCGTCGTTCTTGAGCATCTCGTCGATGTTTGCGACGACGAACGTGGCTGTATCGGACATGGCGGACATGGTTTCCCCCGGGGGTTTTGAGCAGTCGAGTACTGGCGGCCGAAGTCTATCCAACCAGCGTCGTTGTCATGCACATTTAAGGTCGCTTCGAGTGGACCTTGTGCCCCTTGATGCCAGGTGATGACGCCCTATCAGAGCAGCGCTCCGCTCCGGGCCGGCTCGCCCGATCTTCGTACGGACACCCGGTGCGGCCGGGATCATCGCGCGCGGCAGACGGCGATGATCAAGGAGTGCAGCGGTGCCCACGGACTTCCTGACGGAGGACCAGCGCCGGCGCTACGGCCGCTTCACCGACATCCCCGACGAGGGCCAGCTCACCGGCTCCTTCCTCCTCGACCAGACCGCCCGGCGCCGGGCGACGGCCGCCAACGACTCACGCAACCGCCTGGGCTACGTGGTCCAGCTCGGGACGGTGCGCTTCCTGGGCACCTTCTTGGACGACCCGCAAGAGGTGCCCGACGTCGTGGTGGAGTACGTCGCCGAGCAGCTGGGCCTGTCGGCGACCGCCTTCGCCGGGTAAGGCTCGCGCAAGGCCCGCTGGGAGCACCAGGAGGAGATCCGCACCACCTACGGGTACGTGAAGTTCGGCTTCGACCAGTGGTTCTCGCTGGCCCGCTGGATGTACCAGCGCGCGTGGATCGGCTCGGAGCGCCCGACGCTGCTGTTCGACCTGGCGACCAAGCGCCTGCTCGACCAGCAGGTGCTGCTGCCCGGGGCGACCATGCTGGAGCGGCTGGTGTCGGGCACCCGCGAGCGCGCCGAGAAGCGGCTGTGGGCGACCCTGGCAGCGGCCCCGACCGCCGAGCAGGCGACGCGGCTGCACCAGCTGGTCACGGTGCCCGGCGGCCGGCGGGTCTCCGAGCTGGACCGGCTGCGCAGGTCGCCGCGCGACATCTCCCCGCGCGGGGTCCTCAAGGCGCTGGAGCGCTACGACGCGCTCAAGCAGTTCGACGGCCCGACCTGGGACCTGACGGCGATACCGCCCGGCCGCATCCAGGCGCTGGCGCGGTTCGCCAGGGCGCCCCGGGCCCAGGCGGTGGCCGAACTGGGCAGCGACCGGCGCCTGGCCACCCTGGTGGCGTTCGCCGCGGTGATGCCCCAGGTCGCCGCCGACGAGGCGATCGAGGTGTTCGACCTGGTGATGGGCGATGTGATCCACAGCTCGGCCAGCGAGATGACCAGGAAGCGGCTGCGCTCGCTGAAGGACCTGGACGCCGCCGCGCTGCTGCTGCGCAAGGCGTGGCTGGCGGTGTGCGAGAGCGCGGCCGATCCGGAGGGCGACATCCGGGCGATGCTCGACGCGATGGACGTCGCCCCGGTCCACGCCGCCGCCGACACCGTCAAGGACCTGGCCCAGGAGCCCGACGACGGGTTCGAGCAGATGCTGGAGGCCCGGTGCAACACCATCGCCCGGTTCCTGCCCGAGCTGCTGAAGCAGCTGGACTTCCGCGCCAGCCCGGACGGCGAGGACGTGATGAAGGCGGTCGCCTTCGTGAAGGCCCTCAAGGGCCGGCGCAAGCCCATCGAGGGCTGGGAGACCCCGATCAAGTTCCTGTCCGCCGCCTGGCTGCGCAGGGTCTTCCCGCCCAAGCCGGCCCCAGTGGGCATCGCGGAGAAGCGCGCCTACGTCGTCGCCACCACCGAGGCCCTGCGCTCCGGGCTGCACCGCCACGAGATCTACGTGCCGGGCCTGCGCAAGTGGGGCGACCCCAACGCCCGACTGCTGAGCACCGACGCCTGGACGGCGGCCCGCCCCCGGGTCTGCGAGGAACTCGACCTGGACACCGATCCGAACGCGGTGCTGGCCGGCTGGAGCGCTCGCACCGCGAGCTGGTCCAGGGCCTGGCGGCCAACCCAGCGGTGCGGATCGAGCAGCACGACGGCCGCGACCGCATCATCCTCACCGGCCTGGACCGGCTGGAGGTCCCCGCCTCGCTGGAGGAGCTGAACCGGCAGATCGAGGCCCGCCTGCCCGCGGTCGACCTGCCCGAGATGATGATGGAGGTCAACTCCTGGGTGCCCTACCTCACCGACTTCACCCACGCCTCCGAGGCCGAGTCCCGGATGGACGACCTGGAGCTGTCGGTGGCCGGGGTGCTCACCGCGGAGGCCACCAACGTCGGCATGGAGCCGATCGTCCACGACGGCGTCGAAGCCCTCAGCCGCACCCTGCTGCCCGCCCTCCCGGCACTGGTTACCGCCGCTGAGTGGCAGCTGAAGGCCGCCGCTGCCCGACTCGCCCGCGCTCGGCAGGCTCCGGCCGGCGCTTCGTTCACCACACCGGAGGGCCAGCTGCTGGTCCTCTGCCGCGGCGCCTCGGCCCGCGTCCTGGCCCACGATCCCGCCACCGGCCGGCGCTGCGACCTGACCGTCGAGGAGGAACGCGCCTTCTGGGCCTGGGCGATCGTCGAGGTCCTGCGGCACACCGGCATGCGCATCGAGGAGACCCTGGAGCTGACCCACCACAGCTTCGTCGCCAACCGGCTGCCGACCACCGGCGAGATCGTGCCCATGCTCCAGGTCGCACCGTCCAAACTCGACCAGGAGCGGCTGCTGCTCGTCTCCCCGGAGCTCGGCGAAGTCCTCACCGCGATCATCCAGCGCGTGCACCGCGGCCAGCCGGCCATGCCGGCGGTCAGCGCCTACGACACCCTGGAGCGGCTGTGGAGCGCACCGATGCCGTTCCTCTTCCAACGGCCCGTCGGCCCCGAAGACCGCGCCATCCCCCGCAACTGCGTCTACACCTGCCTCAACGACGCGCTCGCCGCCAGCGGACTGACCGGCCCCGGCGACCAGCCGCTGCACTACACCCCGCACGACTTCCGCAGGATCTTCGCCACCGACGCCCTGCGCTCCGGCCTGCCGCCGCACATCGCCGCTCGCATCTGCGGCCACCGGACCGTCGACACCACGCTCGGGCACACCGCGATCTACCCGGAGGACGTCATCACCCACCACCGGGCCTTCATCGCCCGCCGCCGCTCGCTGCAGCCCAGCGAGGAGTACCGCGAACCCACCGCCCAGGAGTGGCGCGAATTCCTGGACCACTTCGAGCTGCGCAAGGTCGCCCTGGGCGTGTGCGCACGCGACTTCGGCACCCCCTGCGTCCACGAGCACGCCTGTATCCGCTGCCCCGTCCTGCGGCCCGACCCCGCGCAGATGCCCCGGCTGCAGGATCTCCACGCCAACCTGCTCGACCGTCTCCGCGAGGCCAAGGAGCAGGGCTGGCTCGGTGAAGTCGCCGCGATCGAGGCCAGCCTCGCTGCCGCCGAGCACAAGCTCGCCGCCATGCGCGACCTCGCCACCCGGCACACCACCGTCCACCTCGGCATGCCCGACTTCCGCAGCAGCGCCGGCCGATTCGCTCCGGCGCACGAAGAGTGAGCCCACCGCACCAGGCGCTGGAGGGCGGCGGCCTCCAGCACTATGTACCTGCGGTAGCGGTCGGAAGCGGCGACTGTGGTTAGTCGGTGACGCGCAGGACCTGCCCAGGGTAGATCTTGTCCGGGTGCCTCAGCATGGGCTTGTTGGCCTCGAAGATCTTGTTGTACTGGCCCGCGTTCCCGTACGCCGTCACGGCGATCGTGGACAGGGTGTCCCCCTTCTTGACTGTGACGAACCGGGCCGCCGACGTGTCGGCGCCGGTCACCTTAATGTTGCTGTCCACAGACGCCACGCCGGAGACGTTCCCGAGGACGAGCACGATCTTCTCCAGCTCCTCCTGGGAAGCCACCTCGCCGCTGACGGTGACCTTGTCGCCCTCGAAGGAGACCGTGACGTTCGGGTTCCCCAGCCCCGCGTACTCGATCTGCTTCTTCAGAGCCTCCCCGGAGTCACTCCCGGAGAGGTCGGCGACCTTCTCTCCCGCTTCCTTGACGAAGCTGAACACAACCATCTGTGACACTCCCTGATAGATGATCAACTCAGGCGACCGTAGCCGACCCAGCACTGCCGGGATGCGGCTTTGCGTACATGCCACTCGGAGGGGCGAAGATTGGCCGCCGTCCCTTGGCCACACCTACGTCCTGGTGGTAGCGCACGACACACCCGGATGAACCGACGATTTCAAGATCCCTCAGGACTACCTTCGGTGACCCGCCCGCAGTCGGTCCTGAAAGCACCTCACACCGGGCTGGTTCGGATAAGACCAGCTCGACGCCCTGGGGCTGGCCCTCAACTCGGTGGTGCTGTGGAACAGCCTCTAACTGGACCGCGCGGCCAAGCAGCTGGCCGCCGACAGCTTCCCCGTCACCGACGACCTGCTGGCCCGCCTGTCGCCGCTGCAGTTCGACCACATCAACTTCCTGGGCCGCTACGCGCTCGCCCGCAGGAGGCCGGCCGACGGCCCCTGCGGGAGCCGTCGGCCAACCAGGACGAGAGCGAGCCGTAGGAGCGGCTACCAGCGGAAGCAGCCACAGCTTCCACTGGCCACGGGCCCCGATCCGATTCGACGGGTGAGCCCGGCCCCGCCCGTCGGAAGGGCCCTGCTGACAGGCGGGTGTCACGGAGGCGGCCGGTGCTACTCCGGGTCAGGTACAGGACGGCGCTCGATGGTGATCGTGCTGATCACGACCGGCTCAACGGGGCGGCGCTTATCGTCGGTGCGGACATCGGCGATGGCGTCCACGACCTTCTGGCTGGTCTCGTCCTCGACCCGACCGAAGACGTTGAACTCGGCTTCCGGCGGCCGCTGGTGGCGCCCGACAGCGATGAAGAACTGCGAGCCGTCGATCCTCTCGGGATCCACGCCCTTGGAGCGGGCCGTGGCGAGCGCGTACCCGCCGAGGAACCAGCTGTTCGCCCCGGGCTCGTGGTCGAGGAAGTAGCCCACGTTGCCCTCACCGACGCCCAGCGGGTCGCCACCCTCAATAGAGCTGCCGCGCGTGACATGGTGGAACTTCGTGCCGTCGTAGAGCGGCCTGCTGGTCTTCTTGAGCGTCGACGGGTCCGTCCACTCGCGCTTGCCCTCGGCGAGCGCGATGAAGTTGGCGACGGTCTTCGGAGCCTTTTCCGGGAACAGCCGCGCCGTGATGTCGCCGTGGTTGGTCTTGATGACGGCGTAGGTGAGCTCCACGAGTCCTGCCTTTCAATCGGGTTGCGCTCATCGTCCACGCACCCGTCCCGTTGCCGGAGTGAAGCCACGCCGCCAGGAACACGGGATCACACCTCCGTGGTACCGACCGACCCTTTGAGGTCGCCATCGTTTCCTGAAGAGCACCGGCCGGACCCGCCGACGACCCCTCAGAACCTTCAAAAACTCCTTCAAAAACCAGGGCTGTTCAAGAACCCCGGAACACCGTTTTCTGACAGAATCCCGGGCGTGATCACACCCTCCGAGCCCGACGTCTTCGACCTCCTGGTCGCCGAGCCCGCCCACCGCACCGAGATCCTCATCGGCTACGCCCGGGTCTCCACCGGCGGCCAGAACCTCGACCGCCAGCTCGACGCCCTCACCGCCGCCGGCTGCCGCCGGATCTTCGCCGACAAGAAGCCCGGCAAGGACGACCTCCGCCCCGAGCTCAGGGCATGCCACGCCTTCCTCGCCCCGGGCGACACCCTGGTCGTCCCCGCACTCGACCGCTACGGCCGCTCCCTCAAGGACCTGGTCAACATGGTCGGCGAGCTCCGCCGCCGCGAGATCGGCTTCAGCTCGATCCACGAGCGGCTCGACACCACCACCCCCGGCGGACGGCTCGTCTTCCACGTCTTCGCCGCCCTCGCCGAGTTCATCCGCGAGCTCATCGTCTCCGGCACCCGTGAAGGTCTGAACGCCGCCCGCGCCCGCGGCCGGGTCGGCGGCCGCCCCACCGTCGCCACCCCCGAGATCATCCGGGCCGCCCGCGACATGCTCCCCAACCCCGAGAACTCGATCACCTCGATCGCCAAGATCCTCGGCATCAGCCCCGGCACCCTCTACAACCACATCCCCGACCTACAGGAACTCCGCACCTCAGGCCGCATCCCCGGGCAGCTCACCACCGGCTGACCCCTCCCGCTACTGACCGTTCAAGTCCCGAGGGGCATATCGGCCAGCCGGCCCGGGCGGCTTTGGGACCGTCAGCAGATGCGACGCGTTCGGTGGTGTCTGTGTGCGAGTCGTGTCGTTGATCACCAGGGGTCTTGTACCGCCGATGACGCCCAGTCCAGTTCCTGTACACCGCACCGTCAGCAACCAGCAGGGAGAAGCATGCCCGACGTCGCAGCGCGCGTGAAGAAGATCATCGTCAAGCAGCTCAACGTCAAGGAGGAGGACGTCACCCCCGAGGCGTCCATCGTCAACGACCTCGGTGCCGACGACATCGACGTCACCGAGCTGATCATGGCCCTGGGGGAGGAGTTCGGGACCGAAATTCCCGACAGTGATGCGGAGAAGCTGACCAGGGTCGAGAAGATCGTCAAGTACTTCGACTCCATCGACGCCTGAGCCGAAGCGCGGGCCCGACCGAAGGCTCTGGCCCCCAAGAAGGGGGGGCCAGAGCCTTCGCGCCGCCGGGTCCCCCTTGAGGCTCGGCCGGGGGTCACCCGTCCGCGGCCGGGACCCTGGTCCGATCCCGACCGGCTTGCCGATCCTGCTCCACTGGCTGACCGCTCCGCTACTGGCCGTTCCGATCCTCCCCGAGGGCCGTCTTGCCGGGTGCGCACGGCCTCCGGGCAGGGGTACGGGAACGCGGCGGTGCCGTCCGCGGCCGCCGTGACGGATGCCCGCAGCCCCGGGTGTCACGCCGGGCTGCGGCTTCCTTCACCGGGGATGTGCGGGGACCGGGCACCACCGCCCGGATGGCCAGATCCAGGTCGAGACGGCTGTTCATGTCCAGCTCGAACCGGCCGTACATCTCCTTATCTGGACACTTTCGAGTGATGCTCGCGCCGGTGCCGTGGCGGTGGCAGCGGTGGTGTCATTGGGCCATCCGAGTGCGTGCTCGGGGAGGCCTGACGGTGTTTCTGCTGATGCTGGACGGCGGACTGCGGCCGGGCGAGGTGCTGTCGCTCCACTTGGACGACATCTCCCGTCTTATGAACAGTTCAGCTGTCTCACAGGCGTGCCTGTCTCAGGGGTTTCAACGGCGAGGGAGCGTCCGTCGTGCGAGGGCGATGGCGCGGGGTGTCTCAGATCCGTCGCGGATTCGTGAGCCTGTCGGTGGTCCTCACCCACACGAGTGAACGATCAGGCGAGTCCGCCGCTACCGGGAGCCCTGGTCCATAGGGTCGCTTTGTCTTGTCCCGAATGAAGGAAGTTGAGTGGATCATGGCTGACGGCCACGTGATCGTTCTCGGTAGCGCGGCCGTGGGGACAGGACCCAGACGCTGACGCGCGACGGCTACGACATCAGCGCGCTGGACGACAACGGCTTCATCGGCTCGGTGGCCCTCCGGAAGGGGCGGACGGCCACACTGTGCGAGCACCCGCAGTCAGGTGACCGCAGCGTGGTCCTCACGGAGCCGGATGACGCCGGCAACGGGTTCGACAACGTCACGTTCTTCATGGACGTCCCCAGCCCCGAGGCCGTCGGCTTGCGCCGGTGCTCCTGAGGGCCTTCGGTCAGATGCCGGCCGGCGAATTTCCACCTCTCCGATCTTGACAGGAGAAACGGAATCGGTGGCCGGGTTTATGGAGAGTTGTGACAGCTCACGGCATCCGCGATTTCACTGTACTGGCCATCAGGAGGTTTCTTCCATGCCTGTTTCTGTCGACACTGCGATCTACGACCACAAACTGGTCGGGACGGTCTGGGGAGAGAAGCTGGATGCCGATCTCCTCTTCTCCTTCGAGCGCAAGCCGGGGGAAGTCGAGAAGATCCCCGTCAAGGGCAGTCTCCTCACCGGCATCAAGGAGACCGTCAACACCGATTTCCTCCGAGGCGAAGTCAAGTTCTGGGCCAAGAAGAACGACACGGGAGAGTACGACCTTTACGGAAACGTCGACCTGAGCGGCGAATTCTTCAGCCACGGACGCAAGCACAACGGCTTCGGCACGGGCGACGTCAAGCTCACGACGCTGGCGCCAGCTGCCCCTGCCGGTTCCCAGGACGGGGCACCTGTAAAAACCGTCTCCGTCGACGCTACGACCTACGACAACAAACTGGTCGGGACGGTCTCGGGAGAGAAGCTGGATGCCGATCTCATCTTCTTCTTTCAGCGCAAGCCGGGGGAAGTGGAGAAGATCCCCGTCAAGGGCAGTCTCCTCACCGGCATCAAGGAGACCGTCAAGAGCAGTTCCCTCCAGGGCGAAATCAAGTTCTGGACCAAGAAGGACGGCACGGGAAAGTATGACCTCTACTGCCAATTCGAAATGCGCGGCGACTTCCTCTTCGATGGGCACTCGGCCGGCGCTGTCGAAAGCGGTGATTTCAAGATCACGACGCTGAGTTTCTGACAGGCTCTTCAGGGGCGGAGCATTTCGAGCCGGCCCGGGCTGGCCGGGCTTTCGCTCCGGCAGCGTTTCCCCGGCCTGGTCCTGCCGGGACCGTCATTGTCGTGGCTCGGGAGCGTTTGCGTGGGTCGGGCCCGGGCGCGTCGGTCCTGCGGTCGCGCGCTCGGGGCGTGAACGGCCTCCGCCTCCGGAC
The DNA here is from genome assembly GCF_055600605.1 of Kitasatospora sp. NPDC038210. Classification (NCBI taxonomy): domain Bacteria; kingdom Bacillati; phylum Actinomycetota; class Actinomycetes; order Kitasatosporales; family Streptomycetaceae; genus Kitasatospora; species Kitasatospora sp. NPDC038210. The sequence continues at coordinate 10,140 of NZ_JBVJYK010000009.1, read as the reverse complement.
GGGTTGTCCGGAGGCGGAGGCCGTTCTGATCAGCCGGGTGCCGGGACGGCGGCGAGTGTCCGGTGGGTGCCATCCGTATGAGTGAACGATGGGGCGAGTCCGCCGTTGCCCGGAACCCGTGATCCCTAGGGTCGCCTTCGTTCAGCAATCCCCAGGCCATGCCGCCGATCAGAGAGGAACACGATGGGATCCGACGTCACGGTCAGTAGCGACTGTCAGAAGCAGTACCTGGAGCTACTGAAGACAAAGAAGGCCACGTACATCATCTTCGCCTTCAACAAGGACGAGACGGAGATCGTCGTCGAGAAGTCCTCCACCTCCAAGGACTACGAGGACTTCCTCGCGGATCTGCCCCAGACCGAGTGCCGTTGGGCTGTGTACGACTTCGGGTGGGAGTCAAACGGGTACAAGCGCAGTAAGTTCGTCTTCTACTCGTGGTCGCCCGACGGCGCCAAGTCGAAGCAGAAGATGCACGCCACCGCCTCCAAGGACGCGCTGAAGGGTCTGTTCGAGAGCATCGCGGTTGAGGTGCGGGGGACCGATTCCGACGGGATCTCCCACGAGATGATCTTGGCCAAGGTGAAGTGAGCCTGCCGCTCGGACCGTGAGAACCCCGCCAGCCGCGCGGAGCAAGCGGACTGGGGTGGTGGTTGCGGCACCCACAGTCGCCGGATCACGCCGGCCGACGTAGGGGGCAGGCTCTGTTGGATCAGTTCATGCCCCCTACGTCGGCCGCCACCATGCCCCGCCCTCCCCCGTACTGGTGCCCGCCCTGGTTCGCTTCCGGGGGACCGGGTCGGCGGTCAGTCGGGTGTCGGCATCGTGGCGAGTGTCCGGTGGGTGCGTCGGGTGCGGTCCTGCTTGTGGGCCTGGTTCTGGTGGTAGAGGTTGGCGGTCACGGTGGCCAGGGCGTCGAGCTTGTTCTGTAGCAGAGAGGCGTGCTGCTTGGACTTGCAGAGCTGGCGGCGGCGTTCGGCGATCTCCTCGTCGCGCCGCACTTCGCCGGGGGTCCGCAGGACGGGCCGCTCGACGTGGGTGCCCCAGTCGGCGAGGACGGTGTCGGCACGGTGGACGGTGGCGTGGCTGACGCCGGCTTCCCGGGCGAGGTTCTCCTTGGTGAGGGCGCCGTCGGTGCGCTCCGGCCGGCCTTCCAGCAGGCGGGTCATGGCGGCGCGGAGCCTGGCCTCGGTGGCGGGCGAGACGGGCATCAGGCGCTCTCCAGGGTCGGGTTGAGCTGCTCGAAGTGGGCGGTGACCACGCGGACGTCGGCGAGGCGGTTCTCGATGAGTCGCCGACGCGGGGCGGGAAGCTTGCCGGCGAGACGCTCTTGCAGGTCTTGTTCTTCGAGGCGCCAGATCGGGGCGTGCTTGATCGTGAGGACGGAGTTGCGGCAGCGGGCGGACTGGCAGGCGCCAAGAAGGGGCTGGTTGCCGCGCCGGTCTTCGGGCAGGGCGTTCTGGCACTCGGCGGTGGCCTTGTTCCACAGGCAGTGGTTGATGGTGCCCAGGCGCAGGTCGGCGATCTCGTCCCGCAGCAGGCTGACTTCCAGGCGGCCGTCGGCGGCGGTGGCCCGCAGGGTGGTTCGGGCCTGGTCGAGGCGGGTGTTGACCTCGTCGAGGCCGGTGTGGAGGCGGTGGGCGCCGGGCCCGATCGCGACCTTTTGCCTGAGCGGCGGGAGCGGAGCATGGCGGTGAGGCGTTCGGCGGCCGCGGTCTCCAGTTCGGTGCTGAACTCCTTGGCCCACTGCTTGTCGGCCTGGCCGTAGCCGGCGGTCACGGCGTTGGCCAGGGCCCGGCGGGAGGCGTGCTTGAGCTGCAGGCCGTTGGCGATCTCCCCGTCCGGCTCCAGCCGGGTGATCAGGGCCATGGTCCTGCGGAACATGTGCGGGCGGACGGAGCCGGCGGGGATGGGTTCCAGACCGAGGACGGTGGCGTTGTCGTTGACGGTGGCGATGAAGTAGTCGATGTCGACGGCGGGGTTGAAGCCCTTGCCGCTGTCCAGGTTGTCGCTGCGGGCGGTGCTCTCGGTGAGGTTGGCGAAGATGTGGGTCTCGTGCCAGGAGAACGCTCGGCCAGGGCGATGGCCTGGGCGACGGGCTCGATGATCCACCAGTGCTTGCGAGGCCGGCCGGGTTCGGCCTTGACCAGGGTGGAGGCGATGGCCGGGGCCCCGTAGTGCTGGGTGAGGGCTCCGCGGCGGATCTCCCGGATCTCGCTGTCGCGCATGGCCGACGTCGCCGCGATGAAGATGTAGCAGGCGGCCCGGATCATCCGCAGTTCGTTGGTGTTGCCTCCCTGGTGGTGGAGGGTGCGGCGGGCAGGGCCCTTGGCCGCGTCGCGCACCAGGTCGCGGCGGGCCAGAACGTGCTCGTTGCCGAGGGCTCCGAAGGCGGAGTCCGCGCGCTGGCGGCCGAGCAGGATGGTTTCGAGGTGCGACCAGACCGCTGCTTCAACCGGTTGAAGCAGCGGCGCGGCCTGGCGACCCACTACGACAAGACCCGCGAGTCCTACCAGGCCGCCGTCACCATCGCCTCGTTCCTGCTCTGGATCTGATCTTTGAAGACGACTCCAAGGGCTTGTTGCAGAAGGTCGGGTGTGGGCAGGTCGGTGTGTGTTCTGACCTGTGGGTACATGCGGTTCGGGCGAGGTTGTGCATGTGGGCGACGGCCTGCACTACGTGGTGCAGGCCGTCGCCTTTCTGTCGGCAGTCACGGAGGATCTTGTAGTTCTTCATGCGAGCGAAGGTGTGCTCGACGCGGGCATACACCCTTCGGTGCTCGGCGTTGTCCTCCTCCTGGGCCCGCAGGAGCGGACGGCCGACTCGTCGGCGGTGGGGTACGACCAGGCCGGTGTTCAGGTAGGCACCGTCGGCCAGCACGGTGGTGTCGGCGCATTGCGCGGGCAGGCCGGAGGCCCGCCAGACGTGGGCGTCGGCCTTGTTGCCCGGCGCCGGACGAGCGGTGGCGACCACGAGCCGGGTTTCCGCGTCGATGACGACCCGCACGTTCGTCGAGAACCGGTAGTTGCCGCTGGACGCGCCCACGGTATGGTCGCGGACCGGGACCAGGGTGCCGTCCACGATCCACAACCGCTCCACGCCCGGCCGCGGGCGGTCGGCGGCCTCCAGCGCAAGCAACGGGCCCAGACGCCGGACGATCCGGCACACCGTCGCCGAGGAGATCCCGAACAACGGCGCCAACTGCCGCATCGTCAGATTTTGCCGGTAGTACACGGCCACGAGCAGGACCCGGTCCGCCAACGGCAGACCCACAGCCGCCCCCTTCTTCCGGCCCTCCGTCTCACACCGCGCGATCCTGGTGTACCTGCGACTGGACCCGGACACGGTGGAGCTGGAGGTGCGGATAGTCTCGTCCGCAGACGTGGAGAGAGCCGTGCCGTTGATCCGGCGGGCGGTCGACGAGTCCTGAGGGACGCCGGAAGGGCGGCTGAAATCTGAGTGCTCCGGCCGCCCTTCTCGCGTCCTCGGCCGCTCGCCCTGGTGACGGTTCTCATGCTCACGCCTCCGGTCCCGCGAGGACGAAGTTGTCCTGGGCCAGCTCGGCGTTCAACCGCTGTTCGGCGACGTCTGCGTAGTGCGGACTGAGCTCGGCGCCGACGAAGCGTCGGCCTTCGCGCAGGGCGGTCCTTTCGGGGCTGGGAGGCGGTGAAGTGGCCGGGCAGGTAGAGGTCCCGGCTGTTGTCGAGGGTGCCCTTGACACCCCAGATGATGAACTCCGCGCTCTGCTTGAAGCCGCCCTTGCGGGGGCGGCTGACGGGCTTGATCCAGGCGATGGTGCCCTGCCAGGTCCAGCCCGCCATCTGCAGCGCGTCGCTCGTGGTGGGCTCCTGCCGCCAGTCGGAGAAGACCATCGCGACCGAGTACTCAGTGCTCGCCCGGTACGCCTCGGTGAGCAGTCCGGTAAGCCACGAGCGGTACGAGCGCTGGTCGCGGTTCTCGCCGGGGAAGGTCTTGAGGTCGTGGATGCTGCCGCTGGTCACGTACTTGGCGCGGGCGTCGCGGCTGGTGCGCTCGGAGCTGGTCCGCCCGCCGCTGTTGTACGGGGGGTCGGTGATGACGGCGTTGACGGACTCGTCCGGGAGGGCCTTCAGCACGGTGAGGGCGTCGCCGCGGTGCAGCTGGTAGCTCATGGGTCTTCCTTCGGGGCATGGTGCTCGGGCCCGCTCCGGGCGGCGCCCGGCGGCAGCCGCCGGGGGCGGGGATGCCCGGGAAGGTAGCCGCGATCGGCGGCCGTACCTAATGAGTGGCGACGGGGTGCCGGGCTCGGCCGGGGGTCGTTTGGTGCGGCCGACTTTCGCGTCTACTGTCTCGCCATGCCGACCGGGCAGCTGGCCAAACGGCCCTGGCCCGGGGCGTGTTGGTTCGTGCTGCCTGTGCAGGCGCGATCACGTGCGGGCGGCGTCCCCTTCCCCTGTCTTCTGAGGAGCGCCGTCGTGTTCCGGCTGAGATTACGAGCGCGGCTGGCTGCCGCGCGTGACCCGAGACCGGCGTCCTGGAGCTACCAACTCCCTGGACCCGGGCCCGCTCTGAGCAAGGGCGGTTTCATCACCGGCGCGGTGCCGGCGACTTCTTCGCACGAGAGGCCGGCACCGCGTTCTCCTACGAATCCCCGAGGAGCCGCTGCGATGCAGCATGCCCTGGCACACCCGTGCCCTCATCCTCTTACGCCACCCGGTCGGCCGCTGCCTGGTGACCGGGGGCCGTCGTGAAGAAGACGGTCGGCGCGCTCGTCTCCGTCGTCGCCTGCGGTCCGCTGGTACTGGCCCTACCGGTCGCGATTGTCGGTGCGGGCAGCGCCTCGGCCTCCACGTCCAGTTCCTGCCCTCCCGGGGGAAGTCCACAGGGTGTGGATTCCTCGGCGGTGGCGGCGCAGGTCGAGGCGATCCTCAAGGGCTCCAGTCCGCTGTCGGCTCCGGCCGTGGCCGGGCTGAGCAAGCCGTCCGAGCAGATCCCCAACGCCCGGACGATCCAGGCCACCGGTGTCGCGATGCACATCCCCGTGCGCGGGCAGGTCGTCGCTCTGGCAACGGCGCTGCAGGAGAGCGAACTTCGCAACGTCAACGGCGGCGACCGGGACTCGCTGGGGCTGTTCCAGCAGCGGCCGTCGCAGGGCTGGGGCACGCCGGAGCAGATCATGCAGCCGGTGTACGCCTCGACGAAGTTCTACGAGGCGCTACAGAAGGTCAGCGGCTGGGAGTCGATGACCGTCACCCAGGCCGCCCAGGCGGTGCAGCGCTCCGGCTTCCCCGACGCCTACGCGAAGTGGCAGCCCCTGGCGGAGGCGCTCCAGAAGGCCCTCGCCCCGCTGCTCGGCCCCGCTCCCGGCGCCTCGTCGACGCCGGCACCGACGCCAACGGCCGGCGCGAGCGCCAGTCCGACAGCGGGGAGTGGCTGCGGAACGCCTACGGCGGGCGGCGACGGCAGCGACTTCGGCACCATCCCCGCGGGCTCGCTGCCCAGCGGGTACACGATCCCGGCCGATGCGCCGCAGCCGGTGCAGACCGCGATCCGCTGGGCACTTGGCCAGTTGGGCACCGCCTACCAGTGGGGCGGCACGTGCGCGTCCTCGCACGGCGCGGACCCGATGGGCAGGTGTGACTGCTCCTCGCTGATGCAGATGGCCTACCGCTCGGCCGGCGTCTCGCTGGAGCGGACCACGTACGACCAGGTCAAGCAGGGCACCGCCGTCTCGGCGGACGCGCTCAAGCCGGGCGACCTGCTGTTCACCCGGGGCAGCGCCGCCGTGCCGGAGCACGTGGGCATGTTCATCGGTTCGGGGCTGATCGTGCACGCGCCGAAGACCGGTGACGTGGTCAAGATCTCGACCCTCGCCTCGTGGCGGCCGGAGATCCTCGCCGCCCGCCGAATCGCCTGACCGGCTTCCCCTCCCTTTCTCTTCTCTCCCCTTCTTCTTTGGGCTGCCTTCGCGCGCCCTGAACCGCTCTGGAGCTTCCCTTGTATCTCGCGGACGCAGTCGTACAGCTCGCCTACGACCCCGGTATCACCCCCAACGAGGGCGGCCTGCCTGGACTTTCGGTCCTCAAGCAGGTGATGAGCTCCCTGAACTTGTTCGGGATCATCGCGGTCGTCGGCGCCCTGGCCGTCAGCGCCGGTGTGTGGGCCTGGGGCCACCACTCCGGCGGCCACCAGGCCGAGGCCAACGGCAAGAAGGGCGTGCTCGTCAGCGCGGGTGCTGCCCTGCTGCTGGGCGCCGCGAACGGCGTCGTGTCGTTCTTCTCGGCGCTCGGAAGCCAGGTCAAGTGATGCAGAAACGTTCCTTCGCTTCGGGTCCTCGCCCAGGTGGCTCCGGCGGCGCGCTGGTGCGCCGCCGGACGCTGCTGGGCTCGCTCGTCCTGGTGGTGCTCGTCGCCGGCGCCGGCGTGCTGGCCTACGTCACCCGGGACGGGCGCGAGGCCGCCAACCCGACTGCTGCGGCTGCGGGTTCGACCGCGCCCTCCGCACCGCTGGCTTCGCCGTCGCCGGGCGGGCATGCGAAGGCGCTGCCGGGTCCGCCCTCGACGCACGATCCGATCGCGTTCGCGAAGGCGGCGGCGGTGGTGCTGTGGTCGTACGACACCCGCTCCTCCTCGCAGCCGGAGCTGGTGGCCTCCTTCCACCGGTGGCTGACCGGCGAGGGGCAGTACCTCGACGCCGACTCGGTCGACCGTCTGGTGCCCTCGCCGGTGCTGTGGGGGCGGATGGCCGACTCCGGGCAGTTCGCCACCGCGACCGCGGACGAGGCGCACTTCCCGGACCGGTTCACCAAGGCGCTGCAGGCCGATCCGGGGGCGATCACGCAGGCGTACGTCTACGCCGTGACCGTCTCCGGAAAGCAGTCGATCTCCTGGAACGGCGCCCCGCAGGGCGGGGCCGAGGACCGCTCGGCCACCCTCGCCGTGCAGTGCCGTCCTGACCGCCCGTGTGCCCTGGCCGGTGTGCTGCCGGCCGTGGCGCCCTGACCTGGGGAGTTCCTCGTGGATATCTGCAACCTCCCGATGGTCTCCCAGGTCTGCGACATCGTCGACGGCATCAACTTCGTCAGCGACCCGGGCAAGAGCATCACGGACGGAATCGGCGCGTGGATCGCCAAGAGCATGGGGGAGCTTGCGGCCAGCGCCGTCGACCTGTGCGCGAAGGCGGTCGACGAGACCACGGCCATCGACCTGTCGGCGCCGTGGTTCAGGGACAACTACCAGTTGATCCTGCCGATCGGGCTGATCCTGACCGTGGGCACCTTCTGCGCCCAGCTGGTCCTGGCCGCCTGGCGGCGGGACGAACGGGCGCTGGCCAAGGCCGCCTGGGGCACGATGACCGGCGTGCTGTTCGCCTTCGGCGCGATCAGCTTCACGGCGGTCGCGGTCACCGTGGTCGACGCCTTGTCGGCCGGGCTGTTCCAAGCCGCGCACACCAGCGTCGCGGACGCGGTCAGGCGCATGATCAAGGTCAGCCAGTTCGGCCCCATGTTCGCCCTCGGCTGGGCGATCCCCGCCCTGGTCGCGGTCGGCAGCGCGATCGGGGCGTTCCTCTACTGGTGCGTGATGGTCGCCCGCAAGGTCGGCGTGCTGATCCTGGTGGTGCTCGCCGCCTTCGCCGGTGCCGGTGGCGGCTGGGAGGTCGCCCAGCGGTGGCGGCGCGGCTGGATCGAGGCCACCGCCACCCTGATCGTCTCCAAGCTGCTGATGACCGTGGTGTTCCTCGTCGGCGTCTCCGCCCTCGGCAAGACGGACGCCAAGGACGGCATGGCCGCCCTGTCCGACGCCATGGCCGGTGTCGTGATCATGGTCATGGTGCTGCTGTGCCCGTACGCCGTCTACAAGTTCGTCCACTGGGCGACGGACGGCAGCGGCCACGACGACACGCACCGCACCGGCATGGCCGGCATGGCGGTCGCGGCCGGGGCGGCGAAGACCGCCGGTTCCCTGGCCATGCAGATGAGCACCGGCGTCCCGGCGCCGCAGGGCCCGGCCCAGGTCCCGGGTACGGGAGGTGGCGGTGCCGCCCCCGGCGTCGACCCGACCGGCCGGATCAGCAAGGAGGGAATCGACGCCGGCCCCGCGCAGCAGCCGACGAAATTCCGCTTCGGCGAGAACCCGAGCGCGGGAGGCGACCGCGGACGCGCCCTGGTCACCCGGCCCGGCATCCCGGCCCTGATCACCCGGGCCTCCCCCGGCAGCGGCGGCGGGCAGCAGTCGGCGTCCGGCGACGGTCAGGACGGCGTCGCGGCCCAGCCCTCCGCGCCGTCCGTGCCCGGCGTCTCGACCGCCCCGGCCGCGCCCGCGCCCTCGGCGCCAGGCCCGGCCCCGGCGGGCCCCGGTGTACCGGCACCGCCCGCACCGGCGAGCGCAGGACCGGCCGCGGGCGGAGCACCGGCTCCGGCACCGGCCCGGTTCGTCTACCCCGGTCCCACCCAGCCCGGTTCCTGACCGGCACCCCCATGTCCTGGGGCGGGCGGCAGCCCGCCGCCCGCCCCGGGCCCCGGCCACCAGGGAAGGAGCATCCGCGATGACGTCCAGAAGAGTGCCGCGCCCCCGCCCACCGCCCGCACGCTCTCCCCCTCTGGAATCCCGATGTCCTCCTCGACGCCCGACGCCACCCCTGCGTCCGTCAAGTTCCCCCACCGAAGCCGCCGAGGCGTGCTGCTCGGCCTGAGCGCCCCGCAGCTCATCACCACCTCGGCCACGGGCCTGCTGCTGCTCGCCGTGCTCGTCACCCGGGGCGTCACCGGCGCCCTGGAGCTCATACCCCTGTGGGCCGGTGTCGCCGCCCTGGTGTTCATCCGCTACCGGGGCCGCACCCTCGCCGACTGGGCGCCCGTCGCCGCCCGCTACGGCCTGCGGCGCCTGCGCGGCCAGCTGGTCTGGCTCACCCGGCCCTCCTCCCGCCCGATGCGCGAGGGCCTGCTCCACCTGCCCGGCAGCGCGGCCAGCCTGCGCGTGGTCACCGCGCCCGATGGCCGCTACGGCGCCGTCCACGACCCGCACGCCGGCACCCTCACCGCGATCGTCAAGGTCTCCTCCCGCGCCTACGCCCTCCTCGACCCCGGCACCCAGAACGCCAACGTCAACGGGTGGGGGCGTTCCCTGGCCGCGCTCGCCCGAACTGGTCAGGTCGCCCGCATCCAGGTCATCGAGCGCACCGTCCCGGACACCGGCGACGCGCTTCGCCGGTACTGGGAGGAGCACGGCCGCCCCGACGCGCCGCTCGCCGGTGAGCTGTACGGGGAGCTGATCCGCGGCGCCGGTCCGGCCGCCGCCCCGCACGAGGCGTACGTCGCCATCGCCCTGGACTTCAAGGGCGCGCGGCGGCTGATCTCCCAGGCCGGAGGCGGCCTGACCGGTGGTTTCGCGGTCCTGGCCCAGCTCACCTCCGCGTTCGAGCAGTCCGCCCGCACCGCTGGCCTCACCCCGTCCGGCTGGCTGTCCGCTGGCGAGATCGCCGCCGTGGCCCGGACCGCCTACGACCCCAAGTCACGTGCCGCGCTGGACCGCTGGTCCGAGGACGGACGCCCGTCTGCCGACCCGGCCGCCGCCGGCCCGGTCGTGGTGGTGGAGAAGGCCGACCACATCTCGACCGACTCCGCCCATCACACCACCTACTGGGTCGAGAACTGGCCGAGGACGCAGGTCAACCCCGGCTTCCTCCACCAGGTGCTGTTCGCCTCCGGCGTGCGCCGCACCGTCTCCCTGTCCTACGAACCCCAGGACCTGGACTCGGCACTGCGCGACGTGCGCCGCAAGAAGGCCAGCGTGATCGCCGACTCGGCCGAGCGCGCCCGCAAGGGCCAGGTCTCCAGCGAAGCCGACTCCGTGGAGTACCAGGACATCCAGGACCGCGAGCGGCAGCTGATCGCCGGCCACGCCGATGTCGCCCTCACCGGGCTGCTGACCGTCTCCGCCGACACCGAGGACGAACTGCGCTCCGCCTGCGCCGTGGTGGAGACCGCCGCCGTGGGCGCGCAGCTCGACCTGCGCCCGCTGACCTGGCAGCAGGCCGAGGCGTTCACCGCCTCGGCGATGCCGTTCGCCCTCGCTTCCTAATGTTGTTTGTCAAGCCGTCTCGGTCGCTGGCGGTGTGACGTGGTAGCACCGTCTGTCACGGATCAGGGCCCAGAGGACGTTGACG
>NZ_JBVJYK010000008.1:0-330857 GCF_055600605.1 Kitasatospora sp. NPDC038210 | reverse complement strand
CGACATCCGCCAGCCAGTCGGGGACAGTCCGGGCGAGCGCGTTCAGTGCCGTGCGCAGGGTCTCCGAGACCATCTCCAGCCGGCACATCTCCCGGGCGGCGGACAGCACGTGGGTGGAGTCGGTGCGGGCCCGGCCCGCAGTCTTCAGCAGGCCCCTGGCCCGGGCCGCGTCGAGGACGCCGTCCAGCACCCGTCGTCCGGCGTCCGCCTCGACCAGGCGGTCCCTGAACTCCGGGAGCACCGAGAAGTCGAAGCCTGGATCACCGAGTTCCAGACCCAGGGCGTACTTGAAGTCGATCCTCGCCCGCACCGCCTCCGCGGCCTGTCGGTCGGTCAGCCCCTCGACGAACTGCAGCACCAGTACCAGTGCGAGCCGGCCCGGTGACCAGGCAGGCTTGCCCCGCGCCGGATACAGATCGGCGAACTGCCCGTCGCTGAACAGCGCCCCGAGCTCGTCCCGGATCCGGATCGCCAGGCTTCCCTTCGGGAACGCCGCCCGCGCCACCCGCACCGTCTCCGCCGGCACCTCGCCCGGCCCAGCCGCACGCATCGACACCACGCACCCCCCACAACGACGAACGCCGGTCTCCGAGACAAGTCTCGGAGACCGGCGTCACTCAGCGCAGCCGATCAGTCACATTCGCCAACAGCGTCCGGGGGACGGAGCGGGCCCCTCGTGCGTGCCCCGGGGAGCGCGGGAGCCGCCCGGCCCCCGGGGTCACGCGAGAGCTTCCCGGGCCCCCTCAGGCGGGCCGGAAGCGGCGCAGGCGCAGGCTGTTGGTGACCACGAAGACCGAGGAGAAGGCCATTGCCGCACCGGCGATCATCGGGTTGAGCAGCCCGGCCGCGGCCAGCGGCAGGGCGGCGACGTTGTAGCCGAACGCCCAGACCAGATTGCCCCTGATGGTGCCGAGGGTCCGGCGGGCGAGCCGGATGGCGTCGGCCGCCGCGCGCAGGTCGCCGCCGACCAGGGTGAGGTCGGCGGCCTCGATCGCGGCGTCGGTGCCGGTGCCCATCGCGAGGCCGAGGTCGGCCTGGGCGAGGGCCGCGGCGTCGTTGACACCGTCGCCGACCATCGCGACGACCCCGCCCTCGGCCTGCAGCCGCCTGACCGTCGCGACCTTGTCCTCGGGCAGCACTTCGGCGATCACGTCCTGCGCGGGGACGCCGACCTCGGCCGCGACCGCCTCGGCGACCGCCCGGTTGTCTCCGGTCAGCAGCACCGGGCGCAGGCCCAGCGCGCGGAGCCGGGCGACCGCCTCGGCGCTGGTCGGCTTGACCGCGTCGGCGACCTCCAGGACCGCCCGCGCCTCGCCGTCCCAGCCGACCGTGACCGCGGTGCGGCCGGCCGCCTCGGCGGCGGCCCTGGCGCGGGCGAGTGAGGGCGGCAGGTGCAGGGCCCGGTCGGCGAGCAGCGCCTCGTGCCCGGCGACCACCGCGCGACCCGCCACGACGCCCTCCACACCCCGGCCGGGGACGCTGCGGAAGCCCTCGACGGCGGGCAGTTCGCCGGCCTTGGCGGCGGCGTCGGCGATCGCCCCGGCGATCGGGTGCTCGGATGCGTGTTCGACGGCGCCGGCCAGGCGCAGCGCCTCGGTCCGGTCGACGCCCTCGGCGGTGTGCACGGCGACCACGGCCATCCGGCCGGTGGTGACGGTGCCGGTCTTGTCGAGCACGACGGTGTCCACCGCGCGGGTGGTCTCCAGGACCTCCGGGCCCTTGATCAGGATCCCGAGCTGGGCGCCGCGGCCGGTGCCCACCATGAGCGCGGTCGGGGTGGCCAGGCCGAGCGCGCAGGGGCAGGCGATGATCAGGACGGCCACGGCCGCGGTGAAGGCCTCGGTGGGGCTGTCGGTGACCAGCAGCCAGGTGACCAGGGTGGCCAGGGCGATCAGGATCACCACGGGGACGAAGACCGCGGAGATCCGGTCGGCCAGCCGCTGGGCGGCGGCCTTGCCGTTCTGGGCCTCCTCGACCAGCCCGGCCATCCGGGCCAGCCGGGTGTCGGCGCCGACCCGGGTGGCCTCGACCACCAGGCGCCCGCCGGCGTTGACGGTGGCACCGGTGACCGGGTCGCCGACGGTGACCTCGACCGGCGCGGACTCGCCGGTCAGCATCGAGGCGTCCACGGCGGAGCCGCCCTCGACCACCACGCCGTCGGTGGCGATCTTCTCGCCCGGACGGACCACGAAGCGCGTGCCGACGGCCAGCCGGTCCACGGGCAGGCGCACCTCGCGTCCGTCCCGCAGGACCGCGACGTCCTTGGCGCCGAGGTCGAGCAGCGCGTGCAGCGCGGCGCCCGCCCGGCGTTTGGAGCGGGCCTCCAGCAGGCGGCCGAGCAGGATCAGCACGGTGACGGCGGCAGCGGTCTCCAGGTAGAGCGTGGCGGAGGCGTCGGTGTCGCCGACGGAGAGCGAGAAGGCGTGGTGCATCCCGGGCAGGCCGGCGTGGCCCAGGAAGAGCGCCCAGACCGACCAGCCGAAGGCGGCCAGGGTGCCGAGCGAGACCAGGGTGTCCATGGTCGCGGCGCCGTGCTTGAGGTTGGTCCAGGCGGCGCGGTGGAACGGCAGGCCGCCGTACACCACGACCGGGCCGGTGAGCGCGAAGGCCAGCCACTGCCAGTTCGTGAACTGCAGGGCCGGGACCATCGACAGCACGACCACCGGGACGCCGAGGACGGTGCCGATCAGCAGCCGGTCGAGCAGTGGGTCGGTCCGTTCGGGACTGGCCGGCCCGGGCGCCGCGGTGGCGGGACGGGCCGGCTCGGGGACGGCGGGCGCCGGGGGTGGGGGGAGCTCGGCGGTGTAGCCGGTGCGCTCGACCGTGGCGATCAGCTCCGCCACCGTCACCCCGGGGCCGTAGTCGACCCGGGCCTTCTCGGTGGCGAAGTTGACGGTCGCCTCGACGCCGTCCATCCGGTTGAGCTTCTTCTCGATCCGGGCCGCGCAGGAGGCGCAGGTCATCCCGCCGATCGACAGCTCGACCCGGTCCCGGGCCTCGACGTCGGGGGCGGACGTGCTCATGCGGATCAGCTCCTTGCTGGGGGCGTACGGCGGGGCCGCCGGTCGGGCCCCGCCGTACCTCGGTGGTTCAGGCGCTGCGGCCGACCAGCTCGTAGCCGGCCTCGTCGACGGCGGCGCGGACCTGCTCGTCGTCCAACGGGGCGGCGGAGGAGACCGTCACGGTCCCGGCCTTGGCGTCGGCGGCGACCTCGGTGACACCGGTCAGGCTGGAGAGCTCCTCGCTGATCGCCTTCTCGCAGTGACCGCAGCTCATGCCGGACACGGTGTAGGTGATGGTGCTGGACATCGGGGCCTCCGGGAGGTCGGTGCGGGTTCCTGTGCTGACGACTGTCGATGACTGCTGATGACACCATACCCCTGAGGGGTATTGGTCGAGGGGGTGGGGGAGGTGGATCGAATCGTAGGCGACGGGATGGGCGCGTGGGTGCCGTGATCGTCCCTTATGTTCGGTATGTGTTTCCGATCCGCCGCGCCCAGTCACCCTCGGCACCCGGGGCAGCCGGACTGCCGCCGGACCGGCAGCGCGGCGCCCTGCTCGCCGCCGACCTCCAGGACGTGCCGCTGTGGCGGCGCGCCGCTCCGGCGCTGCTCGCCACCCTGCTGGTGGGGCTCGCGGACCTCCTCTCCGGCAAGGACCGCTACCTCGCCCCGCTGATGACCGTCGTGCCGACCATCGCGGCCCTCACCCTGCGGCCCCGCGAACTGCTCGCGGTCTGCACGCTCGGACTGCTCGCGGTGTTCGGGCTCAGCCACTACGACGAGGTCGACAACATCAACGACGCGCGGTTCCTCTACGGCGCGATGGTCAGCTACGTGGTGGTGACGCTGTTCTCGGCCTGGGTCGCCGGGCTCCGGATGCGGCGGGCGGCCGCCTTCGCGGCCGTCAGCTCCGTCGCCGAGGCCGCCCAGCGGGCCCTGCTGCGGCTGCCGGGGCCGGTGGTCGGCCCGCTGCGGCTGGCCGTGCGGTACGTGTCGGCGGCGGACGCCTCGCGGATCGGCGGGGACCTCTACTCCGTCCTGGAGACGCCGCACGGCACCCGGGTCGCGGTCGGGGACGTCCGGGGCAAGGGACTGGCGGCGGTGCAGACCGCGGCGGTGGTGCTGGGCGCGTTCCGCGAGGCCGCGTACGACGAGGCCGGGCTGCGGGGTGCTGCGGCGCGGGTCGAGGTCAGCGTCGAACGGCACGTCCCGGACGGCGAGTTCACCACGGCGCTGTTCGCGGAGTTCCGCGCGCCCGGGGCCGTGGAGCTGCTGCAGTATGGGCACGTGCCGCCCATCCGGGTCGACGGCGAGGGGCGGGCGCTCGTCCTGCACGCGCCGGACCCGTGGGTGCCGCTGGGCCTCGGCCGGCTGGCCGCGGGGGAACCGACCAGCTGGGAGCAGCCGTTCGGGCCGGAGGACGTGCTGGTGCTCTGCACGGACGGGGTGATCGAGGCGCGGCACCGGACGACCGGGGAGTTCTACCCGCTGGCGGAGCGGGTGGGGCCGCTGGTGCGGGGAGCCGCGCGCTCGGCGGGCGAGCTGGAGGCGGCGGTCGGGCGGGTGTACGGGGACCTGCTGGCGCACACCGGCGGGGAGCTGCGGGACGACGCGTTGCTGCTGCTGATCGCGCGGACGGACGGCTGATCGACGCCCGGGGTGCGGCGGGGGTGCGGGGTACGGATGAGCCGTTCCGCGCAGTACCCCGCGCCCCGGTCGGAGCACGGGGAGGAGGGGAGGGGCCGGGGGACTGCGCGGGCAGGGGGCGGGGCGGAGCGGGCTCAGGCGGTGGTGTCGGCGAGGGCGCGGAAGACGAGGGCGGTGGAGGTGGCGCCCGGGTCCTGGTGGCCGATGCTGCGTTCACCGAGGTACGAGGCGCGGCCCTTGCGGGCCCGGAGCGGGACGGTGTCGCGGGCGCCCCGGTCGGCGGCGTCGGCGGCCGCGGCGGCGGCCTCGGCGAGCGTGGCACCGCCGGCGGCCGCGGCGCGGAAGGCGGCGAGGGCCGGGGTCCAGGCGTCCACGATGGTCTTGTCCCCGGGCTCGGCCTTGCCGAGGAGACGCACGGCGTCCAGTCCGGCGGACAGGGCCTCGGCGACGTCGGCCGGGCTGGCCGGCTCGGGCAGGGCGGCGCCGATGGCGCGGAAGGCCTTGCCGTAGAGCGGGCCGGAGGCGCCGCCGACCTTGGAGACGAGCGTGGTGCCGGTCCTGGTGAGGACGGCGCCCGGGCCGGTCGGGTGGAGGCCGTCGAGGGCGGCGACGGCGGCCGTGAAGCCGCGGTGGAGGTTGCTGCCGTGGTCGCCGTCGCCGATCGCCGAGTCCAGCTCGGTGAGCCGGGACTGCTCCTCGTCGACGGCCGCGGCCACGGCGCGGATCCAGGCCTCGGCCCGTGCGGTGTCGAACAGCGGGGAGTCGAACGCCGGGGTGTCGGGGTCCATCGCGAATCCTCCTCAGGCCCGCTTGAGGGCGGGGGTGTCGACCGGGGCGTCCCACAGTTCCAGCAGCTGGGCGTCGGCCTTGGTGAGGGTGAGCGAGAAGCCCGCCATGTCCAGGCTGGTGACGTAGTTGCCGACCAGGCTGCGGGCCACCCCGATGCCGCGCTCGGCCAGCCGGGCGGCGACCTCGCCGTAGACCACGTACAGCTCCAGCAGCGGGGTGGCACCCAGGCCGTTGAGCAGGGCGATCACCTCGTCGCCCGCGGTCAGGTGGTGGTCGGTCAGGATGGTCTCGACGACCTCGGCGGCCAGCTCGCGGGCCGGGCGGAGCTTCTCGCGGCGGCGGCCGGGCTCGCCGTGGATGCCGACGCCGACCTCGATCTCGTCCTCGGGCAGGTCGAAGCCCGGCTTGCCGGCGGCCGGGACGGTGGCGGCGGTGAGCGCGATCGCGAAGGAGCGGGAGGCGGCGTTGACCCGCTCGCCCAGGGCGGCCACCTCGTCCAGCGGGGCGCCGCGCTCGGCCAGCGCGCCGGCCGTCTTCTCGACCAGGACGGTCGCGCCGGTGCCCCGGCGGCCCGCCGTCCAGGTGGAGTCCTCGACCGCGACGTCGTCGTTGACCAGGACGGTGCGGACCTCCAGTCCCTCCTCGGCGGCGAGTTCGGCGGCGAGTTCGAAGTTCATCACGTCGCCGGTGTAGTTCTTCACGACGAAGACGACACCGGCGCCGTTCTCCACGGCCTTGGCGGCTGCCAGCATCTGGTCCGGGACGGGCGAGGTGAACACCTCGCCGGGGCAGGCGGCGTCGAGCATGCCGGGGCCGACGAAGCCGCCGTGCAGCGGCTCGTGGCCGGAGCCGCCGCCGGAGATCAGCGCGACCTTGGGCCCGGCCGGGCGGGCGGCCCGGGTGATCACCCGGTTCGGGATGTCCACCGCCAGCTCCGGATGGGCGGCGGCGAATCCGGCCAGGGCGTCCTCCAGGACCCCCTCCGGGGTGTTGATCAGCTTCTTCAACGCTCTTCGCTCCCTTGGTGAGGACGCTACGGTCGTCAACGCCGTCGACCCGACGCTACGCCAGACGGGGGTGGTGGGCACGGGGTGCGACACGCGCGTTTCCGGTCACCCTCCCGGAGCAGCGGGCGTTGCCCGTAGGGTCGTCGGCATGAGCGGAAACGTGGGCATCGTCCTGGTCTCGCACAGCGCCCGGCTCGCGGAGGGGCTGCGCGAGCTGCTCGGTGAACTCGCCCCGGACGGCGTGCGGGTGGTGGTCGCCGGCGGGACGCAGGACGGCGGGCTCGGCACCAGCTACGACCTGATCGCCGGGGCGGTCGCGCAGGCGGACGGCGGGGCGGGCGTGGTCGTGCTGCCGGACCTCGGCAGCTCGGTGCTCACCGCCGTCACCGTCCTGGAGGACGAGCCGCGGCCGGGCGTGCGGCTGGTGGACGCGCCGTTCGTCGAGGGCGCGGTGGCCGCCGCCGTCACCGCCTCGACGGGCGCGGGGCTGGCCGAGGTGGTCGCGGCGGCCGAGGACGCGCGCTCCTTCCGGAAGCTGTAGGGGCGCCGGCCGGGCGCCTCACTCGGCGCCGGCCGAGGGCGTCACTCGGCGTCGGCCGGGGGCGTCACTTGGCGTCGGCGTAGCAGTCCACCACCGCCGTGGTCAGCGGGAAGCGCACCGGGGTGTCGCCGAAGACCAGCCGGCGGGCCTCCTCGGCGGCCTCGGCGACGGCGGCGGCCACGTCGTCGGCGAGGTTGGCCGGGGTGTGCACCATCACCTCGTCGTGCTGGAAGAACACCAGGTGCGGGCGGTCCGCCGGGCCGGTCGCGGGCAGCTCGCCCAGCCGCCGGCGCAGCGCCGCGAGCAGGGCGAGCGCCCAGTCGGCGGCGCTGGCCTGGATGACGAAGTTGCGGGTGAAGCGGCCCCGGGCGCGGGCCGTGCGGCCGCCGGCCTCGCCCGCGGCGTCGGCCTCGGTCAGGTCGAGGAAGTCGGCGGAGGCCGGCGGGCAGACCCGGCCGAGCCGGGAGGCGACCACGCCGCCGTCCTCGCCGGTGCGGGCGGCGGCCTCGACGTAGCCCATCGCGGCCGGGTAGCGGCGGCGCAGGGTGTTCAGCAGCGGGCCGATGTCGCCGCTGGTCTGCCCGTACATGGCGCCGAGCAGGCCGAGCTTCGCCTTCTCGCGGTCGCCCTGGAAGGCGGTGGCGGCGAGTGCCTCGTAGAGGTCGCCGCCGGCCGCCGTGCGGGCCAGCCCGGCGTCCTGGGAGAGCGCGGCCAGAACCCGGGGCTCCAGCTGGGCGGCGTCGGCGACCACCAGCAGCCAGCCCGGGTCGGCGACCACGGCCCGGCGCAGGATGCGCGGGATCTGCAGGGCGCCGCCGCCGCGGCTGGCCCAGCGGCCGGAGACCACGCCGCCGACCACGTACTCGGGCCGGAAACGGCCGCCGCGGGCCCAGGCGTCCTGCCAGGCCCAGCCGTGCGCGACGTGGATCCGGGCGAGCTCCTTGTAGCGGACGAGCAGCCGGGCGGCCGGGTGGTCGATGCCCTTGAGCTCCCAGGACCGGGTGGAGCCGAGCTGGATGCCCGCTTCGCCGAAGGCGCGAAGCACCTGGGTGTGCGAGTCGGGGTTGAACGGCTTGGCGCCGAGGGCCTCCTGGAGCTCGACGGCGAGGTCGGCGAGCCGCCGCGGCTGGGTGCCGGGTACGGCGGGGCGGGGGCCGAGCAGTTCGGTCAGCAGCCGGTCGTGGACGTCGGTGCGCCAGGGCAGGCCGTCGTAGGCGATCTCCGCGGCCACCAGGGCGCCGGCCGACTCGGCGGCGGCCAGCAGGCGGAACCGCTGCCGGGCGCCCGGCTCGGCGATCGCGGCGATCCGGCGCTGCTGCTCCGCGTGGACGGCGACCACGGCGGCCAGCGGGTCGGCGCCGGGGGGCAGCTGCAGCCGGTCGGGGGCGAACAGGGTGTCCTGGCCGCCGTCGGCGTCGGCCGGGCCGGGCTCGGCCAGGTCCGCCGGGACGGGCAGGCCGCGCAGCCGGCACCAGGCGGCGCCGAGCGAGCGCGGCGCGCCGAACCGGCCCTCGTGCGCCAGCAGCAGCGCCTCGACCAGCCGCAGGTCGTGGCAGCGGGCGAGCCGGTCGGGCAGCCGCGCCAGCAGCGGGGCGTACGCGGAGTCGGCGGCGGCCCAGACCCAGCGGGTCTGCCCGGCCGCCTCCCGGGCGGCGACCGCGGCGGCGAGGTCGCGGACGGTCTCGGGCGGGCCGAGCGGGGCGCCCGCGTCGTCCAGCGGCTGGAGGCGGCCGCCGGGGCCGTGCGGGTCGGGCGCGAGGGCCGTCCTGGGTGCCACGGGGGCTGCTCCTCTCCGGCGCGCGGTCGGGCGTGCGGGTACGGGCACGGATGTGCGGGCTTGCGGGTGTCCTCCGCTGACGTTAACGGGTGGGTGCGACAACGGGCTCGGGCCGCATAGGCAGGGCGGGTGACACCGCGTATGGTCGGCGAAATGACCGAGAACCCGTTCTTCCGGCCCAGCACGCTGGACTACGAGCTGCCCCCCTTCGCGGAGATCCGGGAGGAGCACTACCTGCCCGCCTACGAGCGCGGGATGGCCGAGCAGCTCGCCGAGATCGCGGCGATCACCGCCGACCGGAGCCTGCCGACCTTCGAGAACACCCTGGTGGCCCTGGAGCGTTCCGGGGAGCTGCTGCGCCGGGTGGACGCGGTGTTCCGCAACCAGTCCTCCTCGGACACCACCGACCTGCTGGACGAGGTGGAGGCCAAGGTCAGCCCGCTGCTCGCCGCCCACCACGACGCGATCCACCTGGACCGCGCGCTGTTCGCCCGGATCGAGGCGCTGTACCGGACCCGCACGGAGCTCGGCCTGGACCCGGAGTCGCTGCGCCTGCTGGAGCGCCGGTACACGGGCTTCGAGCGTTCCGGGGCCCGGCTGGGCGAGGCCGAGCAGGCTCGGCTGCGCGAGCTGAACGCCGAACTCGCCGCGCTGGGCACCACGTTCCAGCAGAACGTGAACGCCGCGACCCGGGCCAACGCGCTGGTCCTGGACTCCGCGGCGGAGCTGGCCGGGCTGTCCGACGGCGCGATCGCCGGCGCGGCGGAGAACGCCCGGGTGCTCGGCCACGAGGGCAAGTACGTGCTGAGCCTGAAGAACACCTCCGGTCAGCCCGAACTCGCCCAGCTGACCGACCGCTCGGTGCGCGAGCGGCTGCTCGCCGCCTCGCTCGGCCGGGGCATCGAGGCCAACGGCCCGATCGCGATCCGGATGGCCGGGCTGCGCGCCGAGCGGGCCGCGCTGCTGGGGCACCCGAGCCACGCCGCGTACGTGGTGGCGGACGAGACGGCGGGCACGGTCGAGGCGGTCTCCGCCCTGCTGGCCCGGCTGGTGGGGCCGGCCGTGGCCAACGCCCGCCGGGAGGCCGCCGAGCTGGCCGCGGCGGCCGCCGCGGACGGGATCGGGGAGATCGCCGCGCACGACTGGGCGTACTACTCGGAGAAGGTCCGGCAGAGCTCCTTCCAGGTCGACGCGGCGGAGCTGCGCCCGTACTTCGAGCTGGAGCGGGTGCTGCGCGACGGCGTGTTCTTCGCGGCGAACCTGGCGTACGGCCTGAGCTTCACCGAGCGGCCGGACCTGACGGCCCACCACCCGGACGCGCGGGTCTTCGAGGTGTTCGAGGAGGACGGCACCGCGCTGGGCCTGTTCGTCGGCGACTTCCACGCCCGGGCGTCCAAGCGCGGCGGTGCCTGGATGGACTCGCTGGTCGAGCAGTCCGCGCTGACCGGGCGGCGGCCGGTGGTGCTGAACAACCTCAACATCCCGCTCCCGGCACCCGGCGAGCCGGTGCTGATGTCCTGGGACGAGGTGCGCACGCTCTTCCACGAGTTCGGGCACGCGCTGCACGGGCTGTTCTCGGACGTGCGGTACCCGCTGCTCTCGGGCACCTCGGTGCCCCGGGACTTCGTGGAGTTCCCGTCGCAGGTCAACGAGATGTGGATGGTCCGGCCGGAGGTGCTGGCCAACTACGCCCGGCACCAGGAGACCGGGGAGCCGCTGCCGGCCGGGCTGGTCGAGCGGATGACGGCGGCCGAGGGCTTCGGGCAGGGCTTCCGGACGGTGGAGTACCTGGCGGCCACGCTGCTGGACTGGGCCTGGCACACCGTGCCGCAGGGCGAGGAGATCGCGGACGCCGAGGAGTTCGAGTCCCGGGCGCTCGCGGCCGCCGGGGTCGGGGTGGACGCGATCCCGCCGCGCTACCGGACGACGTACTTCCAGCACGTCTTCGCCAGCGGCTACAGCGCGGCGTACTACGCCTACATCTGGTCGGAGGTGCTGGACGCCGACACCGTGCAGTGGTTCGAGGGCAACGGGCGGCCGGTGCGGGAGAGCGGCGAGGTGTTCCGGCGCGAGCTGCTGGCGCGCGGGTTCAGCCGGGACCCGCTGGAGTCCTTCCGCGCGGTGGTCGGCCGGGCGCCGGAGACCGAGCCGCTGCTGGCCCGCCGGGGGCTGCTGTAGCGCGGGGCCCGGCGGGGCCTCACCGGGCCGTGAGGGTGACCGTCACGGCGGTGCCCGGTCGGGCGCGCGGGAGCCGGATCCGTACGGTTCCCGCGTGTCCGTCGGCGGGCTGCTCGACCTCGACGCGGGCGTCGGCGGGGGAGACCGCAACGCCCGCGCCGTGCGGGAACGCGGCGGGCGGCAGGACGAGTTCGCTGCCGTGCCCGGTGCCGTCGGCGCTCCAGCGGACGGTGCCGCCGTCCGTGCGGACCCCGGTGCCGGCCACGGCGGCCGGGTACGGACCGAAGGCGGGCTCGTCGCCGGGGGCGGGGTGCCCGGCCGGGTCGAGCGCGCAGTAGCCGCCGGTGCCCCGGCACCAGTACCACATCGTCCAGCCCTCGGCGAAGCCGTCCATCGCGGCGACCTGCCGGCGGACCAGCAGGCGGTTGCCCGGCCGGCGGGCGTCCGGCGGCCCCCACTCGCCGACCAGGACCGGCAGGCGGTGGGCGGCGGGGTAGGCGGTGATCGCGGCGGCGTACTGCTCGACGAAGCCGTCGGACGGGTCCCAGTCGGCGCCGTTCTCGACGGCGGTGGAGTAGAAGTGCGGTGCGTAGCCGAGCCGCGGGGCGCCGGGGCGGGGATCGGTGAAGCCGGGAAGTTGCGTCGGCACGCCCTGGCCGACCAGGACGGTCGGTTCCACGAACAGCCAGGCTCGGGTGTCGGCCCGGCGCACGGCGGCGATCAGGCGGCGGTACATGTCGGCGAGCCGGCCCTGTTCCAGGGCGGCGGAGGCGGCGGCCAGCACCGCCGGGTCGCTCGGGTCGCCGTCCACCGGGCCGAACGGCTCGTTGAACAGGTCGTAGCCCAACAGCGAGCGGTGGCCGCGCAGTTCGCGGGCGAGCCGGGTGTAGAAATCGGCCTGCCAGGTGCGCAGGTCGGGGTCGTCGTAGAGGTGGCGGAAGGCGGCCTGGACGGCGGGCTGGAAGTAGCCGGCGAACCAGTCGTCCGGGTCCGGGGTGAAGGGCAGGCCGTCGTCCCGGGTGGCCCAGACCGGGATGCCGTTGGTGCCGCCGCCGAACTTCGGGCCGTAGACGTCCTGGTGGAAGTCGACCAGGACGAGCAGGTTCAGGCGGTCGGCCCAGCCGAGGAGTTGCTGCAGGCGCCGCAGCTCGGCGTCGTCGAGGTGGCCGCGCCGGGGCTCCAGCCTGGTCCAGGAGACCGGCAGCCGGACGAGCGTGAACCCCTGGGCGGCGATGGACCGGAGGTCGGCCTCGGTGGCCTCGGCGTACTTGTCGAGGTTGAAGCCGCGCAGCCCGAGCCGGCGGCCCCGGGCGTCGGTGAGGGCGGTGCGGCCGTCGGGGGAGGTGGCCGTGCCGGTGGGGAAGTGCGCGGTCGCGGCGCCCCCGGCCGGGTTCGGCGCGCCCTGCGCCGGGGCGGCGGTCAGCGCGGCGGTGGCGGCGAGCAGCAGGGCAACGGCGGTGCGGCGCAGGCGCATCGGGGACCTCGCACGGCGGGGGGTGGGGGCCCCGATGATGCCCGTGCTGCCGCCCCCTGCACAAGGGTCGTGCGCGAAAGGGGAGTTCGGCCGCGGGAGGTCGGTGCGGGCGGGGCGGTCAGTCCGCCGCGGGCTCGGCCGGGGCGGTCGGCAGGACGGCGGTCGGCAGGTCCGCGGCGGCGGCCAGGCGGCCCCAGAGCAGGTCGGCCAGCGCCTGCACCATCCGGGTGCGCGAGCAGGGCTTGGTCTCCAGCCACCAGTCCCCGGCGGCCAGCACCATGCCGGTGATGCCCCGGCCCCAGGCCTCGGCGAGCAGGTCGCGGTCGGCTCCGAGGTCGACCTGGCTCTGCACGGCCCGGGTGATCTCCTCGGCGATCTGCCGGAGCGCGGGGGCGAGTGCGTTGCCGGCGCCGCTCGGGTCGCCCGGCTCGGGGTGGGTGAGCAGCCGGTAGACCTGGGGCCGGGCCTCGATCCCGGCGAGGTAGGTGTCCAGCACGTGCTCGACCCGGTCGCGGCGCTCCAGCGGCTCGGCGAGGGCGGCGCGGACGGCGGCCAGCAGGCCGCCGGTGTGCCGTTCGGTGAGGGCTCTGATCAGGCCGTTCCGGTCTCCGAAGTGCCGGTAGAGGATCGGCTTGGTGATGCCGGCCTCGGCGGCGATGGCGTTCATGCTGGCGCTCGGTCCCTCGCGCTGGATGACCCGGTCGGCGGCGTTGAGCAGCTGCTCGCGGCGGGGCTCTCGGGACATGCGCTGCTCCTCGGAAGTGGGGGGCCGACTCGGTGTTGACACCGGTCGCGGGCGTTGACACCGGTTACCAATCAGTAGCAGACTCCGACGATGTTACCCGAGGTAACACCCCGGTCGGCCGCAACACGTCTTCGGAGGCAAGCACCCATGAGCAGCACGTTCTCGCTGGACCCGGGCGCGGACCAGCTCGCCGTACGCGACTGGCTGCACGGCTTCGCCGCCGACGTGATGCGCCCGGCCGCCGCCGAGTGGGACGAGCGCGAGGAGACCCCCTGGCCGGTCATCCAGGAGGCCGCCAAGCTGGGCATCTACTCCCTGGACTTCTACGCCCAGCAGTACTTCGACCCCTCCGGCGTCGGCATCCCGATCGCGATGGAGGAGCTGTTCTGGGGCGACGCGGGCATCGGGCTGTCCATCGTCGGCACCACCCTGGCCGCCGTCGCGGTGCTGGCCAACGGCACCGACGAGCAGATCGGCACCTGGACCCCGCAGATGTTCGGCACCCCCGAGGACGTCAAGGTGGCCGCCTTCTGCTCCTCCGAGCCGGACGCCGGCTCCGACGTCTCCGCGCTCCGCACCCGTGCGGTGTACGACGAGGCCAAGGACGAGTGGGTGCTCCACGGCACCAAGACCTGGGCCACCAACGGCGGGATCGCCGCCGTCCACGTGGTGGTCGCCACCGTCGACCCCGCGCTCGGCGCCAAGGGACAGGCCTCCTTCGTCGTCCCGCCGGGCACGCCCGGACTGAGCCAGGGCCAGAAGTTCAAGAAGCACGGCATCCGGGCCTCGCACACCGCCGAGGTGGTGCTGGACGGCGTCCGGGTGCCCGGCAGCTGCCTGCTCGGCGGCAAGGAGAAGCTGGACGAGCGGCTGGCCCGGGCCCGCGAGGGCGTCAAGCGCCCGGGTGCCAAGGGCAACGCGGCGATGGCCACCTTCGAGGCCTCCCGCCCGGCCGTCGGCGCGCAGGCGATCGGCATCGCCCGGGCCGCGTACGAGGTGGCGCTGGACTACGCGAAGACGCGCGAGCAGTTCGGCCGCCCGATCATCGACAACCAGGGCGTGGCCTTCCAGCTCGCCGACATGAAGACCCGGATCGACGCGGCCCGGCTGCTGGTGTGGAGGGCCTCCTGGATGGCGGTCAACAACCAGCCGTTCACCGCGGCCGAGGGCTCGATGTCCAAGCTGTACGCGGGCGAGACGGCCAAGTACGTCACCGCGCAGGCGATGCAGATCCTCGGCGGCAACGGCTTCACCCGGGAGTACCCGGTGGAGCGGATGCACCGGGACAGCGCGATCTACTCGATCTTCGAGGGCACCAGCGAGATCCAGCGACTGGTGATCGCCCGGGCGATCTCGGGGATGCCGATCCGCTGAGCGGTCCGCAGGCCGTCCCGCGCCGAACCCGTGGGGGGTCCGGTGCGGGACGGCCTGTTTCCGGCGCTCCCCGGAGGCTCAGAACCGGGGCTGGCGGCCCTCCAGGAACGCGGCGAGGCCCTCGTGGACGTCCGAGGCCTCGCGGGAGCGGCGCTCCCACGGCTCCAGTGCCTGCGCCGCCTGCTCCGGCGGGACGGACAGCGCGGCCTTGACGGCGCCGATGGTCTGCGGCGAGCGCCGGGTCAGCAGCCGGGCGAACTCCAGCGCGTTCCCGTCCAGTTCGCCGGCGGGGACGACCCGGTCGGCCAGGCCGATCACAGTGGTGCGCAGGCCCTGCACCAACTCGCCGGAGAACAGCAGGTACTTGGCCTGGGACGGGCCCACCAGCCGGGCCAGCCGCAGGGTCGGCACCGCCGGGTAGACCACGCCGAGCTTGGCCGGGGTGATGCCCATCCGCACGTCGTTCGCGACGAACCGCAGGTCGCAGGCGACCGCCAACTGGCAGCCGCCGCCGACGCAGGCGCCGTGCACCACCGCGATCGTCGGGTGCGGGAAGGCCGCCAGGGCCTCCTCGGCGGCCACGTTGACGGCGTGGTAGTCGTCGGCGCGGTCCGGGTCGCCGTAGACCTCGGCGAGTTCGTCGATGTCCGCGCCCGCGCTGAAGGTGCCGTCGGCGCCGGTGACCAGCAGGACCCGCACGCCCGGTTGCTCGGCGATCCGGAACAGCAGCTTGGGCAGGGCCTGCCACATGGCCAGCGTGATGGCGTTGCGGCGCAGCGGGCGCGAGAACGTCAGCACCGCGACGCCGTCCTCACCGATGTGGGCGAGCAGGCCGTCGACGTCGGTGGACAGCGGGGTGCGACCCCGGGCGAGCAAGGGCTGGTCCATGCGTACCTCCGGATGATCGTGGTGCGCACACCTTCTCAGGGCGTGTCGGCGCAGTAGTCCCCGAGTCCCCGTTCGACCAGCGCGAAGGCGCGGTGGGTCGCGTCGAGCGCGGCGGGCAGCGCGTCCTCGGCGCGTTCGCCGGTCAGCATCCGGCGCTGGTTCTCGCCGGTCAGGGTCAGCCGGGCGGCCAGCAGTTGGGCGGCGGCGACCCTGGCGGTGAGCTCGTCGTGGGCCGGGTCCTGGGCGAGCAGTTCGGCGGCCAGCAGGGTCTGCGCCTTCTGGTCGAAGCCGGCGGTGGCGCGCATCAGCAGGGCCGGGGTCCGGTGGATCACCCGGACCACGTCGAGCACGACCGGGTCGTCGCTCAGTCCGGTGGCCGGGTCGAACTCCCCCAGCGCGGTGAGGAACTGCTCGCGCAGCGCGGCCACCGCCGAGGTGCCCGGGGCGCGCTCGCGCACCACCCGGGCCGGCTCGTCGAGGTGTTGCTCCATCGGGCCCATGACCAGGTCTTCCTTGGTGGGGAAGTAGTTGAAGACGGTCATCTTGGAGACGTCGGCGGCGGCCGCGATCTCGGCCACCGAGACCTGGTCGAAGCCCCGTTCGGCGAACAGTGCGACGGCGGTGCGCCAGAGCCGGATGCCGGTCTGGATCTTCTTGCGCTCACGCAGCGGGAGCGCGTCGAGGTCGAAGCCGTGGTCGAGGCCGCGTTCGAAACCGGAAGGGGACGCCATGGCCGAACTGTACCAGGAACAACGATTGATCAGGCCCATTGATTGTCCCGGATGAAATATGGCCCCGGATCAAGGATTGACCGAGTCCAAGAATCCTGTCATGGTGGTGCCGTTCCCGCCGGACCGCACCGGTCCGGGCGGACTCCGACGACCCCGGGGGGATTCGACGATGGCGCCCACCGCCCTGATGACACCGGCCCAGCGCAAGCTGGGCATGCTGATCTGCCTGGTCACGATCGTGCTGGCCGTGCTCGACATGAACATCGTGTCGGCGGTGAGCGTGCCGATCGTCCGCGAGCTCGACCCCGTCCACGGCGTCGACCGGCTGCCCTGGCTGGTCAGCGCGTTCGCCCTGGCCGCCACCGCGCTGCTGCCGCTCTACGGCAAGCTCTGCGACCTCTACGGCGCCAAGCGCGTGCTGCTCGGCGCGGTCGGCGCCTTCCTGCTCGGCTCGGCGCTCTGCGGGGCCGCCCAGACGATGGGACAACTGATCGCCTTCCGGGCCGTCCAGGGCATCGGCGGCGGCGGACTGATGAGCGTCACCATGGTGGTGATCGCCCACCTCAAGGACCCGGAGGACGCGGGCGGCGGCAAGGGCGGGGCGGTGGGCGGGGTCGTCGCCGGCCTCGGCATGGCGATCGGCCCGCTGGTCGGCGCGCTGTTCACCGACCACCTCAGCTGGCGCTGGATCTTCTACGTCAACCTGCCGCTCGGCCTGCTGGTCGTGGTCGGCGCCGCCCTGGTGCTCAAGCTGCCCGCCTCGGCCGGGCGCCGCAGCCTGGACTTCCTCGGCGCGGCCCTCGCCGCCGCCTTCGCCACCGGGCTGCTGCTGGTCACCGAATGGGGCGGCAAGGACTACGCCTGGACCTCCCCGGTGATCCTCGGGCTGGCCGCCGCGACCCTGGCCGCGTTCGTGCTCTTCCTGTGGCGCCAGGCCACCGCGGCCGAGCCGGTGCTGCCGCTGTCGCTGTTCCGGATCCGCGCGGTGCGCCTCGGCTTCGCGATCCAGGGCCTGGTCGGGATGGCCATGACCGGCTCGATCGTCTACGTGATGATCTACCTGCAGCTCGCCCGCGGCGTGGCCCCGACCTCGGCGAGCCTCTACCTCGTACCGATGGCGGCCGGGATGACCGCGGTCGGCCTGCTGGTGGGCAGGCTGACCGCCCGCGGCCACCTGCCGCAGACCTTCCTGGTGGCCGGCGCGGGCCTCGCGGCGCTCGCCCTGCTCCTGCTCGGCCTCAGCGGACCGACCACCCCGCTGTGGGTGGTGCTGGCCGAACTCGCCCTGCTGGGCTGCGGGCTGGGGCAGTTGATCGGCCAGCTGGTGATGCTGGTGCAGGCCGCCGCGCCCGCCCACCAGCTCGGCGTCGCGACCACCGGGGTGCGCTTCTTCCAGACCCTCGGCAGCGCGCTCGGCGCGGCGCTGTTCGGCACCGTGCTGACCCGGGTCTACGAGGCCGGCGAGCCCGGCGGGTCGTTCGGCGCGCTCCGCACCCTCGCCGGGGCCGCCCGTGAGCACGCGCTGGGCAGCTTCACGGACGCCGTGGATGTGGTGTTCGTGTCGGCGGGCGGGCTGCTGACGCTGGCGCTGCTGTTGGCGCTGCGGCTGCGGGCGGCCGGGGGCACGGGGACCGGGGCGGAGGAGGAGCACTCCGAGGAGCAGCGGCCGGTGCTCGCGGCCTGAACGGCCTGAACGGCCTGGACGGCCGGGGCGGGCAGGGGGTGGAACGCCCGGGGCGGGCAGGGGCCCGGTGGACCGCAGGGGAGTCCACCGGGCCCCTGCCGTGTCCGCTCCCGCCGCCCGGCTCAGGGCCCGTTCCTGCCGGGGCCCCGGTCCTGCCGGGGCCTCAGGCCCGGGCGGACCACTCGTGGGCCAGGATCGCCCAGATCTCCTTGTCGTGGCGGACCCCGTTGTGCAGGTACCACTCGCGCAGCACGCCGTCCCGCTTCATGCCGACCCGCTCGGCGACGGCGCGGCTGCGGGCGTTGACGGAGGTGCACCACCACTCGGCCCGGTGCAGGCCGCGGGTGACGAAGGCGTAGTCGAGCAGGTGCCGCACGGCGGCGGTGATCAGCCCGCCGCCCTGGCCGGCCGGCTCGGTCCAGGCGCCGATCTCGCAGACGCCGGACTTGGTGTCGAAGCCGACGAACATGACGCCGCCGACCAGCGTGCCGTCCTTCCAGATGCCGAAGATCCGCTTCTGGTCGGCGGCCTGGCCGTCGGCGTAGCGCTGCAGGGTGGCGCGGGCGGAGTCCAGGTCGGTGGAGAAGGTGGCCCAGGGGATCCACGGGTCGGTGTGGGCGCGGGCCCGGTCGATGTGGGCCAGGAACTCCGGGGCCTGCCACGGCTCCAGCGGGCGCAGTTCGGCGTGGTCGGTGAGCTGTACGGCAAACACGGGCGGGCCTTTCGGAGGCGGTGCACGGGCTGGTCGGAATCATTCATAACAAACGTTTGGTATGTACGATAGCCCCCATGACACCGGCCCGTGGAGACCATGACGCCCGCCGCTCGGAAGTGTCCGAGGGGGTGTGGCGGGTGCTCTCCACCCGGGGCTTCGAGGGGCTGACCCTGCGCGCGGTCGCCGCCGAACTGGGCGCCTCCACGGGACTGTTGACGCACTACTTCCCGAACAAGCGGGCGCTGCTGAGCCACGCCCTGGAGGAACTGGACCGGCGCTCGGGCGAACGGCCCCGGCGCACCGCGCCCGCCGACGGCAGCCCGCCGCCGCCCGCCGGGCTGCCCCGGCTGCGGGCGGCGCTGCTCGACGTCCTGCCGCTGGACGCGGACGCCGCGGCCGGCAACCGGATCTGGGTCGGCTCCTGGGACCACGCCCTGGCCGATCCGCAGCTGGCGGACGCGCACGCGGGCCGCTACGCCCGCTCGCGCGTGGCGCTCAAGGAGATCGTCGTGGACGCCCAGCGGCTCGGGGAGCTCCCGGCGCAAGCCGACCCGGCCGAAGTCGCCGCCGGTGCGCAGGCCTTCGTGCTCGGGCTGGTGGTGCAGGCGCTGTTCGCCCCGGAGGAGTTCCCGCCGGAGCGGCAGATCGCCCTGCTGGACGCCCATCTGGCCGGGCTGGCGGGCTGACCCGCCCTCCGGCGGGCCGCCGGAATGCTCCCGGGTGGGGGATTCGCCCGGTATTCGCCCGGGATTCCGCCGTTCGCGGAGCCCGGCGGGACCGTCCGACGTTCGATTCCGGAACCGGCGGCATTGGCCGCGGTTTTCGAAGCGGTCATGACACGGATTGTCACGGGTTATGCGCGGTGGGTGTTTGGCATTACCGGGAGGACCGGCGCGACTACACATGGTCGCGATCGGCGCGATGGCCTGCGGGAATTGCGGGTGGTGCCCCCAGCAGGATTCGAACCTGCGACCTACCGCTTAGAAGGCGGGTGCTCTATCCGCTGAGCTATGGGGGCGGGGCGGGCGACGCCCGGGGGTGGGCGTGACCGTGGCCGGGATCGGGCGACGAGCGCCGGGGCGCGCGTTGTCCGGCCCGTACCTGAGGGTGGGGGTGGGGGTGGTGGCCCCTCGCCCTGTCGGGGACAGGATAAGGGTGTCCAGTTCCTCGGCCGGGTGTGACGACACCGTCGTCGGTGTGTCGGTTCGGTGGAGCGGTCCGATAATCGCAGGTGAAGGCCGTGCGTGCAGCGGTCTGGGAGTGTTCCGCGCCGGACGTTGTGCAGTCGTTACGGGGCTGCCTCCTCACCCGTTATGGATTCGACACGGAGAATGTGCCGCCGACGGTGCGGGTGGGGGGCGGTAATGGCGGTTGCACCGGTCGGATGACGTGCGCGGACGGCCCTCGGCGGGTGTTCCGGCGCGCGCCGGTCGGGGCGGCGATCAGCGGGTTCGTTGTCATGGCCGCGAAGAGATGGGGGCGAAGCGACCCCCCGAAGGCCGAAATTCACCCCTGCGAGTGACAACTGTTCCGCGGTGGCCGAGTTATCCACAGGATTTAGGAAGTCACTGGCCCGGATTTCTCCTGAAGTGCACGCTCAAGGCGCACCGGTCGATTCCGTACGGTGCATCGGCGAGAACGGAGAGTGTGCCGTGAACGAGGCCCATGTGACGGTGGTCGGCAATGTCGCGACGGAGGTGAGCTACGCGGAAACCGCCGGCGGGGTGCCGATGGCCAACTTCCGGCTCGGCTGCACCGAGCGCCGGTACGACCGGCAGCGCGAGTGCTGGGTGGACGGCGAGACGCAGTGGGTGACGGTGACGGCCTGGCGGGCGCTGGCGGTGAACCTGATCGGCTCGCTGGCCAAGGGCGATCCGGTGCTGGTGAGCGGTCGGCTGCGGGTGCGGGAGTGGGCGGAGGGGGAGGTGAAACGCAGCCGGGCCGAGATCGACGCCCGATCGGTCGGACACGACCTCACCCGCGGTACCTCGGCGTTCCGTTGGGCGGCCGGGGTGCGCGGGCAGCCCCCGGGCGGCGCGGGGCGGACCGGGCCGGAGGGTGGGGGTGAGTCGGTGCCGGAGTGGATCGTGAGCGCACTGGAGGCGCGCAGGGCCGCCGCGGTCGCCCCGGCGCCCGGTCCGCGGGCCCTGCCGGCGGGCGCACGGCCGCCGACGGGCGGGCAGGGCGAGGCGTCCGAGGGGGAGTCGGGGGTGGCGGATCAGAGTGACTGATCGGGGTGGCTGATCGGGTGCTGAACTGACCGGTCGGTGACCCTTCTCTGTCGACAAATATGTTGATCGAGAAGGTTGTTGCGCCCGCACGCGCAATCCGACCGGATAACGAAAAGTGGGGTGAAAATTTTCTGGCCAACCGTCAGCTTGTGTGGATCCTGGGAGGGTTGATAACGATACAGATACGGAATCGTCCTGATTTCGCATGGGGGTTTCGGGGCCTCTGGGGGTCAATAGGATTCGTCAGGTTCATACCCGCAGCAGTGCCACACCGGGCACGCGCGGCACGGCAAGTCGGCAGGCTGTCCCCATCGGGTGCGGCCTGTCCCGGAGGGATCCCAGATGTTCCAGAGGCAGGGGCGGAGTCTGTCCCGGATAACCACTGTCATGCTCACGACCAGCTTGGCGCTGGGCGGAGGCCTGTTCGCGGCCGGTGCGGCGGTCGCGGCCGACACCCCGGGTGCGGGTGTGACCGCCGTGGTGCAGAACACCATGCTCGGCGAGAAGATCAACGTCGAGGGCGAGGGCACCGTCGACGGCGGTCTCTTCACCCTCAAGACCGCCGACGGTGAGCTGCAGACGTACTGCATCGACTTCGGCTTCCCGGTGGACATCCGGAAGAAGATCCAGTACCAGGAGTCCGACTGGGCCTCCAGCTCCCTCGGCGACAAGAACAAGGTCGAGGCCGCCGCCAAGATCCGCTGGATCCTGGAGAACTCCTACCCGCAGGTCAAGGACCTCACGGCGCTCGCCAAGGCCGCCGGTGCGGCCGCCCTGAGCCCCGAGGCCGCCGCCGCGGGCACCCAGGCCGCGATCTGGAAGTACTCGGACAACAAGAACGCCGTCCCGCAGGACGAGAACGCCAAGAAGCTGCGCGACTACCTGACCGGCGCCGCCAACAAGGGCATCGCCGCCGAGCCCAAGCCGTCGCTGACCCTCAGCCCGGACTCGGTCTCCGGCAAGTCCGGCGCCAAGCTCGGCCCGTTCACGCTGAACTCCAGCGCCTCCGAGGTGAAGCTGGCCGTCAGCGGCGACGCCGCCGACAAGGTCAAGCTGCTGGACAAGGACAACAAGCCGGTCGGCGCCTCGCTGGCCGGTCCGATCGCCAAGGACACCCAGCTGTTCCTGGACGTGCCGGCCGGCACCCCGGACGGCTCGGTCACGGTGAACGCCAGCGCCTCCACCGTGGTGCCCAGCGGCCGTGTCTTCCTCAGCAAGGGCTACACCCGTGAGGAGCACAGCCAGACCATGATCCTGGCCGGCTCCAGCAAGCTCAACGTCGCCGACGCCGCCAAGGCCACCTGGAAGCAGGGCAAGGGCGCGCTGATCGACAGCACCGCCAAGGTCGAGTGCGCCAACGGCGGCGTGCGCGTCTCCGTCACCAACGGTGGCGACGAGGCCGGCACCGTCACGGTCGGCAAGCAGCAGCTGACCGTCCAGCCGGGCAAGACCGAGAGCGTGCTCGTCCAGGTCGCCGAGAAGACCGGTTACGACATCACCGTCACCGGCCCGAACGGCTACAGCCGCGAGTTCAAGGGCGTCCTGGACTGCAAGACCGGCACCGGCACCACGCCGACCCCCGGTCCGTCCACCCCGGCTCCGTCGGGCACCCCGACCGGCACCCCGTCGGGCACCCCGAGCACCGGCGCCGGCCACCCGACCCCGGCCCCGACCAGCACCGCCCCGGGCACCGGTGGCCTGGCCCAGACCGGTGCCAATGACTCGACCCCGATCCTCGCCGCCGTCGCCGGTGGCCTGGTCGTGGCCGGTGGCGCCGCCGTCTTCGTCCTGCGCCGCCGCGGCCGCCACGGTCGCACCACCGCCTGACCCGCTCCACGGGCCCGAGGCGATGACCGCCTGAGGCCCTGAGACAGAGAGGCCCGGCCCCCCGCTCGCTGCGGGGGGCCGGGCCTTTGTGCCGACATGTGCCGACAGGGGCCGAAGACCGCCCGGGGATACCCCCGAGGGGCACCCCGGCGGTTCGGGGCCCGCGGCCGGGTGCGGCACAATGGAACGCTGCAAGCCGAATACTCCCGACGACGCCGGAGCGATCTCACGTGGCGGAATACATCTACACGATGCGCAAGGTGCGCAAGGCTCACGGAGACAAGGTCATCCTTGACGACGTGACGCTCAGCTTCCTCCCCGGAGCGAAGATCGGCGTCGTGGGCCCCAACGGTGCCGGTAAGTCCACCGTGCTGAAGATGATGGCCGGCCTGGAGCAGCCCTCCAACGGCGACGCCTTCCTGTCGCCCGGCTTCACCGTCGGCATGCTCCTCCAGGAGCCGCCGCTGGACGAGTCCAAGACCGTCCTGGAGAACGTCGAGGACGGCGTCAAGGAGATCAAGGGGAAGCTCAACCGCTTCAACGAGATCGCCGAGCTGATGGCGACCGACTACTCGGACGCGCTGCTGGACGAGATGGGCAAGCTCCAGGAGGACCTGGACCACGCCGAGGCCTGGGACCTGGACGCCCAGCTGGAGCAGGCCATGGACGCCCTGGGCTGCCCGCCCGGCGACTGGCCGGTCACCAAGCTCTCCGGTGGTGAGAAGCGCCGCGTCGCGCTCTGCAAGCTGCTGCTGGAGGCCCCCGACCTGCTGCTGCTCGACGAGCCCACCAACCACCTGGACGCCGAGTCGGTGAACTGGCTGGAGCAGCACCTGGAGAAGTACAAGGGCACCGTCGTGGCCGTCACCCACGACCGGTACTTCCTCGACAACGTCGCCGAGTGGATCCTGGAGCTCGACCGCGGCCGCGCCTACCCGTACGAGGGCAACTACTCCACGTACCTGGAGACCAAGCAGTCGCGTCTGAAGGTCGAGGGCCAGAAGGACGCGAAGCGCGCCAAGCGCCTCAAGGAGGAGCTTGAGTGGGTCCGCTCCAACGCCAAGGGCCGCCAGGCGAAGTCCAAGGCCCGTCTGGCCCGCTACGAGGAGATGGCGGCCGAGGCCGACAAGATGCGGAAGCTGGACTTCGAGGAGATCCAGATCCCGCCGGGCCCGCGTCTGGGCAGCGTCGTCATCGAGGTCGAGAAGCTCAACAAGGCCTTCGGTGAGAAGGTCCTGATCGACGACCTGAGCTTCACCCTGCCGCGCAACGGCATCGTCGGCATCATCGGCCCGAACGGCGCCGGCAAGACCACCCTGTTCAAGATGCTCCAGGACCTGGAGACCCCGGACAGCGGCACGGTCAAGGTCGGCGAGACCGTCAAGATCAGCTACGTCGACCAGAGCCGCGCCAACATCGACCCGAAGAAGACCCTCTGGGAGGTCGTCTCCGACGGTCTGGACTGGATCAACGTCGGCCAGGTCGAGATGCCGTCCCGCGCCTACGTGTCGGCCTTCGGCTTCAAGGGCCCGGACCAGCAGAAGCCGGCCGGCGTGCTCTCCGGCGGTGAGCGCAACCGCCTGAACCTGGCGCTCACCCTCAAGCAGGGCGGCAACCTGCTGCTCCTCGACGAGCCCACCAACGACCTCGACGTCGAGACGCTCTCCTCGCTGGAGAACGCCTTGCTGGAGTTCCCCGGCTGCGCCGTGGTCATCTCCCACGACCGCTGGTTCCTGGACCGAGTGGCCACCCACATCCTCGCCTACGAGGGCGAGAGCAAGTGGTTCTGGTTCGAGGGCAACTTCGAGTCCTACGAGAAGAACAAGATCGAGCGGCTCGGCGCCGACGCCGCCCGTCCGCACCGGGCCACGTACAAGAAGCTGACCCGAGGCTGACACCCAGTCGACACAACGGCCCGGCAGACTGCCCTCCGGGGCGGCCTGCCGGGCCGCGGCCCGTCGCCACCACCCGTCGCCTTCGAGGGGACGGCGGCGGGCGACCGGAACCGAGGAGAACACCCGTGGCCCGCCACATCTACGCCTGCCCACTGCGCTGGTCCGACATGGACGCCTTCGGACACGTCAACAACGTGGTCTTCCTGCGCTACCTGGAGGAGGCCCGGATCGACTTCATGTTCACCCAGGCCGCCGCGGCCGGCGCCGGGGAGTTCGCGGGCGGCTCGGTGGTGGCGCGCCACGAGATCGACTACAAGCGCCCGCTGGTGCACCGGCCGCACCCGGTCACCATCGAGACCTGGGTGACGAAGATCGGCGGCGCCTCGCTGACCGTCTCGTACGAGATCAAGGACGTCGCCGAGGACGGCACCGACGTCGTGTACGTCCGGGCGTCCACCGTGGTGGTCCCCTACGACCTGGCCGAGGGCCGGCCGCGCCGGATCTCGCCCGTGGAGCGGGAGTTCCTCGGCCGCTTCATGGACGGGGCCGCCTCCGACGAAAAGGCCGCGGCCGTTCCCGCCGCCGTCTGACCGCCACGTGATGATTCGAGCTGAGCTGCGTTGACCGTCACCGCCCGCCTCGCCCTGACCGACGCCGGGGAGGCCGCCGACCTCTCCGCCTTCCTGCTGCGCCTGCTGCGCTTCGACAAGGCGGCGGCCGTCCGCCTGCAGGCGGTGGGGCCCGGCGCCGACGACGGCGTGCTGGCGGTCTTCGGACGGCTGCCGCTGGGCGGTTCGGGCGCGCTGGCGATCCGCACCGCGCGGCTGGGCGGCCTCGACGAGGCGGTGGACCTGACCGTCTCGGCGGGGCAGCTGCTGGACGGCGTGGACGCCGAGGAGGGCACCGTCGCGCTGCCCGCGCCGGTGACCGGCCCGGCCTGGGCCGGGCTGCTGCCGCCGCGCACCGGCTGGCGGCCGGTCGGAGCCCCGCCGGTGGCCGAGGTCTACCCCGAACTCATGGCCGGGGTGGGGGAGTTCCGCGAGCGCAGCGAGGCCGTGCCGGCGCACCACCGCACCCGTGCGGTGCTGGACGCGCTGGCCGACGAGATCTGGTCCCGCCCGGTGTCCGCGCTGCCGGAGCTGCCGCTGCGGGCGGTGCACGCCGCGTACGTGATGGGCTTCCTGAAGCCCGGTGCCCCGCTGTCCGTGCACCGGGCGGGCGGCTGGCTGCGGTTGAGCGCCCCGGCGGGCTCGGTGGCGGTGCGCACCGTGGCCGCGCCGGGTGCGGGTCTCGGGCTCAGCCCGATCGGCTAGCGCGGGCCGCAGGGCTACAAGCCCGGCGGGCCATCGGGCCATCGGGCCAACGGGCCAAGCAGGCCGACAGGCCGGCGGGGCCACCAGCCCGCCGGCCCGTCGGGGTGGCTCAGCCCTCGGTGTTGATCATCGAGGCCGCGGCGTAGGCCAGGTACTCCAGCAACTGCCGCTCGTGGTCGGCCGGCAGCTCCAGGCTCGCGACGGCCGCCCGCATGTGCTTCAGCCAGGCGTCGTGAGCCGCGCGGTCGACCTTGAACGGCGCGTGCCGCATCCGCAACCGCGGGTGCCCGCGCCGGTCGCTGTAGGTGCGCGGGCCGCCCCAGTACTGCATCAGGAACAGCGCCATGCGCTCCTCGGCCGGGCCGAGGTCGTCCTCGGGGTACATCGGCCGCAACAGCTCGTCCTCGGCGATGCCCTCGTAGAACCGGTGGGCCAGACGTCGGAAGGTCGGCTCACCGCCGACCTGGTCGTAGAAGGTCTCCTCGCTCAACGTGCCTCGCCGGATCTCTCTCACCCGACCATGGTCGCAGACGCCGACGGGGTCGTACACCAGGACCAAAGGCGTGGGTCCCGGGGCGTACGACCCCGTCGGGCCCGACCGTCAGCGGTGGACGGCCGGAACGGTCGGACGCATCAGGCGTCTTCCCACTTGAAGAGCTTCCAGGCGACGCCGGTCAGCACCGCCGCGAAGAGCAGCAGTCCGCCCATGGTCGGCAGGGCGTCCATGACGCCGCCGCCGCGGGTCAGCACCGACTGGGCGGATTCGACCAGGTAGTGCAGCGGCATGACCTTGGAGACGGCCTGCAGCCAGCCCGGAGCGCCGTCCAGCGGGAAGAACGAGCCGGACAGGAACGACATCGGCAGCACGATGACCTGCGAGATGCCGTTGGCCGCCTCCTCGGTCTTGGCGACCGACCCGGCCAGCAGGCCGATCGACATGAAGGCGAGCGTCGCGCAGGCCACCAGCGGGATGATCAGCCACCAGTTCCCGGTGAGCTTGAGTCCGAAGAAGCTCGTGGCGACCACCAGGAAGACCGCGCTCTGCAGGAGCGCGGTCAGCAGCGAGACCACGACCCGCGAGCTGACGACCGTGCCCGCGCTGATCGGGGCCAGCCGCAGCCGGCGCAGCACCTTGGTCTTGCGCCAGTTGACCAGCGTCAGCGCGGCGCCGAACACCGCGCCGGTGGCGACGGCCCAGCCGAGCAGGCCGGGGGTGAGGAACTGGATCGGCTTGAGCGACTTGTCCTCGACCTGCTGGGCGTCCAGCACGTAGGCCGGGGGCTGGCCGGTGGCCGCCTGGTTGGCGCTCTGGACCACCGAGTTGAGGATGCCCTGGAGCGCGCCGGCCCGGACGGTGTCGGCGGCGCTGTAGCGCAGCTGGACCTTGCCGTCGGGGCCCTGCTCGATCATCGCGTCGAAGTCGCCCTTGCGGACCTTCTCCAGCGTGGCCGACTCGTCGTCGGTCCGGGTGATCGTGAGGACCTCGTTCAGCCCGGCCCGGGCGTCGCCCTGCATCGAGTCGAACAGCTTCACCGCGCCGACCTGCGCCACCTTGGCGTGCGGGCTGCCGGAGCCCTTGGTCACGGTGCCGAAGAAGACCAGGAACACCAGCGGGAAGAGCAGGAT
Organism: Kitasatospora sp. NPDC038210; assembly: GCF_055600605.1. Classification (NCBI taxonomy): domain Bacteria; kingdom Bacillati; phylum Actinomycetota; class Actinomycetes; order Kitasatosporales; family Streptomycetaceae; genus Kitasatospora; species Kitasatospora sp. NPDC038210. The sequence continues at coordinate 303,413 of NZ_JBVJYK010000008.1, read as the reverse complement.
GAAGAAGGTCGCGGTGCGGTCGCGCTTCATGCCGAGCAGCATCGCGCGGGACAGGCTCCAGAACGCGCTGACCCGCTCCCGCTCGCCGGCGGCGGAGACCGGACCGCCCCGCTGCGCGGGGACCTTCGGTTCGGTCGGGGTGGTGGCGGTCATGCGCGGAACTCCCGTCCGGTCAGCTGGAGGAAGACGTCCTCCAGGGTGGCGCCGCGCACTTCGAGGCCGCGCAGCGCGTTCTGCTCGGCCAGGACGCTGAGCACCGGGGCCGGAAGGCGGGTGGAGACGGAGAGCGAGACGGTGTCGTCCTCCAGGTTGGCGATGTCGGCGCCGGCCGCGGTCAGCAGCTCGCGGGCGCGGTCGACCGGCAGCTGGCCGGAGGCCACGCTGATCCGGACGGTGTCGTCGATCTCGCGGATCAGCGCCGCCGGGGCACCGGTGTGCAGGATCTTCCCGTGGTCCATGATCGAGACCCGGTCGCAGAGCACCTCGGCCTCGTCCAGGTAGTGCGTGGTGAGCACGACCGTGCGGCCCTCGGCGTTGATGTCGCGCAGGAGGTCCCAGAGGTTGCGCCGGGCCTGCGGGTCCAGACCGGTGGTGGGCTCGTCCAGGAAGACGAGCTCCGGGTCGTGGGCCAGTGCGCAGGCGATGGACAGGCGCTGGGCCTGGCCGCCGGACATCTGGTCGGTCAGGGTCTCGGCCTTGTCGGCCAGACCGACCCGCTCCAGCATCGCATCGGCCCGCTTGGGGCCGACCCCGTAGAACGACGCGAAGGTGCGGATGGTCTCCCGGGCCGTCAGTTTGCGGAAGAAGGCGGAGGCCTGGAACTGCACGCCGATGCGCGGCAGCAGTTTCGGATTGCGCGGCCAGGGAGCCATCCCCAGCAGCTCGACCCGGCCCTCGTCCGGTTCCCGGACGCCTTCCAGGATCTCCATGGTGGTGGTCTTCCCGGCGCCGTTGGGGCCCAGGATCCCGTAGAACTCGCCGGCCTCGACGGTGAAGGAAACCCCGTCGACGGCCTGCACATCCCCGTACCGCTGACGGATGCCGTCGGCGGATATAGCTGCAGTCATGTGCCCTGAGAATAGGGGTTCCGGAGAGCCCTGTGCACACCGGGGAGCGGGATTTGCGGATCCTTTGAGGAACGGGGAACGACGGCCGGGCCGGGCGGAAAGTCGAATTCCGCCCGGCCCGGCCGGAGTTGTCGCTGACGGTCCCTCAGGGAGGCGTCAGGCGCGGTGAACCGTGATGGTCGTCCAGGCGCCGACGTGGATCCGGTCGCCGTCGTTCAGCGGCACCGCGGTGTGCGGGGCGATCGGTTCCGCGCCGCCGTTCACCGTGGTGCCGTTGGTCGAGTCCTGGTCCACCAGGACCCAGCTGCCGTCCGCCTGTTCGGCGAGCAGCGCGTGCTGGTGCGAGGCGCCCGGGTCCTCCGGCGGCACGGACAGGTCGATCTCCGGCACGGTGCCCCGGTGCTGGCTGCGCCGGCCGATCCGCAGCTGGCCGCGGCCGGTCAGCGGGATCCGGCGCTCGGGGCAGTACGGCGGGAAGAACAGGCCGGCCGCCTCGGGGCCGCTGCGGGCCATCATGTCGGTGAAGTAGTCCCGGTCGGCCGAGACCACGGCGATCCAGGTGGTCCGCACCGGCTCGGCGGGGGCGGCCTCCTGCTGGGCCTGCTGCGGCGGGGCCAGGTGGAACGAGGTGCCGAAGTCGCCGCCGCGGTTGTTCGGGCCGGGGCCGGCCGGCTGGGCGTACACCGGGCCGGAGTCCTCGCGCACCGGGGCCTCGGGGAACGCGCCCTCCGGTGCGGGCACCTCGTGCCCGACGGCGGGCGGGTAGCCGTAGGTGTGCGGCTGCGCCGGGGCCTGCGGCTGCTGCGGGACGGGCGGGGCGACGGCGGCCTGCGGGGCGGCCGGGGGCTGCTCGTGCGGCGCCCGGCCGTACGGGTCCTGTGGCTGCTGGGGGGCGCCACCGTACGCCGCCGGGATGTTCAGCGGCGGCGGCTGGGCCGGCCCGGGCGCGGGTGCGCCGACGGCCGGGGGCTGGCGGCGCGAGGGGGTGGAGAGGTCGTAGTCGTAGCCGCACTCCTCGCAGAACCGGCCGGTCTGGGGGCTGCGGCAGATCGGGCAGACCACCAGGCCCTCGGTGAGGCCCTGCGGCGCCGCGGGCGGCGGGACCGCCCCGGGCGGGGGGTAGGCGCCGGGAGCCGCGGGCCCGGGCGGGGGGTAGGCGCCGGGAGCCGCGGGCCCGGGCGGCGGGTAGGCACCCGGAGGCGGGTACGCCCCGGGCGGCGGGGGCACGGCCCCCGGCGGCATCGGTGGCGGGAGCGGCGGCGCACCGAAGGACGCGCCGCCGTGCTGCGGGTGCCCGGCGGGTGCGCCGGGCGCGGGGTCGGCGCCGGGCGCCCCCGGGTAGGCCCCGTGGGCGCCCGGGGTCGGGGCCGGCGGGGTCATGGGGAAGCCGCAGAAGTCGCACCAGTCCTCGGCCTGCGACTCGTGGCCCCTCGGGCAGATCGGCATCAGGTCCCCCTCGTTTCGGGCCGGCTGGGTGCGGCGTCGCGCCGGGGTGCCGGCCCGGTCACGTCTTCAGCGGTCACTTCTTCACACGTACCGTCTTGGTCGACCGGGTCTCAAGGGTCATCGAGTCGGCCTCGCTCACGTTCTTACGGAACCGAACGGTACCCTCCTTCGGGTCCACCACGTCCACCACCTTCTGCAGCAGCTTGTAGGTGCCCTCGTTCCCGGCCGCGTGTGCGATCCGGACGGCGGCGCCCAGCTTGGCGGTCGCGGTGTCGACGTCGCCCGCGCGGTGGGCCTCCAGGCCCTCCTGGATGGAGGAGGCGAGCTCTGCCTGCCCGGTGTAGTGGGCGACCTGCGGGCTGATCCGGGTGGAGGAGGCCAGGTCGTCCGTCCACACCGCCTTGACCAGGCCCTGGCTGAGCACCTCGGGGGTGCCGCCGCCGACCTGCGGGGGCAGCACCAGGCTGATCCGGGCGGCGAGCATCTCGTTGCCGATGGAGGCGGCCGGGACCTCGACGCAGACGTGGTAGTCGCGGCTCTCGTCGCCCCAGGAGCCGGTGGGGTAGTCGCCGGCCCGGGGCCCGGCCTCGGCGCGGCGGGCGGTCAGGTCCTCGACCGCGGGGGCGACCTGCTTGACGAACTTCACCGCGGCGTTGGCCGGGGTCCAGATCCGCAGCGAGACGTCGGCGACCTGCTTGCCCATCGCGCCGGTCATCATCGAGCGGAAGTCCTCGGCCAGGCCCGAGGGCTCGGCGACGATGTCGACGGTGCCGAGCAGCGCCGAGGAGATCTTGCGCAGCTCGTCGATCCGCCAGTCGGTGCCCACGCCGCGGCAGTCGGCGGTGAAGTGTCCGGTGACCCGCTCGATGTTGCGGGCCAGGTCCTCGGCCGACTCGTGCTCGTTGTTGCCGTCGGTGAGCAGGATGGCGTGCCGGATGGCGATGTCGGTGCGGGTGAGGAAGAGCTTGTCGGCCTTGGCGAGCCAGGTGCCCATGGCGGTGCCGCCGGCGGCGGTGAGGCGGCGCAGCGCCTCCTTGGCCTGCCCGCGGGTGCCGGGCGAGGCGGTGGCCAGGGTGCCGTCGCCGGGGTAGATGTCCTTGGCCTCGTGGGTGCCGGCGACCACGGCGAAGGCGGTGCCGTCGCGCAGCGCGTCGATGGCGGCGGCGGTGGCCTCCCGGGCGCCGTTGATCTTGGTCTTGGGGTAGTCCATCGAGCCCGAGCAGTCCACCAGGATCACCACGGCGGCGCCGGCCCCGGCCCCGGCCGGCCCGGCGTCGGTGATCCCGAGCGGGCGGCCGCCGGAGGTGCCGCCACCGGTCGCGGTGACGGTGACGATGGCGTTGACCTCGCGGGCGCCGTCGGCCAGGTACTCGTTCTGGAAGATCTCCACGTCGAACCTGGGCAGGTTCGGCTTAGCCAGTGTTGCCATGGGGCGGTCGGCTCCCGTCGGGTGAGGGGTGGATGCGATCAGGACGGTGGGGCGGTCCGGCGGCCGGGCCGGCGGACCGTGGCGCCGTCCTGACCGGGCGTCCGGCGGACGCCCGGTCAGGCCGTCGGCGGGTGCGGCGGTTGCGGCGGGACGGGCGGTGCCACCGGCGGCGCGACCGGCGCGGCGGGCGGTGCCGGCGGAGCGGCCGGGGGAACCGCCGGGGGTGCGGGCGGGGCCGGCGGTGCCGGGGGCAGCGGGGCGGCGGGCGAGCCGATCACCGGGATGTCCGGCAGGGTCGGCTCGTGGTCCTCGTCCTCCTCCGGTGCCGGTCGCGGCGTGATCACGGGCAGGTCCAGCGCCGTGGGGGTCTCCTCGACCTCCTCGACCCGGACGGCCGGCGGGTCGATCGGCAGCACGGCGACGGTGATGTTGTCGTGGCCGCCGGCGGCGACCGCGAACTTCACCAGGGTCTGCGCCGTCGCGAGCGGCTCGGTGCGGGCGTCCGGCCGGACGTAGTACGCCAGGTCGGTGGCCGCCTCGGCGTAGTTCCACAGGCCGTCGGTGCAGATCAGCACCACCCCGGGGACGTGCGGGGTGAAGTCGAGGGTGTGCGGCACGACCTCCTCGGCGTCGGCGCCGAGCCAGCCGGTGATGGCGTGCGCGCGCGGGTCGGCGTACGCCTCGGCCTCGCCCATCAGTCCGGCCTCGACCATCCGGGCCGCCCAGGAGTCGTCCTGGGTGAGCCGGAACGGCTCGGCTGCGGCGCGGTCGTCCGGGATCCAGTACGCCCGGGTGTCGCCGACCCAGCCGATGGTGACCCGGCCGCCCGCCGCTATCGCGCTGACGTAGGTGCAGGCGGGTGCGTTGAGGTCGGGGCGGACCGGGCCGGCGCCGTCGGTCGCCAGGTCGGCGACGGCCTTGGCGGCGTCGGCGATGGCCGTGCGCATCGCCTCGTTCGGGTCCCGGCCGGCCTCCAGCGAGGTCAGCAGCGACTCGGAGGCGGCGTCGACGGCGGTCGCCGAGGCCTCGTCCGGCCGGTCGGAGGAGGAGACGCCGTCGCACACCACGGCGACCACGACCGGCTCGCCGCCGGGCAGCGAACTCGCGGCGACGGTGAAGCTGTCCTCGTTGCGGTGGTGGCGCAGGCCGCGGTCGCTGACCCCGGCGACGCCGCCGAGGGCCTTCTCCATGTGGTCGCGCGGGCGCGGCTGGGCGCCGCCGCAGCCCTCGCAGTAGCCGTCCGCGATGACCTGCGGCTGCCCGCAGTGCACGCAGACCGGCCCGCGCTGCTGCGGTACGGCCTCACCCCGGGCGGCGGCCCAGCCCGCGGGCATCGCGCCCGGGGCCGTCCGGCCGTCCCGGTCGGCCCCGCAGGAGCCGCAGTAGGCGTCCTCCGGGTCCATCGGCTCGGAACAGCTCGGGCACTCGGTCTGCTGCGGCATCGGCTACACCCACGTCCTGGGACGGGCACGGTTGGCCCGCTCCACCATCTCGATCCTGGTCTCGGCCCGGTCGGCCAACCGGGCGAGTACCCGGTAGGACTGTTCCAGGGCGAATCGCAGTTCCCGTTCCTGTACGGGACGTCCCAGTACCTCCAGGCCGGCGGCCGGCGGGGCCCCCGCCGACCCGGCGCCGACCCAGTCGAGGGCAGCGCCGAGCACCTCGACGGAGAGCTCCTCGCGGCGGCGGTCGTCCAGCCGCAGCGCGGTCAGCTGCGCCGAGCTCGCGCCGAGGTCGGCCGCCAGCTCGTCGGTGGCGGGCCGCTCGCGCAGCCGGGCGCGGACGGCAGCGATCCGGGCGGCGGTGTACTGGCTGGAGGTGGCCGGCACCGACTCCAGGACGTGGACCGCGCCGGTCCGGTCGTCCCCGCCCAGCCGGACCCGGGCCAGCCCGAAGGCGGCGCTCAGGTAGGCGTGGTCGGTGGCCCACACCAGCCGGTAGAACTCGGCCGCGTCGCCGCCGTCGCCGAGCAGTTCGGCGCAGATGGCGAGGGCCAGCTTGGGCGCGGCCTCGCCGGGGAAGGCGTCGTAGACCGCGTCGAAGGCCTCGGCGGCGGCCCGCAGGGAGGGCTCGCCACCGTCGTCGGCGGCCCCCACCAGGGCGGTGAGGCCGCGGTACCAGACCACCCGCCAGTCGTCCGGGTGGTCCTGCTCCAGCGCGTCGAGTCGGGTCACGGCGTCGTCGTGGCGGCCGAGTTCGAGCAGGGCGCGCAGCTCGCGCAGCCGGCTCTCGACCGAGACGGCGGGGGCGCCGGCCAGGGCGACGAGCGCCTCCTCGGGGTCGGGGGAGAGCAGGGTGGCGAGGAAGCCGGCGTTGGGGTCCCCGGGGTCGACCCGGGGGATGGGCAGCGCGAGGGCGGCGGCGGCCGGGTCCAGCGAGGCCACCCGGAGCTGCCCGGCCTGCTCGGTGGGCTGCACCAGTTCGGTGTCCACGACGCGCAGTTCGGGGCCGAACAGGGTGGACAGCGCGGGGTAGGGCCGGTCGTTCTGGAGGGCCAGGATCTCCCGGAGCACGCCGGTCAGCTGGTCGGCCATCTCCTCGGCGGAGGCGAAGCGGCGGGCCGGGTCCGGGTCGGTGGCGCGGACCAGCAGGCGGTAGTACGACTCGTACCGGGCGAAGGCCTCGACGTCCTCCGGGCCGGGCAGCGAGTCGCGGAAGGTGGTGCTGTAGCCCTGGAAGTCGAAGGTGAGCACCGCGAGGGTGCGGGCCACGGTGTACAGGTCCGAGGCGGGGGAGGGGCCGTGGGTGGCGATCTCCGGCGCCTGGTAGCCGACGGTGCCGTAGATCGGGCCGTCGTGGTCGAGCCGGCAGACCGCGCCCATGTCGATGATCTTGAGCGCGTCGCCGCTCTGGATCACGTTGTCGATCTTGAAGTCGCAGTAGATCAGGCCCCGGCTGTGCAGGTACCCGAGCGCCGGCAGCGCCTCCAGCGCGTACGCGATCGCCACCTCCACCGGCAGCGGCTCGCGCCGGTTGTCCGGGGTGCGGCGCTCGTTGGCGATGTCCTTGAGCGACTTGCCGCCGACGTACTCCATGACGATGTAGCCGTCGGTGGAACCGGACCTCGGATCCGGGTGCTCGGCGAAGTTGATGATCCGGACGATGTTCGGGTGGTCCACCTCGGCCAGGAAGCGGCGCTCGGCGACGGCCGCGGCCAGCGCGTCCTCGTCGCCGGTGTTCAGCAGGCCCTTGAGGACGACCCACTTGTCGTTGACCCGGCGGTCTATCGCCAGGTAGATCCAGCCCAGGCCGCCGTGCGCCAGGCAGCCGACCACCTCGTACTGCCCGCCGACCAGGTCGCCCCGGCGCAGCTTGGGCGTGAAGGAGTACGGCGTGCCGCACTTGGTGCAGAAGCCCTCCGGGCGGCCGGGGCGGCCGTTCTTCTCCCGGCCCACCGGGGCCTCGCACTTGGCGCAGTAGCGCTTGCGCTCGGGCACCTCGGGATCGACCAGCACCGCCAGCGACGGGTCGGCCGTCGCAACCGTCGGCACGGTGACCAGACCGGCGCCCAGCCGGTTGCGGGTGCCCGCGCTGACGCTGCCGCGGGTGGAGCGCACCGAGACCGAGCGGCTGGAGCCGGTGCGGGTCGAGCGGTGCGAGCGGGAGCGGCCCGACATCGAGCGGGCCGAGCCGGTGCGGGCCGACAGCGAGCGGACCGAGCCGCTGCGGGCGGAGTCCGCGCCGACCCGCGCGGACGGGACGTAGGGCTGGGTGACGCCGGTGTCGCCGGCGGGCGGCGTGAGGCCGCACTCGTCGCAGTAGCCGTCCGCGTCGATGGTGCCCGAGCAGTCGCGCGGGCAGGGCGAGCCGGGGCCGGCGGCGTCCGGCGGCGAGGCCGCCCCCTCACCCGCCGGGACGGGCGCGGACGTTCCCGCCGGGGCGACCGTCGAGGTCCCCGCCGGGGCCAGCCCGCACTCGTCGCAGTAACCGTCGGCGTCGATGCTGCCGCTGCCGGAGCACTCCGGCCGTACGCACGTCTCGCCCATCACCCTCAGCCCCCCTGAACCTGTCCGTCGACCGGCGCCTGGCCGGTCGCTTCCTGACCCTGTGCCGCCTCGGCCTGGGCGGGCCGCAGTGACTGCTGGAACCGGGCCACCGCGGCCGCGGCCGCCCGCAGGTCGCACGGCGCGCTCCACAGCAGCCAGCGCGCCTTCTCGTACCGCTCGATCACTTCCGGGTCCTCGGAGACCCTCAGCCGGGCCGCCATCGCCTTGTAGGCGTCCAGTCGGCCGCGCAGCTCGGCCCGGACGGCCAGCGGCTGGGTCACCTCGGTGAGCGACTGCCGGGCCCGGGTCAACTCCTTGGCGGCGGAGTCCTCCAGCGTGTCCAGCAGCGGCGCCAGCCGGCCCCACTGCCCGGCCTGGCGCAGCTCCAGCGCCGCGACGATCCGCTCGCGCAGCGCCGAGGCCGGGCCGGGCACCGCCGGGACGTCGCTGGCCGCTATCTTCGCCAGCACCTCGCCGCGCGCCCGGCGGGCCTCGGCCAGGGTGGCGTCGGCCCGCTGGAGCAGGTCGCCGACGCCCTGCAGCCGCTCCTCGGCCTCGTCGCGCAGCCGCAGCAGGTCCTCCAGCTCCAGCCGGACGCCGTCCAACGCCCGCCCGGCCCGGTCGAACCGCTCGGTGTCCACCACCCCGACCGGGCCGGCGAAGGCCGACTCCTCCGGCACCGTGCCGCGCTGGGCCGGCACCCGGGCCGGGCGCCACAGCGCCAGCGGGTCCCCGTGCACCTCGGTGCGCAGCTCGACGAGGTCCTTCTCGATCGCGGCCAGGTCGTCGCCCAGCGGGTGGCTGCCGGCCCGCACGCCGAGCGAGCCGGCCAGCGTCCGCACCCGGTGGAGCTCGGCCAGCAGCAGGTCGATCCGGGCCGGCAGCGCCGACCAGACCGCGTCGGCGGCGCTGACCACCTCCAGCACGGTGGCGTACCAGGAGTTCATCCGGGCCATCAGCGCGTCCAGGCTGATCCGCTCGACCAGCTTGGCGGGCGCGCCGAGCAACTGCGGCCCGTCCGGCACCGCGCCGCCCGGGACGGTCACCGCGTCGCCGGTCAACAGCTCGCTCAGCTCGGCGAGTTCGGGTGCTCCGGGCTTGGCCTTGCGGGCCCGTACGGCGCGCGCCGAGGCCAGCGCCTCCGAGTAGCGGTCGAACAGCGCCCAGAGCAGCGGCAGGCCCTTCCCGGCGACCGACCAGCGTTCCAGGGTGCGCCCGGTCAGCTCGGCGCCGTCCAGCAGCCGCAGGCCCGGGTGGTCCTGCAGGGCGAGCAGGGCCGACTCGACCGCGTCCCGCTCCGCGCCGAGGCGCGCCAGCGCGCGGTCCACCTCCTCCCGGCTCAGTACCGGGCCAGCCGATGCCGCCACCGCGGTGTCCTTCCTTCCTCGCGCGCGATCCCGCCACGTGTGACGTGCGGTCCCGCGACAACCCCCGTGTCCACCACCGGTCTCCCCGCGGTGATCGTCCCGAACCCTAGCCGGTGACCGTTCGGGCCGGACGGGCGCGGGGCGTCAAGACGGCGTCAACGCCCCGGCCCGCCGGTCCGGCCGGTTCCCCGGTGCGGTGCCTCAGTGCGTGCCCGGCCAGTAGTGGTCGGCCTCGTTGAGCATGTACGGCTTGAGCCAGTGTTCGTACGAACGGGCCCAGTCGCCGCGCGCGTAGTAGTCGGCCAGCACCTGGTTGACCCGGGCGGTCAGGTCCGGGCTCTCCTTCAGCACGGCGACGCCGATCACCTCCGGCTGCGCCTCGCCGTCCACGATCCGCACGGTCTGGTCCTGGGCGGCCTGACCCGCCGCCAGGCCGTTGTCGGTCATGGTGGCGTCGACCTTGCCGAGCTGCATCAGTACCAGGCAGTCCAGCTGGTTCTCCACGGTGACGATCCGCCCGGCGGTCTTCTTGTCCTTGACCACGTTCAGGGCGGTGGAGCCGTCGGCGGCGCAGACCGTCCTGCCGTCGATCGCGTCGTCGATGTTCTTCGCCGGGGAGGCCTTCGGCACCAGGACGCGCTGGCTGATGTTGAAGTACGGCTTGGAGAAGGCGACGTCCTCCATCCGCTTGCAGTTGATCGTCATGGTGCGGACGATCAGGTCGACCCGGCCCTTCTTGATGGCGTCGATCCGGTCGGCGGTCGCCACCGGCTTGAGCACCACCTTGTCCGGGTCGCCCATGATGGCGGTGCCGATCGCCCGGGCGAGGTCGATGTCGAAGCCCTCGATCTGGCCGGTGTTCGGATTGCGGGCGCCCCAGCGGTAGCTGTTCTGGTCGACGCCTATGACCAGGCTGCGCTTGGCCTTGACGGCCTTCACGGCGGGGCCGTCCTCGGTGCTCGGCGGCACGCTCTTGTAGACGTCGCAGTCGGCCTGGTCCTGCTGCGCCTGTTGCCCTTGCCGGGTGGCGGTCCCGGCGGCGGTGCCGGCCGCGGCGGTCGGTGCGGCGTCGACCGGGCCGCCCCCGGCGAGCACGGCGGCCCCGGCCGCCAGCAGCGCCACGGCGGCGGCCGACCTGGTCCGTGACCACGAGCGTGACCCGGTGCGTGACCCGGTGCGTGCGGTTGTCCTGCGCATCTGTCCGTTCCCCCTTGCCGGTTACCGGTACTCGGCCAGTCGTCGGCCCAGGCCCCGCAGCGCGGCGGCCGCGGCCACCAGGCCGAGCAGCGCGGCCGCGACGGCGGCGGTGCGGAGGTCCCCGCCGGTGCCCTTCGCGGACTGCTCGAACCGGTCCTGCTCGATGTCGGCGGCCCGGGCGAGCGCCCGGTCGGTGGCGCTGAAGTAGGCGTCGGCGGTGGGCGCGCCGGCGGTGGCCGTCACGGTCGCGTCCAGGGCGCCCTGGTAGTCGGCGTCGTCGACCTCCAGCTTCCGTGCCTTGTCGTGCTGTTGGTGCCACTGGTCGAACTGCGTCACCGCGTCCCGGACGCTCTGCGCGGCGGCCGCGGGCGCGAGCCGGGCGGCCTCCGGGAGCGAGCCGACGCGCCGCTCCAGCGGGGTGTCCCCGTCCGCGACGCCGTCCAGGTGCTCGGTGGCCTTGTTCCACTGGTCGGCGTACTTGGTGGTGGAGCCGCGGGCGACGAGGTGCAGGTTCTCCGCCAGCCGGGCGGTCAGCACGTCGACCCGGGCGTAGTTGAGTGCCCGCAGCGGGGTGGCGCCCTCGCTGTCGCTGCGCTTCAGGGCCGCATCGGTGGTCAGCCCGGTGACGGTCAGCCAGAGCGCGCCGGCCAGCACGGCGGCGGTGGCGCCCAGCAGCCCGATGTTGAACACCCGGTTGGTGCGGCGGAACAGCGTCAGCTGCACCTGGACCAGCGCCGCCAGGGTCACCAGCGCCAGGCCGTACGCCCCCCACGGCACCGACTTGGCGGCGGCGTAGTCCTTCGCCAGCTCCTCGTTCTCGGCGGCGGCCAGCTCGGCGGCGGCCGGCAGCAGCACGGTCTGCATCTGTTCGGAGGCGTACCGCAGGTAGGCGCCACCGAGCGGGATGCCCTGCCGGTTGTCGGCCCGGGCGGTCTCCACCAGACCCGCGTACGACGGGAGTTGCTGGTTCAGCCGGGCGAGCGAGCCCTGCGCGGGGGAGGTCGAGGTGGTCCGGGCGGCGGCCTCGGCGACCAGCTTGGCGGCCGTGGCGAGGTCCTGCTCGTAGCGGTCCCGGACGTCCTTCGGCTCGGCGCCGGCCAGCAGGAAGCCGCTCGCCGCGGTGGTCGCGGCATCGGCCAGGTTGCGGTGGATCTCGGCGGCGTCCCGGCTGAGCGGCTGGCTGTACGAGACCACCCGGTCGGCGGCCTGCGCCCTGGTCTCCAACTGCCAGGCGGTGAGCCCGCCGAACGCCACGGTGAGCGTCGCCAGCACCACACCGGCCAGCCGGAGCCGGCCGGGCGCCGTCCGGCCGGCCTGCGCGAGGCGGGCGCGGACGCCGGTGGCGACCACCGTCCGGGGGCGCCGGGCGGGTGCTCCGCCGGGTGCCCGGCCGGGTGCCCGGCCGGGTGCACTGCCGGGGCCGGTCGCTGGGGGGCCGCCGGGACCCACGAGCACCGACGTGCCCGTCGCGGCCGGTGCCCCCGGTGGCCGGGCCGGGATCGCGGCCCCCGGTGCGCCGTTGCCTTCTGGTGTCGCCACCCGCCTCATCCTCCCCTGGAGCCGGGCCCGTTCGCCGGGGCCCGGCCGATGGCAGCAGTATGGCCGTGACTCCCCCCGGCCACACCCGACTTGCGCCGATCTTGAGCATGTCGTGCACGGTTCCCGCACGCCTCCGTAAGGCTCGGGCCCGCGGCGGCGGGCGGCCGTCGCCCGCGGTGCCGCTCGCGGTGTCGTCCGGTCGGCATTCGTGCCGTCGTCCGTACGGAGAGGTGGCGAACCCTCCGACGCCACCCGCACCCCGAGCGGTTCCCCCGACCGGGCGGAGCGCGGGGGTCCGTTCGTGGGCGCGCGCTCCCCGGTGCGGCACCCCCTCGCTCCGTACGATGGGCACATGCGCCTGCTTGGAACGATCTCGCCCGACCGCCCGCTGCTCGTCGTCGCCGTGCGCGAGGAGGCCGCCCACCTGGACGGCCGACTGCCCGTGCTGCTCACCGGGATCGGGAAGGTCAACGCCACCGCCGCCCTGGCCACCGTCCTCGCCGGGGGCGAGAAGCCCTCCGAGGTGATCAACCTCGGCACGGCCGGTGCGCTGCGTCCCGGCTGGGAAGGCACCCACCACGTGGTCCAGGTGATCCAGCACGACCTCGACACCGCAGCCCTGCAGGCGCTCACCGGGCGTCAGTACGGCGCCCCGCTGGTGATCGGCAAGGGCGACGGCCCGGTGCTCGCCACCGGCGACCTGTTCGTCTCCGACCCGGCCGCCCGTGACCGGCTCGCCGAGCACGCCGACCTGGTCGACATGGAGGGTTACGCGATCGCCACCGTCGCCCACCGGGCCGGCGTCCCGGTGCGGCTGGTCAAGCACGTCAGCGACGAGGCCGGGGCCGGAGCCGTGCACACCTGGCAGGAGTCGGTCGACGACTGTGCCCGGCACCTCGCCGACTGGTTGGCCGCGCAGGGCTGGTGACGGGAGCTCATATTCCGTTCCCCGGCGGTCGGGCGGTGGCTAGGGTGGCGCGGTGACCGACAACACCGACAACACCGCGCAGGCCGAGCCCGTCGAGCCCGCCGCGCACGCTGACCGCACCGGCGGCACCGCCGGCACCGCCGACACCGCAGGCACCGGGAACGCCGCCCCGGGCGCCGCGCCGAGCAAACTCTCCGACACCCGGCCGCCGAGCGCGAACGCGGACGAGCCGACCACGCTGCTCGCCTTCCTCGACTACCTGCGCGCGGCGGTGCTCGCCAAGGTCGACGGGCTCTCCGACGAGGACGCCCGCCGCCCCGGCGTGCCCTCCGGCACCAGCCTGCTGTGGCTGGTGCGGCACCTGACCGTGGTCGAGCACAACTGGTTCGCGTGGGCCTACCAGGGCGTCGGCGAGAAGCCCCGGGACTCCGAAGAGAACCTGCTGGACGACGTGACCGTCGCCGCCGCGGTCGCCGCGTACCGCGACGCGATCGCGCGCTCCAACGCGGTGGCGGCCGCCGCCCCGGACCTCGACCGGCCGGGCGTGCGCTCGTTGCGGCCGGACGCGGCCGAGGGGCCGTCGCTGCGGTGGGTGCTGGTCCACATGATCGAGGAGACCGGTCGGCACGCCGGGCACGCGGACATCATCCGCGAGCAGCTGGACGGCGCGGTCGGGCGCTGAGGACGCTCCGGGGGTGAACCGGGGGTGGGAGGCGGTGGCCCTCCCACCCCTTCGCCGTCCTGCTGTCTGCTCGCCGTCCTACCGCTGCTCGCCGTCCTGGCGCGCCCCGCCGTCCCGGCGGTCCTCGCCGTCCAGGCGGTCCCGGAACTGCGAGAGGTCCAGCGCGGCCAGCCGCTCGGGGTCGGTGAGCACGTCGATCGCGACGATCGCGCCGTCCGCCACGGTGAACGCCATGATCGACAGCGCCCGGCCGTTGTCGCCGATCACCACGGCGCCCGCGGTGCCGTTGACCAGCGCCGGGCGGGCGAACGGCGACAGCGTGCCCCACAGGACGGCCTGGCCTGCCACCGTGGCGGCGCCCGAGAGCACCACCGTGTGCCGGGCCATCGCCGCCCCGCCGTCCGAACGCAGCACCACGTCCGGGTCGAGCACGGCGACCAGGGCGTCGAGGTCCCCGTTGCGGGCGGCGGCGAAGAAGGCGTCCACGGCCAGCCGCTGGCGGCCGAGGTCAGGGTCGGGCACGGGCGCCTGCCCCTGCACCTTGCGGCGGGCCCGGCTGGCCAGCTGCCGGGTCGCGGCCGCCGACTTCTCGATCAGCGGGGCGATCTCGTCGAACGGCACGGAGAACAGGTCGTGCAGCACGAAGGCGACCCGCTCGGCCGGCGACAGCGACTCCATCACCACCATCATCGCCAGGCCGACCGAGTCCGCGAGCATCACCTCCTGCTCGGGGTCCACCACGCCCTCGCGCCGCAGCAGCGGGTCCGGGATGCGCGGCGGGCCCGGCTCACCGCCCGGGCCGTCGGGCTCCAGCGGCTCCTCACGGCGCTGGGCGCGGGCGCGCAGCAGGTTCAGGCACACCCGTGACACCACCGTCGTCAGCCAGCCGCCGAGATTCTCCACGCCGGCGGTGTCGGTGCGGTCGTACCGCAGCCAGGCCTCCTGCAGGGCGTCCTCGGCCTCGCTGATCGAGCCGAGCATCCGGTAGGCGACCGCGCGCAGGTGCGGGCGCTGCTCCTCGAAGAGCGCGGTCCGGGCAGATGTCTCGTCCACCGCGTCGTCCACGTGTCACATTCCTTCGTCGCCGGGGGTCAGGGCAGCAGGAGCCACCCAACAACGGCTGCGGCGGGGAGATCAACTCCCCGCCCCGGACGAATCGGAGACGATCGTGACGAACAACCCCGTCCTGGTCACCGGAGGCACCGGCACCCTCGGCCGGCACGTCGTGCCGCTGCTGTGCGCGGCCGGTCGGCCGGTGCGCGTGCTCAGCCGCCGCCAGCGTGCCGCCGCCGACGGCGTGACCTACGCGCGCGGCGACCTCCTCGGAGACCCGGCCGAGGCGGCCGTCCGGCTGGACGAGGCGCTGACCGGCGTGGACACCGTGCTGCACCTCGCGGGCGGTCCGAAGGGCGACGACACCGCCACCGCGCTGCTGGTCGCGGCCGCCCGGCGGGCGGGCGTGCGGCACCTGGCGTACATCTCGGTGATCGGCGCGGACCGGATCCCGCTCGGCTACTTCCGGGCCAAGCTCGCCGCCGAGGAGGCGGTCGCCGACTCGGGCCTGCCGTACACCGTGCTGCGGGCCGCGCAGTTCCACGACCTGGCGTTCACCGTGGTCGAGAAGATGGCGAAGCTGCCGGTCGTCCCGGCCCCCGGCGGTGTCCGCTGGCAGCCCGTGGACGTGCGCGAGGTCGCCGCCCGGATGGTCGAGCTGGCGCTGGACGAGCCCGCCGGGGCGGTGCCCGACCTTGCCGGTCCCACGGTGTACGAGATGCGCGAGCTGACCCGGCGGTACCTGGAGGCCCGCGGCCGCGGCCGGCGGCAGCTGCCGGTGCGGGTGCCGGGGAAGGTCGGGCGCGCCTACCGGGCCGGGGAGAACCTGGCCCGGCCGGGGGCGGAGCACGGGCGGCGGACCTGGGAGGAGTACCTGGCGCAGCGGCTGGCGGCCTGAGCCCCGACGGACCGGGGCCGGTGGGGCCGGCTCCGGTCGGCCCGGGTCCGGCCCGGTCCCGTGCTCCCGGCCGTTCCGGGGCCCGGCACCCGCCACCCGGCTCCGGTCGGCCTGAGTTCCTGTCAGCGGTACGCCGTAGGGTGGCCGCCATGTCCCTCCTCGACGCGATCCGCGCCAACCCCGCCGCCGCCGACTACCTGGCCTGGCCGGGCGAGTTCGACCCCTCCCGTTGGTACGAGCACGTCGAGGCGGTGGTGCTCGCCTCCGGTGAGGCCCTGGAGCCGGTGGCCAAGGACGGCGCGGGCGGCACCTACTTCCTCTGCGGCGAGGGCGGCGAGGAGCGGCCCGTGCTCTTCGCCGACTCCGAGGGCGGCGCCGCCCTGCTGGCCGTCGGGGTGCCGGAGCTGGTCCGGCTGCTGCTCGCCGTGCCGTGGTGGCGGGACTGCCGGCGGCTGACGGTGGAGGAGAGCGCGGAAGCGGCCGAGGAGTACCTGGAGGACGAGCCCGGCCACTACGCCGACCGGGACGCGGCCGCCACCGCACTCGGCCTGGAAGTCCCGTCCGAGGCCGAGGCGTTGGCCCGGCTGCGGGAGGTCGCGCTCGGCCTCGGGGCGTCGTACGTGCTGCTCAACGCCGAGGAGGGGAACGCGTACCGGCTGCTGATCAGGGACTAGCCGCCCGGGCCCCGCCGCCGGTCAGGCCTTGGCCGCGCCGAGCACCTGCTCCGTCGTCACCACCTTGGCGAACCGCATCGCGTGCAGCACCGTGGCCGTGGCGCGGGCGAGTTCGGCGGCGGGGAGGGTGGTGCCGTCGGGGCCGGTCATGTCGAAGGCGTGCATGGCGTCGGTCGGGAAGATCGCGTCGTAGCCGAGGTTGCCGGCCATCCGGGCGGTGGTCTCGTTGCACACGTTGGTGATGATCCCGGTGACCACCAGCTGCCGGGCGCCGCGTTCCCGGAGCCAGGCGTGCAGGTCGGGGGTGCCGTAGAAGGCGCTGTTGACGGTCTTGGTGATGTGCAGCGCGGGAGTGACGTCGGCGACGAAGTCCTTCAGCTCGTACCCGGGCGTGCCCTCGACCAGCGGCCCGGCCGTGGAGGCGTGCTGCACGGTGACGATCGGGCGGCCGGTGGCCTGCCAGGCGGCGATCAGCTCGGCCATCCGCTGCTCGGCCTGCGGGTTGTCGCGGGGGCCCCAGAACTCGTGGTCCTCGAAGCCCTTCTGGACGTCGACGAGCAGCAGGACCGCGTCGGGGTCGAGGGTGAGCGGGGCGTCGAATGCGTCGGTGTTCGTCATGCGTCCATCGTGCTCGCCGGCGTGCCGGCGGCGTGATGGGCGGAGATGCCACCCATCGATGGATTCCTGCCATAGGTTCTCTGCCATGCGAACGGTGGGTTGTCTGATCTTCGACGGTGTCCGGGCCTTCGACTACGCGGTGATCGGCGAGGTGTGGGCCAACCGCGTCGCCCGGCCCGGACTGCCCGCCTTCGACCTGCGGGTCTGCGGCCCGGACGGCACCCGGGTCCGGCTGGGCGGCGGGCTGGAACGCGTCCCCGACCACGGGACGGCCGGGCTCGCCGACTGCGACCTGGTCGTCGTCCCGGGCGTCGAGGACCCGGCGGCGGAGCGCGATCCCGCCGTCCTCGACGCCCTGCGGGCCGTCCACGCCGACGGCGTCCCGATCGCCTCGCTCTGCGCGGGCGCCTTCGTCCTCGCGGAGGCCGGCCTGCTGGACGGCCGCGAGGCCACCACCCACTGGGCCCTCGCCCCCGAACTCGCCCGCCGCTTCCCGGCGGTGACGGTCCGCCCCGAGGTGCTCTTCACCGGCGGCGAGGGCCTGTGGACCTCGGCCGGAGTCGCGGCGGGCATCGACCTCTGCCTCCACCTCGTCCGCACCGCCCACGGCCAGCAGGCCGCCGCCACCGTCGCCCGCGCCATGGTCACCGCCCCCTTCCGGGCGGGCGGCCAGGCCCAGTTCATCCCCACCCCGGTCCCGGCCCCCACCGCGGACGACCCGCTCGACCGCGTCCGCGCCGAGATCCTCGCCTCCCTCGACACCCCGTGGACCGTCCCGCGGATGTCGGCCGCCGCCCTGATGTCCGAACGGACCTTCGCCCGCCGCTTCGCCGCCGCCACCGGCACCACCCCGACCCGCTGGCTCCTCGACCAGCGGGTCCTCACCGCCCAGCGCCTCCTGGAGGAGACCGACCTCCCCGTCGACACCGTCGCCACGCGCTGCGGCTTCTCCTCGGCGGTCTCCCTGCGGCCGGTCTTCACCGCGCGCGTCGGCGTGGCCCCGAGGGAGTACCGCCGCGCGTTCCGCGGCCGGCAGGACGACTAGGTCGTACCGGTCGGCGCCGCCGGGGCCGACTCGGGCGGCGGCAGCAGGCAGGGAGTGCGCACCGCGAGGGACATCCGGTTGTGACCCCCTGTGCTGTCGACGTCGACGTACTGGCTGTCGGGGTGCCGGGCGGAGAAGGCGGCGGCGGGCTGGGCCGGGGGATCGCCGGCCCCGCCCATGTGGGTTCCCCTCCCCGGAAGCGGATGCGTGTGCCGCACCCGCCCGTAGGACGGTAGGCGGGGACTGCGTGCTCCGCATCCGTACAGATGCTCGGATCGTGCGGGCGCGGCCGGCGGGACGTCGCCGAATCGGAGTGAGCCGCCGGTTGCCGCCGGTAGGGGGACGGGGAGGGCGGCGACCGGCGGCGCGGGGGTTCAGAGGAAGCGGCGGAGGATGCGGGACTTGAGGGGGGTGAAGGGCGGGTAGGCGAGGCGGAGGGTGTCGGCGGGGAGGGGCTTGTCGAGGACGGCCTTGGTGTGGCTGAAGGTGTCGATGGTGTGGGCGCCGTGGTAGGAGCCGATGCCGCTCTCGCCGACGCCGCCGAAGGGGAGGCCGGGGACGGCGAGGTGGGCGTTGGGGACGCCGAAGGACAGGGCGCCGGAGGAGGTCTCGGTGGTCAGGCGGTGCTTGGTGCGGGCCGAGGCGGTGAAGGCGTACAGGGCGAGGGGCTTGTCCCGGGCGGTGATGAAGGCGATGGCGGCGTCGAGGTCGGGGACGCTGACGATCGGCAGGACCGGGCCGAAGATCTCCTCGTGCATCACCGGTGCCTCCGGGTCGACGTCGGCGAGGACGGTCGGGGCGAGGTAGCGTTCGGCGCGGTCGTGGTCCCCGCCGGTGACGATCCGTCCGTCGCCGAGCAGGGCCGTCAGCCTGTCGAAGTGGCGGTCGTTGACGATGCGGCCGTAGTCGGGGCTCTTCTTCGGGTCGGTGCCGTACATCTCGCGGACCGCGGTGGTCAGGTGCGCCTCGATCGCGGTCGCGCTCCCGCCGATGGCGAGGACGTAGTCGGGGGCGACGCAGGTCTGGCCGGCGTTCATGAACTTGCCCCAGGCGATGCGGCGGGCGGCGGTGGCGAGGTCGGTGCCCGGCTCGACGACGGCGGGGCTCTTGCCGCCCAACTCCAGGGTGACCGGGGTGAGGTGGCGGGCCGCGGCGGTCATGACGATGCGGGCGACCGTGCCGTTGCCGGTGTAGAAGACGTGGTCGAAGCGCTGCTCCAGCAGGGCGGTGGTCTCCGGGACGCCGCCCTCGACGACGGCCACGGCCTGCGGGTCGAGCGTGCGGGGCAGCCAGTGGGCGAGCGCTGCCGAGGTGGCCGGGGCGAGTTCGCTGGGCTTGACCACCACGCAGTTGCCCGCCGCGATCGCGCCGACCAGCGGGGCCAGGGCCAGCTGCAACGGGTAGTTCCAGGGGCTGATGACCAGCACGGTGCCCAGCGGCTCGCGCACGGTGCGGGCCCGGGCGGGCTGCAGCGCCAGCGGCACCGGGACGCGGCTCGGGCGCAGCCAGCGGTCGAGGTGGCGCAGGGTGTGGTCGATCTCGCTGACGGTGAACCCGATCTCGGTGGTGTACGCCTCGGCGGCGTGCTTGCCGAGGTCGGCGTGGAGGGCGGCGGCGAAGACGTCCTCCTGTTCGACCAGCAGGCGGCGCAGGGTGCGCAGTTGGGCCTTGCGCCAGGCGACGGGCTTGGTGCGGCCGGCGGTGAAGGCGGCGCCGAGGCGGGCGACGGTGGCCGCGGTGGAGGTGGCGTCGGCGCCGGGCGCCGACTCGGCGGGGGCGGTCGTGCCGGGCGTGGTCTCGGTGGAAGCGCTCATGCCGCCGAGCATAAACGAAACGAAATGATTTCGTTTCTATTGGCGGTAAACTGGCGGCATGACCCGCACCACCCCCACCCCGCCCGCGTCCCCGGCATCGCCCGCGTCGCCCGCCCCGTCCGGGAGCGCACCCCGCCGGGGCCGCCCCCGGGACGCTGCCCGGGACCGGGCGCTGCTGGAGGCCACGCTGGCCGTACTGGCCGAGAGCGGCTACGGCGGACTGACCACCGCCGCGGTGGCCGCCCGGGCGGGCGTCTCCACCGCGACCCTCTACCGGCGCTGGTCATCCAAGGAGGACCTGGTGGTCGCCGCCGCCGCGAGCTTCGCCGAGGAGGACCCGTACGGCCTGCCCGGCACCGGCAGCCTGGAGGGCGACCTGCGCGTGGTGCTCCGGGACAAGGCCGCCGCCATGACCGGAGAGAGCGGCCGGGTGATGCGGGCCCTGATCGGCGAGGCGGCGCACAACACCGCCCTGGCCGAGGCGCTCACCGTGACCCTCCTGGCGCCCGTGTACCGGCGGGTGACCGAGGTCGTGCGCAGTGCCGTCGAGCGGGGGGAGATCCCGCCGGTCGAGGACGCCGAGCTGCTCGGCGAGGTGGTGGTCGGGCCGGTGATGGGCCGGTTCCTGCTCACCCCCCGGTTGCCGGAGCAGGTGGACGAGGCCACCGCGCGGGAGGCGGCGGACCGCTTCCTGCCCTTCGCCCTGCGGGCGGTGGGCGGCGGGGAGCACGCCGGCGGGTGACCGGCCCCGCGTCCACCGCGGACCGGCCCCTGCGTCCGGCACGGACTGATGCATCCGCGCGGACAGACGTAGACACACCGACAGGACGTAGCCACAGGAGGGGAACCATGCCCTGGTCCACGCTCGAACGCTTCGACGTGTCCTTCTTCGACACCGCCCCGCACCGCCACTCATTCACCATGGACCTCCCCGTGGCGCCCGAGACCGTCTGGCAGGGCCTCGCCGGCGACACGCCGCTGTCCTGGTGCCGCGGTCTGAGCGGCGGCCGCTACACCTCGCCCGCCCCGCACGGTGTCGGCACGACGCGGGAGATCACCGCGCGCGGTGTGCTGCGGCTGCGCGAGGAGTTCGTGCGGTGGGAGGAGGGGGTGCGGCACTCGTTCTGCGTCGCGCAGGCCACCCTGCCGCTGTTCCGGCGCTTCGGCGAGGACTACCTCGTCGAGCCCACGGCGAACGGCACCCGCTTCACCTGGACCTTCGCCTTCGAGCCGGTCCCGCTGCTGGCACGCCCGGCGGCGCTGACCGGGGTCCCGGGCGCGGCGTTCCTGAAGGGTCTGATCGGCGACACCAAGCGGCACTTCGGCGCCGCCTGAGCCGCGCCGGACGGGCGGACGGACGGACGGACGGCCGTCCGCCCGTCCGGACCGTGTGCGGAGCGGGGTGGCGACCCTCAGCGCCGCCACCCCTCTTGCGTTCTCGGCACCCGGGTGGCACTTCGTTGAGCCAAACCCCACGGTGGGGTGAAGTCCGGTGGGGATCTCCCGGGGATTCGGCGGAGGTGCCGCGCCGGCGGAGGTGCTGCGCCCGTTCTGCTGGGCCGGCGGGCTGCCGCGCCCGGGCTGCCGCGCCGGGCGAGCTGCTGCGTCGGCTCTAGAGCGCGGCGAGTCGGTCGACCAGGTCGTCGAGTCCCAGCGAACCCAGGGCGAGCGCCTTCATGTGCCACGTCTTGAGGTCGAACCCGGCGCCCGGACGGCTGCGGGCCGCGTCACGTCCGCGCAGCCAGGCGCGTTCGCCGAGCTTGTAGCCGATGGCCTGGCCCGGCCAGCCGAGGTAGCGGACGATCTCGCTGTCGCGCAGCTCGGCCGGGCTGCCGTTGTACGTGGCCATGAACTCCGTGGCGAGTTCCGGGGTCCAGCGCTCGCCGGGGTGGAAGCCGGCGTCGGCCGGGACGGCCAGGTCCAGGTGCATGCCGATGTCGATGATCACCCGGATGGTGCGCAGCATCTGTTCGTCGAGGAAGCCGAGGCGGTGCGCCGGGTCGTCGAGGAAGCCCAGCTCGTCCATGAGGCGCTCGGCGTACAGCGCCCAGCCCTCGACGTTGGCGCTGACCATGCCCAGCGTCGTCTGGTAGCGGCTGAGTTCGTCGGCGAGGGCGACCCACTGGGCGAGCTGCAGGTGGTGACCGGGGACGCCCTCGTGGTACCAGATGCTGACGAGCTGCCAGGTCGGGAAGGAGTCCCGGCCGAGGGTGGGGAAGTAGGTGCGGCCGGGGCGGCTGAAGTCCAGGCTCGGGCCGGAGTAGTACGGCGAGGCGGCGCTGCCCGCCGGGGCGATCCGGGACTCGACCCGGCGCAGCGGTCCGGAGATGTCGAAGTGAGTGCCGTCGAGGGCGGTGACGGCCCCGTCCATGATCTGCTGCAGCCAGTCGCGGACCGCCTCCTCGCCCTCGATCGCGGGGCCGTGCCGCTCAAGGTGCCGCATCGCCTCCAGGGCTCCCGCTCCGGGCAGTACGCGGTCGGCCGCGGCGCGCATCTCGGCCGCGGTCCGGTGGAACTCGCTCCAGGCCCAGGCGTAGGCCTCGTCCAGGTCGACCTCGGCACCGGTGTGGTGGCGCACGGCGAGCCGGTAGCGCTCCCGGCCCACGGCGTCCGGGGTGCCGACGGTGGCCGGGGCGTAGGTGTCGCGCAGCCAGTCGCGGAACTCGGCGGTGGCGGCGGTGGCCCGGAGGGCGGCGGCGTCCAGTTCGCCGCGCAGCCGCTCGGGGCCGGGGGCGACGAAGCCCGCGAACCACCCGGCGTTCCCGGTGTCCTCGCCGGTCCAGGCGGTGAGCTGGTCGACGACCGCGGCCGCCTGGCGGGGCGCGACGAGCAGCCGCCGGGACATGCCCTCGGTGAGGGTCGCGCGGTACCCGTCGAGGGCGGCGGGCAGGTTGCGCATCCGGCCGGCCACCGCGGCCCAGTCGTCGTCGGTGGCGGTCGGCATGTAGCTGAAGATGTCCCGGACGTGGTGGACGTGCGCGGCGATGTTGCGCAGCTGGCGGAAGTTCTCGCCGGAGTCGTGCACGGCCAGTTCGGCGGTCAGCCGTTCGCGGAGCAGCCGGGCGCAGGTCCGGTCGGCGGGGTCCGTTGCGGTGGCGGCTGCGGTGGGGGCTGCCTTGTGGTCGTCGTCGGCGTCGGCCCCGGCGGCGCCGGCCCCGGCGGTGAGGCCGGTGGCGGGGTGCGTGGCGTCGAGCGCGGTGAGGGTGCGCCGGGCGATGTCGGCGAGCGCCTCGAACCCTTCGGGGGAGAGGTCCGGCTGCCGGTCGTCCCCCGGGTGCAGGCCCAACCATGCGGCGTGCAACGGGTCGTGGGCGGCCACCTGGTCGAGGTGGCGGTCGGCGATGGTGCGAGCGGTGATCGTTTCATCTGCCATGGCGTCATGATGGCCCATCCGTCGGGGGTGCTTCCGGTCGGATCGTCCGCGGAGGATCCGACCGGAAGCGCCCCCCGGGGCACTTCTCAGCCCGCGTGGGAGTCGCGCAGCAGCTTCTTGTCCGGTTTGCCCACGGCCGTCAGCGGGATCTCGGCCAGTACGTGCAGGGCCTCCGGTGCGTACATCCGGCCCTTGCGGGCGGTGACGAAGGCGCGGACGTCGTCCAGTTCGGGCTGCTGCCCCGGCGCGGGGACGACGGCGACGTGGACGTGCTCCGCCTCCTGGGCGTCGTGCACCCCGTAGACCGCGCACTGGGCGATCGCCGGGTGGGTGAGCAGCAACTCCTCCACCTCGGCGGGGTAGACGTGCCCGCCGACCACGATGATCTTGTCCTTGCTCCGGTCGGCCAAGTAGAGGTAGCCGTCCTCGTCGAGGTAGCCGATGTCGCCGGTGTCCAGCCAACCGTCGCGCAGGACCTCGGCGGTGAGGTCGGGCCGCTTCCAGTACCCGGCCATGACGGTCGCCGAGCGGACGTGGATCCCGCCCTGCTCCCCGGCCGGCAGCTCGGTGCCGTCCTCGGCCCGGACCGCCACTTCGACACCCGGGAGCGGCCGGCCGACCGAGAGCCGGCCGCCGTGCCCGATCCGGTCGTGCTCGTGCGGCGCGAGCATCGAGATGTTCTGCGCCTCCGACTGGCCGTAGCCGCTCACCAGGACCGGCCCGAACACCTCGATCGCCTCGCGCACCCGGGACGGCGAAGCGGCGCAGCCGCCGTACGAGACCCGGCGCAGGCTGGACAGGTCGGTGCGGCCGATCGCCGGGTGGTCGAGCAACTGGTACAGCAGCGGCGGCAGCACCCAGAGGTCGGTGATGCGCTCGCGCTCGACCGCCGCCAGGACCTCGCCGGGGTCGAAGGAACGCTGGATGACCACCGAGCCGCCGCTGTGGAACGTCAGGTCGGACAGCACCCCGGCCAGGTGGGCGAGGGAGGTGGCGGCGAGGAAGCGGGGCGGGGCGGCATCCGGGTCGGTGCCGCCGTACTGGGCGTCGAAGGCGCTCCGGTACGGGCCGTGCAGGCTGCGGATGCCCTTCGGGATGCCGGTGGTGCCGCCGGTGTGGCGGATGCCCAGGTCGTCGTCCGGGCCGACCCGGACGGCCGGCGGCTCGGCGGGCCGGTGCGCGGAAGCGGCGACGACATCCTCGCCGATCGCTGCGGCGCCGGACGTCTCGGGGCCCGGGCCCAGCGTGAGGACGGTCGGCACGTCGACGAGCGGCAGCAACTCGGCGGCCGTCGCGTACCGTTCGGCGTCCACCAGCAGGAGGGCGGTGTCGACGCTCGTCGTGATCTCGGCCAGGGTCGGCGCGCTCATGCCGTCGTACAGGTTCACCACCCGTGCGCCCGCCAGCCCGGCGGCGTAGCGCGCGCTCAGCGCCTCGGCGGTGTTGCCCGTCAGCAGGGTCACGGTGGTGCCGCGGGTTGCGCCCCGGGCGACCAGCTCGTGGGCGAGCCGGTACGTGGCGGCGGCGAAGTCGCCGGCCGTGATCACCGTGCCGTCGGCGGTGGTGATGGCCCGCCGGTCGGGGCGGGCGGCGAGGGAGCGGAGGATCAGGGCCGGGGCGCTGATGAACTCCTTTTCGGCCATGGCTACTTGGTCTGTGTCATTCACAACCATGGCCCCAGACTAGCCCCGTCCTTCGTGTCCGATCCGGGAGTTTCCCCTCGGTCCTCCTCGTCGGGGGTGGATTGTCGGAGGGGCCGGGGCCGGGCCTGGGTTTGGGTCCTCGTGTTTCACCCCCCCGTCGGCCCGGGCGCCGAGCCGCCTGCCCCGGCCGGCACCACCTGGGACGGAGTCGGACGCTCCACCGGAGCCGGGCCGCAGCCCGGCCGGAGAGGGTGACCGCGGGCGTCGCCCGGACGTGGTCGGAAGCACCCCTCCAGATGGTCTATGCTTAACCCATCACCCAGATGCGCGGGTGGCGGAATAGGCAGACGCGCTGGATTCAGGTTCCAGTGCCCGAAAGGGCGTGGGGGTTCAACTCCCCC
This sequence comes from Kitasatospora sp. NPDC038210, assembly GCF_055600605.1. Taxonomy (NCBI): domain Bacteria; kingdom Bacillati; phylum Actinomycetota; class Actinomycetes; order Kitasatosporales; family Streptomycetaceae; genus Kitasatospora; species Kitasatospora sp. NPDC038210. Next base: position 278,253 of record NZ_JBVJYK010000008.1, on the reverse strand, counting down.
CTCGCGCACAGCGAACGGCCGGTCGATCTTCGGATCGACCGGCCGTTCTGTTCTCCGTCGCGCGATCCGGTCCCCGCAGGGGGCCGCGCCGTGCCGTCCGGCCGATCCGTGTGTGGAACCCCGCCCGGAAGTGCACCGTGGGGCTGCTGATGGTCCGAAGCGCGAGGGGGCGGGACGCGGGATGGACGCGCTGCTGCAGTGGGCTGCCGGACTCGGTCCGGTTCAGGCGGTGGGCGGAGCGCTGGCGTCGGGGACCGACCGGTCGGACACGGGCGCGAGATGCTCCCTCGATCGGGGGAGGCCGGGTGCGGGGCGTGTGGCAATACTGGCGACCATGATCAAGGTCCTTCGGCCGTTGTTGCGCGGCTCCACGTATTCGGGTGTGTTGTTCGCCGTTCTCGGGGCGGTGGCGGGGTTGCCGTTGGCGCTGGTCGCGGCGGTGCCCGCGGCGGGGATGCAGGCGGATCCGTACGCGCTGCCGGAGGTGCTGTCGCTCGCGCTCTGGGTGGTGCTGATCGGGGTGGTGGGCCTGGCCGGGGTGACGCGGCGGGTGCTGGTCCGGGCGGCGCGGCGGCTGCTCGGGGTGGCGCTGCCGGATCCGGTGAAGGGGGCGGCGGGGGAGCGGTGGCGGACACCGGTGTTCCTGGTGCTGCACGTCATGTCGGGGTGGGCGGTGCTGTTCGGCGGTGGTGTGCTGCTGACGATGGGACTGTTCCTGTCCACCGGATACGCGAAGGGGGACGCGCGGTTCAGCCTGTTCGGGTGGTCCAGGGAGCTGACGGGAGGCTGGGGCCGGCTGGTGTCGGTGGTCTGCCTGGTGCTGCTGGTGGTGCTGTTCGTGGCGGTGTCGGGTGCGTTGCGGTGGCTGGCGCCGCGGCTGCTCGGGCCGTCGCCGGCGGAGCGGCTGGCGATGGCGGCCGAGCGGGAGCGGGCACTGGCCGAACGCAACCGGCTGGCGCACGAGTTGCACGACTCGATCGGTCACACCCTGACCGCCGCCACCATCCAGGCCGCCGTCGCCGGTGAGGTGCTCGCCGCCGATCCGGCGGCCGCCCGGGCCGCCATGCGCAGCATCGAGGAGTCGGCCCGGGCGGCGCTGGAGGACCTGGACTACGTGCTGGGCGTGCTGAGGGAGGAGGAGGCGGGCGTCGCGCCGACCCGGACCCTCGCCGACCTGCCCGAACTGCTGGACCGGCTGCGCCACGCGGGTGCCGTCGTGGAGACGGTGGTCCTCGGTGATCCGGAGCAGGTCCACGGCACGCTCTCCCGTGCCGCGTACCGGATCCTGCAGGAGGGCCTGACCAACGCGCTGCGGCACGGCGCGGGCGGGCCGATCGAGCTGCGGGTGGTGGTCGCGGCGGACGGGCTGGAACTGGGTGTGGTCAACGGGGTCAAGGCCGGCCCGAGCGGCTTCCCGACCTCCGGCCACGGCCTGCCCGGCCTCGCCGAGCGGGTCCGCCTGCTGCACGGCGAGTTCGAGGCCGGGCTGCAGGGTGCGCGCGGGGAACAGGTCTGGCGCCTGGCGGTCCGGCTGCCGATACGGTTGTCGGCGTGAGCAGCCCGGAACGCCCCGTCACCGTCCTGATCGCCGACGACGACCCGGTGACCCGCAGCGGGCTGGGCACCCTGCTGGGTGCCCAGCCGGGCATCGCGGTGGTCGGGCAGGCGGCCGACGGGGTCGAGGTCGTCGAACAGGTGCGGCGGCTGCGCCCGGACGTGGTGCTGATGGACGTGCGGATGCCGCGCCGCAACGGGATCGAGGCGACCCGCGAACTGCTCGCCGGGGACGCCGACCCGCCGAAGGTCGTCGTGATCACCACCTTCGAGAACGACGACTACGTCACCGCCGCCCTCGGCGCCGGGGCCAGCGGCTTCGTGCTGAAGCGGCGGCCGGTCCCGCAGATCGCCGAAGCGGTGCGGGTGGCGGCGGCGGGGGAGGCGATCCTCTTCCCCGCCGCGCTGCGCCGGATGGTGGCCGCCCGTCCGTTGGACTCCGCTCAGGCGCTGCCCCGGGCGGCGCTGACCGGGCGGGAGGAGGAGGTGCTGCGGCTGATGGCGACCGGGTCGTCGAACCCGGAGATCGCGCAGTCGCTGGCGGTGAGTCCGGAGACGGTGAAGACGCACGTGGGGAACGTGCTGACCAAGCTCGGCGCCCAGAACCGGACGCATGCGGTGGTGATCGCGTACGAGTCGGGACTGGTCGTGCCGGGCCTTCAGGGCGCGTAGCCGCGGCGTTCCGTCGCCCACGGCCCCCGGCCCGCAGCCCCCCGCCGCCCCCGCCGACTCCGCGGACCGCTACGGCCGCTACGGCCGCGGGTCGACCGGGGTGAGCACGCCGAGCCGGTCCTCGACGGCCTGGGCGGCGGCCAGGCACAGGTCCTCCCGGAACGCCCGCCCGACGAGTTGCACGCCGGTGGGCAGACCGTCGTCGGCGAGCCCGGTCGGGACGGCGACGGCCGGGACACCCACGAAGGTGGTCACCGAGCAGAGCCGCATGCCCGAGGCGACGCGGTCCCGGCCCGCCTGGTCCCGCGACTCCAGGCCCGGTTCGACAGCCGGCTCGGTGAAGACCGGGCCCAGCAGCAGCGGGTACTCGTGCAGGAACTCCGTCCAGGAACGGCGGATGTTCATCCAGGCGCTCATGAGCCGGATGAGCCCGGCGGCGTCGGCGGGCGGAGCGCTGCGCATCGTCAGGTCGATGAAGCGGTCGCCGCCTTCGCCCAGCAGCTGCCGTACGACGGGCCAGCTCGGGGCGAACTCGGTGACGGTGAGCCGGTGGTAGGCGTCGTAGGCCTCCTGCAGCCTCGGCACGTCGGGGACTTCCCGGACGTCGTACCCCGCGTCGCGCAGCGCGTCGGCCGCGGTCTCGACGGCCCGGCGGACGGTGGGGTGGACGCCGTGGCCGCCAGGGTCGGCGACGACGGCGACCCGTGGCGGGCGACCGAGAGGTTCGCCGTACAGCGGGACGGGGACGGCGCGCGGGTCGCGGGGGTCGGTGCCGGCCAGTGTCTCGTACGCGAGCCGGAGGTCGGCGACCGTCCGGGCCACCGGGCCGTCGGTGACCAGGACCTGGGAGGCCGGGCCGGGGTCGTCCGGACCGAGGAGGCGCTGGTCGGCGGGGAAGCGGCCGGTGGTCGGCTTGAGTGCGGCGACGCCGCAGAAGGTCGCCGGGATCCGCAGCGAGCCGCCGGAGTCGTTGCCGAGCCCGAGCGGGGCCATGCCGGCGGCGACCGCGACGCCGTCGCCGCCGCTGCTGCCGCCGGGGGTGCGGCTCGGGTCCCACGGGTTGCGGGTGTCGCCGTAGAGCTCGCTGCGCGTGTGCATCCCGGCCAGGATCAGCGTCGGCATGTTGCTGTGGCCGATCGGGATCGCCCCGGCGGCGCGCAGACGGGCCACCGGGACGGCGTCGACGGGCGCGACGTGGTTGCGGAAGCGCGGGGTGCCGAAGGTGGTGGCCACCTCCGCGATGGGGGTGCACTCCTTCACGGTGAACGGCACGCCGGCGAGCGGGCCCGGGTCCTCGCCCGCGGCCCGGCGCCGGTCGGTGTGCCGGGCGGCCTCGCGGGCGCGGTCGGCGAGGAGCCGGGTGACGGCGTTCAGGTGGGGGTTGACCTCGGCGATGCGGTCCAGGTGGCTGTCGACCACGTCGAGGGCGGAGACCTCGCCGGCCCGGACGGCGGCGGCGAGTTCGGTGGCGGTCCTGTTCCACAGGGGCATGGGTGCGGGTCTCCTCGGATCGGTTCCGATGCAGTTGCATCGGAACCATAGTCCGGGAACCGATACGCTTGCATCGAATAATGGACGGCCCCGGTTCCCGGAGCCGGGACGAGGAGGCCGGACATGCCGAAGCAGGTGGACCACGAGGGCCGACGCCGGCAGATCGCCGATGCCGTCTGCCTGCTGGTGGACGAGCACGGACTGGAGGGCGTCACCCTCCGGGACGTCGCCACCCGCGCCGAGGTGTCGATGGGGGCCGTCCAGCGCTGCTTCCGCACCAAGGAGGAGATGCTGCGGTTCGCCCTCGCGCACATCGGCGAGCGCGTCACCGAGCGGGTCCGGAGGCGGCTGGCCGCCGGCCCGGCGCAGTCGGCCGCCAGCGAACTCGGGCTGGTGGCCCGGGAAGTGGCGCTGCTGCGCGAGGAGCACCGGGCCGAGGCCAGGATCTGGCTCGCCTTCGTCGCCGGGGCCGCGGTGAACCCAGCGCTGGCGGCGACCCTGCGGAGCAGCTACGCGGCCCTGGAGGAGTTGGTGGTGCGGCTGCTCGCGGAGGCCTCCGGGGACGGAGGCGAGGCCGGGGCCGGGGACGGAGGCGGGGCCGGGCTCGGGGAGTCGGCGGAGGGTCGTGCGGCGGATCGGACCGAGGCCCGGACGTTGCTGGCCCTGGCGGACGGCCTCACCGCGCACGTGCTGGTCGGGCACCGGACGGCGGAGGAGGCGGAGGAGGTCCTGCACGCCCACCTGCTCGGGCTCTGGGGGCGCCGCTGAGCCTGCGGGGTACCGGGCGGGGCGGGGTCCGGAGGGGGGCGGCGTCCGCCGAGCCGTCCCCCGTCCCCCGTCCGCCGGGCGGCCGTCGGGCCGGCGCCGTCCGGTCCGTGGAAGGCCGGGAACGGCAGGGCGCAGGTGCGGCAGGATCGGGCCGACATCGCTGGACACACCTGTGTAGGGAGAGCCTGCCGTGACTGCCGTCGAGATCCCGGGGTCCAAGTCCATCACCGCCCGGGCGCTGTTCCTGGCCGCCGCCGCCGACGGCGTGACCACCCTGCACCGGCCGCTGGCCTCGGACGACACCGAGGGCTTCGCGCAGGGACTGGTCGCCCTCGGGTACGACGTCGAGCGGGCGGCGGACCGGTGGCGGGTGACGGGACGGCCGGCCGGGCCCGGTGTGGAGACGGCCGAGGTGTACTGCCGGGACGGCGCCACCACCGCGCGCTTCCTGCCCGCCCTCGCCGCCGCCGGCCACGGCACCTACCGCTTCGACGCCTCCGCGCAGATGCGCCGCCGTCCGGTCGCCCCGCTGACCCGGGCGCTGCGCGAGCTGGGCGTCGACCTGCGGCACGAGGAGGCCGAGGGGCACCACCCGCTCACGGTCGTCGCCGACGGCGTCCGCGGTGGCGGACTCACCCTCGACGCCGGGGAGTCCTCGCAGTACCTGACCGCGCTGCTGCTGCTCGGCCCACTCACCCGGGACGGGCTGCGGATCACCGTCACCCGGCTGGTGTCCGCCCCGTACGTCGGCATCACCCTGGCGATGATGCGGGAGTTCGGGGTCGAGGTGAAGCGGGAGCGGACGCCCGGCGGCGAGGTGTTCGAGGTGCCGTCCGGGGGCTACCGGGCCACCGCGTACGCCGTCGAGCCGGACGCCTCCGCCGCGAGCTACTTCTTCGCCGCCGCGGCCGTCGCCGGCCAGGAGGTCACCGTGCCCGGCCTCGGCCGGGACGCCCTCCAGGGCGACCTGCGCTTCGTGGAGGTGCTGCGGCGGATGGGCGCCCGGGTGGACGTCGGGAGCGACCGTACGACGGTGGCGGGCGACGGCACGCTGAACGGCCTCACCGTCAACATGCGGGACATCTCCGACACCATGCCCACCCTCGCGGCGATCGCGCCCTTCGCGTCCGGGCCGGTGCGGATCGAGGACGTCCACAACACCCGGGTCAAGGAGTGCGACCGGCTGGAGGCCTGCGCCGCCAACCTGCGCGCCATGGGCATCACGGTCGCGACCGGCGACGACTGGATCGAGATCCACCCCGGTGCGCCGCGCCCGGTCGAGGTCGCCACGCACTCCGACCACCGGATCGTGATGTCCTTCGCCGTCACCTCGCTGCGCACGCCGGGGATCACCTTCGACGACCCGGGGTGCGTGCGGAAGACCTTCCCCGGGTTCCACGAGGCGTTCGCCCGGCTGCGCTCGCAGTGGGCGGTCTGACCGCGCACCGGGGTGACCGCGTGCCGGGGTGACCGCGTACCCGGCCGCCGGCCGCGGCGCACCGGGATGACCGCGGCGTGCGGCTCCGAGCGTGTTCGGGCCGAGCGTGTCCGGGCCGGGCACGCACCTGTGGGATCGGCGGGGTAGGGAATCCCGGTTGCCGACGGGCGGATCCGGCGGCGAGGATCCTGTGCGTGTCCGAGACGACGACGGTGTTCGACGCGGCCGAGCTGCAGCCCTATCCCAAGATCCCCGCGCGCGGCCGCTCCGGCGGGCCCGGCAGCCGCGAGTGGGTCGCGGCGGAGAAGGTGCACGGCGCGCACTTCGCGGTGGTCTGCGAGGGCGACTCGGTGCGGCCCGCGAAACGGCGTCAACTGCTCGACGAAGAAGGGCTGGACGGCTTCTTCGGCGTGAGCCGCATCTGGCCCGGCCTCGCCGTCGCCGCGGCCCGGCTCGCCGGTGCGGTGCGCGGGCCGTGGGGCCCGTCGGCGGTGGTGACCGTCTACGGCGAACTGGCCGGCGGACGCTACCCGCACACCGACGTGCCCGCCGCCGACGGGCTCGAACCGGTGCAGACCGGCGTCTGGTACGACCCCGGCCTGCGCTGGCTGCCGTTCGACGCCACCGTACGGACGTCCGAAGGCCGTTGGTGGATCGCCGACCGTGCCCTGCGCACCGCCGCGGGCACCGCCGGGCTCACCTGCGTGCCGCTCCTCGGCCACGGCCCGCTGAACGCGCTGCAGGACCTCCCGGCGCTGTTCCCGAGCCGGGTGCCGGCACTGTTCGGGCTGCCCGAGCTGGCGGACAACCTCGCGGAGGGGTACGTCCTCAAACCGGCCGGGCAGTGGCGGGAGTCGGGCGAGGCGGGGGCGGTGGCCCGGCCGCTGGTGAAGGTGAAGCAGCAGGCCTTCGCCGAGGACGAGCGCTACGGCGGCGCCCGCCCCTACCTGCCCCCGCCGGAGGGCGCGGCCGGGGTGCCGGCGTGGCTGCTGGTCCAGGCGTCGGCCCTGCTCACGCCCGCCCGCGCGGCCGCCGCGGTCAGCAAGCTGGGGCCGCGCACGGCCACGGAGGCGGTGGCCGAGGAGATCGCACAGGACGTGACGGAGGAACTCGCCGACGCACTGGGCGGCCTGGACGCTCCCGGCCTGGCGGCGCTGCGTCGGGCACTGGAACCGGGCGCGCGGGCGCTGGCGGCCTTCGAGGCCGTGGACCGGCGCGGCGCCTGAGAGGGATCCTCCGACGGCGAGTCTCCGACGGCGGGTGCTTGACGGCGAGTGCTTGACGGCGGATCTCCGACGGCGAAAAAACTTCGGAGAAACCCCGCCGTCGATGTCGAGGGCCCCTGCCGCGGCTCCGACTGAGAGGTGACGGCGCGCCGGAGGGGCGTGCGGGACGGAAGTGGGGACACCCGGGATGAAGTACGTCGCGATGATCTACGGCAACCAGGCCAAGTGGGACTCCTTCCCGGCCGAGGCCTGGCCGGAGGCGATCGCCAAGCAGGAGGCGTTCAACACCAAGTACCGCGCGAGCGGCGAGCTGATCGGCGCGTACGGGCTGGCGGACGCGGCCGCCGCGCAGCTGGTGCGGCGGGCGGAGGGCGTGCCGGTGATCACCGACGGGCCGTACCTGGAGACCAAGGAGTACCTGGCCAGCTTCTACCTGCTGGACTGCGAGAGCCCGGAGCGCGCCCAGCAGATCGCGGCGGACATGCCGTTCGCGGACGTCGAGCCGGTGGAGCTGTGGCCGATCCTGCACGAGTCGCCGACGAACGACCTCGCGGCGAACGGGTGACCGAGCCGAACGGCGTCGAGGGCCTGCTGCGCGAACTGGCGCCGCAGGTCCTCGGCGCGCTGGTGCGCAGGCACGGCGGGGCCTTCGACGCGTGTGAGGACGCCGTGCAGGAAGCCCTGCTGGCCGCCGCGCTGCAGTGGACGGCGGGCGGGGTGCCGGCCAACCCGCGTGGTTGGCTGGTGACCGTCGCCGACCGCCGACTGGTGGACCAGGTGCGCAGCGAGTCGGCCCGGCGCCGCCGGGAGGAGGCGCTGGCGCTGGCCACCCCGCAGGCGGCGCTGCTCGCCCCCGCCGCCGACGAGCCCGACCCGGCGGCGGACGACTCGCTCGCGCTGCTGTTCCTCTGCTGCCACCCGGCACTGTCGGTACCGAGCCGGATCGCGCTGACCCTGCGCGCCGTCGGCGGCCTGACCACCGCGCAGATCGCCGCCGCGTTCCTGGTGCCCGAGGCGACCATGGCGCAACGGATCAGCCGGGCCAAGCAGACGCTGAAGGCGGCGGGCGGCCGCCTGGCGCCGCCGGAGGGGGACGGGGCGGAGGACGGGGAGCGGGCGGGGCAGGGGAAGAGGGAAAGGGACGGCGGAGCGGCGCGGCTCTGCGAGGTCCGACACGTGCTGTACCTGATCTTCAACGAGGGCTACACGGCCAGCGCCGGCGATGAGTTGACCGTGCCGCAGCTCGCCGTCGAGGCGATCCGGCTCACCCGGCTGCTGCGGCGCCTCACCCCGGGCGACGCCGAGACGGCGGGACTGCTCGCCCTGATGCTCCTCACCGACGCCCGCCGACCCGCCCGCACCGGACCGTACGGCGAGCTGGTGCCGCTGGAGGAGCAGGACCGTGCCCGCTGGGACCGCGAACTGCTCGATGAAGGTCTGGAGTTGATCGCCGCTGCGCTACCGGGCGGGCAGCCCGGTCCGTACCTGGTGCAGGCGGCGATCGCCGCGGTGCACAGTGAGGCGGCGACCGCCGAGGCCACCGACTGGCCGCAGGTCCTGGCGCTGTACGACCTGCTGCTGCGCTTCGACGCCAACCCGGTGGTCGCCCTCAACCGGGTCGTCGCGGTGGCGATGGTCCACGGGCCGGCGGCCGGGCTCGCCCTCCTCGATGCGCTGGCCGCCGACCGGCGCCTCGCCCGCCACCACCGGCTGCTCGCCGTGCGCGCCCACCTCCTCGACCGGCTCGGCACCGACCCGGCCGCCGCCGCCCGCGCCTACCGCGAAGCCGCCTCCCGTACCTCCAGCGCCCCCGAACGCCGCCACCTGGCGGCCCGAGCCTCGGGGCTTGGAGTGCGGGTGGGGCGAATATGTAGGTCGGTCTACTGACTCGCGCGCGGGTGGGGCCGGGGCTGGGGGCTGGCGGCGTGGTGTGCGTGGGAAGTCGGCTGGGTCGACTTCCCGTGCGGCTGGGGGTGGTGCTGGGTGTGGTGCCGGGGGTGGTGTGGGCCAGATTATGTCGGTCGGTCTACTGATTCGACCCCTGAAGTGGTGCTCGTGCGCAGGAAGTCGGCCTGACCGACTTCTCGTGCGCAGTGGCGCTGGGCGGCGGGGGCGGCGGCAAGAATGTAGACCGGTCTGCATAATTTCCCCGGGTGCCGGACCAGGGTGGGCGCGCGTCGGGTCGAGGGTGGGTTCAGAGGGCGTCCAGGAGGCTTCCAACTCTGCTGGGACGGCCCCATCATGGGCTCCCGTTCGGGCAACACCGTCCCCGGTCGGTCCCGAGCGCGGTCCCCAGCCGGTCCCCAGCTGGTCCCGAGCGCGGTTCCCGGTCGAGTCCCCAGCACCGTCCCCAGGAGGCAGAAGAGATGACGATCCCACTCCCCGTCCGGATCCAGGCCGCCGTCGTCCGGGGCATGTACGCCCTTCCGGAGGGCCTGCGGCGGGCGATCGCGGGCAAGCCGGTGGTGCGGGACGGGCAGACGCTCGCGTTGGACGCGCAGTTGATACTCAAGCTGCAGCGGCAGTCGAAGGCGGCGCTGGTGATGCCGGGTGGGGTCGATCCGTCGCGGGCCGCGATGGAGTACGCCCGGTACCTGGTGGGCGGGCCGACGCTCCACACGGTGGCCGCGCGGGCCGTCGGGATCCCGCAGGAGCAGGGCGAGTTGGCGGCGACCCTGTACACGCCGGAGGGTCTGGCGGAGGGTTCCGGCCTGCTGGTGTACCTGCACGGCGGGGGCTGGGTGGTCGGCAGCCGGGCCAGTCACGACCACGTCGCCCGGTTCCTGGCGCAGCGGGCGCACGTGCGGGTGCTGTCGGTGGAGTACCGGCTGGCGCCCGAGCACGCCTTCCCGGCCGGGGCCGAGGACGCGCTGGCCGCGTTCGACTACGCGCACGCCAAGGCGGCCGACCTGGGTGCGGACCCGGAGCGGATCGCGATCGGCGGGGACAGTGCGGGCGGCAACCTGGCCGCCGTCGCGGCGCAGCAGGCCGTGCGGCGGGGCGGTCCCGCGCCGGTGTTCCAGCTACTGCTGTACCCGGCGACCGATGCGTCGACCCGGCGCCCCTCGCGGGAGCTGTTCGCCGACGGGTTCTTCCTGACCAGCGCCGACATGGACTGGTTCCTGGAGCGGTACGCGCCCGAGCCCGCCGACCGCGTCGACCCGCGGCTGTCGCCGTTGCTCGCCGGGGACCTGGCCGGTCTGCCGTCCGCGTACATCGGCACCGCGGGCTTCGACCCGCTGCGCGACGAGGGCGAGGCGTACGCGCGGGCGCTGGAGGAGGCCGGGGTGACGGTGCAGCTGAGCCGCCAGCCGGACCTCATCCACGGGTACGCCAACTACATCGGCATCGGCCGGCGCTTCCGGGAGGCGACCGCGGAGGCCGCCGAGGCGCTGCGCCGGGCGCTGGCCTCGGTGTAGCGGAGGCCGGCGAGCAGAGCGGCGAGCGAAACGGCGAGCGAAACCGCGCGCAGGGCGAAGAGCGCAGCGAAGGGCGGGGCCGCGACGGCCCCGCCCTTCGTCGTGCCCGCCCGCGCGCCGGCTCGCTGCTGCGCGGGGGGTTCTCGGCGGCAGGGTCTTATTGTACTGTCCGTCTAATAAGCGGGTGAGCGGGCACCCGCAGCAGCAGGCACCTGGAGGCAGCCATGGCTCTCACCGACCCGAGGGCGCGGAGGCGGGACCACCGTCAGGACGACCGCCGGAGTGACCGTCACACCACCGCCGACGACGACGTCTCGAAGCGGCTGCTGGAGTCGGCCGCCGCCCTCTCCTTCGACCCCTCGACCGAGATCGACTGGGACGCCCCCCTCCCCGAGGAGCACTACGGCCTCAACCCGGAGTGGAGCACGCTCTACGGCACGCGGTTGTGGGACGAGATGACCGAGCGGCAGCGGGTGACCCTGACCCGGCACGAGGTCTGCTCGATCATGAACACCGGCATCTGGTTCGAAATGATCCTCCAGCAGATGGTGCTGCGCGACCAGTACCTCAAGGACCCCGCCAGCGCCGAGTTCCGGTTCGCCCTCACCGAGATCGCCGACGAGTGCCGCCACTCGATCATGTTCGCCCGCGCCTGCGAGAAGATGGGCGTCCCCGCCTACCGGCCGAACAAGCTGATCGCCCAGGCCGGACGCGTGTTCAAGGCGCTCGCCAAGGGTGAACTCGCCTACGGCGGCATCCTGGTGGCCGAAGAGGTGCTCGACGTCATGCAGCGCGACTGGATGCGCGGCGAGAACGTGCTGGAGATCGTCCGCGGGACGTCCCGGATCCACGTGGTCGAGGAGTCGCGGCACATGAAGTTCGCCCGGCAGGAGATCCGCGAGCGGATGCGGCACGCGAGCCCGGCGCGCCGACGCGCCTCGGCGACCGGCATCGCCGTGGGCGCGTACGTCATCGTCACCAGCATGGTCCACCCGGGCGTCTACCGGGCCGCCGGGCTCGACGTGCAGCGGGCGCTCGCCGAGGTGCAGGCCAATGAGCACCGCAAGGCGATGATGCGCACCAGCTCCCGGCACCTGATGGCCTTCCTCGCCGAGACCGGGCTGCTCACCGGCCGCTCGGCGGCCGTCTACCGCCGCGTGCACATGCTCTGACCTGCGGTCGGAAGCGCACCCGCGCCGCCCGCCCCTGCTCGCCGCACCGCCGCACCGCCGTGCCCACCGCCGCCACCTACCACCGCACCCACCGCACCCTCCGCCACCCCCGACGCGACCCCCGACGCGACCCCCGACGCCACCTTCCGACGCGCAGCGAGGACCCCACTCCGGCCATGGCCTACGCGATCACCCAGACCTGCTGCAACGACGCCTCGTGCGTGTCCGTCTGCCCGGTCAACTGCATCCACCCGACCCCGGACGAGCCGGAGTTCGGCACCACCGACATGCTGTACATCGACCCGAAGGCGTGCATCGACTGTGGCGCCTGTGCGGACGCCTGCCCGGTGGACGCGGTGTTCCCGGTCGACCGGCTGCGCGGTCCGGACACCGTGTTCGGGGACCTCAACCGCGACTGGTTCCGCGACCACCCCAACGACCACGCCTGGGGCCGGCCGAGTTTTCCGCGCAGCCTGCCGGGGGAGCTCGGCGCGCTGCGGATCGCCGTCGTCGGCACCGGGCCGTCGGCCGGTTACACCGCGCAGGAACTGCTGCGCAGCACCAGCGCCGAGATCACCATGATCGACCGGCTGCCGGTCACCGGAGGTCTGCTGCGGCACGGCGTCGCGCCCGACCACCAGTCGACCAAGCGGATCGCGGAGAGCTTCGCGAGCGTCTTCCGCGACCCACGGCTGCGGATGCACCTGAACGTGGAGATCGGTGCGGACGTCACCCACCGGGAACTCGCCGCGCACCACCACGCGGTGGTGTACGCCGTCGGTGCGGCCGCCGACCGCCGGCTCGGCGTCCCCGGTGAGGATCTTCCCGGCAGCCTGCCCGCGACCGCCTTCGTCGGCTGGTACAACGCCGATCCGACGGTGCCGGCCGACGCCGTCGAGTTGTCGGCGGAGCGGGTGGTCGTGGTCGGCAACGGCAACGTGGCCGTGGACATCGCCCGCATCCTGCTCACCGACCCCGACCGGCTCGCCGCCACCGACATCGCCGACCACGCCCTCGCCGCGCTGCGCGGCAGCCGGGTGCGGGAGGTCGTGCTGCTCGCCCGCCGCGGTCCGGAGCAGGCGGCGTGGACCGCGGCGGAGTTCCTGGCGCTGCGGCAGCTGCCGGGCGTCGAGGTGGTGGTCGAGGACCACCCGGAGGTCCGGGCCGCCATCGACGCAGCGGTGTCGGCGGCGGGGGCGTCGGCGGAGGAGGCGGGGGCGTCGGCGTCGGCCGGGGGAGCGGGCCCGGGCGCCGCGCCGCCGCCCGCAGGCTCGCGGGCGGCGTTGCTCGCCGGCCTCCCGCTGGTCCCGTACGACGGGGCCGCCGAGCCCGGCGCGGGGCGGCGGATCGTGCTGCGGTTCCTGTCGGCGCCGGTGGAGCTGTCCGGGGACGGGCAGGTCGAGGCGCTGGTCGTGGAGCGGACCAGGCCGGTGGACGGGGGCCGGGTCGAGCCGACCGGGGAGCGGGACGTGCTGCGGGCCGGGCTGGTGGTGCGCTCCATCGGGCACCGCGGGGTGCCGTTGCCGGGGCTGCCGTTCGACGAGCGGGCGGGGACGGTCGCGCACCGGGGCGGCCGGGTCGTCGACCCGGAGACCGGGCAGCCGCTGCCGGGGACGTACGTGGTGGGCTGGGCCAAGCGCGGCCCGTCCGGCGGGATCGGTGCCAACCGGGCCTGCGCACGCGAGACCGTGGACGCACTCCTGGACGACGCGGCCGCCCGCGTGCTGCCGGTACCGGAGGCGGGCCGCAAGGACTTCGACCGGTTGGTGCGGCGCCGTCGGCCGGACGCGGTCGGGCTGAAGGAGCTGCGGGCGGTGGACCGGGCCGAGCGCGAGCGGGGCGAGGCGGAGGGGCGGCCCCGGGTGAAGCTCGCCACCGTGCCCGAGCTGCTGGCGGCGGGCCGCCGACGGTAGGCGGCAGGGCGCCGTACGCGTCGTGCGTCGTGCATGCACACGGCCGCGCAGGAAGTCGGCCCGACCGACTTCCTGCGCGCCAACCCCTGTCCGCAGCGCCTCCCGTGCCCCGCAGCGCCTCCCGTGCCCCGCAGCGCCTCCCGTGCCCCGCAGCGCCTCCCGTGCCCCGCGGCGCCCCCTCCGCGCCGCCCCGGACGGAGCCCCGCGAGGGGTTGATGTGCGGGCCGTCCGGTTGACGGAACCGTGTCCCGGCGCGGCCTGGGCGCGTTGGGTGGGTGTGAGTGGATTTGGGGTGATGCCGGTCGCACGGCGGTGGCCGGCCGAAGAAACGATCCTGCATGGGCTGGAGCCGCCCGGAGAACCCGATCCGGAGGCTCCCATCTATGCCGAGCTGGCCCGGCGGTGGCAGGCGGAGGGGCGGTCCGTCCCCGGGCTGCCCGACCCGGTGTGGGAGTCCCTTGCCGCGCCCCGGGGTCGGGGTCGGTCCGCGGGATCCGCCTCCGGGTAGAACTGCCGGGCCCAGCGGCGGAACAGTCCGATCGAGCGCTCCCCGGGGACGAGCCGCGGCTGCTCCAGGTACCGCTTGTGGGCCAGCACCGGCCGGTCCTGCTTGATGATCCGCACCGAGGCCTGCAGCGCCAGCCAGGACGTCGCCCGGTCGAGCGCCTTCGCCGACCCGCCCCCCGGCACCAGCGCCGACACCGGCGCCCATGCCGGCACCGGCACCGTACCGGTCGCCGCGAACCACACCCTGGTCCGCCACGGCGCGACCGGTGTCGCCAGCACCCAGACCCGCAGCGTGCTTCCCAGTTGCGGCAGTTCGGCCGTCAGTCGCATCATCCCCAGCCCCGCCAGCGTCACCGGCTGCTCCAGGCTGACCGCGCCCAGCCCCGGGAATCGGGTCGTGGTGCGCTGGTGGACGGTGAACAGCGGGCCGTCCACCTCCGGCGGCGCGGTCTCCCGGGTGTCCAGGCCGTGCAGCACGCTCACGTGCCGGAAGTCGACGCTGTTCTCCATCACCTCCTGCGGGTGCGAGCGCACCTCCCCGCTCCACCAGGCGAGCGGACGCACCCCGACCGCCGGCGGCAGCTCCCACCCGGGCGGCCGTCCGTCCGGGCCCCGCCAGACGAACAGCGCGCCGTCCCGTTCGCTGAGGTGGTGCGTCGTCAGTGACGCGTGGAGCCGGGTGCCGTCCGGCGCCCCGGTGCACGAACCGTCCGGACCGAAGGCGAAGCCGTGGAACGGGCAGACCAGCTCCTCGCCCCGGACCGTCCCGCCGGCGCCGAAGTGCGCGCCCAGGTGGGGGCAGTGCGGCCCGACCGCGCGCACCGCGCCCCGGCGGGTCCGGTACAGCACCACGTCCTCGCCCATCAGCCGGGCCGTCCGCACCCGCCCGGGCGGCAGGTCCCGGGCCCGGCCGACGCAGAACCAGCCGCTCGGGTACGGCAGCGGCGCCGGGCGCCCGTCCACGGCGGAGGTCACCGCGCCGGCTTGACGGCGGTGTGGACGTACCAGGCGATGTACTCGCGGACGGCGTACATCTCCACCGTGGAGCGGAGGTTGAGCCACTTCGCCGGGTCGCCGAAGCGTCGCAGGACCTCCCACGGCAGCCGGAAGTACGCGTACACCGCCTCCGACGTGGGCGTGTAGTACGGCGTCGCGTCCAGCGCCTCCTCGACCTCGAACCCGGCGTCGGCGAGCAGCCGCGGCAGGTTGCGGGCGTGGTAGAGCTTGGCGCCCGTCATCGTCATCGCGTCCAGGTACGGTTCGAGCAACGCCCGTGCGCCCGGCTCCAGTTCGTCCAGCGGGACGGTGCTCATCGGGCCGAGCAGCACCAGCCGCCCGCCCGGGCGCAGCACCCGGTGGAACTCGGCCAGGGCGCGCGGCGGGTCGTAGGAGTGGACGAGCGTCTCCATCGAGTAGGCGCCGTCGAACTCGTCGTCCCCGAAGGGGAGCCGGTGGTAGTCGCCCCAGGAGAAGGCGGTCCGGTCGTCCAGTGCGGCCCGGACGCTGAGCCGACGGGCCTCGGCGAGGTGGAAGTCCAGCACGTCGACCCCGGTCACCTCCAGTCCGAACCGCGCGGCCATCGCCCGCGCCACCACCCCCGCCCCGCACCCGGCGTCCAGCACCCGGGCCCCGACCGGCAACGCCAGTTTGTGCCCCAGCACGTCCTCCAGCTGCTGCTGCGCCCGCCACAGCCGCCACTTCGACTGCCCCGGCTCCGTCCATCCCCAGTGCCGGGCGTTGCGCGCCACCCGGGTGTAGAACCACCGGCTCCCGGCCCGCCCGTACACCCGGCGCAGCCCGGTCAGATCGAGTTGCTGAGCGCCCATGCGGACACGCTAGCCGCGGGCCTCGGGCGCGACCCGGCGGCGCCACGGAGGGTTGCCCCGGTGGGGCGTGTTGTGTGGTCGTCCGACCGGCTGATCAGCGGACCGGTGCACGCAGCGACACGGCGAGGCCCCGGCAAGGCCCCGGCGGGCCCCGACACAGGTGGCGAGGCCCGCTGAGTCCCGGCGGGGCCGGGAGGCCCGGTCGTCAGAGACCCGGGCCCCGCCCCCGTCGGGCGCGCTTCAGCTCCTCCCAGCGCTGCGCCTGCTCCGGCGTCAGGGCGCCGCGCAGCTCGGCCAGCTTCAGCAGCTGTGCCTCCGCCTCGGCGCCCAGCGGCTGGGCCTCGGCGCGGTAGTGGTCGGTGAGGAGGGCGTCCAGCTCGGGCCGGGTGAGGGCGGGGTCGAGGCGCTGGGCGAGCTTGGCCATGTTGCGGTACGAGCCCTGGAGCAGGAACGGCGGCTCGGTGCGGGTGCGGTCGTCCTGGGCCGCGGAGTCCAGGTAGGCGCGGTTGACGGCCAGGACGGTGGTGCGCAGGTGGAGCAGGCCGGCCAGGACGGCCGTCATCCGCTCGACCTCGGCGGCCGGCCAGGCGCCGGTCAGGGTGCCGCCCGGGACGCCCGCGGCACGGGCGAGCAGGGTGTCCAGGTCGGCGCGCTCGGCGGTGGCGAGCGGGGCCAGGTGGGGGTTGGCGGGCAGGGCGTTCTCGATGAAGCTGAGCGCGAAGAGGTCGTCCCGCCCGGCGACGGCGTCGCCGAGGTTCCAGACGTCGGCGCGGTTGGCGAGCATGTCGGGCAGCCGGAAGAGCCGGCCGGACTCGGTGTACGGGTTGGCGGCCATCACCACGGCGAAGCGCTTGCCGCGCAGGTCCCACTCGCGGGCCTCGCCGTCCCGGACGCCGTCGATCCGGCGCTGCGCGTCGCACAGCGGGATGAAGCGCTGCAGGAACTCGGGCGAGGTGTGCTGGACGTCGTCCAGGTAGAGCAGCACGTTGTCGCCGGCGTGCAGGGCGAAGTTGAGCTTCTCGACCTCGCGCCGGGAGGTGGCGTCGGGTGCCTCGGCGGGGTCGAGCGAGGTGACGCGGTGGCCGAGCGCCGGGCCGCTGACGGAGACCAGCAGCAGGCCGAGCCGCTCGGCGAGGTACTCGACGAGGGTGGTCTTGCCGTAACCGGGCGGGGAGACCAGGAGCAGCAGGCCGCTGCGGTCGACCGGTCCGCCGGACTCCGCCGTGCCGAGCTGCTTGGCGAGGTTGTCGCCGATCAGCGGCAGGTACACCTGGTCGATCAGCCGGTTGCGGACGAAGCCGTTGAGCGGGGCGGGCCGGTACTGGTCGAGGCGCAGCCGGGCGTGCTCGGCGGCCAGGAGCTCGCCGCGCAGCTTCCGGTAGGCCCGGTGTCCCGGCACCTCGACCTCCTCGAACTCCTTGACCCGGGCGAGCAGTTCGTCCAGTCGGAGGTCGAGCGCGCCGCCCGCCAGGCGCGGGTGGTCGCCGAGCAGTCCGGTGAGCCGGGTGGCCACCGCGGCGTCCACCGGCCGTCGCGGCAGGGACGGGCAGAGCAGCACGGCGGCGGCCTCGGCGAGGTCGGCCGGATCGGCGTCGGCGGCTCCCGCCGTCAGCCAGGCGGTGGCGAGCTGGCGCCGTACGGGCAGCAGCGCGGGCTCGTCGGGCAGGGCGGCCAGCGCCTCGGTGAGGCCGGCCGACTCGGGGGCGGCGCGGAACTTGTCGAGCAGCGCGGCCGCGCCCGCCGAGTAGGCGAACGCGGGCGATGCGGCGGTGAGTTCGGCCACCAGGTACGGTCCGGCGTCGGCCGCCCCGGGGCCGGCGGACTCCGGGTCGAACTCCGCGACGGCCCGCGAGAGTTCGGCGGCCAGCCCGTCGAGCGCCGGCACACCGCCGAAGGCCTGCCGGGCGAGCCCGAGCGATCGGGCCCGGGTGTGCCAGAGCAGCCGCTGCCGCTCGTCGGCGCCGTGCGCCCAGTACAGCTGCGCGGCCGCCCGGGCGGCCGCCGGGTGCCGCAACAGGCCGGCGTCGGAGCCGAGTTCGATCAGGGCGCGGAGCAGCAGCGCCGCGTCGTGGTCGTGCACGCCGCGCTGGTAGCCCTCGTCCGGCCGCTGCTCGGCGGCCCGCCGGACGTGGTCCAGCAGGTCCGCGTCGGCGGAGAGCGAGCCCGGCTCGGCGGCCAGCAGCAGACTGGCGGCGAGGTACTCGGCGCGGTAGAGCTGCGGGGTCTCCGAGGGCAGCGGGCGTTCCCAGTAGCGCTCGGTGGCGGCGAAGGCCGGGTCGGTGACGGGGGAGCGGTAGTCGGTGCCGGTGAGGGTGAAGGCGGGGCGCCCGCGCCAGGGCACGAGGGCGAGTTCGGGCCGTCGGGTGGTGACGGCGAACAGGTGCCGGCCCAGCCGCAGGGTGCCGGGGCCGTCCCCGGCGAGTTCGGCGCGGTCGCGCAGGGCACGGTGGGCGCGGCCGCGGGCGGCGCGCAGCCGTCCGGTCAGCTCCTCGGCCCGGACCCGGTCGCCGAGCGCGGTCAACTGTCCGGCGAGGTCGCGGAGTTTGACGGCGGTCGGGTCGGCGGCGAGCGCGGCGTCGATCTCGGCGGCGGTGTCCAGCGCGGTCAGGCGCCGGTGCAGGGTGTCGAGGATCCGCTCGGCGGAGGCGGCGAGCCGGTCGGCGCGGCGGGCCCGTTCCTCCAGCAGGTGCTGGCGGCGGGCGGTGAGCGCGTCGTGGATCCCGGTGCGCCGCTCGGCGAGCTGCTCGCCGAGGGCCGGGTCGGCGTCGGCGAAGCGGGTCTCCAGCTGCTCGATCCGCAGCAGGAGCCGGCCGAGTTGGTCGTCGCAGGCCTCCGGGGTGTCGGCGGCGGCGAGCGCGGCGGTGGTGGCCTGGGCGAGCAGGGCCGTCTCGGCGGCGAACTCGGCGGCGGCCTCGCGGGTGCGCAGCTCCCGGCGGCGCACGGTGAGCGCGGTCCGGGCCCGGTTGAGCAGCCCGAGGACGTCGGCGAGGCGGTCCAGGATCGCGGTGCGGGTGGTGGCGTCGGCCAGGTCGAGGGTGCCGACCAGCTCCGAGACGGTCTGCAGCGCCTCGCCCTGGGCGTTCAGTTCGAGGCCCAGCGGCTCGGCCTCGGCGGCGGTCGCGATCACGGCGCACTGCTCGGCCAGTTCGGCGGCCCGCCTTCGGTGCGGTTCGAAGGCGGTGGGTTCGGCCAGCTGGCCGACGGCGCGTTCGGCGGCCTCGGCCAGGCCCTCGGTGAGGTGCGCGGCGAGCGCGTCGATCCGCTCGGCGTCGGCCCGCGGCAGGTCGCGCAGCGCCTCGACCCGGCCCTGGGCGCGGCGCAGCGCGGCGAGCCGGTCGACCCACTCGGCGGCGTCGGCCAGGGTCTCGCCGCGGGCGGTGCGCAGCAGGCCCTCGACGTGTTCGGCCGCCTCGCCGGTCTGCCGGGCGGCGTGCGCGGTGAGCTGGGCGATCGCCTCGTACTCGGCGATGACCTGCCGGGCGGTGCCGCGGATCTCGGCGAGCGGTGCGGCGAGGTCGCCGAGGCCGCTCTGGCCGAGCCAGTGGTGGCGGTCGGCGGTGCGGGTGCAGGCGGCGAGGACGGCCCGGTGGCCGGCCGGGGTGTCGGCGCCGGCCGCGGCCAGCCGGGCGAGCGCGAGGCAGTCGGCCAGGCCGCGTACCAGGTCGGCGTTGCCGATGCGGGCCAACGGCCCGGTGCCGGGCGGCTGCCGGGCGGCGAAGCGCTCGCTGGTGAACGGGGTCTGCCAGAGCTGGACGGGGTGCAGCCGGGTGGGCCCGTCCTCGGCCGGGCGCAGCGCGATCAGGGTGCCGTCGGCGAGCAGTGCGTACCCCTGGCAGGACAGCGGGGTGGCGGCCTCCTGGCGGACGCTGTTGTACGGCTGCAGCAGGGCGCGGCCGTCGGCGGGGGAGCGGAACTCGTACAGCACGTCCTCGCCGTTCGGCGAGACGACGGTGCGCTCGTGGACCAGGCCGTCCACGGGCTGGTCGAAGGTGCGTACGGTGCCGTCCGTCAGGTGGCAGCCGCCGGGGAAGGCCACGCCCTGGTCGGCGGGCAGCCGCAGGCAGGCCTGGCCGAGCGCGTCGATCCGGGTGACCTTGCCGGTGGGCAGGTGCACCACCAGGTGCCGGACGCCCTCCTCCTGGTACGGGCGCACGCGCACCAGCAGCAGGGTGCCCAGGCGGGCGTGGGCGATCTGCGCGTCGGCGAGGGTCTGCAGGGCGTCGGCGAGCGGCTCGTGATGCAGCTCGCGGCCGTCCGGGGTGGTGAGGGTCAACCGGCCGCCGTCGACGCCGAGGTGGAGCTCTCCGGTCAGGTCGGCGCGGGGCGGGCGGCCGGGGCCGGCCGGCAGCTGGTCGTCGCGGGTCAGTGCGGTCCAGGCGAGCTGCTGCCCGTCGGCGGGTGTGTGGTCGCGCTCTCCGCGCCCGTCCAGGTAGGCGGGGCGGGCGTCGTCGGCGTCGTCGTCGAGGCGCCAGCGCAGCACCCGGACGTCGGTGGCGGCCGGGCCGGTGCGGAAGACGGCGAGCAGCCGCCCGTCCACCGGCCGCAGGCGTTCGAGGCGGGCGTCGCGGAAGTAGCGCCGCAGGTCGGCGAGGTCCTGGCGCAGCCGGGGGTCGTCCAGCAGGGTGCCCTCGGCGGGGGCGGGGGAGAGGTCGGGGCCGTGGAGGCCGAGGACGTCGGTGAAGTCCTCGGCGCCGTCCGTGACCTCGGTGGGGCGGGTGCCGAGCAGGAGCAGCCCGCCGGCGGCGGTGAGGTCCTGCGGGAGGCAGGCCCGGGCGGTGGTGAGCCGCCCGGTGCCGGTCAGCCGCAGCTCCCCGCCGCCGAACTCCTCGACCCGGCGGGCGTTCAACGCCTGTGCGCGGTCGGCGAGTTCGGCGGCGGCCCGGGCTAGCCGGTCGCGCAGGACCTCGTAGGTGCCGGCGTCGAGCCGGTCGTCGAGGACGTCCACGGTCAGTTCCTCAGGTACTCGGCGGATCGTTGCTCGGAGCGGTGTTGCCCGGAGCGGTGTTGCCCGTTGCCCGGAGCGGGTGCTGCCCGTTGCCGGGAGCGGTGTCGCCCGGAGCCGTGGGCTACTTGGAGCCGTTCAGTGCGGCGCCGCCACCGGCCAGCGTCCCGATCGGGGTCTCGGCGATGCCCAGCTTCCGTGCCGAATCCAGGAGTTGGCGCAGCTGTCCGGACTGCGCGCCGGCGCCCGAGCCGATCAGCTGCATCAGCAGCGCGGAGACCGTCAGGTTCTGCACGTCCGCGGTGGAGACCGAGGACAGCACCCGGGTGAGGTCCTCGGTGAAGCTGGCCCGTCCGTCCAGCCAGGGGCCGGCCAGGGTCTGCGCGGTCTGCGAGTGGCCGACGAAGGCGTCCACGCTCTTGCCGGCCGTCACCGACTGCACCAGCCGGTCGAAGAAGACCGAGTCCCCGCCGACGATGTCGATCTTGGCCTTCTCCAGTCCGGTCGCGACCAGCGCGGCCTGCGCCTCGGCGATCTGCCGCTGCGCGTCCAGCCCGGCCAGCCGGACGTCCTTCTCGGCGGCCAGCCGCAGCCGGTACTCCTCGTGCTCGCGCGAGGCCTCGTCCAGCTTGGCCATCGCGGCGGCCTTCTCGGTCAGGCCCTCGGCCTCGGCCTTCAGCTTGGCGCCGACCTCCAGCGCGGCGGCCTTGGCCTTCTCGGCCTGGACGACGGCCTCGGCGAGGCCCACCTTCTCCACGGCCGCGGCCTCCTGCTCCCGCACCTGGACGCGGGCCAGGCCCTCGGCGGCGGCCTCCGCCCGGACGCCCTCGGCCATCCGGATCTTGGCGGCCGCGTCCAGCTCGGCGGCCTGCTGCCGGGCCTCGGCCAGCACCAGCGCCTCGCGGGCCTTGTGCGTGGCGGCCTGCTCGGCGGCCTCGGCGGCCTTGATGTCCTTGACGAGCTTCTCCTGGGCCTCCGCCTCGGCCTGGATGACGACCGCCTTGCGCACGCGCTCGGCCTCCTCGGTGGCGCGCAGCGTCTTGACGGCCTCCTCCTGCTCGGCGACGGTCCGGTCCACCGCGACCCGCTCGCGGACCACGTCGGCGACGTCCCGCTTGGCGGACTCGACCTCCTTCTCCTTGGCGATCGAGGCGAGTTGGGTCTCCCGCTCGCGGCCGACGACCTCCAGCAGGCGGTCCTTCTCGATCCGCTCGTTCTCCACCGCGATCACCCGCTCGCGGTTCTTCTGCGCCACCGCGACCTCGCGGGCCTGGTTCTCCCGCTGCACCCCGAGCAGCTCCTCGGTGCGCAGGAACGCGGTCTGCGCGTTGAGCCGCTCCTCCTCCTGCACCCGGGCGATCACCGCGTCCTCCTTGGCCCGCAGGGTCTCGATCTCGCGGCGCTGGCGGATCTCGGCGTCGGCCTGGCGCCGTTCGAGCTCCAGGACGGTCTCCCGGGCGTCGACGTTCTGCCGGGTGATCTCCTTCTCCTCGGTGCGCTGGTACTCGTTGGTGCGCACGTGCTCGATCGCGGTCAGCTCGGTGATCTTGCGGATGCCCTGGGCGTCCAGGATGTTGTCGGCGTCCAGCTGGCTCATCGGGGTCTGTTCGAGGTGGTCGATGGCCGCGTCCTCCAGCGTGTAGCCGTTGAGGTCGGTGCCGATGACCGCGATGATCTGGTCCCGGAACTCGTGCCGGTGGGTGTACAGGTCGGTGAAGTCCAGTTGCTTGCCGACGGTCTTGAGCGCCTCGGCGAACTTCGCCGCGAAGAAGTCCTGGATCGCCTGCGGATCGCTGGCCCGGGCGGTGCCGATCGACTGCGCGACCTTGACGACGTCCTCGACGGTCTTGTTCACCCGTACGAAGAAGGAGATCCGGATGTCCGCGCGGATGTTGTCGCGGCAGATCAGGCCGTCCCGGCCGGCCCGGTGGATCTCCACCGTCTTGGCGGTGATGTCCATCAGCTCGGCCTTGTGGATGACCGGTAGGACGATCGCGCCGGTGAAGGTGACGTCCACCTTCTTCGTCCGGGAGACGATCAGTGCCTTGCCCTGCTCGACCTTCTGGAACAGGCGGCCCACGAAGAGCAGCATGGCGAGCACGATGAGCAGCACGACGGCGACGAGTACGCCGAAACCCACGGCGATGGTGTCCATCACGGAGTCCTTTGACGATGGAGACGGTGCGAATAGGAGAGTTGGGGAAGTGGACCGACGGGGAGCGCCGGACGGGATCCGGCGGGTTCGGGCCGTCAGGTCGGGGCTGCCGGGTTCGGCTGTCGGGTTCGGCTGTCGGGCTCGGGCCGTCAGGTGAGGCCCGGCGGCGACGGGTCGAAGGGCGCCACCAGGAAGTGCTCGCCCTCGGCGTCGTAGTCGAAGATCAGGGCGGTCCGCCCGACGGTCAGCTCGGGTTCCGGGGTGGTCGTGCGGACCTGGACGGTCGCGGTGGAGCCGTCCTCGGCGGTGACCTCGGCCTGCCCGAAGTCGGCCGTCACCCGGCCGGTCCGGATCACGCAGACCCGGCCGACGAAGTCCCCCCGGGTGGTCGGCCGGTCCTGCGGGAAGAGCCGCCGCAGCGGCTTGACGAGCACCCGGGTGCCCGCCCAGGAGGCGACCAGCGCGACGGCGAACACTCCGCCGCGCGCCGGCGCCCCCGAGGTGAGCACGGTGCCGGCCAGGCTGACGAACCAGGCGAGCGCGACCAGCAGCGACACCGCCACCGTCACGGGCACGCCGCCCAGCCCGAGCGCGTCCAGCACGCCCCCGTGGTGGCCGGCCCCCGCGCGGGTGCCGTCACCGCCGTTCCCCCCGTCGGAGCCGCGCCCGTCGGTTCCGTGCCCGCCGTGTGCCACGTGGTCCCCGTGTGCCACGTGGCCCCCGGCACCGTGCCCCCCGGCACCGTGCCCGACGTGGCCCGCATGGCCGACGTGACCGGCATGCCCGGTATCCAGGTGGTGCCCGACGCCGTGCCCCCCGTGCAGGGCGTCGAACCCCAGTCCGCCGAGCAGCATCAGCAGCCAGTACCCGACGACGACCACCAGCGCGAAGCTGAACAGCGCGGTCGGAAAGGCCAGCGCGGCCGCGAAGAACTCCCCCGTCCCGGCCACGCTCCCCCGCCTTCCCTCGGCACCGCGCTTCGGCGCCGGGGAGATCATGGCAGTGGAGGAGCCGGCCGCACATTGCCAGGATCCGGCAATCTTTACGGCTCTTTGACACCCTGGTACGCGCGACCCACGTGACACTGCAACAGCCGGGCAACAGAACGGCCGCCGGACTGTCGCAGCGGGCCCGCGCGGGTTTGGCGAACGGGCTCGGCGAGCGTCCGGTGAGCGGTTTCGGCGGGCGGGTTCGGCGGGCGTTCGGTGACGGCTCGACGCCGGACCTAGAGCGGCTGCTCCGGCCAGTTCAGCAGCCGCGCGCCCATCGCCGCGGTCTCCAGCGTGAAGCGCTGCAGCGCGTCCGACGGGTCGTACCCCGTGAGCGCCTTGATCCGCTCCAGCCGGTAGCCCAGCGTCCGCACGCTCAGCCCCAGCCGCCGCGCCGCCTCCGCGTTCACGTACGCGGCCTCCGCCTGCACCGCGATGGTGTCCAGCAGGGGGCGGGCGCCGCCGCGCGCCTCGGTCAGCGGGCCGAGCACGCTGCGCACCAGGTCCGCCATGGCCGCCCGGTCGCGCATCAGCACCGGGAAGACCAGCAGCCCCTCGGCCTTCAGTTGCCGGGTCGGCAGGTTCAGGCGCTGCGCGTAGTCCAGCGCGTCCAGCGCCTCCTCGTAGCTGCGCAGGACCCCGCTCGGCCCCGAGTGCCGACGGCCGGTGGCCACCCGCTGCACCGGGCGGTAGCCGGAGCCCGGGCGCAGCG
Source organism: Kitasatospora sp. NPDC038210 (assembly GCF_055600605.1). NCBI lineage: Bacteria > Bacillati > Actinomycetota > Actinomycetes > Kitasatosporales > Streptomycetaceae > Kitasatospora > Kitasatospora sp. NPDC038210. Next base: position 253,469 of record NZ_JBVJYK010000008.1, on the reverse strand, counting down.
TCAGATCGGCGAAGGCCTCCAGCACGGCCCGCTCGGAGTCCGGGGCTATGCAGACCAGCCGGCCGTCCTTGCCGGCCAGCAGGACGTCCCGCTCGCCGAACCGCCCGGCCAGTTCCCGCTCCACCCGGTGCACCATCGGGTGGACGTCCGCGAAGGGCTCGTCGCCCACCGCGACCGCCACCGTGTACGCACCCGCCAGCCGCAGTCCGAACCGCTCCGCGCGCTCGGCGAGCAGGCCGAGGTCGCTGCGGCCGAACAGCAGGTCGTCGATGAACTCCCGTCTGGCCGACTCCTCCTGACGAATCGCCAGGCGCTGTGCGCGCTCGTGCCCCTCGCCGAGTGCGGCGAGTGCGGCGTCGGTGGCGGAGAGCACGGCGTCGCCCATCCGGCGCAGTTCGTTGACGCTGGTCGCCGAGGCCGTTCCGGGCAGCGTCTGCCAGGCCCGGCGGGCCGCCGCCAGGCAGTGCGCCACCACCTCGCGCAGCCCGTACCCGGCCTCGGCGCAGTGCTCGCCGAGCCTGCGCAGACCCTCCAGCTCGTCGCGGCGCAGCAGCCGGCCGGTGCGGGAGACGTCGGCGAGCAGGACGAGGTAGGCCTCGGCCAGCTCGGTGGGTATGTCGTGCTCGATCCCCTCGGTCACCTTGTCCTGCCATCCCCCGAACGACCTGGTGATTCGGCGCTGAACACTAGCAGGATCGATACGGTCGGAGGCCGGTGCCGCCGCACTCGGGGCCCCTGCGCCGCCCGGCCTGCGCCCCTCGGCGCCGCCTGCCCGGGAGCCCGCGCTAGCGGTCGCGGAAGTGCAGCACGAACCGGGCGCTGCTGCCGTCGATCCGCCGCCGCACGTACAGGGCCGGGGTGCCGTCCGGGGTGCAGCTGACGCCCTCGCGGACGAGCAGTGCGGTGCCCGGCGGGACGCCCAGCAGTTCGGCGTCGGCGAGATCCGCGCCGACCGCGCCGAAGGCCCGCCAGTCGTACTCCAGCTCCACTCCGGCGGCGCGCGCAAGGTCCAGCACGAGGTTCCCGGGGCGCCCGGGCCGGACCAGCTCGTCGGGCAGCGGGCCGAACGGGACCCAGTAGCTGCAGGCGGCCCGGGCCCGGCCGCCCAGCCGGATCACCGAGTCCACCCGGGACAGCTCGCCGGGCTCGCGCCCCAGCTGGCGGGCCGCCTCCGCGTCCTCCGCCGCGCCGGTGACGGGCGGCGCGGCGACGACGAACTCGCCGTCGTCCTGAGCGCCGGCCGGGCCGCCGTCCCGATCGCCGCCCTCGTCGCCGTTCCGGCCGGGGCCGTGGCTGCCGGCGGGCAGGGCGGCGTGGACACTGCCGAGGTCGAAGCGCTGGCTGCGCGGATCCACGGTGATCGACACGCGGACGGCGGGCGGGCGGACGAAGGTGCCCACGCCCCGGCGGATCTCCACCACGGCCGCCCGCTCCAGCTCGGCGACCGCCTGCCGCACGGTCAGCCGGTTCACGCCGAACTCGGTGCTCAGCTCCGGCTCGCTCGGCAGCCGGGCGCCCGCCGGGTACGTGCCGGCGTCGATGCGCTCCTGGAGCCGTCGCGCGAGGCGGCGGTACAGCGGGGTGCTCGGGGTGCTCGGAGGGTTGGTCGCCACACGGTCGATCCTACGAAGCCCGCCGCCCCGGAACCGCCGCCCCGAACCCGCGGCCCCGGAGCTGCCGTTCCGAACCCGCCGTCCCGAACCCGCGGCCCCGGAGCTGCCGTTCCGAACCCGCCGTCCCGAACCCGCGGCCCCGGAGCTGCCGTCCCGAACCCGCGGCCCCGGAACCGCCGCCCCGAGCCCGTCGCCCCCTTCCGGGTCGCCCCGGCGCACGGACGGGGGTGGGATGGAGGGAGCGCCGTCGGCCGCCGCTTGCCCGGCGACCCCCGGAGGGGTTAGACATCTAGACGTCTAGATGTCCGTCCGGATGCCCCACCCCTCCCGAGCGCGGCTCCACCGAAAGGCCTCACGCATGTCCCTGGTCAACTTCCGCGACGCCGCCGTCCTCGGCGACCCCGAGGGCCGTCGGGTCCGCCCCGGCGTGCTGTACCGCTCCGCCCAGCCGTTCCCGGCTGCCGACGAGGCCACCGTCGCCCAGCTGCGCGCCTGCGACATCCGTACGATCGTCGACCTGCGCGACCTGCGGGAGACCGACCCCGCCGACTGGGCCGCCGCCGAGGCCGCCGGGATAGCCGTCGTCGCGGCCCCGGTGAACCCCGCCGCCGACACCCTCACCGCGCGGATGAGCACCATGACCACGGCCGCCGACCTCGGCGACTTCTACGTGCTGCTGGCCGAGTCCGCCCCTGAGGCGGTCACCGCCGCCGTCGAGGCCACCGTCCGCCCCGGCGCCGTCCTGCTGCACTGCGCGGCGGGCAAGGACCGCACCGGCCTGCTGACCGCCCTGCTCCTCGACCTCCTGGGCGCCTCCGCGGACCGCATCGTCGCCGACTACGCCCGCACCGCCGACGCCCTCCCGCAGATCTTCGCGGGCCTCGCCGAACGCCACCGCGCCGCGCTCAACGATTACTCCCCCTCCCGCGTCACCGACTCCCAGGGCCGCCACCTCACCATCCCCGCGCCCCTGCTGGAGGCCCCGGCCGAGGCCATGTCCGTCTTCCTCGACCGCGTCCGCACCCACCACGGCGGCGCCGCCTCCTTCCTCCCCGCCTGCGGCGTCCCGGCCGCCACGATCACCGCCTTCCGCACCAAGGCCGGCGCCGGCGTGAGCTGACCCGACACCCCCGGGGCCCCGCCGCCCCGCCCGCGCGGCAATTCCGTTGCGCCGCCCCGCCCGCCCTGGCAGCGTGCCCGGCGGGGGACGCTGCCAGGACGGCAGAGGACGGCGGAGATGCGCCGGGGAGCAGGGAACCAGGGGGTGCGCCGCGATGACCGCGCTGCGGGAGATCCGCGCCGACCACGACGACCGGACGATCGTGGTCTACCAGGCCTACCCGCCCGCCGTCGCGGACGCGGCGCTGGCGGCGGGACGCTTCGTGGCGCCGTTCGGCTTCCACCGGATGACGTGGATCAAGCCCTCGTTCCGCTGGCTGATGCACCGCAGCAACTGGGCGCAGAAGCCGGGGCAGACCCGGGTGCTGGCGGTGCGGATCACCCGTGAGGGCTGGGAGGACGCGCTGGCCCGGGCCGTGCCGACCACGGCGCACCCCGACGAGCTCGCCCGCGCCGAGGTCCACGTCCAGTGGGATCCGGAGCGCACGCTGCGCGGGGCGGCGCTCAACCACTACAGCATCCAGGTGGGCGTCGGCCGTTCGCTGGTCCGCACCTTCGCCGAGGAGTGGGTCACCGGGCTCACCGACCTCACCCCGCAGGTGCGGCGGATCGCCGCGCTGGTCCGCGGCGGGCAGGGGGCGAAGGCGCAGCGGCTGCTGCCGCCCGAGCGCCCGTACCCGCTGCCCGCCGCGACCGCGCAGCGTCTCGGCCTCGGCTAGGGCCTGCCTCACACGTCCCGTCGCCGCACCACGACCACGGTGACCGCCACCGAGACGGCGGCCCACACGCCCATCGTGATCCAGGAGTCCAGCACGGTCGGCGCGTACTTCCCCATCGTGGTCGAGGAGCCGGGGGTGATCGTGAGCCGGGAGACGGTGCTGAGCGGCAGGTGGGTGCCGATCTCCTTGAGCCACCGGTAGCGGTCCCCGCCGAACATCAGCGGCAGGATGAACATCAGCACCACCAGCGACACGATCGAGGCGGTGGCGTGCCGCAGCGCCGCGCCGAGCGCCATCCCGATCAGCGCGCAGACCGGCACGATCGCCGCGTAGCCGAGGACGGCCCGCAGGCAGCCCTCGTCGGTGATGGAGAGCCCGACGTGCCGGGAGGCGAGCATCGCGTTGGTGGCGAAGAAGGACACGGTGGACACCACGGCCCCGGCGAGCGCGGTGATCCCGCCGATCAGCACCACCTTGGCGGCGATCACGCCCCGCCGGTCCGGCACCGCGGCGAAGGTGGTGCGGATCAGGCCGGTGGTGTACTCGCCGAACACGGTGATCGCGCCGAGGCTGCCGGCCGCGATCGCCATCAGGTCGCCGGCGATGCTGCCGAGCCCGTGGAACAGCGGGTCGTACCGGTACGCCGGGAGGCCGTCCGGCGGCGGGGGCGCGTGGTCGATGTACGTCAGGTCGGTGTGGACGGCGTTCAGGTTGACCACGATCGCCGCCAGTGAGGCGAGCGCGAGCACCCAGTACGTCGACCGCAGTGAGCGCAGCTTGATCCACTCGGCGGCGAGCAGGTCGGTGAAGCGGGCGCGCGGTTCGACGGGCGAGGTGAAGGAGTTCATCGGGCCTCTCCAGCCAGGTACTCGACACTGTCGGCGGTCAGGGACATGAACGCTGACTCCAGGGACGACGTCCGGGCGGCGAGTTCGTGCAGCACCACACCGCGCTGCAGTGCGAGTTCGCCGATCCGCTCGGCGGGCAGCCCAGTGACGATCCCGAACCGCGGCTCCACCTCCCGGACTTCGGCCCCTTCCAGGCGCAACGCCTTGGTTAGCACGGCCAGTTCGGGTGACCGTACGGCCACCGAACTCGCCGCGTTGCGGGCCGAGAACTCGGCCAGGCTCTCGTCGGCGATCAGCCGGCCGCGGCCGATCACCACCAGGTGGTCGGCGGTGTGCTCCATCTCGGCCATCATGTGGCTGGAGACGAACACCGTCCGGCCCTCCGCGGCGAGGCGCCGGAACAGGCCGCGCACCCAGAGCACGCCCTCCGGGTCCAGCCCGTTCAGCGGCTCGTCGAAGAGCAGGACCGGCGGGTCGCCGAGCAGGGCGCCCGCGATGCCGAGCCGCTGCTTCATGCCCAGCGAGTAGCCGCCGATCCGCCGCCCGGCGGCCTTGCCGAGGCCGACCTCCTCCAGCACCTCCTCCACCCGCCCGGCCGGGATCCGGTTGCTGCGGGCCAGCGCCCGCAGGTGCGCCCTCGCGCTGCGCCCGCCGTGGACGTCGCCCGCGTCCAGCAGCGCGCCGACGTGCCGCAGGCCGCGCGGCCGGCTCGCGAAGGGCACACCGGCCACGGTGACGCTGCCCCCGGTGGGGGTGTCGAGGCCCAGGATCATCCGCAGCGTGGTGGACTTGCCGGCACCGTTGGGGCCGAGGAAGCCGGTGACGGCGCCGGGCCGGACGGTGAAGGTCAGTCGGTCGACGGCCGTGGTGGCGCCGTACCTCTTGGTCAGTCGCTCGATCTCGATCACGGGGACAACGCTGCCGGTCGCCGCCCCACCCGGGCGTCGGGCGGCGGGCCACAACTGCCTGCCGGCGCACTGGCCCCGGGGATTACGCCCGCCGGCCAATGCGCCGCCGAACGGCCGCGGCTACCATCGCGTCATGATCACCGAAGCCCGCCCGCCGCTGCTCAGGCGCCTACCGCCGGGCGTGTGGGTGGCGGCGCTCTGGACGGCCCTGGTGGTGTTCCGTTGCTTCACGCGTGAGGACGAGCTGAGCCACCTGTTCAGGTACTACGGCAACCCGGAGGACATGCCGCTGGTGGTCACCGCGGTGGTCACCACCCTGGTCGCGACCCTGCTGGTCCGGCTGCCGCTGGCGGCCATCGCGGTGGCGCTCGGGGGCAGCGTCTTCGCGTTGGGGATGTGGGAGGTTCCGGAGACGACCGGGCTCCAGTTCCTGATTGCTGACGGGGTCGTCGGCTACTGCGCGGCCACCCGCTCCCGGCGCGTCTCGCTGAGCGCCCTGGCGCTGCCGCTCGCCACGCTCGCCGGGCTGATGCTCTGGGGTGCCGTCCACGACTACCCCGTCAACCCGCTCGCCTACGCGGGCTACGCCGCGACCGTGCTGATCGCCTGGCTGGTCGGCAACACCGTGCACCAGACCCGCGCCCACACCGAGGCGCTGCGCGGCCGGGCCTCCGAGCAGGCGATCACCGCCGAACGGCTGCGGATCGCCCGGGAGTTGCACGACATGGTCGCGCACAGCATCGGCATCATCGCGATCCAGGCCGGCATGGGCAGCCGCGTCATGGACACCCAGCCCGCCGAGGCCCGCAACGCGCTGGCCGCCATCGAGACCACCAGCCGGGAGACCCTGGCCGGCCTGCGCCGGATGCTCGGCGCGCTGCGGGCCGGCGAGCAGGAGTCCGCGCCGCTCGAAGTCGCGCCGGGTCTCGCCGAGTTGGACCGGCTGGTGGAGAAGAGCGCGGGCGCCGGCGTCCGGGTCGCGGTGACCCGCGGCGGCGAGTCGCGAACCCTGCCCGCCGACGTCGACCTCGCCGCGTTCCGGATCGTCCAGGAAGCGGTGACCAACGTGGTCAAGCACTCCGGCACCCGCGACTGCCACGTCACCGTCGACTACCGGCCGGACGAACTGGCCGTCACCGTCGTCGACCTGGGAGCCGGCCCGGCGGCGCCCACCCCCGGCACCGGCTACGGCATCGCCGGCATGCGCGAGCGGGTCGCCCTGCTGCACGGCGAGTTCAGCGCCGGCCCGCGCCCCGAAGGCGGCTTCCTCGTCGCCGCCCGACTGCCGATCCCCGTGGAGGTGGGACCGTGATCCGCGTCGTTCTGGTGGACGACCAGCCGCTCATCCGCACCGGTCTGCGCGTGCTCATCGCCGACGCCCCGGACCTGGAGGTGGTCGGCGAGGCCGGCGACGGCGCCGAGGCCGTCGACCTGGTCGCCCGGCTGCGCCCCGACGTCGCGGTGATGGACATCCGGATGCCGGGGACGGACGGCATCGAGGCCACCCGCCGGATCACCGCCGACCCGGACCTGCCCACGCACGTCCTCGTCCTCACCACCTTCGACGACGACGACTACGTGTACGGCGCCCTGCGGGCCGGCGCGAGCGGCTTCCTGGTCAAGGACCTCGCCCTGGAGACCATCCTGGACGGCATCCGGGTCGTCGCCGCCGGGGACGCGCTGATCGCCCCCGGCATCACCCGCCGTCTGATCGGCGAGTTCGCCGCCCGTCCGGACACCGCCGGGGCGGCCCGGCAGCCCCGGCGGGCCGTCACCGGGAGCGTCACCGAGCGCGAGCGCGAGGTGCTCACCTTGGTCGGCCGTGGCCTGTCCAACGCCGAGATCGCCGACGAGCTCACCATCAGTGTGGCCACCGCCAAGGCCCACGTCGCCCGGCTCTTCACCAAGCTCGACGCCCGCGACCGGGTTCATCTGGTCATCCAGGCCTACGAGTTCGGGCTGGTCAGCCCCTGACGGCGCCCCGCGGGAACGCCGAGCGCCGGGGCGGGCCCGCACGGCCCGCCCCGGCGCCTCAACGCCCCGGCGCCTCAACGCACCGCGGGCGTCAGTGGACGATCGCGTGCGAGATCTGGCAGCCGCTGACCGCGTTCGACCAGGTGCCCTGCATGGCGAACGACCCGGTCGCGAAGGTCACGTTCTGCGCGCCGCCGGTCCCGCCGGTGCCCTTCCAGGCGCACTTGTCGGCGTTCTCGTACCCGGTCGAGTCGGTCCAGCCGCCGGCCGGGTTCTGGTCGGTGACGGTTTCCGAGTACTCGTGGCCGTAGACGATGGTCACGCCGTCCAGCGTGCCCGCACTGCCGCTGTTGACGTAGTTCTGGCCGCAGGAGGCGCCCATGTCCGTCACGTACGGGTCGTTGGTGAACGCCACGTCGCCGTACGGGGACGTGGCGGCGCCGCCGGTCAGTGTGGTGTCGCCGTTCCAGTCGTGCCAGGCGCAGAAGCCCCCGTTCGGGGTGTTGAAGCCGTCCGGGTGCGTGCCGGTGGGCGAGAGCACCACGTACTGGGCGTTGCGGTTGGACGCGGCCGTGGTGTTGCCGAAGTGCCCGGCGGCCTTGACGGCCTCGGCGGCGAGCTGGTTGCCGGTGGCCTGGCCCGGGGCGGCGGCCGAGGAGTCCACCCAGACGCCGGCCAGCGCGCCGCCGGTCGGGTAGCCGACGTGCGCGGCGGTGGCCGGGCAGCTGGTCGCACCCTTGGCGACGCCCTCGCAGTACTGCGTCATGACGCCGGACCAGGTCTCGTTGTTGGTCCCCAGCCCCTTGAACAGCTGCTGCGCGCGGACGGCGATGCCCTTCGGGTCGCCGGTGAGGGTGGTGTAGCCGTTGGCGTCGGTGCCCTGGGTGCCCCACTGGGTGCCCCAGAAGACCAGATAGACCTCGGGGGCGCCGGTGGTGACGCCGATGCCGTCCACGGCGCCGCCGTACTTCAGGTTGCTGGTCCGTGCGGCGGCGGAGTTGCCCGCCTCCTTGGACGGGTGGACGCCGTGCCGGTACGGGTGGGAGTTCCCGGCGAACTCGCCAGCCGGCTGGTCGGCCTGGGCGACCGGAGCGGCGAAACAGGTGACGGCGAGGGCCAGCGCGCTGAGCCCGGTCAAGGCCCGGACGCGCATCCGGCGGGAGGTGGGGGAGATGCCCATCGTGAGGGTTCCTCTCTCGCGCCGGCCGCACCCGGATGGGGACGCGGCGGCGCTGTGGGGGGACGAGCGGGGCGACGACGGCAGGCCGGAGCGGCGGACCGCCCGTCAGGGGCGGCCGGCGAAGAGGGGATGGGGGACCGGCACACCGTCGACCGCCGGAAGCAAAGCAGAGCCGCCGAAACCGGGTCAACGAGGCTGGGAGTAAGACCAGCCCCAAGGGCGGCCCACGGGGAGGTATGGAACGTCAAAAGTCCCCAGCTGCCGAGCCGCTGACGCGCGTAGCTCAGCCGAATGTCAACAGTTGCGGGGAGGTTCTACACCGTATGCCGCCGTGAGCCGCCTTCCGGGCTGCCGCCCGCCCTGCCGCCGCCGCCCGCCCTACGGCCGCTCGACCTCGCCGATCCGCATGATCCGCCCGTGGGAGTCCAGCACCACGTCGTACGCGTTCCCGTGGCACCCGTACGGGGGCGCGGGGTCGCGCTCCGCCAGGCAGTCGTCGAGGTGGGCGACCAGTTCCGCCAGCGGGACCGCCCTGGCCGGCTCGTCGTGCGGGCGGTCGACCAGGGTCGCCGCCACGCCGGCCGCCGCGAAGCCGTAGTGGACGGGGGTGCCGGTGGGGGCGTAGCGGGCGGGCCCGCAGGTGAAGCGGGCCGGCTGGGCGGTGAGTGCGGCGGGGCCGGCGGCGACGACGACGAGGACCTCGTGGCCCGGGAGTTCGGTGGGTTCCGTGCAGGCGGGGGCCGGGCCGGACGGAGCCGGGAGGGAGGGGGCGGCGCCGGACGGGTCGGCGGTGGAGGGGTCGGCCGCGGGGGAGTAGGCCTCCTCGACGTCCTCCTCCTCGCCCAGGAGTTCGTCGTCCTCGTCCAGCAGGTCGTCCGCCGCCTCGTCGGCGACCGCCGCGGCGGAGGCGGCGGCCACCGTCGGGCGGGAGTCGGCGGGGGTGCAGCCGGTGAGCGCGGCTGCGGTGCCGCAGGCCAGCAGGGCGGCGGCGAGGAGGTTGCGGGGCACGGCCATGGCACCAGTCTCCCCGGGCGGCGGCGTCCGCCGGTACTCGGGTCGTACGAGGACGACCGGGAGCGCGGGGTTCCCTCCTCCGCCGGACGTGCGGATCCGGCGGAGGAGGGAAGTTCGTTGACGCCGGGTCAGGCCGCGACCGGCCGCGGTCCCTCGTAGGCCTCGCGCAGCCGGGCCTGCGCCTGCGCGCCCGCCTTGAGGTGGTCCAGTCCGAGCAGTGCCGCGCCCAGCACCGGCGGCGCGACGACGACCCGGGGTTCGGCCAGCGGTGCGGCCTGCGCGAGGCGGGCCTTCACGTTGTCGAGCAGCAGCGGCTGCTCGGAGGCCAGCACGCCGCCGCCGAGCACGACCGGGGTGGGGGAGTCCAGCAGGTCGAGCCGTCTCAGGGCGACCGCGGCGAGCCGGACGATCTCGTCGGCCTGGCGGTCGATCAGTTCCAGGGCGACGGCGTCCCCGTCGCCCGCGACCGCGAACAGCACCCGGACGAGTTCGTGCAGCCGGTCGCTCGACAGCTGCCCGAGGTGGACGGCCTCGGCGACGGCACCGGCGCTGGGCAGGCCGAAGTGGTCGGCGATCGCGCGGGCGAGGGCGGTGGGCCCGCCGCGGCCGTCCTCGGACCGTACGGCGTGCCACATGCTGGTGATGGCGAGGCCGGAACCGCCGCCCCAGTCGCCGGTGAGTTCGCCGAGGGCGGGGAAGCGGGCGGTGCGGCCGTCCGGCAGCAGGCCGACGCAGTTGATCCCGGCGCCGCAGACGACCGCGACGCCGCGCGGGCCGTCGGTGCCGGCGCGCAGCAGGCCGAAGGTGTCGTTGACGACGGTGTTGGTGGCGCCCCAGGGGTGGGCTTCGAGGGCGTCGTGCAGGGCCTGTTCCTCGACCGGCAGGTCGGCGTTGGCGAGGCAGGCGCTGACGTGGCCGGTGAGCACGCCGTTCCAGGTCGGGTGGCCGGCCTCGGCTGCGGCCTGCCGGACGAGCGGGGCGAGGCCGGCGACGGCCGCGGCGCCGCCGATCCGCTGGGGGGCGAAGCCGCCGCCGCGGGCGGTGCCGAGGACGCTGCCGTCGACGCCGATCAGGGCGACGTCGGTCTTGGAGTTCCCCGCGTCGATGGCGAGTACGCCGGGCAGGTGTGGTTCGGGCTGGTGGGTCATCGGGTCCCCGCGGCTCGTACGTGGCCCGGCCGGGAAGTCGTCGGCCGGGGGTGCCCGGCCGGGTGTGGGCGGCCGGGTGTGGGGCGGTCTCCTCGCTGTGCCGGCCCGCGGTCTCCTCGCGGGACGCGGGCCGGCACCGCGGGCCGGGTCAGGCCCAGGCGAGGTGCTCGCGGTTGTGGGCGAGCAGTCGGTCCGTGAGCCGGTCGGCGAGTTCGATCTGGCCGACCAGCGGGTGGGCGAGCAGCGCGTCGAAGACCCGGTCGCGCCCGCCGCGCAGCGCGGCGTCCAGGGCGAGGTGCTCGTACGCGGTGACGGCGGCGACGAGGCCGGCGTACAGCGGCTCCAGCGGGCGCTGCGGCAGCGGGCGCACGCCGTGGGCGTCGACCTCGGCGGGCACCTCGATGACGGCGTCGTCCGGCAGGAAGGGCAGCACGCCGTCGTTGCGGGTGTTGACGACCTGCACGGAGGTCCCGCCGCCGGTCCCGAGCAGGGCGGCGATCAGCTGGACGGCGGCCTCCGAGTAGAAGGCGCCGCCGCGCTTGCCGAGCAGCTCGGGCTTGGTGTCCAGGGTCGGGTCGGCGTACAGCTCCAGCAGCTGCCGCTCGATCTCGGCGACCTGCGCGGCCCGCGAGCCCTGTTCCCTGAGCTCGGCGACCACCGCGTCGTGCTGGTAGAAGTACCGCAGGTAGTAGGACGGCACGACCCCGAGCCGCTCGATGACGGCCTGCGGCAGGTGCAGGTCCTCGGCGATCTCCTTGCCGAAGCCGCCGAGCAGCTCCGGCAGCACCTCCCGCCCGCCGGCCGCGCCGGGGGCGTCCAGCAGGGTCACCCCGCGCTCCCAGGTCAGGTGGTTGAGCCCGACGTGGTCGAGCCGCACCAGCTCCGGGGCCACCCCGAGGTGCGCGGCGAACTTGCGCTGGAAGCCGATGGCGACGTTGCAGAGCCCGACGGCCTTGTGGCCGGCGGTCTGCAGGGCCCGGGTGACGATGCCGACCGGGTTGGTGAAGTCCACGATCCAGGCGTCCGGGTTGGTCCGGCGCACCTGCTCGGCGATGTCCAGCACCACCGGGACGGTGCGCAGCGCCTTGGCGAGCCCGCCGGCGCCGGTGGTCTCCTGCCCGACGCAGCCGCACTCCAGCGGCCAGGTCTCGTCCTGGTTGCGCGCCGCCTGCCCGCCGACGCGCAGTTGGAGCAGGACGGCGTCGGCGTCCGCGACGCCCGCCGTCAGGTCCGTGGTCACCGTGACGGCTGCGGAGTGCCCCTGTCGGGCGAAGATCCGCCGGGCGAGGCCGCCGATCAGCTCCAGCCGTTCGGCGGCCGGGTCGATCAGCACCAGTTCGCCGATCGGCAGGGTGTCGCGCAGCCGGGCGAAGCCGTCGATCAGCTCCGGGGTGTACGTCGAACCCCCGCCGACGATGGCGAGCTTGAGCGCGGCGGTTCCGGACGTCTTCGGTGCGGACATCAGCCCTTGACCCCTGTCAGTGTCACGCCTTCGATGAAGGCCTTCTGAGCGAAGAAGAAGAGGACGATCACCGGTGCCATCACCAGCAGGGTGGCGGCCATGGTGAGGTTCCAGTTGGTGTGGTGGGCGGCCTTGAAGGACTCCAGCCCGTACGAGAGGGTCCAGGCCTCGCGGTTGTTGCTGGCGTAGATCTGCGGGCCGAAGTAGTCGTTCCAGCAGTAGAAGAACTGGAACAGCGCGACCGCGGCGATGGCCGGCTTGGCCATCGGAAGGACCACCCGCAGCAGGGTGCGCAGGTCGCCGCAGCCGTCGATCCGGGCGGCCTCGATGTACTCCCGGGGGATGGTCATCAGGAACTGGCGCAGCAGGAAGATGGAGAACGCGTCTCCGAAGGCCATCGGGATGATCAGCGGCCAGAGCGAGCCGCTCATGCCCATCTGCTTGGCCCAGAACAGGTACATCGGGATGACGGTGACCTGCGGCGGCAGCATCATCATCGCGATGACCGCCATCAGTGCCAGGTTGCGGCCCCGGAAGCGGAACTTGGCGAGCGCGTAGGCGACCGGCAGGCTGGAGACGACGGTCAGCAGCGTGCCCGCGCCGGCGTAGAGCAGGGTGTTGCGCCACCAGGTGAGGAAGCCGGGGGTGTTCCACACCTTGCCGTAGTTGCCCCACTCCCAGTGGGTGGGCCAGTAGTCGGTGGTGAGCGCCTGCTGGTCGTCCATCAGCGAGGTGAGCAGCACGAAGACGAAGGGCAGCAGGAAGAACAGCGCGGCGGCGATGGCCAGCGAGTGTACGGCCACCCAGTCGAGCAGGGCGCGGCGCCGGGCGGCCCGGGCCGCGGGGCTGCCGGGCCGGCCGGGGCGGGTGGGGCCGGCCGGGGCCGGCGCCTCGGTGAGCGTGTTGCCGAGAGTCATGATCAGGTCCTCACTGGCCCGTTAGTCGTCGCTCGCCATGAAGCCGGACCGGCGGCGGAGCAGGATCGAGGTGACGGCCATCGAGATGGCGAACAGCACCAGGGCGACGACGCAGGCCGCGCCGTAGTTGAAGCGCTGGAAGCCCAGGTTGTAGACCATCTGCGGCAGGGTCCAGGTGGAGCCGCCCGGGTAGCCCGGTTCGAACTGCTGCCCGGAGTTGCCCGCGATGCCGCTGGCGACCTTCCCGGCGACGATCGCCTGGGTGTAGTACTGCATGGTCTGGATCACCCCGGTGACCACCGCGAACATGATGATCGGCGAGATGTTCGGCAGCGTGACGTACCGGAACCGCTGGAACGGGCCGGCGCCGTCCAGCTCGGCCGCCTCGTACTGCTCCCTCGGGACGTCCAGCAGCGAGGCCATGAAGATGACCATCAGGTCGCCGACGCCCCACATGGCGAGCAGGGTGAGCGCGGGCTTGGACCAGTCCGGGGACGCGAACCAGCCGGGCTGCGGCAGGCCGAGCTCGCCGAGCAGGTGGTTGACCGGGCCGGTGCCGGGGTTGAACAGGAAGGCGAAGGCCACGGTCGCGGCCACCGGCGGGGCCAGGTACGGCAGGTAGAAGACGGTGCGGAAGAAGCCGGCGCCGGTCTTGACCCTGGTGATGAGCATTCCGATGCCGAGGCCGAAGGCGACCCGCAGGCTCACCATGACGACGACCAGCCAGAGGGTGTTGCGCAGGCCTTGCCAGAAGGTCGGCAGCTGGCCGAGGACGTAGTCCCAGTTCTTGAGGCCGTTGAAGGTCGGCTGGCCGAAGCCGTTGTACTGGGTGAAGGAGAAGTAGGCGGTGGATACCAGCGGGTAGACGAAGAAGACGCTGAACCCGATCAGCCAGGGGGAGAGGAAGGCGAGGGTGCGGGCCGCCTCCCGGCGGCGCTTCCGGCGCAGCAGGTGCTGCGTGGAGGGCGCCGCCGGTCCGGCCGGTCCGGCGCCGGCGTTGCCGCCGCTCTCCTTGCGGGTGCCGAACGCGAGTGACATGGGAGCTCCGTGGGCCGTTCGCGGGCGCTTACTTGGCCTGGGCGATGTCGGTGTCGATCTGCTTGGCGGTGGCCGCCAGTCCGGCCTGCAGGTCGGTCTGCTTGCCGGACTCGTAGTCGTAGCCGAGGTTCTGCAGCGAGCTGATGTAGCCGCTGCCGTTGACGGCCGGCGGCGTGGTGCCGGAGTGGGCGTTCTTGGCGATGTCCAGGAAGGTCTTGACGTTGTCGTCGCTGACCAGCTTCGGCGAGTCGAGCGCCGCGAAGGTGCTGGGCACGTTGTGGATCGCGTTGGCGAAGCCGACGACCGCGTCGGTGTCGGTGGTCAGGTACTTGACGAACTCCCAGGCCGCGGCCTGCTTCTTGCTGGTGCTGGCGATGCCGACGATGGTGCCGGTCTGGTAGCCGCGGCCGTAGGTGTCGGCCTGGTCGTCCGGCACCGGGAAGGCGGCGGCGCCCCACTCGAAGTCGGGCTTGTTCGCGGCCAGCGAGGCGGTGCGCCACTCGCCGTCCATGGCCATCGCGACCTGACCGGTGTTGAAGGGGTTCTTGGCGCTGAACTCCTCGCCGAAGGTGGCCCGGTACTTCTCCAGCTTGTCGTAGCCGCCGAGCTGGTCGACCAGTCCCTTCTGCCACTTGAGCATCGCGGCGACCTTCGGGTCGGTGGCGAGGTTCGACTTGCCGTCGGGGCCGAAGTAGGTGGCGCCGTACTGGCCGAGGTAGTGCTCGGTGGTGGTCTCGTAGCCGTGGTACAGCGGCATGAAGCCGAGCTGCTTGTACGAGTCGCCGTCAGCCTTGGTCAGCAGGGCGGCGTCCGCGGCGAACTCGCTGAAGGTCTTGGGCGGGTGGGCGATGCCCGCCTCGGCGAAGGCCTTCTTGTTGTAGTACAGGCCGTACGCGTCGCCCAGCAGCGGCAGCGAGCACTGGTTGCCCTGGAACTGGGTGTAGTCGAGCATCGCGGCCGGGAAGGTCTTGGCCGGGTCGATGCCGCTCTTCTGGAGCAGCGGCTTGAGGTCGATGAAGGCCTTGGTCGAGCAGAACATGCCGACGTTGTTGGTGGTGAAGGAGGAGACCACGTCCGGCGCGTCGTCGCCGCCGGCCCGCAGCGCCTGGTTGACCTTGTCGTCCGGGATGTTGCCCACGGCCTTGACGTGGATGTTGGGGTGGGCCTTCTCGAAGGCGGCGATGTTGTCGTCGATCGCCTTGGTCTCGTTGTCCTGGCTCCAGCCGTGCCAGAAGGTGATGGTGACGTCCTTGCCGCTGGCCGAGTCGTCGTTGCCGCCCGAGTCGCTGGAACCGGTGCAGGCGGTGGCGAGCAGGGCCAGGACGGCGCTGCCGGCGACGGCGGCGATCGTGCGGCGGCCGCTGCGGGAGGTGGTGGCGTGCACTGGGAGGTCCTCCTGGAAGTGCGCGGGCAGGCTTCGTCGCCTCGGGTCCCGCGTTCGGGGGTCGGGGAGAGGTGGGTGCGGGGGAGTGGGCGGGAGCGTCAGTGGGTGGAGAAGACCGCCTCGCGGGCGTCCGACAGGGCGCGTTGCAGGGCGCCGAGCAGGACGGGGGAGCCGGGCAGGGCGCTGCTCCTCACCTCCGGCCGGGCGATGGAGAGTCTGGCCAGTTCGTCCTCGACGAGCGCGCGCAGGCGTTCGCCGCCCGCGCTCGGCACCGCGCCGGAGAGGACCACCAGCTGGGGGTCGACGACCGAGACGATCACGGTCAGTCCGACGGCGAGCCGCCCGGCCAGCGCGGCGAGGAAGGCGTCGCCGGCGCCCGGGGTGGCCAGGGCCCTGGCCACCGACTCCTCGGCGGTGGGCGCGCCGAGCCCGTGCTCGCGGGCCAGGGCCCGGACGGCGGGCGCGCCGACCAGGGCCTGGAACCCGCCGAACTTGCGGCGGCGGGAGTCCCACTCGACCGGGGAGTCGGGCACCGGCATGTAGCCGACCTCCCCGGCGCCGCCGGTGAAGCCGCGGTGCAGCCGCCCGGCGATCACGATCGCGGCGCCGACGCCCGCCTCGGCCCAGAGCAGGACGAAGTCCTCGAAGCCGGCCGCCGCACCGGAGGCCTGCTCGGCGACGGCGGCCAGGTTCACGTCGTTCTCGATCGACACCGGCGCGCCGATCGCCTCGGACAGTTCCTCGACCAGCCGCGGCGAGTGCCACCCGGGCAGGTGGGAGGCGTAGCGCAGCTTGCCGGTGACCGGGTCGGGGGCGCCGCCGACGCCGATCGCGACGGTGCGCAGGCTGTCCTCGGCGAGCCCGGCGGCCCGGACCGCCTCGGCGACGGCGGAGGCGACCCTGGCGACGGTCTCGGCGGCCGGCACGCCCTTGGTGCTGACGGCGTGCTCGACCAGCGTGGTGCCGGTGATGTCGGCGACCGCGACCCGGATCCCGGTGTTGGTGACGTCCAGGCCGGCGACGTACCCGGCGGCCGGATTCACCTGGTAGAGCTGGGCGTTGGGCCCCGGCCCGCCCGCCGTGGTGCCGACCGGCACGACCAGCCCGGCCGCCTCCAGCCGGGCCAGCAGCTGGGAGGCGGTGGGCTTGGAGAGCCCGGTCAGCGTGCCGATCCGGGTGCGGGAGAGCGGGCCGTTCTCCAGCAGGAGTTCGAGGGCGGCGCGGTCGTTGATGGCCCGCAGGAGGCTCGGGGTGCCGGCGAGGGGGGCCTTGGCGGTGCTCTTGGTCATGCCCGGAATCCTCCTCTTTCGGCTGGTCGGGGTCGCCGCCGGGGGACGTCGGGGTGGCTCTCGGGCGGCGTCCGTGGGGACGGGGGCGAGCTTCGGGCGAACTGTTAGGAAACTTTCCAGTCGCTTGGGAAGGACCGTAAGGGCCGCGTCAGCGGGGTGTCAATGGTCGGTGGAACGGAGGATGCCGAAGCGTTACCGGGCAGCAGGGAGCCCCGCTCCCACGGTGCCGGGGCGGGGCTCTCGTCCTCTCTGCGGGGAGCCGTTTCCGTTACGGGGCCTACGGGGCCGGCTCCGGCTTCGGCACCGGGATCGGCTCGGCTGCCTTGAACCGGGCGGAGTTCGGGTCGGCGAACGCGGACGGCGCCACCTGCTCGACCGCGGGGGCCTGCGCCGGTGCGATCACCGCGGCGGCCACGGCGGCCGCCGCCGCGGCCGCGGCCGTCGGGGCCTCCTCCTTGACCTTGATCCCGGCCCCGTCGAAGGCCGCCTTGAGCCGCTGGCGCAGCGCCCGGGAGACCACCGCCGCCTTGCCGGGCGCGGTCCGGGCCTCGACCCGCAGCATCAGGGAGTCCGCCGCCACCGACTCGACGCCCAGGATCGACACCGGCGCCCAGACCAGCTCGTCGTACGGCGTCTCCTTGGCCAGCTCCTCGGCGGTCTGCTGGATCAGGTCCCCGACCCGCAGCAGGTCCTCCTTGTACGCGACCTGGACGTCCACCGAGGCCGTCGACCAGCCCTGGCTCATGTTGGCGATCCGCTTCACCTCGCCGTTGCGGATGTACCAGATCTCGCCGTTCGCGCCGCGCAGCTTGGTCACCCGCAGGCCGACCTCCAGCACCGTGCCGGTGGCCACCCCGGTGTCGATCTCGTCGCCGACGCCGTACTGGTCCTCCATGATCATGAAGACCCCGGAGAGGAAGTCCGTGACCAGGTTGCGGGCGCCGAAACCGATCGCCACACCGGCCACACCGGCGCTCGCCAGCAGCGGCGCCAGGTTCACCCCCAGCGCGGAGAGCACCATCAGGGCCGCCGTGCCCAGGATCGTGAAGGAGGCCACGCTGCGCAGCACCGAGCCGATCGCCTCCGAGCGCTGCTGGCGCCGCTCCGGGTTCACCACCCCGGTGTTGGCCAGCAGCCCGCCCAGCCGGCTCTCCTCCTGGTGCTCGGGACTGCGCGCCATCCGCCCAATCAGCTGGGTGATCAGCTTGCGCACCACGGCCCGCAGCACCATCGCCAGCACCACGATGAAGACGATCCGCAGGCCCGAGGCCAGCCAGCTCTGCCAGTGGGTGTCGAACCAGCTGGCGGCCTGCTTGGTGGTGTCCGACACCTCCTGCGCGCTGGTCGGGATCCGCAGGTCCAGGTTCGGCAGCTGCGCGGTGGGGCTGGGGGTCGGCGTCGGGACGGAGGGCGTCGGGGACGCGTCGGACAGACCGGTGGCACCGGAGCTGAACACGTGCGGACCTTCCTTGCTGGGTGCGTGGCGGCCCGCACCGCCGGCAAGCGGCCCGCGGACCGTGCGCCTTAGCCTATCCGCCGCCGAACGCCCGCCCGGACACGCCGAACGCCGTCGGCCGCCTCGCGGGAAGCCTCCCGAGGGCGTACGGAAGGGCCCGGACGCCCCGTCAACACCCCGGTGCGCTCCCCCCGTACCCCGCCCCGGAAGCCGCCGTGACCCGGCCGGACACTGCTCCGACCGGCCGATCCGTCCCCCGGGAGGGCCACCCGCCGGGCCCGGGCGGCACCCGGGTGCAAGTCGACCTTCCCCGGGCATACCGGTTATGACAGAGACCACACCCGAAGTTCACGGCAGGTCCGTTACACAGGAGTGGTGGCGCCGTACAAAGGCGTAAGGCGACACTGGGGGAGATCGCGCACTCGTTGTGCGATCCAACCGCTCGTCCCGGCGCGAGCCACGCGCCGCAGGCGTCCAAGGAGGCATCCGTGCCGCATGTCCTGGTCCTCAACGCGTCCTACGAGCCACTCGGCGTCGTATCGATGCGCCGCGCACTCATCCTGGTCCTCAACCACAAGGCGGTCAGCCTGGAGGACACGGGAGTCACTCTGCACAGCGCCACCAGCGCCCTTCCGGCGCCGTCCGTCGTCCGTCTGACCCGCTTCGTCCGGGTCCCGTTCTGCGGGCCCGTCCCGCTCACCCGCCGGGCGCTGTTCGCCCGCGACCACGGCCGCTGCGTCTACTGCGGGGCCGCCGCCACCAGCGTCGACCACGTGATCCCGCGCAGCCGGGGCGGCCAGCACCGGTGGGACAACGTGGTGGCAGCCTGCCGCCGCTGCAACCACACCAAGGCCGACCGTCACCTCACCGAACTCGGGTGGCGGATGAAGCGCCCACCCGCACCGCCCAGCGGACTCGCCTGGCGGATCATCGGCACCGGCATCAAGGACCCGCGCTGGCGCCCCTACCTGGAACCCTACGGCGGCGGCGACCAGCTGCGCGCCCCGCAGTGGGGCGAGTACGAGCACCACGACCATACCGAGCCCAACCACTCGGTACCGATCGGCCGGGCGCACGGCGCCCACCCCACCCCCGTCCGCCGCGGCGAGCAGCCCGAACCGCTCTCCGCCTGACCCCAGCGACACAAGGGCCCGCCCGTCACACCGCCGGTACGCGCCTCATGGGCCGCCGCGCCCCCCGCAGCGGGGAGCACGGCGGCCCGCCGCGTTCTCGGGGCCCGCGGCCGGCTACGGCTTCGCGGGCGTCGCCGGAGGAGTCGCGGGAGCGGCCGGCGAACCACCCGGCTGTCCCGGCTGAGCGGGCTGCCCCGGCTGGACGGCCGGTGGCTGCGGCTGGGCCGGCGGGGTCACCGCGTACAGCTCGACACCCCACAGCGAGTAGCCGTACTTCGTCGCCCGCGCCACGCCCTGGACCCGGACGAACCGGACGCCGGGCGCGTCGAAGCGCACCGTCTCGTCGCCGCCCTTGCCGTTGTCCACCGTCGCCGCGTCCGTCCAGGAGTTCCCGTCCGCCGAGACCTGGATCTTGTACGCCGCGGCGTACGCGGCCTGCCAGTGCAGCACCGCCGCGCCCAGCCGGGTCGCCTGCGGCAGCTCCAGCCGCACCCAGGCGTCGTCCTTGGCCGGCGAGGACCACCGGCTCTTCGGATCGCCGTCGGTGACCGCCGAGGCCGGGAAGTTCGACGTCTCGTCGCCCGAGGAGGTGGCCTTGGCGCCGAGCGCCAGGTCCGGCCCGCCGGTCGGCGGCACCACGTGCACCTGGAGCACCTGCTTGACGCTGGTCGCCCCGGACACGAACTGCACCGGCACCTGGTACGTCCCGGACGGCGTGCCCGGCGCGGCGGCGACCTGCAGCGGCACGCCCACCCGGCCGCCGCGCGGCACGGTCACCGGGCCGGCCGGGGTCACGGTCAGGCCCTTGGCGGCGACCGGCACCTCGGCACGCAGCTCCCCGGTGGTGCCCTCGGGGCGGCCGGCCTCCACGGTGGCCTGGGTCTTGACCGGCGCGGCCGCGCCGGTGACCACGTCCATGGCGGGGTCGGACAGGCTGAGGCGGGCCGCCGGGGCGTCCGCGTACCAGGGGATCACCTGGTTGACGACCGGCGGGTCGCCGCCGGGCCGCCAGGTCAGCCGGAACGCGTCGGCCACCTGCCCGCCGGCCGGCAGTTCGTTGTAGCCGGGCACCACGGTGCCGATGTCCGCCCAGGTGCCGTCGGCGCGGCGCACCGCGACGGTGGCGGTGGCGCGCACGCCCGGATCGGTCAGCACGGTGAGCCGGTCCAGCGGGCGGGCGGCGCCGAGCTCCACGGTCAGCGGCTCGTCCTGCGCGGTCGGCGCCTTGGCGGCCCGGTACGCGGTGTCCGGGTTGCCGTCCAGCACCGCGGCGGCGGAGGAGCCGGGCAGCGCGTCGGGCCCGCCGGTGACGCTCGCCGGGGACTCGTCCGGGGCGGTGACGGTGAACTCGCGCACCGCGACGGCGGTCTTCTGCGCGGCGGTGGCCCGCAGCCGCACCGCCCGGACGATCGTGCCCGGCGGGAGCTGGGCGCTGACCGTCTTCTGGTTCTTGACGACGGCCAGCTGCTTCCAGCCGCCCTCGCCGGTGGAGTACTCCAGCACGCCGTCGCGGATGTAGTCGTCCACGGCGGTCCGGGCGTCCGGGCCGTTGCCCCAGCTGCCCATCAGCACGGTCACGCCGCTCACCGGGCGGCCCGCGCCGAGGTCCAGACCGACCGCGTCGCCGGGCTGCGGGGGAGCGGAGCTCCAGTAGAAGGTGTCCGCCACGCCGTCGGCCATCAGCGCGGGCAGGTGGTCCTGGGCGGTGCCCAGGGTGGTGGTCGCGGTGACCCCACCGCTGACCACGCCGGCCCAGTTGTCGGCGGCGCGGACGGCGCGGTCCAGGAACGGGGCGAGCACCCCGGCGCCGATGGTGGCCGGGGACCGGTCCAGCTGCTCGCGCAGCCGGTTGAGCTCCACCCGGGCCTTCCAGGCGGCCGCGCCGTCGCCACCGTGCTGGGCGAGCAGCATGTTCAGGGCGGCCTGCCCGGCCAGCCCGTA
This sequence comes from Kitasatospora sp. NPDC038210, assembly GCF_055600605.1. NCBI lineage: Bacteria > Bacillati > Actinomycetota > Actinomycetes > Kitasatosporales > Streptomycetaceae > Kitasatospora > Kitasatospora sp. NPDC038210. The sequence continues at coordinate 232,326 of NZ_JBVJYK010000008.1, read as the reverse complement.
GTCGCGCAGCGGGCCCAGCCACGGCGCGGCCTCGCCGGCCAGCTGGGCGGTGGCCGGGGTGCCGGCCAGCGTCTGCTGGGCGGTGGCCATCGCGGCGAAGGCGTCGCGCAGCGGGGCGGCGGCCTCTATCAGCCTGGCGAGGTCGGGTGCCGCGCCGGAGGTGGGCTCGGCGGCCGCCCAGAAGCGGTCGAGCAGCGGCGTCAGGTAGCCGGACTCCTGCTTGGACAGCGGGGAGGAGATGCTGTTGCCGGCCAGCGCGGTGACGGCGGGCAGCGCCGACCCGGCGGGCGTCGCGGCGGCGCCGGTCGGCCCGGCCAGCGTGCGCACGGCCGCCTGCCAGGACTCGTCCGACTTGTAGCCGACGGGGTTCCAGGCGAAGTCGCCGGCCGTGGCGATGGCTATCCGCGAGGCGATCGGCTGCTGCATCGCACCGGTCAGCATCACCGCCGAGCGGGTGGCCACCCCCGGGTCGCGCCCGGTGTAGGCGCCGAGGAAGAGCCGGTCCGGGCTGGCGTCGTTGACCGGGTAGTTGTCCATGGTGACCAGCGGGTGCCCGTACAGGTCGGCGGTGTCGGAGGCCTGAGCGGTGGTGATCTTCTCCGGGATCACCCCGACCCCGCTCCAGGCGACCTGCACGTTCGCCGGCAGCGCCGCGGCCAGCGCCTTGCGGTACGGCGTGGCCCCCTGCTGGTGGTACTCGGTCGGGACGACGGACAGCGGCGCCAGGCCCGGGTTCCGGGCGATCAGCCGGTCCTGCACCTTCTTCACCAGCTCGGCCTGCGCCTTGGCGGCCGCGGCGGGCCCGGTGCCGTACTCGTCGCGGTCGTCGCCGCAGTGCCACTCGTCGTAGCTGACGTCCAGGAACTGCAGCTGGAAGGCGCCGAAGCCGAGCTTGCGCAGCCCGTCCAGCTTGGCCACCAACGCGTCCACGTCCTTGCCGGAGCTGAAGCAGAGGGACTGCCCCGGGTCGATCGCGTAGCCGAGCGTGACGTGGTTGCGCCGCGCCCGGTCGGCCAGCTCGCGCAGCTCGTCCGCCTGCGCGGCCGGGTAGGCGTTGCGCCAGCGGGAGAGCCGGTACGGGTCGTCACCGGGGGCGTAGAGGTAGAAGTTCTGCTTGGAGCGGCCGAGGAAGTCGACCTGGTCCAGCCGCTGCTGCGCCGTCCACGGGGTGCCGTAGAACGCCTCGGCGGTGCCGCGCACCGGCGCGCCGCTGGGCCAGTCCCTCAGCGTGATCCCGGGCAGGCCGAGCCCGTTCGCGCCCGCCGCCTGCCCCTGCCCGGCCGGCACGGCGGCGAGCAGCTGGCGCAGGCTCTGCGCGGCGTAGAAGGTCCCGGTGGAGTCCGTGCCCGCCAGCACCACGGCGCCGTACGTCCCGCCGCCCTGGGCGGGCAGCTGACCGGCCGACAGCACGTACCCGCCGGCCGGCAGGTTCGCGGTCGAGGGCGCGGTGCCCTCCTTGCCGCCGGCCGCGGTGCTCAGCTGCCGCAGCACGCGGTCCACCTCGCCGTCGGCGCCCTCCGAGGGCCCGCCGACGTACACCACCAGCGAGCCGGCGGCCGGCGTTCCGCCGTCCGCCTGCGGCGTCACCTCGGTCGCCCCGGCGACGTTCAGCACCTCACGGACGGCCAGGACCGCGCCGATGTCCGCCTTCGGCGAGGCCACCAGTGTCACCGCGGCCGGCACCACGACCGCCTTGCCCGCCACCGTCTTCTCCTGCGGCCGCGGGAACACCTGAGGGTCGGTCACGCTCCCCAGCGGCGTCTGCGGCGCGGTGGACACCACGTCCGGCCCCGGCGTGGCCGCGTACGCCGCCGACGGCAGCGGCCCGGCCAACAGCCCGCCGACCACCGCGGCGGTCGCCACCCCGGCCGCGATCTGCATCGCCCGCCGCCCGGGACGCCCGGCCGCGCGCTCCGCCCGCACCGAGGCCAGCAGCGGCTCCGTCCCCTTGAGGTCGGCGATCAGCCGGTCCGCCGTCCTGGGCGCCAGCTGACGGCACGTCCGTGCCGTCGCCCGCCGTGCGGCCAGCGCCGCCGGGTGCTGCAGCACCTCACGCAACGCAGGACTCTGCTCCAACTGGGACCGCAGGCGTCGCCCGGCTGCGACGGACACTCGGGCTTGCACAGGAGCCTCCTCGCCAGGCCAGGACCACAACGCGAGCAACCCCACCAGGTACCCAACCCGGTGTCAACGCCGTCGACGGCTATGCCGATCTTGCCCCGATTCATCCCCTCGCGGGGCCCTCCAGAGCCCCTCCCCGAACTCTCCTCGAACCCTCCTCCAATCCTGTCCGAAGCCGCCCCGGACCGGCGCCGTGAGGTGCGGCGATGCGTCAGCCGCGGCCGGTGGAACGGGAAGTGGACGGGGAGGCGGGACGGCCCGGAGACGGTCCGTCGCCGACGGTCGCCGGCCCCGCCGTGCCGGACCGCCCGATCCGCCGTGTCGCGCAGCGTCGTCGGGCGGTTACCCGGGTAGGACTTGGGGAGTCCCGACCGGGCGTTGCCGAGACATCGCAGGAGCCGCGAGTGGCCGCTTACCACGACAGTGACGGAGCCGAGCAGGTACCGGCGCAGGACGCCCCGCCACCGCCCGCCGAACTGGTCGCGCTGGCGCAGGCGTACGGGGTGGACACCCGGCACCCCGGGCCGGGCGGACGGGCGGTGGGGGCGCGGACCCTGGTCGCCGTGCTGGCCGCACTGGGGGTGGCGGCCGGGACGTCGGAGGAGGTGCGGGAGGCGCTGGAGCGTCACCGGACCGAGCAGCGCGCCCGGTTGCTGCCGCCCACCGTGGTGGTCCGGCAGGGCCGGCGCACCGCCCTGGACGTCCCCGCGGACGCCCGGCTGCACGTGGAGCTGGAGGACGGCGGGAGTTGGGAGCTGCCGTGCGGGCACTCGCACTGGCTGCCCGCCGACCTGCCCCTCGGGCGGCACACCCTCAAGGCGGAGTCCAACGGCGCGAAGGCCGAAGCGGCGCTGATCGTGGCCCCGCAGGAGGTCCCCCGACTCCCCGGCCGCAGCTGGGGGTTCCTCGCCCAGCTGTACTCCGTCCTCTCCGACCGCTCCTGGGGCATGGGCGACCTCGGCGACCTCGCCGAACTGGCCCAGTGGGCGGGCGCCGACCTCGGCGCGGGCTTCGTGCAGATCAACCCGCTGCACGCGGGGCTCCCCGCCACCCCCTCCGACCCGTCCCCGTACCGCCCCTCCTCCCGCCGCTTCGCCGACCCGGTGCACCTGCGGATCGAGGCCGTCCCCGAGTACCCGTACCTCGACGGCGAGCAGCGCGCCCGGGCCGAGGAGCTGACCCACCGGGCGGCCCGCCTGCGCGACGAGGTCCTCGGCCACGACGGCCTGATCGACCGCGACGCCGTCTGGGCGCTGAAGCGCGAGGCCCTGGAACTGTTGCACGAGGTGCCGCGCGGGCCCGGCCGGCAGGCCGCGTACGAGGCGTTCCGGCGCCGGGAGGGCGAGTGGCTGCGCCGGCACGCCCTGTGGAACGCCCTGGCCGAGGTGCACGGCGCCGACTGGCACCACTGGCCGAAGGGCCTGCGTCACCCGGACGGCCCACACGTCGAGCAGGCCGGCAAGGAGCTCCGGGACCGGGTCGAGTTCCACCACTGGCTCGCCTGGCAGGTCGACCAGCAGCTCGGCCACGCCCAGCGCGCCGCCCGCGAGGCCGGCATGCCGGTCGGCCTGATCCTCGACCTCGCCGTCGGCGTCCACCCGGACGGCGCCGACGCCTGGGCCCTGCAGGACGTCCTGGCCGGCGGCATCTCGGTCGGCGCCCCGCCGGACGCCTTCAACGCCCACGGCCAGGACTGGGGCCTGCCGCCCTGGCGCCCGGACGCCCTCGCCGAGGCCGGCTACGCCCCGTACGCGGACCTGCTGCGGGCGGCCGCCCGGCACGCGGGGGCCCTGCGCATCGACCACGTCATGGGCCTGTTCCGGCTCTGGTGGGTGCCGGCAGGGCACCCGCCCACCGAGGGCGCGTACGTCCGTTACGACGCCGAGGCGATGCTCGGCGTGCTGGCCCTGGAGGCGCACCGGGCCGGGACGGCGGTGATCGGCGAGGACCTCGGCACGGTCGAGCCGGGCGTCCGGGAGGAGCTGGCGGCGCGCGGGGTGCTCGGCACCTCCGTGCTCTGGTTCGAACGGGACTGGCAGGCCGGCGGCGGCATCCTCGCCCCGGACCGCTGGCGGCCGGGCTGCCTGGCCACCCTGACCACCCACGACCTGCCGAGCACCGCCGCCCGGCTCTCCGGGGAGCACGTCGAGCTGCGCCACCGGCTCGGCCTGCTGGCCCGCCCGCTGGGCGAGGAGCAGGAGGAGGCGGCCGGGGAGCTGGCGGACTGGCGGGCCGCGCTGGCCGCGCAGGGGCTGCTCACCCCGGACGAGCCGCTGTCGATGCCCGCGCTGTACCGCTTCCTGCGGGCGACCCCGGCGGAGCTGGTCGGCGTCTGGCTGCCGGACCTGATCGGGGACCCGCGCCCGCAGAACCTGCCGGGCACCTGGGACCAGTACCCGAACTGGCGCCTCCCGGTCGCCGACGGCGCCGGCGCCCCGGTCACCCTCGACCGCCTCGCCACCACCCCCGCCGCCCGCGTCCTGGCCCACCTGCTCGCCCTGCCCCGTTGACCCGACGGCCCCGCGCCGCACGCGGCACCCCCGCCGCGTGCGGCCACCCCTTCCGGCCCCGCCGTCACCACCCGGCGCACGCCCCCCGACCCACCAGGCCGACCCCGACGCGCGCCCTCCCATAAGCGGCGGGTAAGTTGGAAACGTGGACAAGAGGAACGCTTTGCGAGCCGGCGCGGTCTCCGCAACGGTCACGCTGATGATGCTGCTGTCGTCGCCCGCCATGGCCTACACCAGGGACGACGGCGATGACCCCGGTACCGGCCTGAGCCTCGGCCAGACCCTCGGCCTGTACGTGTTTCTCCCGATCGTTCTCTTCGTGGTGATCGCCGCCCTGGCCGGCCTGCCCTACGGCAAGACCAAGAAGAAGTAACCACCCCGCGCACGGAGTCCACCCGGACCCGCACAACCCCGAAGGGGCGCCGGACGATCCCGTCCGGCGCCCCTTCGGGTTGTCCGCGCCCCGTCAGCGAGCGCCCGCCGCACGGTCGGCCGCCTGGGCCTTGAGCGCGCGCTCGATCCCGGCCCGCGACTCGACGACCTGGCGCCGCAGGGCCGGAGCCGGCTCGGCCGAGGCCAGCCAGGCGTCGGTGGCCTCCAGCGTCCCGGTCGTCACCTGCAGCCCCGGGTACAGCCCGACGATGATCTGCTGCGAGATCTCGTGGCTGCGGGTCTCCCAGATGCCCTTGACCGCCGCGAAGTACTTCTCCGCGTACGGCGCGAGCAGCTCGCGCTGGTCGGACTGCTGGAAGCCGGCGATGACGGCCTCCTGGACGTAGTTGGTCAGCGTGTCGGACTCCACCACCGACGCCCAGGCCTCCGCCTTGGCCTCGGCGGTCGGCCGGGCGGCGCGGCAGGTGGCCGCGTGCTCCTGGCCGGCCGCGGTGTTGTCCCGCTCCAGCTCGGCCGCGATCGCGGCCTCGTCCGCCCGGCCCGTGGCCGCGAGGCGGCCGAGCAGCGTCCAGCGCAGCTCGGTGTCCACCGCGAGGCCCTTGATCTCGACCGAGCCGTCCAGCAGACCGGCGAGCAGTCCGAGCTGACCGTCCGTGCGGGCGACCGAGGCGAGGGCGCGGGCCCAGGCCAGCTGGTGGTCGCTGCCGGGCTCGGCGGCGCGCAGGTGCTCCTCGGCGGCGGCGGCCCAGCGGGAGAGGCCCTCCTCGCGCCAGTCCGGGTCGGCGTACGCGTCGAGGGCGAGCTTGACCTGGCGCTGCACGGACTGCACGACGCCGATGTCGGACTCGCGGCCGATGCCGGAGAGCGCGAGCGACAGGTAGTCGCGGGCGGCGAGTTCGCCGTCGCGGGTCATGTCCCAGGCGGAGGCCCAGCACAGCGCGCGGGGGAGCGACTCGGTGAAGCCGCCGAGGTGCTCGGTGACGACGGCCATCGAGTCCTCGTCGAGCCGGATCTTGGCGTACGACAGGTCGTCGTCGTTCAGCAGCACGACGGCCGGACGGTGACGCCCGACCAGCTCCGGCACCTCGGTGCGCGGGCCGTCGACGTCCAGTTCGATCCGGTCGGTGCGCACCAGCGCGTCGCCGTTCAGCTCGTAGAGGCCGATCGCGATGCGGTGCGGCCGCAGCACGGCCTCGCCCTTGGCGCCGGCGGGCAGCGCGGGGGCCTCCTGCAGCACGGCGAAGGACTCGATCTCGCCGTCGGTGTTCAGCGTGACGGCGGGCCGCAGCACGTTGATGCCGGCGGTCTCCAGCCAGGACTTGGACCAGGCCTTGAGGTCGCGGCCGCTGGCCTCCTCCAGGGCGCCGAGCAGGTCGCTGAGCCGGGTGTTTCCCCAGGCGTGACGCTTGAAGTAGGCCTGCACGCCCTGGAAGAAGGCGTCCTGGCCGACGTAGGCCACCAGCTGCTTGAGCACCGAGGCGCCCTTGGCGTAGGTGATGCCGTCGAAGTTGACCTGGACGTCCTCCAGGTCGTTGATGTCGGCCATGATCGGGTGGGTGGACGGCAGCTGGTCCTGCCGGTACGCCCAGGTCTTCATCTGGTTGGCGAAGGTGGTCCACGACTGCGGCCACTTGGAGCCGGGGGCCTCGGCCTGGCAGACGGCCTCGGCGAAGGTGGCGAAGGACTCGTTCAGCCAGAGGTCGTTCCACCACTCCATGGTGACGAGGTCGCCGAACCACATGTGGGCGAGCTCGTGCAGGATCGTCGCGGCACGGGCCTCGTACGCGGCGTCGGTGACCTTGGAGCGGAACACGTACTGGTCGCGCAGGGTGACGGCGCCCGCGTTCTCCATCGCGCCGGCGTTGAACTCCGGGACGAACAGCTGGTCGTACTTCGCGAACGGGTACGGGAAGTCGAACTTCTCCTGGAAGTAGTCGAAGCCCTGCTTGGTGACCTCGAAGATGGCCTCCGGGTCCAGGAACTCCCGCAGCGAGGGCCGGCAGTAGACGCCCAGCGGCACCTTCTGCTCGCCCTTCTCGTAGCTGTCGAAGACGCCGACGTACGGGCCGGCGATCAGCGCGGTGATGTAGCTGGAGATCCGGCCGGTGGGCTCGAACTCCCAGACCTGGGTGTCGCCGTCGCCGACGGGGGTCGGGGTCGGCGAGTTGGAGACCACGACCCAGCCCTTGGGGGCGGTCACGGTGAACCTGAACGCGGCCTTCAGGTCGGGCTGTTCGAAGGTGGCGAAGACCCGGCGGGCGTCCGGCACCTCGAACTGGGTGTACAGGTAGGTCTCGCCGTCGACCGGGTCGACGAACCGGTGCAGACCCTCACCGGTGTTGGTGTACGCGCAGTCGGCGACGATCCGCAGCTCGTTCTCGGCGGCCAGGTTCGGCAGCGGGACGCGGCTGTCGGCGAAGCTCGCCGGGTCGAGCGACGCCCCGTTGAGGGTGATCTCCTCCACGCTCGGGGCGACGAGGTCGATGAAGGTGTCCGCGCCGGGCGTGGTGGCGGTGAACCGGACCACGGTGGTGGACCGGAAGGTGCCTCCCTCGCGGGCCGAGCCGAGGTCGAGCTCGATGTCGTACGCGTCCACGCGGAGGAGATCGGCCCGGGTGCGGGCCTCCTCGCGGGTCAGGTTTGTGCCGGGCACTCGCTGCACTCCTTTGTCAGGCGGATGTTCCGAATCCTCGCATGTCCAACGCATGGGTCCGCCGAAAATTCACGGGCGGGGCGGGTACCGGCTGTTCGCCCGTACCCGCCCCGCCCGTGTGTCGTCGTGGCCCCGTCGGCCCCGACGGGGGTCATGCCCCCGGCGTCACTTCTTCCACTTGGTCAGCGGACCGTCGGTGGAGCTGTAGCGACGGAAGGCGTACACCGCGCTGCCGTCGTCGGAGATGACGTACTCGGAGGTGCTGCTGCCGATGTCCAGGCCGTTCGACATGGCGATGGTGCCGATGTCGGTCATCGAGCCGTCGGTCGGCGAGAGCGTCACCAGGCGGGCCGGCTTGTCGTAGCCCTGCTCGACGACGGCGCGGACCTTCCCGTCCTTGTCGGTGCCCGAGACCAGGCGGATGTCGTTGCTGGTCGAGGAGGTGGTGGCCGCCCACAGGCGCTTGCCGGTGTTCAGGTCGTAGGCGTTGATGCCCGGCTTGGTGCTGCTGACCTGGACGTACAGGGTGGAGCCGCTGACCACGTTCCGGGTGAGGGCCTCGTCCTGGCCGGACAGGCGCAGGCTGTCCGAACCGGCTTCCTTGACGGACATCTGGTTGCCGGGCTTGTTGTCCTTGTCGAACGGCAGGACGTAGTCGCCCTGCGGGCCGCTGGACATCAGGAGGACGAGCGGCTTGTCCGAGACGACCTGGTCGACCTGCTCGATCTGGCCGGTCAGGGTGATCGGCGTGCTGGCCGCCTTGCCCGTCTCGGCGTTGACGATGACCAGCTGCGACTTGGGACCGCTGCCGCCGTAGCAGCGGTCGCTGACGGCGATCTGGACGCCGGCCGCGCGGCCGCGCACGCTGCAGTCCTTGTCGCGGGGCTGGTACTGCCAGGCGGGCTGGCCGGTGGCGATGTTCAGCGCGCCGACCATGTTGCCGCCGATGGCGACGACGTTGTCGGTGACGCTCAGGGTCGGCGAGGACATCCGGTCGGCCGAGACCTTGGCACTCCAGAGCAGCTTGCCCTGGTTGAGGTCGACGGCGCCGACGGTGGAGCAGTCGCTGTCACCGGTGTTGAAGGAGATCGCGGCGACGCCCTTGGAGTTGGCGCCGTACGAGGCGGTGCACAGCTCCTTGACGCCGGAGGGGACCGGGATGGTCCAGGCCTCCTTGCCGTCGGTCAGGTTGTAGGCCTTGATGCCGTTGCTGTCGACGCGGACGGCGAGCTTGTCGGTGCCCCAGACGCCGAGCATCTGGTTCGAGGCGTCGGTGCTGGCGCCCTTGGGGGCGCTCCAGGCGACGTTGAAGGTGGCGCCCTTGGTGACGGGGCCGGGGGAGGAGGTGGTGTCCCCGGAAGTGCCGCCGTCGCCGGTGCTGCCGGTGGAGACGGGACCCGGGCCGGGCGTGGGCGTGGGGTCGTCCTTGAGCAGGACGACCAGGGCGACCACGATCGAGATCGCCAGCACGCCGCCGATGATCCCGCCCCACAGCATCACGGGGTTGCGCTGCTTGGGCGCGGTCGGCGCACCGGGGTAGCTGTACCCGGGCTGCTGCTGCGGGAAGTTGTAGCCGCCGGTGTTGTTGTAGCCCTGCCCGGCGTCGGGGGCGCCGTACGGGGAGCCGGGGACGGGGTCGTACGGGCCGACCGGGGCGCCGGGCGGGGGCGGTGGGGCCTGCGCGGGGAAGCCGCCGGCCGCGGTCGGCGCGTACGCCGCGTAGTCGGCGCCGCCGACGGGCGGCTGGGCGGGCGGTGCCGGCGGCTGCGCGGGCGGCGGCCCGGCGGGGGCGGCCTGGCCCGGCACGGCCGAGCCGTCGAGCTGCGTCATCTGGTCCGCGACGGCGGCCGGATCGACACCGCCGCCCGGCGGGCGTCCGAACGAGACGCCCCGGTTGTCCTGCGGACCGTTGCCGGGAGTTTCGCCTGCCCCCGGCGTAGGGTGATCCCCTGCCATCTGATTCCCCGTCATGTCTGGAAGTGCCCCCTGCCGGTACCGTCCGCGGTTCCGGTGGGACGGGTGAGAATTGGGCACCATGCTAGTGGTGTGTGGATTTCGGCCGCTGCCAGGACCGTCGAACCCCGTCCCCGCAGGTCCAGGCCGTGCAACACCTTCACCCCCCGATCACCCGGCCCCCACCCCCGACACCACGGCGTGACCCCGGCGGCCCGCCCGCCCGGCTCCCGGGCCGACCGCACCCGCCGCTGTCACCCGTCGGCATCACCCGTCCGGCTCACCCGCCCCAGGCGGCCGTCCTCGCCGCGCCCGCCGCTGCGCCGGTCCCGGACCGGCGCCCGCCGCCCGGTCGTCTCCACCTCCGGTCCACCTCCGGTCCACCTCCGATCCGCCTGCGAACCCTCCCCGTCGACATCCCCGCCCGGCCCCCGGGCCGTACCCTTCAGGAGTTGAAGGGGACACCCGGCGGAGGGGTCCCCGCCCTGGGAGGGTGGATCATGTCGACGGACACACCGGGCTCGCAGTCGTCCCTGCACCGGGCGAACCTGGAGCGGGTGCTGCGCGCGGTGCGGATGGCCGGCTCGCTGACCCAGGCCGAGATCGCCCGCGGCACCGGTCTCTCCGCGGCCACCGTGTCCAACATCGTGCGGGAGCTGAAGGAGAGCGGCACCGTCGTGGTCGCCGACACCTCCTCCGGCGGCCGCCGGGCCCGCAGCGTGTCGCTCAGCGGCGACGCCGGCATCGTGGTCGGCATCGACTTCGGCCACACCCACCTGCGGGTCGCGGTCGGCAACCTCGCCCACCGGGTGCTGGCCGAGGAGAGCGCCCCGATCGACGTGGACGTCTCCGCCCAGCAGGGTTTCGACCGCGCCGAGGCGATGGTCGAGCGGCTGCTGGCGCAGGCCGGGTTCCGTTCGGACAAGGTGATCGGCGTCGGCCTCGGCGTGCCCGGCCCGATCGACGTGGAGACCGGCGCGCTGGGCTCCACCGCGATCCTGCCCGGCTGGACGGGCATCGCCCCGGGGCGGGAGCTGGGCGAGCGGCTCGGCATGCCGGTGCACGTGGACAACGACGCCAACCTCGGTGCGCTCGGCGAGCTGGTCTGGGGTGCCGGCCGCGGCCTGAGCGACCTCGCCTACATCAAGATCGCCAGCGGTGTCGGTGCCGGCCTGGTCGTCAACGGCCAGATCTACCGCGGCCCGGGCGGCACGGCGGGTGAGATAGGGCACATCACGCTGGACGAGGCCGGGCCGGTGTGCCGCTGCGGCAACCGCGGCTGCCTGGAGACCTTCGTCGGCTCCCGCTACCTGCTCTCCCTGCTCAGCTCCACCCTCGGCCCGGACCTCACGCTGCCCCGGGTGGTCGAGCTGGCCCACCAGGGCGACCTCGGCTGCCGCCGGGTGATCGCCGACGCCGGCCGGCAGATCGGCACCGGTGTCGCGACCCTGTGCAACCTGCTCAACCCGCGCCGGGTGATCCTCGGCGGCGACCTCGCCGAGGCCGGTGAGCTGGTGCTCGCCCCGATCCGCGACTCGGTGGCCCGCTACGCGATCCCCAGCGCCGCCCGGCAGCTATCGGTGGTCCCCGGCACCCTCGGCGGCCGCGCCGAGGTGCTCGGCGCGCTGGCGCTGGTGATGAGCGAGATGGGCGAGTCCGGCGCGCTGGGCCGCGTCTAGCACCGCCGGAGCCGAGCCCGGCGGCGGCGTCCGTCGTAAAGGCGTCCGAACGCCCGTCCGTCAATCTGCGGTGACCCGCATCCCCCGGCCGACCTCCCGGAATGGCGGTAGCCGAACGGTGGCACCGGGCGCGCCGCTCGGTGTCCGGCAAGCGGACATTAGACTCGACCGGTCGGTACCGGCCGCGACCGTCGGCCTGCCGCCGGACCGGGCAGCGACGCCCGTCGGACCGCCAGCGGTCCGCGAACACTGAACGAGGAGGAACGGGTGGCCCTGCTGACCCGCATTCGGGGACCGCGCGATCTCGACCGGCTCACGCCCGGACAGCTGGCCGCACTGGCCCAGGAGATCCGGACCTTCCTGGTGACCGAGGTCTCCAAGACGGGCGGCCACCTCGGCCCCAACCTCGGCGTGGTGGAACTCACCATGGCGCTGCACCGGGTCTTCGACTCGCCGCGCGACCGCATCCTCTTCGACACCGGTCACCAGAGCTACGTCCACAAGCTGCTCACCGGCCGCCAGGACTTCTCGCGGCTGCGGATGAAGGGCGGCCTGTCCGGCTACCCGTCCCGCACCGAGTCCGAGCACGACGTGATCGAGAACTCGCACGCCTCCACCGTGCTCTCGTACGCCGACGGCCTGGCCAAGGCCAACCAGCTGCTGGGCAAGAACGACCCGGTGGTCGCCGTGATCGGCGACGGCGCGCTCACCGGCGGCATGGCCTGGGAGGCGCTCAACAACATCGCCGACGCCAAGGACCGTCCGGTCGTCATCGTCGTCAACGACAACGAGCGCTCCTACTCGCCGACCATCGGCGGTCTGGCCAACCACCTCGCCACCCTGCGCACCACCCAGGGCTACGAGCGCTTCCTGTCCTGGGGCAAGGACGCGCTGCAGCGCACCCCGGTGGTCGGCCAGCAGCTGTTCGAGACGCTGCACGGCGCCAAGAAGGGCCTCAAGGACTTCATCGCCCCGCAGGGCATGTTCGAGGACCTCGGTCTCAAGTACATCGGCCCGATCGACGGCCACGACCTGACCGCCCTGGAGTCCGCGCTGACCAAGGCGCGCGGCTTCGGCGGCCCGGTGATCGTGCACTGCCTCACCGAGAAGGGCCGCGGCTACCACGCCGCCGAGAACAACGACGAGGACCGCTTCCACGCGGTCGGCAAGATCCACCCGGAGACCGGCCTGCCGATCCAGAGCGGCGGCGGGCAGAGCTGGACCTCGGTCTTCGCCGAGGAGATGGTCGCGCTCGGCCACGAGCGCGAGGACATCGTCGGGATCACCGCGGCCATGCTGCACCCGGTCGGCCTGGCCCCGTTCGCCGAGGCCTTCCCGGACCGCATCTTCGACGTCGGCATCGCCGAGCAGCACGCCGTCACCAGCGCGGCCGGCCTGGCCACCAACGGGCTGCACCCGGTCTTCGCGGTCTACGCGACCTTCCTCAACCGGGCCTTCGACCAGGTCCTGATGGACGTCGCCCTGCACAAGCTGGGCGTCACCTTCGTGCTGGACCGGGCCGGTGTCACCGGTGACGACGGCGCCTCGCACAACGGCATGTGGGACATGTCGATGCTGCAGATCATCCCGACCCTGCGGCTGGCCGCCCCGCGCGACGCCGACCAGGTGCGGGCGCTGCTGCGCGAGGCCGTCGAGGTCAAGGACGCCCCGACCGTGGTCCGCTACTCCAAGGGCACGGTCGGCCCGGCCGTCGCCGCGGTCGGCAAGGTCGGCGGCATGGACGTGCTGCGCGCCGCCGAGGAGTCCTCCGGCGCCCACCGCGCCGACGTGCTGATCGTCTCGGTCGGCGCGATGGCCCCGACCAGCCTGGAGGTCGCCGACCTGCTGGCCGCCCAGGGCATCACCGCCACGGTGGTGGACCCGCGCTGGGTCAAGCCGGTGGACCGGGCCCTGCCCGGCCTGGCCGCCGAGCACCGGGTCGTCGTCACGATCGAGGACAACGGCCGGACGGGCGGCGTCGGCGCCGCCGTGGCGCAGGCGCTGCGGGACGCGGACGTGGACCTGCCGGTCCGCGACTTCGGCATCCCGCAGGAGTTCCTGGACCACGCGAGCCGGGCCGAGATCCTGGCCGAGATCGGCCTGAACGCCCCGGACATCGCCCGGAAGGTGACGGCCCTGGTCGCCCGCCTGGACACGGCGACGGTCGACGCCTGAGCGATGCGGGCCGACGGGGGCGTCACCCGTTCCGCCGACGACCGTTCGTCGTAACTCTGTAACAGTTCGTCACGGAACAAGCTGACAATCCTACTGAATGGCGGGACCGGCGCCACCGGCGCCGATCCCGCCCGGTAGGTTGTCAACCGTGCCGACCCCCACCCGCCTCCGCCCCGCCGGACTGGCCGAGCGCCTGCCCGAGCGTGTCCGTACCCATCTCCGGAACGGGTACTGGGCCAGGCTGGTGCCGGTCCTCGCACTGGTTGCGCTGCTCACCCACATCCCGTCCTTCGCCCGGCCCGTCTGGAGCCCGGACGAGGGCTTCCTGGCCACCCAGGCCCGGATGCTGGCGGACGGCGGGGTGCTGTACGACACCGTGGTGGACCGCAAGCCCCCGCTGCTGCCCTGGCTCTACCAGGCCTGCTTCGCGGTCTTCGGCTCCGCCTCGCTCTGGCCGCTGCGCACCCTGGCCGTGGTCGCCCACCTGGTGACCGCGATCCTGCTGGCCTCGATCGCCCGCGGCCGCTGGGGCAACCGGGCCGGGGCCGGCGCGGGACTGCTCTACCTGCTGGTCTCCATCGGGCTCTCCCCGGAGGACACCCAGGCGGCGACCTTCGAGGTCTTCATGCTGCCCGCCATGGTGGCCGCCTTCCGGTACGCCGAGCGGCGCCGCTGGCTGGCCGCGGGCATCGCGGTGGCGCTCTGCTCGCTGACCAAGCAGACCGGCGGCGCGGTGCTGCTGCCGGTGCTCTGGATGCTCTTCCAGGACGCCCGCCGCCGCGGGGTGCGCTGGCCGCCCGCGCTGTTCAAGATCGGCTTCGGCTTCACCCTGCCGATAGCGCTGGTCGCGGTGATCCTCACCAAGCCCAAGGGCTTCCTGTTCTGGGTGGTCACCGGCAGCGGCGACTACGCCTCCTTCGGCGGCGCCTGGCTGCAGATGCTCGGCCGTGCGCTCGGCAACTCCGCCATCCTGGCCGGGGCCGGCCTGGGCTTCCTGCTGCCGGTCGGGCGCCGGCTCTGGCTCAGGTACCGCCACCGCCCGCTGCCGGTGGCCGGCGAGGAGCACGGCTCGACCGCCGACCTGTGGGTCTGGCTGCTCTCCTCGGTCGTCGCGGTCAGCGTCGGTTTCCACTTCTTCGGCCACTACTACCTGCAGCTGATCCCGCCGCTGGTGCTGCTGGGCACCGGGGCGGTCGCCACGTCGGCGATCCGCTGGAAGCCCGTCCTGGCGTACACCACGGCCGCCGCCACGGTGTTCTGGGGCCTGGCGCTCGCCTGGCCGGGGGAGCGGCTCGACCGCACCACCGAGGTCGCCACCGCCGTCGCCGCCCAGACCACCCCCAAGGACACCGTGCTGGTCTGGGGCATGCACCCCGAGTTGTACTGGCTGGCCGACCGCAAGCCGGCCTCCCGCTACCTGACGGCGGGCTTCCTCACCAACTACAGCGGCGGCAAGGACGGCAGCGCCAACGTCGGCGAGCAGTTCAGCGTCTCCAACGCCTGGCAGACCTTCGACAAGGAACTGGCCAACGGCCTGCCCGAGGTCGTGGTGGACGACTCCGGCATCGCCCCGTACCAGCCGGTCATGGTCCCCCGGATCGAGAACCTGCTGGACACCCACTACGAGATGGTCGGCGTCTTCGCCGACACCGTGGTCTACCGCCTCAAGCACTGAGACGTCCGTACACGCCCCTCCGTGCCGAAGGACCCGTACACGCCGCGCCACGCCCGAAGGACCCGTACACGCCGCCCCACGCCCGAAGGGCCCGCACACGCGGAGGAGCCCCGGTGACCACCAGGTCACCGGGGCTCCTCCGTCAGGCGGCTACGCCTACGCGGGCACCGAGGCCACGCCGGGGGCCAGGAACGGCTTGCCGTTCACGCGCTCCGAGATGCCCTCACGGTCCAGGTACGGGGTGATCCCGCCCAGGTGGAAGGGCCAGCCGGCGCCGGTGATCATGCAGAGGTCGATGTCCTGCGCCTCGGCGACGACACCCTCCTCCAGCATCAGGCCGATCTCCTGCGCGACGGCCTCCAGGGCGCGGGCGCGGACCTGCTCCTCGGTGAGGACCGAGTCGCCGAAGGTCAGCAGCTCCAGCACCTCGGGGTCGAGGACCTGCTGGCCGTCCGTCCAGGTGTAGAAGCCGCGCTTGCCGGCCTTGACGACCTTGCCGAGGTTCTCGGAGACGGTGAACCGCTCCGGGAAGGCGCCGTGCAGGGTCTCCGAGACGTGCAGGGCGATGGCCGGACCGACCAGCTCCAGCAGCACGATCGGGGACATCGGCAGGCCGAGCGGCTCGACGGCCTTCTCGACGTCGGCGATCGGGGTGCCCTCGTCGATGATGTTCTGGATCTCGCCCATGAAGCGGGTCAGGATCCGGTTCACCACGAACGCCGGGGCGTCCTTGCACAGCACCGAGGTCTTCTTCAGCTTCTTCGACACGGCGAAGGCGGTGGCCAGCGACGCGTCGTCGGTCTGGTCGCCGCGGACGATCTCCAGCAGCGGCAGGATCGCGACGGGGTTGAAGAAGTGGAAGCCGACGACCCGCTCGGGGTGCTTCAGCTTCGAGGCCATCTCGGTGACCGACAGGGAGGAGGTGTTGGTCGCCAGCACACAGGTCGGCGAGACCACGTTCTCCAGGTCCGCGAAGACGGTCTGCTTGACGCCCATCTCCTCGAACACGGCCTCGATGACGAAGTCCGCGTCGCCGAAGGCGACGGCCTTGTCGAGCGAGCCGGTGACCAGGCCCTTGAGGCGGTTGGACTTGTCCTTGCCGATGCGGCCCTTGGCGAGCAGCTTGTCGATCTCGGCGTGGACGTAGCCGACGCCCTTGTCGACGCGCTCCTGGTCGATGTCGGTGAGGACCACCGGCACCTCCAGACGACGGGCGAACAGCAGCGCCAGCTGCGAGGCCATCAGGCCGGCGCCGACGACGCCGACCTTGGAGACCGGGCGGGCCAGCGACTTGTCCGGGGCGCCGACCGGGCGCTTGGCACGGCGCTGCACCAGGTTGAAGGCGTAGATGCCGCTGCGCAGCTCGCCGCTCATGATGAGGTCGGCCAGGGCCTCGTCCTCGGCGTCGAAGCCGCCCTGCAGGCTGCCCTTGTCGGCGAGGTCGGCGTCCTTGACGGCGGCGATGATGTCCAGCGCCTTGTAGGCGGCCGGCGCGGCGCCGTGCACCTTGCCGTCGGCGACCATGCGGCCCCAGAGGACGGCGTCGTCCCAAGCCTTGCCGCGGTCGATCGCCTCGCGCTCGACGACGACGTCGCCCTTGAGGACCTTGGCGGCCCACAGCAGCGACTGCTCCAGGAAGTCGGCCGGCTCGAAGATCGCGTCGGCGATCCCCAGCTCGAACACGTCCTTGCCCTTGAGCTGCTTGTTCTGGTTCATCGAGTTCTCGACGATGACCTTGACGGCCTTACCCGCACCGATCAGGTTCGGCAGGATGGTGCAGCCGCCCCAGCCGGGGACGAGGCCCAGGAAGACCTCGGGCAGCGAGAAGGCCGGGACGCCGGCCGACACCGTGCGGTAGTCGGCGTGCAGGCCGACCTCGACGCCGCCGCCCATCGCCGCGCCGTTGTAGAAGGCGAAGGTGGGGACGGGCAGCGCGGCGATCCGCTTGAAGACCTCGTGGCCGCCCTTGCCGATGGCCAGCGCGTCCGCGCGCTCCTTGAGCAGCTCGACGCCCTTGAGGTCGGCGCCGACCGCGAAGATGAACGGCTTGCCGGTGATCGCGGCGCCGACGATCTTGCCCTCGGCGGCCTCGGCCTCGACCTGGTCCAGCGCGACGGACAGCTTGAGCAGCGAGCCCGGGCCGAAGGTGGTCGGCTTGGTGTGGTCGAAGCCGTTGTCCAGGGTGATCAGGGCAAGCTTGCCGGTCTGCAGCGGCAGGTCCAGGTGGCGCACGTGGGCGGTCGTGACGACCTCGCCCGGGAACAGCTCGGCGCCGTGCTGGAGCAGCTCAGTCGTGGTGCTCATGGTCACTTACCACCCTCGAAGTGCGGGTTCTCCCAGATGATGGTGCCGCCCATGCCGAAGCCGATGCACATCGTGGTGAGGCCGTAGCGGACGTCCGGGCGCTGCTCGAAGCGGCGGGCCAGCTGGTTCATCAGGCGCACGCCCGAGGAAGCCAGCGGGTGGCCGAAGGCGATCGCGCCGCCGAACGGGTTGACCCGCTCGTCGTCGTCCGCGATGCCGTAGTGGTCCAGGAAGGCCAGCACCTGGACGGCGAAGGCCTCGTTGACCTCGAACGCCTGGATGTCGTCGATGGTCAGACCGGCCTTGGCCAGCGCCTTCTCGGTGGCCGGCACCGGGCCGATGCCCATGACCTCGGGCTCGACGCCCGCGAAGGCGTAGGAGACCAGGCGCATCTTGACCGGGAGGCCGAGCTCCTCGGCGACGTCCTCGGCGGCCAGCAGCGAGGCGGTGGCACCGTCGTTCAGGCCGGCCGAGTTGCCCGCGGTGATGTTGCCGTGCGGGCGGAAGGGGGTCTTGAGGTTGGCCAGCGACTCCATCGTGGTGCCCGGGCGCAGCGGCTCGTCCACGGTGGCCAGGCCCCAGCCGGTCTCGCCGACCTCGGGGTTGGTGTTGCGGATCGAGATCGGCACCAGGTCGGGCTGGATGTCGCCGTTGGCGTACGCCTTGGCGGCCTTCTCCTGGGAGCGCACGGCGTAGGCGTCGCAGCGCTCCTTGGTGATGTGCGGGAAGCGGTCGTGCAGGTTCTCCGCGGTCATGCCCATGAACAGGGCGGACTCGTCGACCAGCTTCTCGGAGACGAAGCGCGGGTTCGGGTCGACGCCCTCGCCCATCGGGTGGCGGCCCATGTGCTCGACGCCGCCGGCCACGACCACGTCGTACGCGCCGAAGGCGATGCCGCCGGCGGTGGCGGTCACGGCGGTCAGCGCACCGGCGCACATGCGGTCGATCGCGTAGCCGGGGACCGACTTCGGCAGGCCTGCCAGCAGGGCGGCGGTGCGCCCGATGGTCAGACCCTGGTCGCCGATCTGCGTGGTGGCCGCCACGGCGACCTCGTCGATGCGCTCGACGGGCAGGTTCGGGTTACGGCGCACGAGCTCCCGGATGCACTTGACGACGAGGTCGTCGGCGCGGGTCTCGTGGTAGATGCCCTTCGGGCCGGCCTTGCCGAACGGGGTGCGGACGCCATCGACGAAGACGACGTCCCTCGCGGTACGAGGCACGGGGGCTCTCCTCCCAGGGACCAACATTTGAGGTGGGCAGGCTGCCGCCGGCGAAGACCCGAGCGGCGCCGCATCACGGTCATGCTACCGGTCGGTAACCACCCTGCCCAGGCCTCTCGGACGGATCTGCCCGTGTGTCCCGCGACACGTCCGACCAGGAGAGCTGTTCCCGGGTACGACGAAGGGGATGCCGTCCGTACGGACGACATCCCCTTTCGAGGTCCTGCCGGGGTCAGCCCTGGACCGCGGCCGCGGCGGCGAACGCGGCGGCCACCGCGGGCGCGACCAGGTCCACCTGCCACTGCCGGGCGCCCAGTCGGCGCAGCGCGGCGGCCACGCCCTCCGGGCCGCGGTCGGCCGGGGGCTCCCAGGAGACGCGTCGGACCAGGTCCGGGGTGATCAGGTTCTCGGCCGGCAGGTGGTGCCGCTCGGCGAGCTCGCTGACCGCGCTGCGCGCGCCGGAGAGCCGGGCGGCGGCCACCGGGTCCTTCTCGGCCCAGGCCCGCGGCGGCGGGGGGCCGTCGTGCGGCGCGGCGGCCGGCGGCAGCTGGCCCTCCGGGATCTCCCGGCCGCGCTGCACGGCCGCCAGCCACTGCTCCAGCTGGCGTCGGTGCACCCGCGGCCCGAAGCCCTGGACGGCCTGCAGCGCGGGGACGTTCAGCGGCATGGCCAGCGCGGCGTTGACGATCGCGGCGTCCGAGAGGACCCGGCCGGGGGAGACGTCGCGCTCCTGCGCCATCCGGTCGCGGGCCAGCCACAGCTCGCGCACCACGGCCAGCTGGCGGCGCCGACGGACCTTGTGCAGCTGCGAGGTGCGCCGCCACGGGTCGGTGCGCGGCGCCGGGCGGGGCGCGGCGGCGATCGCGGCGAACTCCTCCAGGGCCCAGTCGAGCTTGCCCTGGGCGTCCAGCTCCTGTTCGAGTGCGTCGCGCAGCTCGACCAGCACCTCGACGTCCAGAGCTGCGTAGCGCAGCCACGGCTCGGGCAGCGGGCGGGTCGACCAGTCGACCGCCGAGTGCTCCTTGGCCAGGCTCAGGCCCAGCACGTTCTCGGTCATCGGCCCGAGGCCGACCCGGGCGAAGCCGGCGATCCGCCCGGCCAGCTCGGTGTCGAACAGCCGCCGGGGTCTCATGCCGACCTCGGCCAGACAGGGCAGGTCCTGGGTGGCCGCGTGCACCACCCATTCGGCGTCCGCGAGGACGGCGTCGAGCGCGCTGAGGTCGGGGCAGGCGATCGGGTCGATCAGGGCGGAGCCGGAGCCCGCGCGGCGCAGCTGGATGAGGTAGGCGCGCTGCCCGTAGCGGTAGCCGGAGGCGCGCTCGGCGTCGACGGCGACCGGCCCGGTGCCCGCGGCGAAGGCCGCGACCGTGGCGGCCAGCGCCTGCTCGTCCGCCACGACGGGCGGGATCCCCTCCTTCGGCTCCAGGAGCGGGACCGGGGCTGCTTCTTCTGGGATGGCTGCTACGGCGTCGGTCACCCACCAAGGGTACGACGGTCCTCGGGGCCGGGAGTGTTGTCGGACTGGTCAGACCGTCACTCGCGGGGTCGCCCGCCCGTTCTCCTCCCGGCTCCGGCTCCGGCTCCGGCTCCGGCTCCGGCTCCGGCTCCGGCCGGGCCGTGGACGCCGGCGCGGCGGCCGAGGAGGAAACGTTCCTCCTCGGCCGCCGCGGCGGTCCGGAGCGCTCGGCTCAGTGAATGATCCCGGTGCGCAGGGCGACGGCGACCATTCCGGCGCGGTCACCGGTGCCCAGCTTGCGGGCGATCCGGGCGAGGTGGCTCTTCACGGTGAGCGCCGACAGGCCCATCGCCACGCCGATCGCCTTGTTCGACTGACCCTCGGCGACCAGCCGCAGCACCTCGACCTCGCGGCCGGACAGCTCGCGGTAGGCGGCCTGCTGCGGGCCCGGCGCACCGGGTGCTCCGGGGGCGCCCGGTGCGCCGGCGGCGCCCGGCATGCCCGGCATCCCCGGGCGGCGCATCCGGCCGGCCAGCCCGGCGGCGCCGAGCGGCAGGCCCGGTCGGCCCGGCATCGCGACGTTCGTCCGGGTGCCGGTGACCACGTAGCCCTTGACGCCGCCGGCCAGTGCGCTGCGGACCGCGCCGATGTCGTCGGCGGCGGACAGTGCCAGGCCGTTGGGCCAGCCCGCGGCGCGGGTCTCGGCGAGGATGGTCAGTCCGGAGCCGTCCGGAAGGTGGACGTCGGCGACGCAGATGTCGCGCGGGGTGGAGACCCGGGGGCGGGCCTCGGCGATCGAGGACACCTCGATCACGTCGCGGACGCCGAGCGCCCACAGGTGACGGGTGACGGTGTTTCGGACGCGGGGATCGGCGATGACCACCATGGCGGTGGGCTTGGTCGGGCGGTAGGCGACCACGTTTGCGGGGTGCTCAAGAAGGACCGACACCAGGCCTCCTGCGGGGAGTGGCGGACGGAACCCCGATGGGGGCGGTCGGAGTGTTCCGCGTTCGGAAAGGGTCACAGTCTGCTTCGGCAGCTACCGTGCCCGGCTTTAGCGAAAGATCACGATCTAGTGAGTAACAATACGGACAAATCGCGCAAATGATTGATGCGACATGCCTCGCATTCGCACAAAATCGATCAGATTCGATGCAAACAAGTCGGTATCGACCGCGTTGTTGACGCAGAGCGGGTCCGAGTTCACACTCCGTCAGCCCTGGGGGTGGCGTCCGGCCGTCCGGTGCCGCCGGGCCCCGACACCACTCGTCAGTGCGACCTGGGGCGTCGCCGGGCGGGCATCGGGACCACTCCACCGAGTGACGGCACCTCGGGCGGCCCCTGCGGCGTCGGCGCGGCCGGCGGCAGGCCGGCGCTGATGCAGAGCAGGTCCGCCCAGGCCGCCAGGTGCCGTTCGAAACGGCCGTCGGCCGGCGTCCAGGAGGCCCGGATCTCGATCTCGGTCGACGACGGGCGGTCCGCCAGACCGCCGAAGTACTGGGACGCGCACCTGGTCACCGTGCCGGACGGCTCCGCGTACCCGGCGCCGTGCGCCTGCAGCGCGTCCAGCAGCCAGGCCCAGCCGACCTCGCACAGCATCGGGTCGCCGGCCATCTCCGGCTCCAGCTCGGCCCGGGTCATCGTGACCACCCGGAACTCCCCGTTCCAGGACTCCTGCCCGGCCGGGTCGTACAGCAGCACCAGCCGGCCGTCCGCCAGCTCCTCGCCGTCCACCTCGACCGCGGCGGTCACCGCGAAGGAGTGCGGGGCGAGCCGACGCGGCGCCGGCGCGGGGGAGAGCTGCACCTCGGGCCGCAGCCGGGCCCCGTCCAGGGCCGCCACGGCAGCCCGGAACTCGCTCGGCGCCCCCTCGCGACCCGTTCCGCCACCTGCTCCGCCACCCTGCGCGGGGTGCCCTCCGACCGCTGCCATGACCCGAAGACTAGGTCGAAAGCACGGGTTATCGCCGCAACTTCTCTCCCAGCGGCGTGCCGGAACGGCAAACCCCGGCAGATCTTGGAGGAACCGACGAGACCGGCCGGGAAGAGGCCCCCGGGACGCGTGCGAAGATTTGACGCGTGAGCGAGACTACGGCAGACACGACGGCGGCCAGCAACGACGGCCTGACCACCCCCGCGCGCCGCGGCGCCGCGTACGACTCCGCGTTCCTGCGCGCCTGCCGGCACGAGCCGGTGCCGCACACGCCCGTCTGGTTCATGCGCCAGGCCGGCCGCTCGCTGCCCGAGTACCTGAAGGTCCGCGAGGGCATCCCCATGCTGGAGTCCTGCATGCGGCCCGAGCTGGTCAAGGAGATCACCCTGCAGCCGGTGCGCCGGCACAAGGTGGACGCGGCGATCTTCTTCAGCGACATCGTGGTGCCGCTCAAGGCGGTCGGCATCGACGTCGACATCAAGGCCGGCGTCGGCCCGGTCATCGCCGACCCGATCCGCACCTTCGAGGACCTGCAGCGGCTGCGCCCCCTGGAGCCGGACGACGTCCCCTACATCACCGAGGCCATCGGCCTGCTGGTGGACGAGCTCGGCGAGACCCCGCTGATCGGCTTCGCCGGCGCGCCGTACACGCTGGCCAGCTACCTGGTCGAGGGCGGGCCGTCCAAGAACCACGAGAACACCAAGGCCATGATGTACGGGCAGCCCGAGCTGTGGGCCGCCCTGGTGGACCGGCTCGCCGACATCACCTCGGCCTTCCTGAAGGTGCAGATCGAGGCGGGCGCCTCGGCGATCCAGCTGTTCGACTCCTGGGTCGGCTCGCTCGCGCCGGACGACTACCGCCGCTCGGTGCTGCCGGCCAGCACCAAGGTCTTCGACGCCGTCGCCGAGTACGGCGTGCCGAAGATCCACTTCGGCGTCGGCACCGGCGAGCTGCTCGGGTTGATGGGCCAGGCCGGTGCGGACATCGTCGGCGTCGACTGGCGGGTGCCGCTGAACGTCGCCGCCGAGCGGGTCGGCCCCGGCAAGGGCCTGCAGGGCAACCTCGACCCGGCGGTGCTCTTCGCGCCCACCAAGGTCGTCGAGACCAAGGCCCGCGAGGTGCTGCACGCCGCCCAGGCGCTCGGCACCAGCGGCCACATCTTCAACCTCGGCCACGGCGTGCTGCCGTCCATGGACCCGGACGCGCTCAGCCGCCTCGTCGCCTTCGTCCACGAGGCCAGCGCGCGCTGACCCACCCGCGCTGACCCACCCGCGGTGGCGGGCCCCGTCCCGGGGCCCGCTACCCGGCGGCGACCTCGATCCCCGCGCGCCGCAGCAGCGCGGCCGTCACCCCGTCGCCGGGGCGCAGCTCCCCGGAGAACGTCCCGTCGTACACCTTCCCGCAGCCGCAGGACGGGCTGCGCGCCATCAGCACCGCCCGCCGCGCCCCCGCCGACTCGGCGGCGGCGAGCGCCGCCCGGGCGCCGGCCAGGAACTCCCCGGTGCAGTCCGCCCCGGTCGCGTCCACCACCCGCGCCCGCCCGTCCAGGACGTCCGCGCCGTCCCCGCCCACGATCTCCGCCGGCGGCCGCGGCGTCGGCAACCCGCCCGCCCCCTCCGGGCACACCACCACGGCCCGCCCCTCCTCGACCAGCCGCACGGCGTCCGCCGAGGTCTTCGCCCGCCCGTCGTACCGGCAGGGGATCCCGGCCAGGCACGCACTCACCACGATCGGTTCCATGCGGTCGAGCCTACGGAGGTGCGGTCAGTCCTCGACGAGCCCGTCCCGGCGGACCCTGAACTCCTGCTGCCCGCACACGGTTTCGAGGCCGTGCGGCCGGTGGATGGACACCGTGGCCACCCCGTCCGGGCCCGTCTCCAGCACCGTGCAGTCGATCTCGACCGGCACCGGGTACGGCGAGTCCACGTCGAGCCAGACGTCCGGCCCGAGCACCTGCTCCGTCCCGAACATCGCGGTCTTGGCGATCACGGACCACCGCCGCCCGTCCGCGTCCGCGAAGCAGACCTCCACCACACCCGGCTGCGGCTCGTCGTCCACCCACCGCACCGCCTCGCCCCACAGATACGTCATGGGAATCCACTGGCACACCGCGCGCATGGGCGGATGCCGGAGAGCCGAAGTGGCTATCTTGGGGGCATGAGTGAGCTGCCGGACTGGATGTACGCGCCCAGAGACGAGGGCTGGTTCGCCGATGACCTCGACCACCTGCCGCAGGCGCCGCGGCACACCGAACTGATCGATGGAGCACTGGTCTTCATGATGTCTCCGCAGCGCTGGTGGCACGGTGACGTTGTGACGGACCTGGTGTACGTACTTCGTCGCCAGGTGCCGGAGGGACACAGGGTCGGGCGTGAGATGTCGATCAAGCTCGACAAGCGGAACCGCCCTGAGCCGGACGTGCTCGTCGTCAAGGCCGAATTCGAGCCCGACCGCACCCAGTTCGCTCCGGACGAGGTGGTGCTTGTCGTCGAGGTCGTCTCCCCGGAGTCCGCGCACCGCGACCGCACGGTCAAGGTCCGCAAGTACGCCGAGGCGGGCATCCCGCACTACTGGATCGTCGAGGACGAGGACGATCTGCCGGTCGTGCACGTCTACGAGCTGGATGAGGCGACGAGCGCCTACGCCCCGGCCGGGATCTTCCGGGGCACGCTCGAACGTCCGGTGCCGTTCCCGATCACGATCGATCTGGACGGGCTGGTACCGGGTGCGGGGCGTGCAGCGGATTGAGGAGTCCGTGTAAAGACCTGCGAGACTGCGGAGCATGTCGGATGCACAGGTCGTCGTCGTCGGTGGTGGGATCGCGGGGCTGGCTGCGGCCGCTTTCCTGAGTGGGGCGGCCGGGGGGCCCGCGCGGGCGCGGGTGACGCTGCTGGAGGCGTCCGGGCGGGTCGGCGGGAAGCTGTGGGGCGGTGAGGTCGGCGGAGTCCGGGTGGACCTCGGGGCCGAGTCGGTGCTGGCCCGGCGGCCGGAGGCGGTGGAGCTGGCGCGGGCGGTCGGGCTGGCGGAGCAGCTGGAGCCGCCGACCACCGCGAAGGCGGCGATCTGGACCCGCGGGGCGCTGCGGCCGCTGCCGGGCGGGCAGGTGATGGGGGTGCCGGGCGACCTGGAGGCACTGGCGGCCTCCGGCGTGCTCACCGCCGAGGGGCTGGAGCGGGCCCGGCACGAGCAGCCCACCGACGTGGGGGAGGACGTCGCGATCGGCCGCTACGTCGCCGACCGGCTGGGCCGGGAGGTGGTGGACCGGCTGGTCGAGCCGCTGCTGGGCGGGGTCTACGCCGGGCGTGCGGACGAGATCTCGCTGCGCGCAGCGGTGCCGCAGCTGCTGGGGATCGCCCGGGGCGGCGGTTCGCTGGTCGAGGGGGTGCACGAGCTGGCCTCCCGGCCGCAGGTGGTCGGCACCCCGGTCTTCAACGGTCTGCGCGGCGGCCTCGGCACCCTGCCGGAGGCGGTCGCCGCGGCGTGCGCCGAGGCGGGCGTGGACCTGCGCACGGACGCCCCGGTGGACGAGCTCCGCCGCACCCCCGACGGCTGGCGGGTGCGGACCGGCGGCGAGGTGCTGCACGCGGACGCCGTGGTGCTGGCCGTCCCGGCCCCGGCCGCGGCCCGGCTGCTGCGCACGGACGCCCCGGCGGCGGCCGCCGAACTGGACACCGTCGAGTACGCGGGCATGGCACTGGTGACCCTGGCGTTCCGCCGCTCCGACCTGGCCGAGCTGCCGGGCGGCAGCGGTTTCCTGGTGCCGCCGGTGGACGGCCGGCGGATCAAGGCGTCCACCTTCTCGTCCAACAAGTGGGGCTGGCTGGAGCGTTCCGCGCCGGACGCGTTCCTGCTGCGCACCTCGCTGGGCCGGCACCGCGAGGACGAGGCGCTGGGCCTGCCGGACGAGGAGCTGGTGGCCCGCTCGCTGGCGGACCTGGGGGAGGCGATCGGGCTGACCGCCCGGCCGTACGACACCTTCGTCTCGCGCTTCGAGGCCGGTCTGCCGCAGTACCCGGTGGGCCACCCGGAGAAGGTGGCCAGGGTCCGGGCGGCGGCCGAGCGGGTGGGCGGGCTGGCGCTGTGCGGCGCCGCGTACGACGGCGTGGGCATTCCGGCGTGCATCGGCTCGGCGGCCGCCGCGGTGGCCGCCGTCGACAGACTGTTGACCCCGGAGACCGGGGAACGTTCCACGGAGAGGACAATGGGCGCATGACTGAGAGCGTTGAGCGGGAGCCGGAGCAGCGACCCGAGAAGAAGAAGGCGCGCGACCTGAACCAGGTCATCCGCTACACCATGTGGTCGGTGTTCAAGCTCAAGGACGCCCTGCCCGAGGACCGTGCCGCCCTGGCCGCCGAGGTGGACGAGCTGTTCGAGCAGCTGGCCGCGAAGGACGTGACCGTGCGCGGCACGTACGACGTCTCCGGTCTGCGCGCGGACGCCGACATCATGGTCTGGTGGCACGCCGCCGACTCGGACGACCTGCAGGAGGCGTACAACCGCTTCCGCCGCACCGGCCTGGGCCGCCGGCTGGAGCCGGTCTGGTCGAACATGGCGCTGCACCGTCCGGCCGAGTTCAACAAGTCGCACATCCCGGCCTTCCTCGCCGACGAGCGCGCGCGCGACTACGTCTGCGTGTACCCGTTCGTGCGCTCCTACGAGTGGTACCTGCTGCCGGACGAGGAGCGGCGCGCGATGCTCGCCGAGCACGGCAAGATGGCGCGCGGCTACCCGGACGTGCGGGCCAACACGGTGGCCTCGTTCGCGCTCGGCGACTACGAGTGGCTGCTCGCCTTCGAGGCGGACGAGCTGCACCGGATCGTGGACCTGATGCGCGACCTGCGCCCCTCCCGGGCCCGGCTGCACGTCCGCGAGGAGGTGCCGTTCTTCACCGGCCGCCGCAAGCCGGTCAGCGAGCTGCTGGGCGGCCTGGCCTGAGCCACCCGCACTCCGTCCGGAGGCCGGCTCCCCGCACGAGGGGAGCCGGCCTCCGGCGTTCCCGGGGGCGTCGGCTCCGTACGCGGCGCAGTCTGCCCTGATCAGGGGTGGGCGCAGCCGGATCCGGGTCAGGTGCGGTGCGGGCGCAGGGCGGCGCGGAGGCGGGCGTCGGGGAGGACGGCCGGGCCGTTCATGGCGACGGCGGTGAGCAGTTCGCGCTCCTCGTCGTCGGCGAGGCCGCGCTGGCGGGCTGGGCGGACCTCCCGCAGCACCTCCTGGCCGATCGGGGAGGCCCAGCGGGTGTAGGGGTAGACGTCCACCCGGGCCATCAGCAGGGTGCCCGAGGTGAGCACCAGCGGCAGGGAGAACCAGGCGAGCGGGGTGAGGGTGTCACCGCCGGTGAAGCCGCTGACCGCCAGCGAGGCAGCCAGCAGGACCAGCGAGAGCAGCAGCGCGTGCCGGACCTGCCGGACGACCACGACGGTGCTGCGCTGCACCAGGGCCGGGGTGGCCAGGCCGGCCAGTGCGAGCCGGGCGCCGATCTCCAGCACGGTGGGGTGCTCGGCCATCGCCCGGCGCAGCTCGTCCGTGCGGCACTGGCCTTCCGGGCCGACGGTGGCGATGATCGCCCGCTCCAGGCGGCTGCGGCCCTTGGGGTCGACCACGGTGGTCCAGCCGGTGTGCGCCAGGTGCAGCCGGCCCCGGCCGGCCATCAGGACGAGGGCCAGTTCGACCACCCGGTCCGGGCCGCCGGCCAGGTAGGCGGTCTCGTAGAGCCCGATGCCGACGGCTTCCGGTGGGCGCAGCCCGTCCTGTTCGGCCAGGGCGTCGGCGGTGGCGGTCATCCGGACCAGCCGGAGGCAGGAGAGGACCGCCGCGACACAGGCCGGTATGAGGAAGAGCAACCACATGGGCTTGTTGTATGCCTGGCCCGATGGCGCGGGGAACGCCTTCCCGGTCCGCGATACCGAACTGTGACGTCGGTCGTGGGACGAACCGGGGCCGGTCAGGAGCCGCAGCCGCCCCCGCCGCAGCTCGATCCGCAGCTGGAGGACGAGGAACCGCAGCTGGAGGAGGAGCCGCAGCTGGAGGACGACGAGCCGCAACTGCCGGAGGAGGAGCCGCAGCTGGACGAGCCGCAGCCGCTGCCCCCGCCGGAGGAACCGGAGTCGGAGGAGCCGCACCAGGCGGCGGGGCTGCCGGACGAGCACGAGGAGGACGAGGACGACGAGGACGACGAGGACGACGAGGACGAGGAGTTCGTGAACCAGGACGAGCTGGTGGAAGCCTGTCGCATCATTTCCTCCTCCTCGGCCGTCGCGCCGAGCATCGCGGCCTCCAGCTCCTGGTCCTCCAGCCCGGCGGCGGCCAGCCCGCCCAGGGCGAGCGCGCCCAGCAGCGCGCCGCCCGCCAGCATGGGCGGCACCCCCGAGCCGGGCGTCCACGGCGAGCCGCCCATCAGGGTCAGCTGGCGTGCCCCGGCCGGGGTGATCCGGCCCCTGACCGGCCAGGTGGCCAGCAGCGTGACGGCGCCCACGAACAGCAGGAGGCCCGGGATCCAGAGGTCGGGGCGGTCGTGGCCGGGGGCGCCGTCGTCGAGCAGCGCGGCGGCGACGGCGAAGGCCACGACGACGAGCATCGCGAGCCAGAGCAGCCGGCGGGCGGTGCGGGCCCGCCGCAGTCGCTCGGGGCGGCGCAGCAGGCCGCGGTCGGCGAGCCGGCCACCGATCTCCTGGACGGCGTCCGAGCGCATCACCATCCGGCGCAGCGGGCCGATCTCCCGGCTGCCGGTGGGGCCGACGGCCTCGTGGACCGCCTGGTCGACGGCGTCGTACGGCTTGCCGCCGGTGAGCGTGACCAGGCCGGAGCGGCTGATCACGACCTGCTCGGCCAGGTGCATCCGGACCAGCGCGGTGTCGAACACCCGGCCCGGCCCGCCGGACAGGAACGCGGTGTCCAGCAGCGGCAGACCGCGGCCGGGCAGGCCCTTGGCGTACCGGACGCGGCCGATGTGCTGCCGGGTCCGGGAGGCGTACAGGGCGGCGGCCGCCAGCAGGACGGCCGGGACGACGAAGTAGCTGTTGTGCCACATGGGCGGTTCCCCCGGGATGACGATGGGTCGCTAGCCGCGCAGGGCCCGGCGAAGGCGGGCGAGCGGGCCGGGCGGCCGTACGGGTGCCGGGTGGAGCCACTGCTCCAGGGCCCGGCGGTGGTGGGCGGCGGTCGGTCCGCCGTCGGTGAGCACCCACTGGGCGAAGGCCCGGGCGTCGGCGCGGTAGCCGCCGGTCTGCGGGTGGGTGCGGGCGTAGTCGAGGAAGAGCGGCCCGTACCGGTCGCCGAGCAGGCGGGGCAGGTCCGGGGCCACCTTCGCGGTGGTGTCGCGCCGCTTGGCGGCGAGGCCGGTGGACTGGACGCGGACCTGGACCGGGTCGAAGCCGGGCGGGACGGGCCCGCCGGCCACCAGGGCGGCCAGCAGCTCCTCCTGGCGCCGGGCCAGCCGCTCCCGGGCACCGGCGGTGCCGGTGGCCTCCGGGGCTGCGGTCGGGCCGGTCGCCGTGGTCGGGTCGCTCGTCACCGGGTGCTCCCCTCCAGCACCCGGCGGATGGCGTCCAGTTCACCGGCCAGCTCACTGGGCGGCGGGAAGTTCGCGTCCCGCTCCAGCAGGACGCCGGGCGGTGCCACCCGCGCGCAGAGCTCGGCCAGCACCTCCAGCACCGGCTCGGTGACGGGGTGGGCGTGCGTGTCGTGCCAGGTTCCGTCGACCAGGGTGCCGCCGGCGACGTGGACGTAGGCGAGCGCTTCCAGCGGGAGGCGGTCGAGTTCGGCGGCCGGGTCGACGCCGAGGTTGACCCGGTTGGTGTGCAGGTTGGCGACGTCGATCAGCAGCCGGACGCCGGTGCGGCCGACCAGCTCGGCGAGGAACTGCCCTTCGGTGAACTCGTCGTCCGGCCAAGCGAGTTGGGCGGCGATGTTCTCCAGGGCGAGTGGCACCGGGAGCTGGTCCTGGGCGATCCGGACGTTCTCGGCGATCACCCGCAGCGAGTCCCGGGTGCGGGGGACGGGCAACAGGTGACCGGCCTCCAGACCGCCGGCCCGGACGAAGGCCAGGTGCTCGGTCACCAGCGGGGATCCGAGCGCCAGCGCGGTGTCGGCGAGCCGGGCGAGACGGCCGGTGTCGGGCAGCTCGGCGCCGCCGAGACCGAGGCCGACGCCGTGCGGGACGACGGTGACGCCGCGCTCGCGCAGCGCCGTCAGAGAGTCGGGCAGGTGGCCGGCGCAGACGTTCTCGGCGACGACCTCGACCCAGTCCAGGCCGGGTTGGCGCTCGACCACGGTGTCGATCTCCGGGCGCCAGCCGAGGCCGACACCCAGGCGGGTGGGGACGGCGGGGCCGGTGGCCGGTACGGGCCGGTCCAGGGCAGCGGAAGTCATGGGGTCGCCCCCTTCGGAGGGCTGGGGTGGGAGGGCCGTCGGGTGGTGCGGGCGTCGTCGCCGGGCTTTCCGCGGCCGTGTTGCTGAGGATGTCCCCGGGCGGGGTGGCTGCCAAGCCTCACCCGGTCTTCTCAGAGCATTATTTGAGCTTGCCGCTTCGGAAGGCCCGGCTCCGGCCCGGCTCCGGCCTTGCGCCGCGGCCGTTCCCGCAGCTGGGGCTCCCTTTCGCGGGCGGTAATTCGGAGGCGGTGCGCGGGCGGCGCGGCTAGCGTGGGAATCCATGACTTCTTTGACGATCCGTGAATTCCACCCCGACGACGCCGCCGCCGTGGCGGCCGCCCACCGGGCCGGGCGCGAGCACCTGGTGCTGAGCGCCGAGGCCCTGCTGTGGCTGAACGACCGGCCGAATCCCGACGCGCACTTCCGCACCTTCGTCGCCGAGTGCGACGGCCGGGTGGTCGGTGCGGTGCGCTGCGGGCTGGTGCGCGGGACGACGACCGTCGGCGTCGGGTACGCCAACGGCAGCGTGCTGCCGGAGTTCCGGCGCCGCGGCGCCGCGACCGCACTGCTGGCCGCGGCCGAACGGCACCTGGTCGAGCACGGGGTGACGGAGCTGCACACCTGGCTGGACGACGAGCCCGCCTCGCTGGCCTTCGCCGCCGCCCGGGGCTACGAGCCGGGGCGCCCCGCGCAGTTCGGCGGACGGGACCTGACGCTGCCGCTGCCGCAGGCACCGGTCCGGCCGGCCGGCGTCGAGCTGCGCCCGGCCACCGACTGGGCGGACGACCCCCGCCCGCTGTTCCTGGTCGAGGCGGACGCCGTCCGGGACGAGCCCGGCGAGGTGCCGATGGACGCCCTGGAGTACGAGGAGTGGCTGCGGGGCGACTGGGCCCGGCCGGACCTGGACCTGACGCTGACCGTGGTCGCCGTGGTGGACGGCGAGCCCGCCGCGTTCACCCTGGCGCAGACCGACGGGGTGGACCGCTACTGGTCCGCGTTCACCGCCTGCCGCCGGGACTTCCGCGGGCGCGGCCTGAGCAAGCTGGCCAAGCTGGAGTCACTGCGCCTGGCGGCCGCGGCGGGCTACCGGCGCGCGTACACCTCCAACGACGAGACCAACGCGCCGATGCTCGCGGTCAACGCGTGGCTGGGGTACGAGCGCTGCGCGGGGGAGCGCAAGGGGATCAAGCGCCTGAAGTGACCCTCGGAGCGGTGATTCTGACACCCGGAATCGCCGTCAGGGGGGTATTTCAGGCCACGGGCGGGGACTTAACCAGGGCGTACGGTTCGTGGTCGAGTCTTCCTCCGGGGGGATGATATGGACATCCTGCTCCAGGTGCTGATCGCATCGGTTCCGGCCGTGATCGGCTTCCTCGCGGCCCGCTCCCTCGCCCGGACGAGACTGTTCCTGCGCTACGGGTTCCTGAGGGCGCTGCTCGCGCCGTACAACCGGGTGCAGATCATCACGCCGAGCATCGAGGTCGCGGAGTTCGCCCTCACCTCGGACGGCTGCCAGCTGACCAGCCGCGGGCCGAAGAACGTGCTGTTCATGCCGATGGCCGAGGCGAGGGCGATAGCGGAACTCACCGACCTGCTGCGCAAGGTCAACCGGAAGGCGACGATCGAGCTGGTGGTGGCGGGCGCGCAGGACCCGCGGATGCCGACCTTCTCGATCGGCGGCCCGAGCGTCAACGCCTACTCCGGCGGCGTGCTGGACGCGGTGTTCCCGGACTTCGCGATCGAGTACCCGGAGGCGGCCCGCGCCCGCTGGGGCGGGATGACCTTCGAGGCGCTGTTCAACCCGGCCGGGGAGCTGATCCGCGACCACGGCTTCGTCTTCGTCACCCGCACGCCCCGGCAAGCGCCCTGTGTCGTGCTCTGCGGGGTGTTCGCCTTCGGCTCCGCGATGGCGGTGGAGGCGCTGACGGCGGCGAGCCGGAACTCCCCGCTGGCGGCGCTCTTCCGCTCGGGGGAGAAAGGATTCGCCGCGGTGGAGGGCCGGGTGATCGGGCTGGACACGGTGGACGTCACGGTCGAGGTCTGCCGGGTCCTGCCCGCGCCCCGGTCGGACGTCCCGTCGGGCTTCCGGGGCGAGGTGTCCGTCAGTCGTCCCGACCAATGAGACAATTGGTCTCGGACCTGCGGTGCGAATCCGGACAGACGGGCGAGAGCACGCCATGAACTCCGGCTATTCGTACAGGTTTTGCCCCGCCCTTGACGCATCATGGGCATAATCGCGCACATGACGATCAACCGTGCGAACGTGAGCGCGATTGCCGAGGACCTGTACGTGTGGCTCCCCCCGAAGCGGGGCTGGGGCCTGGCCAACTGCGGACTGCTGGCCTCCGACACGACCGCGCTCTGGATCGACACGCCCTACGACCCCTCGATGGCGGGGGAGTTCCTCGCCGCGAGCCGCCGACTGCTGCCGGCCGGGGTCGAGATCGACCGGGTGGTCGTCACCCACGCCAACGGCGACCACCTGTGGGGCGCCGGCGTGGTGCCGGACGCCGAGGTGATCGCCACCCGCGAGGCGCTGGAGCACATCCACTGGGAGCCCACCCCGAAGCAGCAGCACGCCCTGGTCACCGACAGCGACCCGGACTCGCTGCTCGGCGGCTACCTCAGGGAGCACTTCGGGCGCTTCGACTGGTCCGCCACGGACCCGGTGCACCCGGACACCGTCTTCACCGGCGAGCTGGAGCTGCGGGTCGGACGCCACCCCGTGCAGATCACCAGCCTGCCCGCCGCCCACACCGGCGGCGACCTGATCGTCCACCTCCCGCACCAGCGTGCGGTGTTCACCGGCGACGTCATCTTCTCCTCGACGCCGGAGCAGCCCGGCGACCATCCCTCGCACTGGGCGGGCCCGTTGGAGAACGTCATCGGCGCCTGCGAGCAGGCCCTGGCCACCGGCGCGGAGATCTTCGTCCCCGGCCACGGCCCGGTGCTCGACCGCGACGGCGTCCGGGGGCACATCGGCTACCTCGCGTACGTCCGCGAGCGCGCCCACGCCCTGCACGCCGCCGGCATACCCGCGCTGGACGCCGCCCGGCGGGTGATCGCCGAACAGCGCCACCCCGAACTCGGCCTGCCCGAGCGGCTGGTGCTCACCGTCGCCGCCGAGTACCGGCACCTGGACGGCTCGGCGGCGCCGGGCGCGCTGGAAGCCATGGGGCAGGTCGCCCTGGTCGCCCGGGAGCTGGCCGAGGGCCCCGCCGCCCGGATCCCGCGCCCGCGCACCGCCCGGAACTGACACCCGGCTCCGCGCCCGGCGGCTCCGCGCCCCGGTTCCGTGCCCCGCCCGGAACCGGGCCGGCCGGGAAGCCGCCTCCCATGCCCCGCCCGGAACCGGGCCCGCCCGCCCGCCTGCCCGGCCCGCCCCGCAAGCACTCCCGAGGACTCCGATGACGCAGATCGCGCTGATCGCCCTGGCGCTGGTCGCCGCCGTGGCCGCGGCCGTGCTCGCCCGCGGCCGGGCCGGGGCCGTCGCCCGCGCGGCGGCCGCCGAGACCGCGCTCACCCGGGGCGAGGAGCGCGCCCGCGTCGCCGAGGGCCGCCTCGCCCGCACCGAGCAGCAACTGCGCGAGGCCCAGGAGACCGCCCGGCGCTCCACCGACGAGGCCCGGCGGGCGGAGGGCCGCACCCGCGTCGCCGAGGACGCCGTCCACGAGGCGCAGGACGCGGCCCGGGAGGCGCAGGAGGCCGTCCGGGACGCCCTGCGGCAGGGCGCCGCCGCGACCACCCGCGCCGAGGAGGCCGACCACCGCCTGGCCGCCGCCGAGGCGCGCGCCGCCGCGCTGCTCGCCGAGATCGGTCACCTCGCCCAGGAGCGGGTCGCCGCCACCGCCGTACGGCTCAGCCACGCCAACGCCCCGGTGGTCGGCCCGCTGGACCCGCAGATCGTCGGCCCGGAGGCCGTCCGGGCGCTGCAGTCCGTGCTGGACGCCACCACCGCCGCCCTCGCCGACGAACGCGAACGGGTGGACGCCGCCGCCCGCGCCGCGATGCGCGGTGCCACCTCCCGGATCCAGACCCTGCTCTACCAGATCCAGAGCCTGGTCCAGCAGCTCCAGCACGACAACGACGACCCCCGGCTGCTGGAGGTCGACTTCCGCAACGAGGTCGCGCTGCGCCGGATCCAGACCGTCGCGGTGCTCTGCGAGGCCTGGCCGGGCCTGGCCCGCACCGACTCGCCGCTCGCCGAGGTCGTCGTCGGCGCCCTCTCCCGGGTGCCCGGCTACGCCCGGGTCAAGGTCGCCAACCACCTGCGGGAGCACCGGCTCGCGGTGGTCGCCCGGGCCGCCGAGCCGATCGCCGTCACCATCGCCGAGCTGCTCGCCAACGCCACCGCCTACTCCCACCCGGAGACCGACGTCCCGGTCACCGTCCAGCAGGGCGGCCGCGGCGCGCTGGTGATCATCGACGACAGCGGCATCGGCATGGACGAGGACCAGCTGCGCCGCGCCCGCCGACTGCTCTCCGGCCCGCCGGACCTCCTGCTCACCGAGCTCGGGAACCCGCCCAAGACCGGCTTCGCGGTGATCGGCAAGCTCGCCCGCCAGTACGGCTTCTCCTGCCACATCGAGCCCTCGCCGTACGGCGGCATGCGGACCATCCTGCGCATCCCGGCCGGACTGGTGACCGTCGTCGACGACGAGCAGCCGCTGTCGGTGCTCACCCCGCTGCCGTTGCGGGCCGGGTCCGGCCCCGCGCCCGCGCCCACCGTCGTCGGCGTCCCGCCGATGCGCGACGCCGACGAGCAGAACGGCCCGCAGCTCGCCGACCGCCACCACCAGCCCGGACCGCACCCGGCACCGGCCATCCGCGTGGTGCCCGACCCGGGCACCGGCGGCCCGTCGGGGGACGCGGCGGTCCCGGACGGCCGGACCTCCCCCGCGCCCGAGGCCGCCCCGGCTTCCCCGGCTTGCGACGGCGCCCCGGCCTCCCGGGCTCTCGACGGTGCCCCCGCTTCCGACGGCGCCTCCGCCGCCCGGGCCTCCGGCGACGCCCCGGCCGACGACGGCACCGGCCTGCCCACCCGGCGCCGCCGCCGTCCGCTGGCCCCCGAGGAGGCCGGTGCGCCCGCCGCCACCACGGGCTCGGCCGTCGGGTCGGCTGTGGGATCCGTCGGCGGATCCGACGCCCCCGGTCGGTCCCCCGAGCGGGCCGCCGCCCGCTGGCAGGCGCTGCAGCAGGGCACCGACTCCGGCCGGGCCGCCGTGGCGCAGGCCGAACGCGAGAGTGCCGAACGCGAGAGTGCCGAACGCGAGGCCGCCGAACGCGCACGCGCCGCGACCCAGGACAGCACCACCACCGCCGGCACCCCCGGCGACACCACCACCGCCCGCCCCACCGGTGACCACACCACCGGCCCGACGACCTTAGAAGGAGCCGAGCAGTGAGCAGCTCGCCCAGCCCGACCGCCACCGACGAGATCTCGTGGGTGCTGACCCCGCTGCTGGAGCTGCCGGGGGTGCTGCACGCGGTCATCGCCACCGGGGACGGCCTGGTCGAAGGGGCCTCGGAGAGCCTGGGACGGGCCTCCGCCGAGCGGGTTGCCGCGATGACCGCCACCGTGCACGCCGCCGCCCGCGCCTTCACCGGCGCGTTCACCGACGCCGAACGGCCGCGGCTGGCCCAGACCGTGGTGGAGTCCGACCTCGGCTACGCCATCGTCGTCCCCGCCGGGGAGAACACCTCGCTCGCCGTGTTCACCACCCCGGACGCCCAGCTCGGCAACGTGTCGTACCAGATGCAGGTGCAGGTCGCCGCCCTGGGCCGCGCGCTCGCGAGCCCGTGCCGGCGGCAGGGCGACACCGGCCGGTCATGACCGCCGTCCCCCGCAGGCGGATGGTGCCCGCCTACCTGGCCACCGGCGGCCGCAGCCGCCCCGGCACCGAGGGCTTCGAGCGACTGACCGTCCTGTTCGCCGACCGTGCCGAACCGCCGACCGGGCTCGAACCCGAACACCGCCGGCTCTGGGAACTGCTGTGCCCCGGCGCGCTGACCGTGGTGGAGGCCGCCGCGCACCTGCGCCTGCCGGTCAGCGCCACCGTCTTCCTCGCGGCCGACCTGGTCGAGGCGGGCTGCCTGCACGCCCGCGCACCGATCCCGCGCGCCCAGCAGACCGACCGCTCCATCGTCGAGAGGCTCCTCGTTGGACTCCGTGCGCTCCGGTGACCGGGCCGCCGACCCGGTCGGCCGGTCCGTCGATCCACCCGTCGACCCGCCCGACGGCCACCACGACGCCAACCCCGACGGCCACCCCGCGGGGCCGCCGGACCGGGTGGGCTACCTGCCCGACCGGGACCAGACGCTGATGAAGCTGGTGGTCGCCGGCCCCTTCGGCGTCGGCAAGACCACCCTCATCCGCACCCTCTCCGAGATCGCCACCCTGCACACCGAGGAGGCGATGACCGAGACCGGACGCCCGGTGGACGACCTGGCCGGCCTGCCCGAGAAGACCACCACCACCGTCGCCGTGGACTTCGGCCGGCTCACCCTGCCCGGCAACGTGGTGCTCTACATGTTCGGCACCCCCGGCCAGCGCCGGTTCTTCCCGCTCTGGCAGGACATCGCCCGCGGCGCCCTGGGCGCGCTGGTGCTCGCCGACACCCGCCGGCTGGCCGACTCCTTCGAGATCATGGACATGGTCGAGGAACAGGGCCTGCCGTACGCCGTCGCGGTCAACTGCTTCCCGGACGCGCCGGTCCACCCGGTCGAGGTGCTCCGCGCCCACCTGGACCTGCACCCCGCGACCCCCCTCCTGCTCTGCGACGCCCGCGAACGCGAGGGCAGCCTGGACGCGCTGATCGCGCTGGCCGAGCACGTCCTCGACGCCCTGCCCACCGCCTCCACCGTCACCCAGGAGTGCCCGTGACCGTCGAGACCCGCCCGATCCCGATCCACGGCCCGGTCTTCGCCGCCGACCCGCAACTCGTCTACGAGCGGCTGCGCCGGCACGGACCGGTCGCCCCGGTGGAGATCGCGCCCGGCGTCGAGGCCCTGCTCGTCACCGACTACCAGGCCGCGCTGGACCTGCTGCGCGACAGCGACACCTTCTCCAAGGACTCCCGTGCCTGGCAGCGGACCGTCCCGCCGGACTCCCCGCTGCTGCCGGTGCTCGGCTACCGCCCGACCGCCCTGTTCAGCGACGGCGAGACGCACGCGCGCTACCGCGCGGTGATCACCGACGCCCTCGCGCTGTTCGAACCGCACCGGCTCCAGCGCCAGGTCGCCGAGACCGCCCACCGGCTGATCGACCGCTTCGCCGCGGTCGGCCGCGCCGACCTGATCGCCGAGTACGCCCGCCAGGTGCCAGCCTCCGTGCTCACCACGTGGTTCGGCGTGCCGGAGGCGCAGCACGCCGAGGTGGTCGCCGCGATCACCGGGCTGATCGAGGGCACCGCGCAGGCGGGCGCCGCGTACGGGAAGCTCCTCGCGGTGGTCACCGCCATGGTCGCCGAACGCCGAGAGCGCCCCCGGCACGACCTCGCTTCCTGGTTCGTCACCCACCCGCGCGGGTTGGACGACGACGAGGCGATCCGGCAGATCAGCCTGACCATGATCGCCGGGCACGAGCCGACCACCAACCTGATCGGCAACGCCCTGCTGCGCCTGCTCACCGACGCCCGCTACGCCGGCTCGTTGTTCGGCGGCGCGATGACCGCCCACCAGGCGATCGACGAGGTGCTCTGGCACGAGCCGCCGCTGGCCAACCTCTCCGCGCACTACCCGCGTTACGACATCGTGTTCCACGGCCGTGAGATCAAGGCCGGCACCCTCCTGCTGGTCTCCTACGCGGCCGCCAACTCCCAGGCCGCACCGCCCACCGACGGCGGCGGGCTGCGCAGCGGCGAGAGCGCCCACCTGGCCTGGGCGGCCGGCCCGCACGCCTGCCCGGCCCGCGACCCCGCCCTGCTGATCGCGATCACCGCGATCGAGCAGCTGGGCAGCCGCCTCAGCGACCTCGAACTGTCCACCCCTGCCGAGGAGTTGCTCTGGCGGCCGGGCCCGTTCCACCGCGCCCTGGTGCACCTGCCGGTCCGCTTCGAGCCGGTCGCCGGGTAACGCCCGCGCGGCCCGCCGGGTACGAAGGCCCGCCGGGTACGAAGGCCCGGCGGTGCAACGCACGAAGGCCCGGCGGTACGAGGACCCGGACGCCCCGGAGGCCGCGGACAGCACGGAGGCCCGGACACCGCAGGGTGTCCGGGCCTCCTCGCCGCGCGGCCTACTCGGCCGGCCGCAGCGTCAGCGAGACGCTGTTGATGCAGTAGCGCTGGTCGGTCGGCGTGCCGTAGCCCTCGCCCTCGAAGACGTGCCCGAGGTGCCCGCCGCAGCGCGCGCAGCGCACCTCGACCCGGCGCATGCCGAGCGTGGTGTCCTCGATGTACTGGACCCGGTCCTCGGCCAGCGGCGCGTAGTACGAGGGCCAGCCGCAGTGGCTGTCGAACTTGGTCTCGGAGCTGAACAGCTCCGCGCCGCAGGCCCGGCAGCCGTAGACGCCGACCGTCTTGGTGTCGGTGTACTCACCGGTGAACGGCCGCTCGGTGCCCGCCTCGCGGAGCACGTGGTACTCCTCGGGGCTGAGCTCGGCGCGCCACTCGGCCTCGGACTTCTCGATCTCGTAGCTCATCACGGCTCCCGTTCGCGGTGGACGTCGGACGGACGTACGTCAGACGTTGGAAGCAACGTTCGCGAGGTGCTCCAGGATTTCCGGCCCGAGGTTGGTGACGTCGCCCGCGCCCATGGTGAGCAGCAGGTCGCCCGGGCGGGCGAGGCCGGCCAGCACGGCGGGGGCGGCCGCGAAGGAGTGCTCGGCGGTGACCTCGGCGCCGGCCCGGCGGGCGGCGTCGATGATCAGCTCGCTGGTCACGCCGGGGATCGGGTCCTCGCGGGCCGGGTAGATGTCCAGCACCACGGAGGCGTCGGCCAGCGCCA
Source organism: Kitasatospora sp. NPDC038210 (assembly GCF_055600605.1). NCBI lineage: Bacteria > Bacillati > Actinomycetota > Actinomycetes > Kitasatosporales > Streptomycetaceae > Kitasatospora > Kitasatospora sp. NPDC038210. Next base: position 192,945 of record NZ_JBVJYK010000008.1, on the reverse strand, counting down.
GGGCCTGGCCCATCTCCTCGGCGAGCTGCTGGGTGCGGCTGAACAGGTGCGGCTGGAAGACCACCAGCACCCGGCCCTCGCCGTCCAGGCCCTCGCGGATCGCCTCCAGGTCGGCGGTCATCTCGGTCGGGTGGTGGGCGTAGGAGTCGATCACCTGGACGCCGGCGGCCTCGCCCTTGAGCTGCAGGCGGCGGCGCACGCCGGTGTAGGCGCCGAGCGCCTTGGCCAGGTCGGCGGCCGGGACGTCCAGCGCGACGCCCGCGGCCAGCGCGGCGACGGCGTTGTGGGCGTAGTGGCGGCCGGGCACCGAGACGGTGAAGGTCAGCTCGGTGCCGTCCAGCAGGACGGTGACCTCGCTGGTCATGCCGCGGGCGACCACCGAGAGCACCCGGACGTCGGCGTCCTCGGCGGAGCCGACGGTGACCACGTTCAGGCCCTCGCGGCCGGCCACCCGGGAGGTCAGCTCGCGGGCGCCGTCGTGGTCGGCGGAGACCACCAGGGTGCCGCCGGGGACGATCCGGCCGACGAAGGTCTCGAAGGACTCGTAGATCTCGTCGATCGAGGCGTAGTTGGCGTGGTGGTCCAGTTCCACGTTGAGCACGATCGCCACCTCGGGCGCGTACTTGTGGAAGCTGCGGTCGCTCTCGTCGGCCTCGGCGACGAAGATCTCCCCGGTGCCGTGGTGGGCGTTGGAGCCGGGCGCGTCGAGGTCGCCGCCGATCGCGTAGGACGGGTCGAGGCCCAGTTCGCCGAGGGCGACGGCGAGCATGCTGGTGGTGGTGGTCTTGCCGTGGGTGCCGGCCACCGCGAGTGCGCGGCGGCCGCCCATCAGCGCGGCCAGCGCGTCGGAGCGGTGCACCACCGGGATGCCGCGCTCGCGGGCGGCGGCCAGCTCCGGGTTGTCGGCGCGGATCGCGCTGGAGACGACCACGCTGCTGGTGCCGTCCGGCACGTGCTCGGCGGCGTGGCCGACGTGCACGGTGGCGCCGAGGGCGCGCAGCGCGAGGACGGTCTCGGACTCCTTGGAGTCGCTGCCGGAGACGCTGGCACCGCGCACTGCGAGGATCTTCGCCAGGCCGGACATCCCGGCGCCGCCGATGCCGATGAAGTGCGGGGCGTGCAGGTCGTGCGCGGCGTCGTTCAAGGCGTGGCTCCGTACGGGCGGGGGCAGACAGGTCGGGCGGACGGCTCGGCGCCCGTCGGCGTGGGAGCCGACGTGGGAACCGTCCTCGCGGGCGGACCGCAAGGACGATTCTGCACCACCGGCGCCCGCAGCTAGGAGTCGCTGGCGAACAGCCTCAGCACCGGGACCCCCACCTTGTGCCGGGCCTGCGAGGCCCAGTCGCGGTGGAAGAACTCCTCCACGAAGTGCGGTGAGGTGAGCACCACCACCTCGTCCGCCCGGTGCTCCTCGACGACCGCGCGCAGCCGTTCCAGGGGCTTGTCCTCGACCAGCTCGCCCACCGCCTCGGCCCCGGCCGCGCGCAGGTGGCGCAGGCTGTGCTCCAGCGACTCGGTGGCCACGGTCGGCCCGCTCTCGGACTCGTCGTGCTCGTGCCTCACCTTGTCGAGGTGGCCGAGGGCCACGTCGTCGAGCGCCCGCAGCAGTTCGTCCTGCTTGCCGCGCGGCTGCATCAGGACGACGAAGGAGACCTTCTCGTCGCTGTGGAGCGTGGTGACGAGTTCCACGTCCGCGTCCGAGAGAGCCTTTTCGATCATCAGTACCGTCTTGAACACGTGAGTCCCTTCCAGTGGCCGGCCCCCGGGCCCCGGCATCGCATAACGGGATCACGAGCGGGGGGTCACGGGGTCATTCCGAACCCAGGTGACGCAGGTAGCGGGTGAAGAGGAATCCTTTCTGCTCGATCAATGAGACCAGCCGCATCCGCTGCACGTCAGGCATTTCCGCATCGCGGAGGATGCGCGGCGCGTCGCCGCCGGTGAGCAGCGGGGCGAGCGACAGGCACAGCTCGTCCAGCAGGTCCGCCGCCGCGAGCTGCCCCAGCAGGCGCGGGCCGCCCTCGGTGAGCAGCCGGGTCCAGCCCCGCTCGGCCAGCGCGGCCACGCCCGCCCGCAGGTCCACCGAGCCGGTGCCGGCGAGTACCACGTCGGCCACCTCGGCGGCCGCCCGGCGGCGCTCCTCGGGGGCGTCCTCGGTGGTGATCACCACCGTCCTGACCAGCGGTTCCGTGAACAGCGGCGCGGTCAGGTCCAAATCCAGCGAGCGCGTCACGATCGCGATCACCGGCGCCGGGGCCTGTCCGGCCGCGGCCCGGGCCGCCGCGAACTCCCTGCGGGCCCGGGCCGGCCGGTAGCCCTCCGCGCGGACCGTCTCCGCACCCACCAGCACCACGTCCGACAGCGCCCGCAGCACCCCGAAGATCCGCTTGTCGGCGTCGCCGGAGAGCCCCTCGGACAGGCCGTCGAGCCGTGCCCCGCCGTCCAGGCCGGCCACCATGTTGGCGCGCAGCCACGGGCGGCCCCGATTCACCTGTTCGGGGTACGCGTACACGGCGGCGAGCGACTCCAGTGCGGCCGGATCGGCGACCGGCTCACCCAGCGGGCTGATCAACTGTTGCATGCCCTCAGTGTTCCACCGCAGGTCGTCCGGAGGCGGTTCGGAGGCCACCGGGACCAGGCGTACCCTCTACTGATGTGCCCGCAGCCTCCCGCCCCGACACCGCGACCGAGTCCATAGCCACCGCGAGCGCGGCCGGCTCCCCGATCGCGCTCACCGACCGCCGTCCCGTCGTGCCCGCCGAGCGGCTGGTCGCCGAGATGGTCCCGCCGCCCCGGTTCGCCGAGGTGAGCTTCGGGTCGTACATCCCGGACCAGAGCCAGCCCAGCCAGTACGAGGCCGTCCAGGTCCTGGAGCAGTTCGCGGCCACCCTGGCGGGAGGAAACGGTTCCGCACCCAAGCGCAGCTGGTTCCGCCGCTCCGCCCCCGCGCCCACCGGCCCGGCCGGCGTCTACCTCGACGGCGGCTACGGCGTCGGCAAGACCCACCTGCTCGCCTCGCTGTGGCACTCCGCCCCGGGGCCGAAGGCCTTCGGCACCTTCGTCGAGCTGACCAACCTGGTCGGCGCGCTCGGCTTCCAGCAGGCCGTGCAGACCCTGTCCGGGCACACGCTGCTCTGCATCGACGAGTTCGAGCTGGACGACCCGGGCGACACCGTGCTGGTCTCCACCCTGCTCGGCCGCCTGGTCGACAACGGCGTCAAGCTGTGCGCCACCTCGAACACCCTGCCCGAGAAGCTGGGCGAGGGCCGCTTCGCCGCCGCCGACTTCCTGCGCGAGATCCAGGGCCTGTCCGCGCACTTCCGCCCGCTGCGGATCGACGGCCAGGACTACCGCCACCGCGGCCTGCCCGACGCCCCGCCGCCGTACTCCGACGAGGCCGTCGAGGCCGCCGCCGCCCGCACCCCCGGTGCCTCGCTGGACGACTTCGACGCCCTGCTCGCCCACCTCTCCGCCGTCCACCCCAGCCGCTACGGCGCGCTGCTGGACGACGTCACCGCGGTCTGCCTGCGCGGCGTGCACCAGGTCGACGACCAGTCCACCGCCCTGCGCCTGGTCGTCCTGGCCGACCGCATGTACGACCGCGAACTGCCCGTCACCGCCTCCGGGATCCCCTTCGACCGGGTCTTCCCCGAGGACATGCTCCGCGGCGGCTACCGCAAGAAGTACCTGCGCGCGATCTCCCGCCTCGTCGCCCTGGCCCGCGACAGCGCGAAGTAGACCGTGACCTCCCCCCTTGCCCGGCAGTTCCCACTGCCGAGCAGGGGGGAGAGGCGTGACCGCGGTGAGGGGTCCCGGGCGGCCGGGCGGCGGATGGCGCCGGCCGAAGCGGTGTACGCCCGCCGCTCCGCGCTCGGCTGGAGCCCGGCAGAGCTCGGCGAGCGGGCCGGGCTGGCCGAGGAGACGGTCGAGAGCATCGAGGAGAGCGGCGTCGACCCCACGCTGCCGCTGATCGAGCAGCTGGCCGCCGCCTTCGATTCCGTCGTGCGGATCGGTCCTGCCCGGGAGCCGGCCATGAGCTTCGAGGCCCACGCGGCCTGAGCGAAGCGACCCCGCCTGTCAGTGGTGGGTCGTACGGTGGAGTCGTGCGTCCCATCACGAGTATTGAGCGGTCCGTGGCGCCCTTCGAGGTCGTCAGTCCCTTCCAACCGAACGGTGACCAGCCGGCGGCGATCGCCGAGCTGGAGCGGCGGATCAGGGGAGGGGAGAAGGACGTCGTGCTGCTCGGTGCCACCGGTACCGGCAAGTCGGCCACCACGGCCTGGATGATCGAGAAGCTGCAGCGGCCCACCCTGGTGATGGCGCCGAACAAGACGCTGGCCGCGCAGCTGGCGAACGAGTTCCGCGAGCTGCTGCCGAACAACGCGGTCGAGTACTTCGTCTCGTACTACGACTACTACCAGCCCGAGGCGTACGTCCCGCAGACGGACACCTACATCGAGAAGGACTCCTCGATCAACGAGGAGGTCGAGCGGCTGCGCCACTCGGCGACCAACTCGCTGCTCACCCGCCGGGACGTGGTCGTGGTCGCGTCCGTCTCCTGCATCTACGGCCTCGGCACCCCGCAGGAGTACGTGGACCGCATGGTGCCGCTCAAGGTCGGCCAGGAGATCGACCGGGACGACCTGCTGCGCCGCTTCGTGGACATCCAGTACGCCCGCAACGACGTCGCCTTCACCCGCGGCACCTTCCGGGTGCGCGGCGACACCATCGAGATCTTCCCGGTCTACGAGGAGCTCGCCGTCCGGATCGAGATGTTCGGCGACGAGATCGAGGCGCTCTACACGCTGCACCCGCTCACCGGCGAGATCATCAGCCAGGACGACTCGGTCTACGTCTTCCCCGCCTCGCACTACGTGGCCGGCCCCGAGCGCATGGAGCGCGCGATCACCGGCATCGAGCAGGAGCTGGAGCAGACGCTCGCCCGGATGGAGAAGCAGGGCAAGCTGCTGGAGGCCCAGCGGCTGCGGATGCGCACCACCTACGACATCGAGATGCTCCGCCAGATCGGCACCTGCTCGGGCGTCGAGAACTACTCGATGCACTTCGACGGCCGCGAGCCCGGCTCCCCGCCGAACACCCTGCTCGACTACTTCCCGGAGGACTTCCTCCTGGTCATCGACGAGTCGCACGTGACCGTCCCGCAGATCGGCGCGATGTACGAGGGCGACGCCTCGCGCAAGCGCACGCTGGTCGAGCACGGCTTCCGGCTGCCGTCCGCGATGGACAACCGCCCGCTGAAGTGGGAGGAGTTCCTGGGGCGGGTCGGCCAGACGGTGTACCTGTCGGCGACGCCCGGCCAGTACGAGCTGTCGCGGGGCGACGGCCAGGTCGAGCAGATCATCCGCCCGACCGGCCTGATCGACCCCGAGGTGATCGTCAAGCCGACCGAGGGCCAGATCGACGACCTGGTGCACGAGGTCCGCACGCGGGTCGAGCGGGACGAGCGCGTGCTGGTCACCACGCTGACCAAGAAGATGGCCGAGGACCTCACCGACTACATGCTCGGCCTGGACATCCGGGTCCGGTACCTGCACAGCGACGTGGACACCCTGCGCCGGGTGGAGCTGCTGCGCGAGCTGCGGGCGGGCCGCTTCGACGTGCTGGTCGGCATCAACCTGCTGCGCGAGGGCCTGGACCTGCCCGAGGTCTCGCTGGTGGCGATCCTGGACGCCGACAAGGAGGGCTTCCTGCGCTCCGGCACCTCCCTGATCCAGACGATCGGCCGCGCGGCCCGCAACGTCTCCGGCCAGGTCCACATGTACGCGGACAGGATCACCGCGGCGATGGAGAAGGCCATCGACGAGACCAACCGCCGCCGGGCCGTGCAGCAGGCCTACAACAAGGAGCACGGCATCGATCCGCAGCCGCTGCGGAAGAAGATCGGCGACATCCTGGACACCCTCGCCCGGGAGGACGTGGACACCGACGAGCTGCTGTCCACCGGCTACCGCAGCCCGGGGAAGGGCAAGGCCCCGGTGCCGGCGCTGGGCGCGGAGCGCAAGCCCGCCAAGTCCCTGCCGGCCGCCGAGCTGGCGGACCTCATCCAGGAGATGACCGACCGGATGCACACGGCCGCCGCCGACCTGCAGTTCGAGGTCGCGGCCCGGCTGCGCGACGAGGTCAAGGAGCTGAAGAAGGAGCTGCGGCAGATGCGCGAGGCCGGCGTGGCGTAGCCGCTCGACCGGCGCGCCCGGGCTTGGCCGGAATGGCACCGGTCAAGCCCGGCGGTGTCTCAGCCTTGCCACAAACGGGGAAACCCTGAGGAGGCGGGGGTGTCGCAGGGCCTAGGCTGGCCTGCGGCATCGCGCTCACTGGACGGGCGCGGGCCGTATGCAGAGGGGGCCTCAGCCGGGGGACGGCGACGGGGTGTTCCAGGGGAGCCGGGCGGCAGCGACCGCGTGGCCGGCAGAGAGGACAACGTCGTGTCGGTGAACCTTGCCAAGGGGCAGCGGGTCAGCCTCCAGAAGGGGCAGGGCGGCGCCCTGACCGTGGTCCGGATGGGCCTCGGCTGGCAGGCCGCCCCCAAGCGGGGCCTGTTCGGCAGCCGCACCAGGACGATCGACCTGGACGCCTCGGCCCTGCTGTACGCCGAGCGGACCCCGTCCGACGTGGTGTTCTTCCAGCACCTGGAGAGCAATGACGGCTCCGTCCGGCACACCGGGGACAACCTGCAGGGCGGCTCGGGCCACGAGGACGACGAAGCGATCCTGGTCGACCTGATGCACGTGCCCGCGCACATCACCCAGGTGGTGTTCACGGTGAGCTCGTACACCGGGCAGACCTTCGCCGAGGTGCAGCGGGCGCACTGCCGACTGGTGGACGAGACCACCGGGCTGGAGCTGGCCCGGTACGAGCTGGCGGGCGGCGGGCCGCACACCGGGCAGATCATGGCCAAGGTGGTCCGGGACGGCAACGGCGGCTGGGAGATGCAGGCGATCGGCGCCCCGGCGAAGGGGCGCACCTTCCAGGACCTGCTGCCGGCGATCGAGCCCTACCTCTGATGCCGGCCTCCTGACGACTCTTTACCTTCTTTACCTTTCTTTGCCTCTCCTGTTACTCTCGATGGCAGCGGAGGGGAGTATTCCTCGACAGCCGACCCCGTCATCACGGGTGCCCGTCGCGGCACCCCGGGGCGCTGGCCCGATGGGCGGAAGAGACCTCCGGCAGTGACGACCTGTCTCGCCTAGCTGCCGGAGGAGCAGTAATGGACGTTTCCGTGACCATGTGGGGCGCGACGATCGGTGTGCTGATCGCACTGATCGTGGCGGACTTCTTCATCGGCGGGCGCAAGCCGCACGAGGTCTCGCTCAAGGAGGCCGGGATCTGGACGGCCGTCTGGGTCGTGCTGGCGCTGCTCTTCGGCGGTTTCCTGTGGTGGCACTCCGGCGGGCAGCCGGCGGGTGAGTTCTTCGCCGGCTACATCACCGAGAAGTCGCTCAGCGTCGACAACCTCTTCGTGTTCATCCTGATCATGGGCAAGTTCGCGGTGCCGAGGATCTACCAGCAGCGCGTGCTGATGTTCGGCGTGATCATCGCGCTGGTGCTCCGGGCGGCGTTCATCGCCGGCGGCGCGGCCCTGGTCACCCAGTTCTCCTGGGTGTTCTTCATCTTCGGCGCCTTCCTGATCTGGACCGCCTGGAAGCTGATCAAGGAGGCGCGGGCCGAGGAGGAGGACGAGGAGTTCGAGGAGAACCGCCTGCTCAAGTCGATCACCCGGCGCTTCCCGTCCACCGACGGCTACCGCGGCACCAAGCTGCTGGTCCGGGAGCACGGCCGCCGGCTGATCACCCCGATGCTGATCGTCATGCTGGCCATCGGCACCACGGACGTGCTGTTCGCCCTGGACTCGATCCCGGCCATCTTCGGCCTCACCCAGGACCCGTACATCGTGTTCACGGCCAACGCCTTCGCCCTGATGGGTCTGCGCCAGCTGTACTTCCTGATCGGCGGCCTGCTGAAGAAGCTGGTCCACCTGAGCTACGGCCTGTCGGTGATCCTCGGCTTCATCGGCGTGAAACTGGTGCTGCACGCCGCCCACGAGGCGGGCGCGACCTGGGCCCCGGAGATCGGCATCCCGTTCTCGCTCGGCTTCATCGTGGTGGTGCTGGCCGTCACCACGTTCACCAGCCTGCGGGCCTCGAAGAAGGCCGAGCAGGCCGAGCGCGCCGAGCAGGCCGAGCCCGCGAAGCTCGACGCCTGACCGAGAAGTCGAACGGATTGGGGCCCCGCCGCCGGATGCGTCATCCGGCGGCGGGGCCCCGTTCTATGGGCGTCGGCCGTACTCGGCGACCCAACGCGAGCCGAGGAGCACGATGTCGGCCGTCTCGACCGGCCGGCCGGTGGCCTGGTCGTAGTAGGTGCGCTCGATCGCCATCACGGGGACGGCGGGTGCCGCGCCGAGGGCTTGGGCCTCGGCGCGGCTGGCCTGGCGGGTGGTGACGCGTTCGACCGGCGTGCCGACCTCGATGCCAATGAGGGCCATCCGGTCAGCGACACCGATGCCCGCGTGCGGACCAGCCTCCGGTAGAACGATCAGGCTGCCGCCGGTGATCGCCATGGGTTCCCAGCTCTCGGCGAGCTGGGCCGGGTCGCCGTCTGCCAGATACACATAGCTGGTGTGCATCACCGGATCGCCTGGCTGGATCTCCAGCCGGGCCGCGATCCGGGTGTCGGCAGCACGAGGCTGCGACTCGTGCCTCCAGGTGCCGATCACGCCTTGCCGGGCGAGGGCGGCCTCGGTCGGCGAACCGTCTCCCGGCGCCGCGCGCTGGCGCCGGACGAGAACCGCCGGCGGCTCCTGGGATTTCACGTAGTAGCCCGCCCCGGGGCGGGCGAGCACGAGCCCTTCGTCGATCAGCAGGGCGTAGGCCCGCTGGATCACGCCCGTCGAGACATCGTGCTCGCGCTGGAGCGCGCTGATGGACGGCATTCGATCGCCTGGCTGAAGCCGCCGGGAGGTCAATTGACCGCGCAGGGCATCCGCGACCTGCAGGTAGGCGGGCGTGTCGCTCATGCCTCGGACCTCCTCGCTCGAATCGTTCGCTGCGGCTGACACCGTAACGCTGACAGCGCTACTCTATCGATACGATTCCACTGTATCGATATGGGGAACGTCGATGGAGATCAGCATGCGCACAAGCTTGCTCAAAGCGTCTCTCTGCCAGGCGGCAGGGGCTCCCGTGAGAATCACCATGGGGAGAGCGGGCCGCGTTCGGCTCTCGACGACCGCGCCCACTGACACCTCGTCCACCCGGTGGACCGAAGTGCTCGACATCCTCCGGTCGGGCTGCGAGTGGGGTTCCACCGATGCCACCGGCCGGGTAGTCGTCTGGGTGGAACTGGAGGACTTCAACATGACGGACCTGAGGGCCTGGTCGTGACCGCCGCCGCCCGTCGGTCGGCGACGTCGACCGGCATCGTGATCCGCTTCGAGGTGGGCCGGGCCGGGCGCTACGTCAGCGCCGAATGTCAGCTGGACGCGCACTGGGCTTGCCCCGGTGGCATTCGCGAGGTGTCCGGTGCCTTCACATTGGTGTGCCTCTGCATGGAGCCGGCATGTGCCTGCGCCCGGCATCTCTCTGGAGGCGGGCAATGATTCGGGCTGGTCGGCTCCGCCCGGAGCCGACCAGCCCGGAAAGCGTCACCAGCCGCGCTCGCGCCACTCGTCGAGGTGGGGGCGCTCGGCGCCGAGGGTGGTGTCGTTGCCGTGGCCGGGGTAGACCCAGGCCTCGTCCGGCAGGGCGTCGAAGATCTTCTCGTTGACGTCCCGGAAGAGGCTCTTGAAGGCCTCCGGGTCCCCCCAGGTGTTGCCGACGCCGCCGGGGAAGAGGCAGTCGCCGGTGAAGACGTGCGGGTGCCCCTGCGGGTCGTCGTAGACCAGCACGATCGCGCCCGGGGTGTGCCCGACCAGGTGGCGGACGGTGAGTTCGACGTCGCCGACCCGCAGCCGGTCGCCGTCGGCGAGGCGCAGCTCGGTGGGGACGTCGATGCCCTCGGCGTCGTGCTCGCCGGCGGCGGTGCGGGCGCCGGTGGTGGCGACCACCTCGGCGAGGGCACCCCAGTGGTCGTGGTGCCGGTGGGTGGTGACCACGGTCTCCAGGTCGTCGCCGACGGTCTCCAGCAGCACCGGGGCGTCCGCGGCCGCGTCGATCAGCAGCTGCTCGTCGGTGGCCCGGCAGCGCAGCAGGTAGGCGTTGTTGTCGTACGGGCCGACCGCCACCTTGGTGATGATCAGGTGTGCGAGTTCCCGCACGTCCGGCGGTCCACCGACCTTGACCGCTCCGTGGTACGTCATGCGTCCGCTCCTCGTCCGGCTACAGGGTTCAGGATCATCCTCGCGCCGTCAGCCCATCGGGGGAAGCTGGGGGAGGGCGGTGTCGGGGGTGCGGCGCAGGCCGGTGCCGGCGGAGCGGCCGGAGAGCCAGGCGGTCAGCGCGCGGACGGGGCCCTCGACGGTCAGGGCGGGCTCGCCGGTGCCGATCGCGGCGCGGTCCCCGGTGTCCTCGGCGGCCAGCCGGACGGCGGGCAGGTCGGTGTCGGCCAGGCCCTTGGCCAGCTTGTGGAACTGGGCGACGGCGAAGGACTCCGGCCACTGCGCGGGGGTGTGCCCGGCGTCCAGGTCGACGTGGTGGTACTCCAGCTCCAGCAGGCGCTTGTGCGGGATGTCGAAGGCCGGGAAGAGGTAGCCGGTGCGGTGCCGGATCTCGGCCGTCCAGGCCTCGGGGGTCAGCAGCGCGGCGGCCTCGGCGAAGCGGGCGTGCGACTCGCGCAGGTCGGCGAGGTGGGCCTCCAGCGGGCGGGGCGCGTCGCGCTCGATGTCCTGGTCCCGGGCCTCGTTGCTGGCGTACTGCGGGATGTCGGCGCCGGTGCGGGCGCCGGTCAGCAGGTTGACCAGGGAGTCGGCGTTGCGGGCGAGGTGGGCCAGCACGTGGCCACGGGTCCAGCCCGGGAGCGCGGAGGGCTCGGCGACGGCCCCGGGCCCCAGCCCGGAGACGGTCTGCAGCAGGCGCTGGGTGCTCGCCTCGACCTGGCCGAGCCAGGAGGCGGCGGAGGCGGCGGCGGACTGCGGGTCGGTCATCGAATCTGCCTTCTGTCGGGAGACTGCGCGTTGCCCGCAGGGGGCTTCGCTCGTTGACCAGTCGACGCTACCGCCGGATCCGGGCCCTGAGCAGGGAGTTTTTCGGTACGCGCACGGTGTGGGTACGGACCGTCCCGGCCCCGCCCTCACTCGTTCGGGTGGTCTCCACTGGACAGAGTCGAGATTCGAACGTCTGAGCTATAGGCTGGCTGCCGCATCCTGGAAGAAGTACCGAATCTCACCGCAAGCCGTCTCGCCCCGGAGAAAGGCGCCAGAAGCAGTGGCCGACCGCCTCATCGTCCGCGGTGCTCGCGAGCACAACCTCAAGAACGTCTCGCTCGACCTGCCCCGCGACTCCCTCATCGTCTTCACGGGCCTCTCCGGCTCCGGCAAGTCCTCGCTCGCCTTCGACACGATCTTCGCCGAGGGCCAGCGCCGGTACGTCGAGTCGCTGTCGTCCTACGCCCGTCAGTTCCTCGGGCAGATGGACAAGCCCGACGTGGACTTCATCGAAGGCCTCTCCCCGGCCGTCTCGATCGACCAGAAGTCCACCAACCGCAACCCCCGTTCGACCGTCGGCACCATCACCGAGGTCTACGACTACCTGCGCCTGCTGTTCGCCCGGATCGGCAAGCCCCACTGTCCGCACTGCGGCCGCCCGATCGCCAAGCAGTCGCCGCAGGCGATCGTGGACAAGGTGCTGGAGCTCGCCGAGGGCACCCGGTTCCAGGTGCTCAGCCCCGTGGTGCGCGAGCGCAAGGGCGAGTTCGTCGACCTCTTCGCCGACCTCCAGTCCAAGGGCTACTCCCGCGCCCGCGTCGACGGCGGGACGATCCAGCTCGCCGAGCCGCCGAAGCTGAAGAAGCAGGAGAAGCACACCGTCGAGGTGGTCATCGACCGCCTCACCGTCAAGGAGAGCGCCAAGCGGCGGCTCACCGACTCGGTGGAGACGGCCCTGCGGCTGTCCGGCGGCATGGTCGTGCTCGACTTCGTCGACCTCCCCGAGGACGACCCGGAGCGCGAGCGGATGTACTCCGAGCACCTCTACTGCCCGTACGACGACGTGTCGTTCGAGGAGCTGGAGCCGCGCTCGTTCTCCTTCAACTCGCCGTTCGGCGCCTGCCCGGACTGCTCGGGCCTGGGCAACCGGATGGAGGTCGACCCGGAGCTGGTCGTACCGGACCCGGAGCGCTCGCTGGACGAGGGCGCGATCCACCCGTGGTCGGCCGGGCACGCCAAGGAGTACTTCCAGCGCCTGATCGACGCGCTCGCCGAGGAGCTCGGCTTCCGCACCGACATCCCGTGGGCCGGGCTGCCCGCCCGCGCCAAGAAGGCGCTGCTGTACGGGCATAAGCACCAGGTGCAGGTCCGCTACCGCAACCGCTTCGGCCGCGAGCGCTCGTACAGCACCGGCTTCGAGGGCGCCGTCCCGTTCATCCAGCGCCGGCACACCGAGGCGGAGAGCGACAGCAGCCGCGAGCGCTTCGAGGGCTACATGCGCGAGGTGCCCTGCCCGACGTGCCGGGGCACCCGGCTCAAGCCGGTGGTCCTCGCGGTCACCGTCGAGGACAGGTCGATCGCCGACGTCTCCTCGATGTCGATCAGCGACTGCGCCGAGTTCCTGGGCGCGATGAAGCTCAACGCCCGGGACAAGCAGATCGCCGAGCGGGTCCTCAAGGAGGTCAACGAGCGGCTGCGCTTCCTGGTCGACGTCGGCCTGGACTACCTCTCGCTCGACCGCGCGGCCGGCACCCTGTCCGGCGGCGAGGCCCAGCGCATCCGGCTGGCCACCCAGATCGGTTCCGGCCTGGTCGGCGTGCTCTACGTGCTGGACGAGCCGTCCATCGGCCTGCACCAGCGGGACAACCACCGGCTGATCGAGACGCTGGTGCGGCTGCGCGACATCGGCAACACCCTGATCGTGGTCGAGCACGACGAGGACACCATCAAGACCGCGGACTGGGTGGTCGACATCGGCCCGGGCGCGGGCGAGCACGGCGGCAAGGTGGTGCACTCCGGTTCGCTGAAGCAGCTGCTCGGCAACAAGGAGTCGCTGACCGGCCAGTACCTCTCGGGCAAGCGGTCCATCCCGATCCCGGCCTCCCGCCGCGAGCGGGACAAGAAGCGGCAGTTGACCGTCCACGGTGCCCGCGAGCACAACCTCAAGGACGTCACGGTCGGCTTCCCGCTCGGCACCTTCACCGCGATCACCGGGGTCTCCGGCTCCGGCAAGTCGACGCTGGTCAACGACATCCTCTACACCCACCTCGCCCGGGAGCTGAACGGCGCCCGCAGCGTGCCCGGCCGGCACACCCGGATCACCGGCACCGACCAGGTGGACAAGGTGGTGCACGTCGACCAGTCGCCGATCGGTCGCACGCCGCGCTCCAACCCGGCCACCTACACCGGGGTGTTCGACCACGTCCGCCGGCTCTTCGCGGAGACCCAGGAGGCCAAGGTCCGCGGCTACCTGCCGGGCCGGTTCTCGTTCAACGTCAAGGGCGGTCGCTGCGAGAACTGCTCGGGCGACGGCACGATCAAGATCGAGATGAACTTCCTGCCGGACGTCTACGTCCCGTGCGAGGTCTGCCACGGCGCCCGGTACAACCGGGAGACGCTGGAGGTGCACTACAAGGGCAAGTCCATCGCCGAGGTGCTGGACATGCCGATCGAGGAGGCGCTGGCCTTCTTCGAGGCCGTCCCGGCGATCGCCCGGCACCTCAGGACGCTCAACGACGTCGGCCTCGGCTACGTCCGGCTCGGCCAGTCCGCGCCCACCCTCTCCGGCGGCGAGGCGCAGCGCGTCAAGCTCGCCTCGGAGCTGCAGAAGCGCTCCACCGGGCGGACGGTGTACGTGCTGGACGAGCCGACCACCGGTCTGCACTTCGAGGACATCAGCAAGCTGATCAAGGTGCTCAGCGGGCTGGTCGACAAGGGCAACACGGTGATCGTCATCGAGCACAACCTCGATGTGATCAAGACCGCCGACTGGGTCGTCGACATGGGCCCCGAGGGCGGCTCCGGCGGCGGCACGGTCGTCGCCGAGGGCACCCCCGAGCAGATCGCCGCCGTCCCGGAGAGCCACACCGGCAAGTTCCTGCGGGACATCCTGCCGAGCGACTTCGCGGACGCCCCGGTCGCCGCGGCGGCGAAGAAGGCGGCACCGCGCAAGCGCGCCGCGGCGAAGAAGTAACCGCGCCCGCACCGCCGCTCCCGGACCGCCCGAACAGCGGGAGGCCCGGGAGCGGCGGGGCGCGTGCGGCATAGACTTCCGTGGTCCCTCGCAGCAGCAGCAACCGTAGGAGCACACCGATGTCCGAGGCCCCCGAGACCAGCCCCACCGCCTCCCGCCGCGCCCTGCTCTGCGGGGCCGCGGCCGTCCTGGCGGCCGGCGGCACCGTGGCCGTCACCGGCTGCAGCTCGTCCTCCTCGGGCTCCTCCGGTTCCGGCGGCACCGCCAAGGGCCCGGTGGACCTCGGCGCGGCCTCGGCCGTACCGGAGGGCGGCGGCAAGGTGTACCGCGAGCAGAAGATCGTGGTGACCCAGCCGACCGCCGGCCAGTACAAGGCCTTCAGCGCCAAGTGCACCCACGCCGGCTGCATCGTGGACCAGGTGAAGAACCAGCAGATCCAGTGCCCCTGCCACGGCAGCCGCTTCGGCATCGCCGACGGCGCCGTGCAGGACGGCCCGGCCCCCTCCCCGCTGCCCGCCTACACCGTCACGGTCGAGGGCGGGAACCTCAAGGTGACCCCGAGCTGAAGCAGTTGACCCCCGTCGAGTTGATCTCCTCCCCGCGGCCCCGTCCCCACTCGGTACGGTGGACCCATGGCTGACCCGAGCACCTACCGCCCGGCGCCCGGCGCGATCCCGACCTCCCCGGGCGTCTACAAGTTCCGTGACGCCCACGGCCGGGTCATCTACGTCGGCAAGGCCAAGAGCCTGCGGCCGCGCCTGTCGTCCTACTTCCAGGACCTGGCCGGCCTGCACCCGCGCACCGCGACCATGGTCACCACCGCCGCCTCGGTGGAGTGGACCGTGGTCGGCACCGAGGTCGAGGCGCTCCAGCTGGAGTACTCCTGGATCAAGGAGTTCGACCCGCGGTTCAACGTCAAGTACCGCGACGACAAGAGCTATCCGGAACTCGCCGTCACCCTCAACGAGGAGTACCCGCGGGTCCAGGTGATGCGCGGGGCGCACAAGAAGGGCGTGCGCTACTTCGGCCCCTACGGGCACGCCTGGGCCATCCGCGAGACGGTCGACCTGCTGCTGCGCGTCTTCCCCGTCCGCACCTGCTCCAACGGCGTCTTCAAGCGCGCCCGGCAGGTCGGCCGGCCCTGCCTGCTCGGCTACATCGGCAAGTGCGCCGCACCCTGCGTCGGCAAGGTCTCGGCGGACGAACACCGGGAGCTGGCCGAGGACTTCTGCGACTTCATGGCCGGGCGCACCGGCAACTACCTGCACCGGCTGGAAGAGCAGATGCAGGAGGCCGCGGCCGAGCTGGAGTACGAGAAGGCGGCCCGGCTGCGCGACGACATCGGCGCCCTCAAGCGCGCGATGGAGAAGAACGCCATCGTGCTCGCCGACGCCACCGACGCCGACCTGCTGGCCCTCGCCGAGGACGAACTCGAAGCCGCCGTGCAGATCTTCCACGTCCGCGGCGGCCGGGTGCGCGGCCAGCGGGGCTGGGTCACCGACAAGGTCGAGGACGTCGACACCGCAGGCCTGGTCGAGCACGCCCTCCAGCAGCTCTACGGCGGCGGCGAGTCCGTCCCGCGCGAGGTGCTCGTCCCCGCCCTGCCCGAGCCGGCCGAACCGGTGCGGGAGTGGCTGGCCGGCCTGCGCGGCAGCCAGGTCGACCTGCGCATCCCGCAGCGCGGCGACAAGAAGGACCTGATGGCCACCGTGCAGCGCAACGCCCAGCAGGCGCTCGCGCTGCACAAGACCAAGCGCGCCTCCGACCTCACCACCCGCAGCCGCGCCCTGCAGGAGATCGCCGACGCGCTGGAGCTGGACTCCGTCCCGCTGCGCATCGAGTGCTACGACATCTCCCACCTCCAGGGCGAGGACGTGGTCGCCTCCATGGTCGTCTTCGAGGACGGCCTGGCCCGCAAGAGCGAGTACCGGCGGTTCCAGATCAAGGGCTTCGAGGGCCAGGACGACGTCCGCTCCATGCACGAGGTGATCGGCCGCCGCTTCCGCCGCTACCTCCAGGAGCGCGAGCAGACCGGCGAGTGGGCCGTCCCCGAGGAGGACGAGCAGCCCGAGGACGGCCCGCGCACCGAGGAGGGTCGCCCCAGGCGCTTCGCCTACCCGCCCCAGCTGCTGGTGGTCGACGGCGGTCAGCCGCAGGTCGCCGCCGCCAAGCGCGCCCTGGACGAACTCGGGATCGACGACGTCGCGCTGTGCGGCCTGGCCAAGCGCCTGGAGGAGGTGTGGCTGCCCGGCGAGGACGACCCGGTGGTGCTGCCCCGCTCCAGCGAGGGCCTCTACCTGCTCCAGCGGGTCCGCGACGAGGCCCACCGCTTCGCGATCGGCTACCAGCGCAACAAGCGTTCCAAGCGACTCACCGCCGGGGAACTGGACTCCGTCCCGGGCCTCGGCGAGACTCGCCGCCAGGCGCTGCTCAAGCACTTCGGCTCGCTGAAGAAGCTCCGGGCCGCCACCGTGGACGAACTCTGCGCGGTACCCGGCATCGGACGCCGCACCGCGGAGACTGTTGCGGCGGCGTTGTCGTCCCGTACACCCGCCGCACCCGCGGTCAACACCGCGACCGGCGAGATCATCGAGGACGGGGCCGACCAGGCCGCCGAGCCGGCGGCAGCAGCACCCCAGACCGCACCATCCCAGGAGACGCCATGACGGCCGACGCCGCCCGTCAGCCGGTGTGCCCCGACCCCGCCCGCCTGCCCGGGCCGGGGAAGGGCGGCCGTGCCGTGCGCGTTCTCCCCAGCAGAAAGACCGAGAGCGGGGAACCGAAGTGACCGTGTCAGACGTGGCCGAGAACGCGCCGGAGCTGGTGATCATCTCTGGCATGTCCGGAGCCGGCCGCTCCACCGCCGCCAAGTGCCTGGAGGACCTCGGCTGGTTCGTGGTGGACAACCTGCCGCCGGCCCTGATCCCGACCATGGTCGACCTGGGCGCCCGGTCCCAGGGCAACGTCGCCCGGATCGGCGTCGTCGTGGACGTCCGCGGCCGCCAGTTCTTCGACGACCTGCTCACCTCGCTGGACGAGCTGGAGAAGCGCGGCGTCCGGCTGCGGGTCGTCTTCCTGGACTCCTCCGACGAGGCGCTGGTGCGCCGCTTCGAGAACGTCCGCCGCCCGCACCCGCTGCAGGGCGACGGCCGGATCGTCGACGGCATCGCCCAGGAGCGCGACCTGCTGCGCGACCTGCGCGGCGAGGCCGACCTGGTGATCGACACCTCCAACCTCAACGTGCACCAGCTGCGCGCCAAGCTGGACGCCCAGTTCGCCGACCACGACGAGCCCGAGCTGCGCGCCACCGTGATGTCCTTCGGCTTCAAGTACGGCCTGCCGGTCGACGCCGATCTCGTGGTGGACTGCCGCTTCCTGCCGAACCCGCACTGGGTGCCCGAGCTGCGCGCCCGCACCGGCACCGACGCGGACGTCGCCGACTACGTGTTCCGGCAGCCCGGAGCCAACGAGTTCCTGGACGGCTACGCCGCGCTGTTGCGGATCGTGACCGAGGGCTACCGACGCGAGGGGAAGCGCTACATGACGCTTGCCGTAGGCTGCACCGGTGGCAAGCACCGCAGCGTCGCCATGTCCGAGCGTCTGACCAAGCGTCTCATCGCCGACGGAGTCGAGACGGTGCTCGTCCACCGTGACATGGGACGGGAGTAACCGCCGCCTTCCCTGCCGGCCCCCGGCGGAGCCGGTGGCGGGGCCGAGGAACGCGAGGTGATGTGTGGCGGGATACGTGCCCGGGCGGGCGCCGCAGAGCAGGACCGGTGACCGGGCGGGCAGCCCGGCCCGGCCCCCGGCGCCGAGCCGTCCGCGCAGCAGTCCCGCCAGGGCCAACCCGGCCCCCAGGATCACCGCGCTCGGCGGCGGCCAGGGCCTGTCCGCCTCGCTGTCCGCGCTGCGCCGCCTGACCAGCGACCTCACCGCCGTGGTCACCGTCGCCGACGACGGTGGCTCCAGCGGACGGCTGCGCAGCGAGCTGGGCGTGCTGCCCCCGGGCGACCTGCGCAAGGCGCTGGCCGCGCTGTGCGGGGACGACGACTGGGGTCGCACCTGGTCCGAGGTGATCCAGCAGCGCTTCACCGGCAACGGCGAGCTCGGCGGCCACGCCGTCGGCAACCTGCTGATCGTCGCGCTGTGGGAGAAGCTGGGCGACCCGGTGGAGGCCCTGGACTGGGTCGGCCGGCTGCTCAACGTCCAGGGCCGGGTGCTGCCGATGTCGGCGGTGCCGCTGGACATCGAGGCGACCGTGCGCGGCCACGACCCGGCGCTGCCCGGCGAGGTGTCGGCGGTCCGGGGCCAGGCGAACGTCGCGGTCACCCCGGGCACGGTGCAGTCGATCCGGCTGCTCCCGGACGGGCCGCCCGCCGTCCCGGAGGCGGTCACCGCCGTCCGCGAGGCGGACTGGGTGGTGCTCGGCCCCGGCTCCTGGTTCACCAGCGTGCTGCCGCACCTGCTGGTGCCCGAGCTGGCGAAGGCGCTCACCGAGACCCGCGCCCGCCGCCTGCTCACCCTGAACCTCGCCCCCCAGCCCGGCGAGACCGAGGGCTTCACCCCGCAGCGCCACCTGGAGGTCATCGCCGACCACGCCCCGGAGCTCGCGGTGGATGCGATCCTGGTGGACGAGCGCGCCGTCACCGGCGGCGCCTTCGGCCAGGCGGACCTCGACGGACTGGAGAAGGCGGCCGAGCGGATGGGCGCCGCCCTGGTGCTCGGTTCGGTGGCCCGCACCGACGGCACGCCGCGACACGACCCCGAGCTGTTGGCGGCAGCGTACGACCGGATTTTCCGGACACATGGAAGGATCGGGCCATGGCGATGACTCCAGCGGTGAAGGACGAGATCAGCCGGCTCCCGGTCACCCGGGCCTGCTGTCGCAAGGCGGAGGTGTCGGCGATCCTGCGGTTCGCGGGCGGGCTGCACATCGTGAGCGGCCGCATCGTGATCGAGGCGGAGCTGGACACCGGGGCGGCGGCACGGCGGCTGCGCAAGGACCTCCTGGAGATCTTCGGGCACTCCTCCGACCTCGTCGTGATGGCCCCCGGCGGGCTGCGCCGCGGCAGCCGCTTCGTGGTCCGCGTGGTGAAGGACGGCGAGCTGCTCGCGCGCCAGACCGGGCTGGTCGACGGGCGCGGGCGCCCGATCCGCGGCCTGCCGCCGGCGGTCGTCTCCGGTGCCACCTGCGACGCCGAGGCGGCCTGGCGCGGGGCCTTCCTGGCGCACGGCTCGCTCACCGAGCCGGGCCGCTCCTCCTCGCTGGAGATCACCTGCCCCGGCTCCGAGGCGGCGCTGGCGCTGGTCGGCGCCGCCCGCCGGCTCGGCATCCCGGCCAAGGCCCGCGAGGTCCGCGGCGTGGACCGGGTGGTGATCCGCGACGGCGACGCGATCGGCGCGCTGCTGACCCGCCTCGGCGCGCACGAGTCGGTGCTCGCCTGGGAGGAGCGCCGGATGCGGCGCGAGGTGCGGGCCACCGCGAACCGCCTCGCCAACTTCGACGACGCCAACCTGCGCCGCTCGGCCCGCGCCGCGGTGGCGGCCGGCGCCCGGGTCGCCCGCGCACTGGAGATCCTCGGCGAGGAGGTGCCCGAGCACCTGGCCGCGGCCGGCCAGCTGAGGATGCAGCACAAGCAGGCCTCGCTGGAGGAGCTGGGCGCGCTCGCCGACCCGCCGCTGACCAAGGACGCGGTGGCCGGCCGGATCCGCCGCCTGCTGGCGATGGCGGACAAGCGCGCCTCCGAGCTCGGCCTGCCGAGCACCGAGGCCAGCCTGACCGACGAGATGGCGATGAACTGACGCCCGCGGTCCGTGATCACGACACGGCCGGCGCCCGGCTCCCCGGGTGCCGGCCGACGTCGTTTCCGGGCCCCCGCCGGACTCCCGAATTGGTAGAGACCACTGGCCTCGGGACCAACTGCCCGCGGGACCAAGGGCGGACGGCCCGGAGCCGGGTTCGGGGCACGCCACGCCACGTCTCACGAGGTGGCGCGATGTGCCCCAAAAGGCCCCGGAGGGGTAGGGTCATAGGCGGTCGGGGACTTCCCAAATCTCACCCCCGTCGGGCTCCGGCCCGGCGTACCTAACGAGGAGATCGGTTCGTGACGATCCGGGTAGGCATCAACGGCTTCGGCCGCATCGGCCGCAACTTCTTCCGTGCGGTCAAGGCCCAGGGCGCGGACATCGAGATCGTCGGTGTCAACGACCTCACCGACACGAAGACCCTGGCTCACCTGCTCAAGTACGACACCACCCTGGGTACCCTCCAGGCCGAGGTCTCGCACACCGAGGACAGCATCACCGTCGACGGCCACACCTTCAAGGTGACCGCCGAGCGTGACCCGGCCAACCTGCCGTGGGCCGCCCTGGGCGCCGACATCGTCGTCGAGTCCACCGGCATCTTCACCAAGGCCGAGGCTGCGAAGAAGCACCTCGCCGCCGGCGCGAAGAAGGTCATCATCTCGGCGCCCGCGACCGACGAGGACGTCACCATCGTCCTGGGCGTCAACGACGACAAGTACGACGCGGCCAACCACCACGTCATCTCCAACGCCTCCTGCACCACCAACTGCGTGGCGCCGATGGCCAAGGTGCTGAACGAGGCCTTCGGCATCGTCAAGGGTCTGATGACCACCGTCCACGCGTTCACCAACGACCAGGTCACCCTGGACTTCCCGCACAAGGACCTGCGCCGTGCTCGTGCGGCGAGCCAGAACATCATCCCGACCTCGACCGGTGCCGCCAAGGCGACCGCCCTGGTCCTGCCGGAGCTGAAGGGCAAGCTGGACGGCACCTCGCTGCGCGTCCCGGTCCCGACCGGCTCCATCACGGACCTGGTCGTCACCCTGGAGCGCGAGGTCACCAAGGACGAGGTCAACGCGGCCTTCCAGAAGGCCGCGCAGGAGGGCCCGCTCAAGGGCATCCTGGCCTACACCGAGGACCCGATCGTCTCCTCGGACATCGTCAACGACCCGGCCTCCTGCATCTTCGACAGCCAGCTCACCATGGTCCAGGGCAACCAGGTCAAGGTGCTCGGCTGGTACGACAACGAGTGGGGCTACTCGAACCGCGTCGTCGACCTGGTCACCCTCGTCGGTGGCCAGCTCTGACGCGTGGGAGCTGACGTGATGTAGGGGCGAGGGCCCGGACGGCGCACCGTGCCGACCGGGCCCTCGCTCCGCGCTCAAGGACTTCTCAGGCGGCCCCTGCGCCGTGCCGCCTCTGCGCATCGACCATCTCCCCAGGAGCAACCGAATCCCCGTGAAGACCATCGAAGAGCTCATCGAAGCCGGTGTCGCAGGAAAGCGCGTGTTCGTGCGCGCCGACCTGAACGTCCCGCTGGACGGCGAGACGATCACCGACGACGGCCGGATCCGCGCCGTCGCCCCGACCATCGCCAAGCTGGCCGCCGTCGGCGCGAAGGTCGTCGTGGCCTCGCACCTCGGCCGTCCCAAGGGCGAGCCGGACCCGAAGTTCTCGCTCGCGCCCGCGGCCAAGCGGCTCGGCGAGATCCTCGGCAAGGACGTCGCCTTCGCCACCGACACCGTCGGCGACAGCGCCGCGGCCACCGTCGCCGCGCTGGCGGACGGCGAGGTCGCGCTGCTGGAGAACCTGCGCTTCAACGCCGGCGAGACCAGCAAGGACGACGCCGAGCGCGGCGCCTTCGCCGAGCAGCTGGCCGCCCTGGCCGACCTGTACGTCGGTGACGGCTTCGGCGCCGTGCACCGCAAGCACGCCTCGGTGTTCGACCTGCCGAAGCTCCTGCCGCACGCCGCCGGCGACCTGATCGCCACCGAGGTCGGCGTGCTGAAGAAGCTCACCGACGAGGTTCGGCGCCCGTACGTGGTGGTGCTCGGCGGCGCCAAGGTCTCCGACAAGCTCGGCGTGATCGACAACCTGCTGAAGAAGGCCGACCGGATCCTGATCGGCGGCGGCATGGCGTACACCTTCCTCAAGGCCAAGGGCCACGAGGTCGGCATCTCGCTGCTGCAGGCGGACCAGATCCCGGTCTGCCTGGAGTACCTGGCCGAGGCCGAGAAGCGGGGCGTCGAGTTCGTCCTGCCGGTCGACGTGCTGGTCTCCGCCGAGTTCCCGGACCTCAAGGGCAAGACCCCGGCGAACCCGGACCTCGTCGCCGCGGACGCGATCCCGGCCGACAAGGAGGGCCTGGACATCGGCCCGAAGACCCGCGAGCTGTACGCGGCCAAGCTGGCCGACGCCGGCACGGTGTTCTGGAACGGCCCGATGGGCGTCTTCGAGCACCCGGACTACGCGAACGGCACCAAGGCCGTCGCGCAGGGCCTGCTGGACAGCGACGCGTTCACCGTCGTCGGCGGCGGCGACTCCGCCGCGGCCGTCCGCATCCTGGGCTTCGACGAGAACGCCTTCGGACACATCTCGACCGGCGGCGGCGCCAGCCTCGAATACCTGGAGGGCAAGACCCTCCCCGGCCTCGCCGCTCTGGAGGACTGAAAGCACATGACCGACCGTCTCCCGCTCATGGCGGGCAACTGGAAGATGAACCTCAACCACCTTGAGGCCATCCAGCACACCCAGAAGCTGGCGTTCGCGCTGGCCGACAAGGACTACGAGGCCGTCGAGGTCGCCGTCCTGGTGCCGTTCACCGACCTGCGCTCGGTGCAGACCCTGGTCTTCGGTGACAAGCTGAAGATCAAGTACGGCTCGCAGGACATCTCGCAGCACGACGGCGGCGCCTACACCGGCGAGGTCTCGGGGCCGATGCTGGCCAAGCTCCAGTGCACCTACGCGGTGATCGGCCACTCGGAGCGCCGCCAGTACCACGGCGAGGACGAGCAGATCGTCAACGCCAAGGTGAAGGCCGCCTACCGCGCCGGGATCACCCCGATCCTGTGCATCGGCGAGCCGCTGGACATCCGCAAGGCCGGTACCCACGTCGAGTACACCCTGGCCCAGCTGGACGGCGGCCTGGCGGACGTCCCGGCCCACCAGGCCGAGACCGTCGTGGTCGCCTACGAGCCGGTCTGGGCGATCGGCACCGGCGAGGTGGCCACCCCGGAGGACGCGCAGGAGGTCTGCGCCGCCATCCGCAAGCGGATCGCCGAGCTGTACGACGCCGAGCTGGCCGGCAAGGTCCGCGTGCTGTACGGCGGTTCGGTGAAGTCGTCGAGCGCGGCCGGTCTGATGGCCAAGCCCGACATCGACGGCGGCCTGATCGGCGGTGCCTCGCTGGACGCCGACGAGTTCGTCAAGATCGTGCGCTACCGTGAGCAGGCAGTAGGCTAACGCCGCTGCAGCAACGTAGGCTTTGGGGTCGGACCGCCGTACGCGGCCCGGCCCCTTCGCCGAAGATACGAGAGAGTTGGTCCCGTCGTGGTTCTCGGGTTCTCGATTGCCCTGATCATCTTCAGCCTGCTGATGATCCTCCTGGTGCTGCTGCACAAGGGGAAGGGCGGCGGCCTGTCGGACATGTTCGGCGGTGGCGCGATGTCCACCGGCGGCGGCTCGGCGGTGGCCGAGCGCAACCTCGACCGCATCACCATCGTGGTCGGCGTGGGCTGGTTCGCCTGCATCATCGTCCTGGGCCTGGTGCTGAAGTACCAGAGCTGACACAAGCCTGACGCCCCGTCGCCCGAGCGCCTATCCTGGAGCGGTCGGGGGCGGAGGCGATGGTGGCGGATCCTTAACTCCTGCTTACACTAGGACGACTTTCGCCACCGACGCGCACCGCGGCGGGTCGGCGCACCAGTACGCAGGGAGTCAGACCGTGGCAAGTGGCAATGCCATCCGTGGCAGCAGGGTTGGGGCCGGCCCGATGGGCGAGGCGGAGCGCGGCGAGTCCGCCCCGCGCAACCGGATCTCCTTCTGGTGCGCCAACAAGCACGAGACCCGGCCCAGCTTCGCGGCCGAAGCGGCGATCCCGGACACCTGGGACTGCCCGCGCTGCGGCTTCCCGGCCGGGCAGGACCAGCACAACCCGCCGGCTCCCTCGCGCAACGAGCCGTACAAGACCCACCTCGCCTACGTCCGTGAGCGGCGCACCGACGCCGACGGCGAGGCGATCCTCGCCGAGGCGCTGGCGAAGCTCCGCGGCGAGATCTGAGGCGACCGGAACGGCGAAGGGCGCCACCGTCATCGACGGTGGCGCCCTTCGCCGTTGCCTTCCGGCCCTACGCCGAAGCCGGCGGGTAGAGCTGCGGCGGGATCCGCTCGGCGGCGGCGCGGTCCAGCAGCATCAGGGTGCGGCTGCGACCGTACGCGCCGGAGGCGGGCGCCTGGATCTCGCCGGGTCCGGACAGGGCCAGCGCGACCGCGCCCGCCTTGTCCTCGCCGGCGGCCAGCAGCCAGACCTCACGGGCGGCCCGGATGGCCGGGAGGGTGAGCGAGATCCGGGTCGGCGGGGGCTTGGGGGCCCCGCGCACGCCGATCACGGTCAGCTCGGTCTCCCGCACGCCCGGGTGCTCGGGGAAGAGCGAGGCGACGTGGGTGTCCGGGCCGACGCCGAGCAGCAGCACGTCGAAGGCGGGGACGCCCAGTCGGTCGCCGGGCCCGGCCGCCTTCGCCAGCTCCTCCGCGTAGCGGGCGGCGGCGGCCTCCACGTCCGAGCCGTCCGGCCCGTCCGAGGCGGGCATCTCGTGCACCCGTGCCGGGTCGAGCGGGACGGCGTCCAGCAGCTCGGCCCGGGCCTGGACCGCATTGCGGTCCGGGTCCGCGGCGGACACGAACCGCTCGTCGCCCCACCAGAGGTCCAGCCGGCCCCAGTCGACCGCGTCGCGCGCCGGGGAGGCGGCGATCGCGGCGAGCAGGGCGTTGCCGTTGCGACCGCCGGTGAGGACCACCGAGGCGGTGCCGCGCGCGGCCTGGGCGTCCACGATCCGGGTGATCAGCCGGGCCGCGGCCGCCTGGGCCATCAGCTCCTTGTCCCGGTGGACGACCAGCTGCGGGGTCGCGTTGGTCATGCGCTTTCCTTGGTGGTGCGCTTGCCGGCGGCCTTCTTCGGGGGCTTCCGGTCCGACGCGTCGGTGGTGATCCGCTCCGGGTTGGCTACCGCGTCCTCGGCGGCGTCCCCGGTGTCCCCGGCGGCCTCCCGGGCGACCAGCCCGGCCGCCGCGGTCTCGGCGTTGGCCGGCTCGCGCAGCCGCTCGACGGGTGTGCGCACGGCCGTCGCGTAGATGTCGTCCGGGTCCAGGCGACGCAGTTCCTCGGCGATCAGCTCCGAGGTCTCGCGTCGCTTGAGCGCCACCTGGCGGTCCGGCGAGCCGGGCATGGAGAGCGTGCCCATCAGGCCGTCCGGGCGGTCCAGCGTGACGTCCCCGTCCGTGGTGCGCAGGTGCACCGCGGTGATGCCGGGGCCGCCGGTCACGACCCGCTCGACCGGCACGTGCAGCCGGTTGGTCAGCCACAGGCCGAGCAGCTCGACGCTGGGGTTGTAGGACTCGCCCTCGACCACCGCGGAGATGATCGTGGACGGCCGCTGGTCCAGCGCGGCGGCCAGCATGGAGCGCCAGCCGGTGATCCGGGTCCAGGCCAGGTCGGTGTCGCCCGGGGTGTAGCTCTGGGCCCGCTGGGCGAGCTGGCCGACCGGGGACTCGGCGGTGACGGCGTCGGTGATCCGGCGCTGGGCGAGCGAGCCCAGCGGGTCCTGGGCCGGGTGCAGCGGCGCGTTGTCCGGCCACCAGACCACGACCGGGGCGTCCGGCAGCAGCAGCGGCAGGACGACCGACTGGGCGTGCGCGGCGAGCTCGCCGTGCATGCGCAGGACGACGGTTTCGCCGGAGCCGGCGTCCGAGCCGACCAGGATCTCGGCGTCCAGGCGGGTCTCGGCGCGGGCCCGGGGCGAGCGCCCGGCGCGCTTGATCACCGCGAGGGTGCGCGAGGGGTGCTCGCGGGAGGCGTCGTTGGCGGCCTTGAGGGCGTCGTAGGCGCTGCCCTCGTCGGTCACGATCACCAGGGTGAGCACCATGCCGGCGGCGGTGGAGCCGCTGGCCCGGCGCGCCTCCATGAGCGCGGCGTTGATCTTGCTCGACGTCGTGTTGGTGAGGTCGATCTTCATGGCCGGCGCCAGCTCCTGCCGTCTCGTGCGAGCATCTCGTCCGCCTCGACGGGGCCCCAGGTCCCCGCCGCGTACTGGGCGGGCTTGCCGTGGGTGTCCCAGTACTTCTCGATCGGGTCGAGGATCTGCCAGGAGAGCTCGACCTCCTGGTGGCGCGGGAACAGGTTGGCGTCGCCGAGCAGCACGTCGAGGATGAGCCGCTCGTACGCCTCCGGGCTGGACTCGGTGAAGGACTCGCCGTAGGCGAAGTCCATCGTGACGTCACGGACCTCGAAAGAGGTGCCCGGCACCTTGGAGCCGAACCGCACCGTCACGCCCTCGTCCGGCTGGACCCGGATGACCAGGGCGTTCTGGCCCAGCTCCTCGGTCGCGTAGGAGTCGAAGGGCAGGTACGGGGCGCGCTGGAAGACCACCGCGATCTCGGTGACCCTGCGGCCCAGGCGCTTGCCCGTGCGCAGGTAGAACGGGACGCCCGCCCAGCGGCGGTTGTTGATCTCCAGCTTGATGGCCGCGTAGGTGTCGGTCTTGGAGTCCGGGTTGATGCCGTCCTCGTCCAGGTAGCCGACGACCTCCTCGCCGCCCTGCCAGCCGGAGGCGTACTGACCGCGCACGGTGTGCCGGCCCAGGTCGGCCGGGAGCTTGACGGCGCTGAGCACCTTGAGCTTCTCGGCGACCAGCGCCTTCGGGTGGAAGGAGGCCGGCTCCTCGATGGCGGTGAGCGCCATCAGCTGGAGCAGGTGGTTCTGGATGACGTCACGGGCGGAGCCGATGCCGTCGTAGTAGCCGGCCCGGCCGCCGATGCCGATGTCCTCGGCCATGGTGATCTGCACGTGGTCGACGTACGACCGGTTCCAGATCGGCTCGAACATCTGGTTGGCGAAGCGCAGCGCCAGGATGTTCTGGACCGTCTCCTTGCCCAGGTAGTGGTCGATCCGGAAGACCTCGTCCCGGGGGAAGACCTCGTGGACGACCTTGTTGAGCTCCTGCGCGCTCTCCAGGTCGTGGCCGAAGGGCTTCTCGATGACGGCGCGGCGCCAGGAGCCCTGCGGCGGGTCGGCCAGGCCGTGCTTCTTGAGCTGCTGGACGACGGTCGGGAAGAACTTCGGCGGGACGGACAGGTAGAAGGCGAAGTTGCCGCCGGTGCCCTGGGCCTTGTCCAGCTCCTCGATGGTCGCGCGGAGCTTGTCGAAGGCGTCGTCGTCGTCGAAGGTGCCGTGCACGAAGCGCATGCCCTTGGCGAGCTGCTGCCAGACCTCCTCCCGGAACGGGGTGCGGGCGTGGTCCCGGACGGCGTCGTGCACCTCCTTCGCGAAGTCCTCGTCGTCCCACTCGCGGCGGGCGAAGCCGACGAGGGAGAAGCCCGGCGGAAGCAGACCGCGGTTGGCCAGGTCGTAGATGGCCGGCATCAGCTTCTTGCGGGACAGGTCGCCGGTGACCCCGAAGATGACCAGACCCGACGGCCCCGCGATGCGCGGGAGCCGTCGGTCCGAGGGGTCACGAAGCGGGTTGACGGGGGTGGGCGGGAGGTCGTCCGCGTCCGAATCCGAAGTCAACTCAGGGAAATCAGTGCTCACTTGATGGGCTCCGCTTTCGTGCGCTGGCTGTGAGCAGGGGTCACTTCTCGTCGGCGAAGGAGGCGAGCGAGGCGGTGACGGTGTCGAGCAGCTCGTTCCAGGACTGCTCGAACTTCTCGACGCCCTCGTCCTCCAGGACCTGGACCACGTCGTCGTAGTCCACGCCGGCCGCGGCGATCGCGTCCAGCACGGCCTTGGCGTCGGCGTAGTTGGGGACGATGGTGTTGCCGGTGATCACGCCGTGGTCGCCGGTGGCGTCCAGGGTGGCCTCGGGCATGGTGTTGACGGTGCCGGGGGCGACCAGCTCGGTGACGTACAGGGTGTCCGGCAGGGCCGGGTCCTTGACACCGGTGGAGGCCCACAGCGGGCGCTGCGGCTTGGCGCCGGCGGCCTCCAGGGCCTTCCAGCGCGCGTTGCCGGCGGTCTTGCCGTCGACGCTGCCGAAGACCTCCTCGTACGCCTGGTAGGCGAGGCGGGCGTTGGCCAGGGCGGCCTTGGAGCGCAGGTCCTTGGCGTCGCCGCCGATCTTGTCCAGGCGCTTGTCGATCTCGGTGTCCACGCGGGACACGAAGAAGGAGGCGACCGACTCGATCTGGGAGAGGTCCAGGCCCTTGGCCTTGGCGGACTCCAGGCCGGTCAGGTAGGCGTCGATGACGGCCTTGTAGCGCTCCAGCGAGAAGATCAGCGTGACGTTGACGCTGATGCCCCGGCCGATGACCTCGCTGATCGCGGGCAGGCCGGCCTTGGTGGCGGGGATCTTGATGAAGACGTTCGGGCGGTCGACCAGCCACCACAGCTGCTTGGCCTCGGCCACGGTGGGGGCGGTCTCGTGCGCCAGGCGCGGGTCGACCTCGATGGAGACCCGGCCGTCGCGGCCGTTGGAGGCGTCGTAGACCGGGCGCAGCACGTCGGCCGCGTCGCGCACGTCGGAGGTGGTGATCATGCGGATCGCCTCGTCGGTGGTGACCTTGCGGACGGCGAGGTCGCGCAGCTGACCGTCGTAGGAGTCGTCGCCGCTGCCGGCGATCGCCTTCTGGAAGATGGTCGGGTTGGTGGTGACGCCCACCACGTGCTTGTTCTGCACCAGTTCGGCCAGGTTGCCGGAGTTGAGCCGCTTGCGGCTGAGGTCGTCCAGCCAGATCGCAACGCCTTCGTCGCTGAGGCGCTTCAGTGCGTCAGTCATGGTGCTTCAGTCCCTTGTTCTTCTGCTTCGTGGGGTAGGCGGAGGGGGCCGCGTACTCGCGTGCGGGCGGGTACGCGGCCCTGGCGGCTAGCGGTTGACGGCTTCGAGGGAGCGCAGGGCGTTGTGGGCCTCGGCCACCACGCGCTCGGCGGTGATGCCGAACTCCTCGAAGAGCACCTTGTAGTCGGCGGAGGCGCCGAAGTGCTCCAGCGAGACGATGCGGCCGTGGTCGCCGACCAGCTCGCGCCAGCCCTGGGCGATGCCGGCCTCGACCGACACCCGGGCCTTGACCGACGGCGGCAGCACGCTGTCGCGGTAGGCCTGGTCCTGCTCCTGGAACCACTCGAAGGACGGCATGGAGACCACGCGGGTCGCGATGCCCTCGGCCTCCAGCACCTCGCGGGCCTTGACGGCCAGCTGGACCTCGGAACCGGTGCCGAGCAGGATCAGCTGCGGATCGCCGGTGGAGGCCTCGGCCAGGATGTAGCCGCCCTTGGCGGTGCCCTCGGCGGAGCCGAAGACCTCGCGGTCGAAGGTCGGGACGCCCTGGCGGGTGAGGGCCAGGCCGACCGGGCCCGGGTGGCTGGTCTGGCGCTCGACGATGGTGCGCCAGGCGACGGCGGTCTCGTTGGCGTCGGCCGGGCGGACCATGGCCAGGCCCGGGATGGCGCGCAGCGCGGCCAGGTGCTCGACCGGCTGGTGGGTCGGGCCGTCCTCGCCGAGGCCGATCGAGTCGTGCGTCCAGACGTAGGTGACCGGCAGCTTCATCAGCGCGGCCAGGCGGACGGCCGGGCGCATGTAGTCGGCGAAGACCAGGAAGGTGCCGCCGTACACACGGGTCTTGCCGTGCAGGGCGATGCCGTTCATGGTCGAGCCCATGGCGTGCTCGCGGATGCCGAAGTGGATCGTGCGGCCGTACGGGCTCGCCGACTTCAGCGGGTTGCCCTCGGGGAGGAAGGAGCTGTCCTCGTCGATGGTGGTGAGGTTGGACTCGGCGAGGTCGGCCGAGCCGCCCCACAGCTCCGGGATCACCGCGCCGATCGCCTTGAGGGTGTCACCGGAGGCCTTGCGGGTGGCGACGTCCTTGCCGGCCGGGAAGGAGGGGACGGCCTTCTTCCAGCCCTCGGGCAGCTCGCCGGCCTGGATGCGGTCGAACTCGGCGGCGCGGTCCGCGTCCGCGGCGCGCCAGGCGTCGAAGGACTGCTGCCACTGGTCGCGGGCGGCCTTGCCGCGCTTGATGACCAGGCGGGCGTGCTCGATGACCTGGTCGCTGACCTCGAAGGTCTTCTCCGGGTCGAAGCCCAGGACCTTCTTGGTGGCGGCGATCTCGGCGGCGCCGAGCGCGGAGCCGTGCGCCTTGGCGGTGTTCTGCGCGTCCGGGGCGGGCCAGGCGATGATCGTGCGCATCGCGATGAACGACGGGCGGGAGGTCTCGGCCTTGGCCGCGGCCAGCGCGTCGGCCAGGGCGGCCACGTCGATGTCGCCGTTGGACTTCGGGGTCACCCGCTGGACGTGCCAGCCGTACGCCTCGTAGCGCTTGAGGACGTCCTCGGAGAAGGCGGTCTCGGTGTCGCCCTCGATCGAGATGTGGTTGTCGTCGTAGAGCGCGACCAGGTTGCCCAGCTTCTGGTGGCCGGCCAGCGAGGAGGCCTCGGCGGAGATGCCCTCCTCCAGGTCGCCGTCGGAGACGATGGCCCAGATGGTGTGGTCGAAGGGGGATTCGCCGGCCGGGGCCTGCGGGTCGAAGAGGCCGCGCTCGTAGCGGGCGGCCATCGCCATGCCCACCGCGTTGGCGATGCCCTGGCCCAGCGGGCCGGTGGTGGTCTCGACGCCGGCCGTGTGGCCGTGCTCCGGGTGACCGGGGGTGCGGCTGCCGGCGACGCGGAAGGCCTTGAGGTCGTCCAGCTCCAGGCCGTAGCCCGAGAGGTACAGCTGGGTGTAGAGCGTCAGGCTGGTGTGCCCGGGGGAGAGGACGAAGCGGTCGCGGCCGACCCAGGACGGGTCGGTCGGGTCGTGGCGCAGGAAGCGCTGGAAGATCAGGTACGCGGCCGGGGCCAGCGACATGGCCGTCCCGGGGTGCCCGTTGCCGACCTTCTGGACAGCGTCCATGGCGAGGACTCGCGCGGTGTCAACCGTGCGCTCGTCCAGATCGGTCCACTCGAATGCGTTCGTCGGCGCAGTGCTCACCCTGTCTCAGGGCTCCTTCCATTGAAGAGTGACCCCGTGAATGGGGACCGGGTCGGCCACGGCGCTGTGGTCCCGACGCTGGGTGGTGCCGGTCACGGAGGGTAGATCCCGCTTCTGCGTGCGAGCCTACCGCCCGGGCCGGGGCTCACCCTCCGTGCTGAGACAACCGGGATTTCCGCATGGTGATTCCCACTAGGCCGGTATGACTGCTTTTGCCCCAGGCTCTCCTGTTTCGTGATGGCCCGCCGCCGGGGTGGTCAGGACGGGGTAGCGGGGGCCGCCGGAGACGGTTCGTGGCTTCACCCAGTCGGTTCACCCGGGGGTGTGCGGTTCGGCCTCGCCGGGGACCCCGGAGCCGGATGGGATATATGGAGCGTCTATGGTGTCGTGGTACGCGCAGAGCGGACGATTCGGGACCCTTCGTTCCTGTGGACGCCTGCGAGGATTCATCTTCAGTTGGGGTGTTAGTGACCGCCGTCGAAACCCGTCCCGCCGGGGTCACCGGGGCGACGCCTGCGCACCGGCCGATCGGGGCCCGTGTCGGCGCGTTCGTCGCACTGACCAAGCCCCGGATCATCGAGCTGCTGCTGATGAGCACCGTGCCGGTGATGTTCCTGGCCCAGCAGGGCGTGCCGAACATGCTGCTGGTCCTGAAGGTCGTCGTCGGCGGCTACCTCTCGGCGGGCGGCGCCAACGCCCTCAACATGTACATCGAC
Organism: Kitasatospora sp. NPDC038210; assembly: GCF_055600605.1. NCBI lineage: Bacteria > Bacillati > Actinomycetota > Actinomycetes > Kitasatosporales > Streptomycetaceae > Kitasatospora > Kitasatospora sp. NPDC038210. Next base: position 160,960 of record NZ_JBVJYK010000008.1, on the reverse strand, counting down.
CGCGACATCGACGCGATGATGTCCCGCACCGAGCGCCGGCCGATCGTCACCGGGATGGTGTCGCCGCGCGAGGCGCTGGTGTTCGGCATCGCGCTCGCGGTCCTCTCCACCGCGCTGCTCGGCTGGGGCGTCAACTGGCTCTCCGCCGGACTGGCGCTGGGCGCGCTGCTGTTCTACGTGTTCGTCTACACGCTCGGGCTGAAGCGGCGCACCTCGCAGAACATCGTCTGGGGCGGCATCGCCGGCTGCATGCCGGTGCTGATCGGCTGGTCCTCGGTGACCGACTCGGTGTCGTGGGTGGCGGTGGCGCTGTTCCTGGTGGTGTTCTTCTGGACCCCGCCGCACACCTGGGTGCTGTCGATGAAGGTGCGCGACGACTACATGCGCGCGGGCGTGCCGATGCTGCCGGTCGTCAAGGGCAACGTGGCGGTCGGCAAGCAGGTGGTCGCCTACTCCTGGGTGATGGTCGCGACCTCGCTGGCGGTGTGGCCGCTGGGGCACATGAGCTGGCTGTACCCCGTCGCCGCGGTGCTGCTCGGCGGCTTCTGGCTGCGCGAGGCGCACGCGCTGTACGGGCGGGCCAAGGCCGGGGTGGTGGGCGCCAAGCTGAAGGAGATGCGGCTGTTCCACTGGTCGATCACCTACCTGTCGCTGCTGTTCGTGGTGTGCGCGATCGACCCGTTCGTGAAGTAGACGTCGTGCGGAAGAGCCCCGGTCCTCCTCGGACCGGGGCTCTTCCGTTTCCGGCTCTTCCGTTTCCGGTGCGTCAGCGGGGCGACAGTTCGGAGGGGGCCGACGTGGCCGTCCAGCCAGTCCCGCAGCGGCAGGGAGGCCTGCAGGAAGGCGGTGATCCGGGTGTAGGCGGTGCGGGTGCCCAGCCACTTCGCGGGCTCCCACTCCTGCCAGGCCACCAGGCCCTTGTGGCGCAGCAGCTCGATCCGGGGGTGGTCCTTGGGGTAGCCGCGCGGGGCCGACTTGAGGGAGTCCCGGCCGAACACCTTCGGGCCGTCCTCCTCCACCCCGGCGATCACCCGTTCCAGCTCGGCGCCGGTGACGTCCTCCGCGACGGCGGCGCGGTAGCGCTCCAGCTGGTCCGGGGCGAGCTGGTACATGCCGTTGCCGCAGGCCAGGCCGTCGGCGGAGAGCTGGATGTAGCCGCCGCTCTCCAGGTGCGCGCCGATGTGCGTCTTGTACGGTGACTTGTCGGCGCTGAAGCGGACGTCGCGGTTCGGGCGGAAGATCTTCCCCTGCCCGAACTCCGGCTCCAGGTCGGAGAGCAGCCGCTCCATCGGGGCCCGTACGGCGTCCTCGTACTGCTCCTTGTGGGCCTGCCAGAAGGTCTTCGAGTTGTCGGCCTCCAGGTGCTCGTAGAAGTCGAGCGCCTCGGAGGGCCAGCCTTTGAACGTCACGTCTCCAGTATGTGTCCCGGTGCACAGGGCGCTCCCGTCGCCAGGGCGTGTACCGGTGGGTAGCATGCGGGCATGAGCAGCGCAGAGATTGCCACGGCCGCGCCGGACGCCCGCACCGAGCGCCGCGCCAAGCGCATCGCCAAGAACCTGACCAGCTTCGCCAAGCAGCACGGCGGCAGCGCCGACGCGGTCGTCGAGTACGTCGGCGCCGTGGCCACCCGGATCGTCGTGGTCGGCGCGGACGGCGCCTGGGGCGACCAGGTGGCCCCCAGCTACGCCGTCGGCCGCCGGGCCGCGGAGCTGGCCGGGCTGACCCTGCACGACGACTTCGAGGGCGAGCTGGGCCTCAAGGTCAAGACCGGCCCGTACGAGTGGAAGCGGATGGCCGGCATCCAGCTCGGCGGCTGACGCCCCGCTCGGACGACGCGAAGGCCCGGTTCCCCCCGCACGGGGGAACCGGGCCTTCGCGCTGTCCGGTGCCGTTCCGGTGTCGTTCCCGGCGGCCTCAGGCGGCCGCGGTCTGCGGGGTCCGGTCGGCCGGCTGCCCGGCGGGGGCCTCGTCCTCGCGGGTGCGCAGGGCGAGCGGGATGCGCAGTGCGGCGATCCAGGTCAGCGTGGCCAGGAACATGTGCAGGCCGACCATCAGCTCCGGGGCGTCGGTGAAGTACTGGACGAAGCCGAGCACGCCCTGGAGCAGCAGGACCGCGAGCAGTTCCCTGGCGCGGGCGCGGGCGGGCTGCGGTGCCTTGATCGCGGCGAAGACGAAGATCGCCGCGATGGCCAGGCCGACCGAGACGAAGGCGAAGTCGGCGTGGAACTGGGCGAGGCGGTCGTAGTCGATCGGGATCCGCGGGACGATCTTGTTGTCCTTGGGGGTGCCCGGGTGGTGGCCGGCGCCGGTCACCAGGGTGCCGGCCGCGACCAGCAGGCCGACCACCGTGACCAGGACGTAGGAGAGCTGGTGGATCGGCCGGGCCACCGACAGCTTCGCCGGGCCGTCGCCCTCCTTGCTGCGCTCCCACATCAGCAGTGCGACCCAGACCAGGGCCATCGCGGCGATCATGTGCAGTGCGACGGTGTAGGGGTTGAGGCCGGTCAGCACGGTGATGCCGCCGAGGACGGCGTTGCTCATCACCAGCCAGAACTGCGCCCAGCCGAGCTTGGTCAGGCTGCGCCGCCAGGGCGCGGCCGTCCCCCCGGCCGAGGGCCGGCGGTGGCAGCGGGCGGCCAGGATCGCCCAGCCGACGGCGGCGCTCAGCACGTAGGTGAGCATCCGGTTGGTGAACTCGACGATGCCGTGGAAGCCCATCTCGGCGGTGGGCGTCAGGCTCTCGTCGGTGCAGCGGGGCCAGGTCGTACAGCCGAGGCCGGAGGCGGTGAGCCGGACGGCGCCGCCGGTGACGACGATCACCACGCTCATCACCAGCGCGGCGAACGCGGCGCGCCGGACCATCGCGGCGGAGGGCTGCCAGCGCTCGGCGAGCAGGGAGAAGGGGGTGGTCTTAAGCACGACGTCCATGGTAGGTGGCTTTATGGGCGATCTTGGGGCGGGGCCGCCCCGCCACGTCCGGGGCCTGGAGGGACTGTTCGGGCAAAACGGTCAATGGTCTTGACCAATCGTGCGGATGGTCGAAAGAGTGTGGATTGGTCCATACCTTTTTCGGGCCACTCCCACTCCTCCCGCACGCAAGCGGAGACCTGTACATGCGCATATCCACGTCCGCCGCCGCGCTCGCGCTCGCGGTCGGCGGCTCGCTCGCACTGGCCGGCCTCGTCGCACCGGCCGCCCAGGCCGTCGGCGCCGACCAGGAGTGCCGCACCCTCGGGGTCGCCAACCTCTACGGCGAGTTCATCGAGGGCGACGACACCCACACCCCCGATGCCGAAGGCGCGGTCGCGGTCGGCGGCAACGCCGACTTCACCGGCGGCTTCTCGGTCGGCCAGGAGCTCACCGCCGCCGAGGTCGACGCGCTGCCCGGCAAGAACGCGCTGGTCGTGGCCGGCCGCATCACCGGCCACAACACCCAGGTGATGAAGGGCAACGGCGTCTACGGCTCCAAGGGCGACGGCGCAGTCGTCCAGGCCCACCGCGGCACTGTCGCCCAGGGCCCCTCGCCGATCGACTTCAAGGCCGAGTTCGCCGAACTGCGCGCCGCCTCGACCTCGCTGGCCGCCGTGCCGCAGACCGCCGGCGCCACCGTCCGGGCCGAGGGCGCCAAGCTGACCTTCACCGGCGGGGACGCCGCGTACAACGGCTTCACCGTCGACGCGGCGAGGCTGCAGGGCGCCAAGGACGTGTACCTCAAGGTGCCGGCCGGCTCGGTGACGGTGATCAACGTGACCGGCGGCTCGTACGACATGGCGGCGGCCGGGACGACCGGTTTCCACCTGTGGGACGCCGGCACGTCGGCCTTCGTCCTGGACGACAAGCTGCAGAGCGCTGCGGGCGGGGCGATCCGGGCCAAGCTGCTCTGGAACTTCCCGACCGCGACCAAGGTGGTCAAGAACAGCCAGGCCGCCTGGGCCGGCACGGTGCTCGCGCCGAACGCCGCCTTCGACCTCGGCAGCGGCGGCCCGGTCAACGGTTCGGTGATCGCGGCCTCGCTGACTGGCAAGGGCGGCGCCGAGACGCACCACTACCCCTTCACCGGCTGTCTGCCGGGCACCGTCCCGACGCCGACCGGCACGCCGACCGTGCCGCCGGTGGTGCCGAGCGGCTCGCCGTCGGCGACGCCGAGCGGTCCGGGCTCCCCGAGCGGGTCGGCGAGCCCGTCGGGCAGCCCGTCCGCGTCGACGAGCGGCAAGCCCGGTGCGAGCCCCTCGGCCGGTCCGTCGACCGGCGGTGCGACGGCCGTTCCGGTGTCCTCCGGTTCGCCGAGCCCGTCCGCCCGGGAGAGCGGCGGCGGCAACTTGGCGCACACCGGCTCCGGTCCCGTGCTCCCGCTGGCGATCGGCGGTGCCGTGGTGATCGCGGCCGGTGGCGCGATCGTGCTGGCCGTCCGGCGGAGGTCGGCCGGGAAGGCCTGACGGCCCGGGCGGACCGGCGGGTTCGCGGGCCGACCGAAGCGGCGCCCCCGGTGATCGACCCGGATCACCGGGGGCGCCGTTCCGTCCGAAAGATGACAACGTTCAGTCAAGTTTGGCGAATCCGCGGTCAGTGAGGCGGTGACTGTGATGGGCTGGCCTTGCACATCGGAGACTGGACGGACAGACGAAATTCGGTCGTACGCGGGGTGTGGCGGGATGCGGGAGTGCCGGTAGAGTCCCCCGGACAGCCGTAGCGGGCCACCGCGAACCATTCAACACGCCTGCTGCACAAGACCGTTCGGAGGGGAACAGCGTAATGGCGCGACAGCGGCGGCACATCGGGATCGGCGCGGCGGCACTGGCGGGCACGGCGGCGGCCGGTTTTCTACTGCCCCTGGCGCTGGCCACCAACGCCTCGGCGCACGTGCCGAGTTGGTCGGTGACCTGCGACAAGATCGTGATCGATCTGATCAACTACAGCCCCAAGGCCGACGTGAAGAACACCGTCAGCCTCACCATCGACGGCGACAAGGTCCTGGACAACAAGGCCTTCCCCGCCGAGTTCCACGGCACCTTCCCGGTGAAGGACCACACCGCCCCGATCAAGGCGAACCTGGTGGTCACCACCTCGGAGAACCCGAACGAGAAGGGGTGGAACATCAACGAGACCAAGACGATCGAGCCGTGCCACACCCCGACTCCGACCCCCACCCCCACCAAGACCCCCACCCCCACGCCGACGCCCACCGTGACCGCCACCGTGACGCCGACCGTGACCCCGACCCCCGCGCCGACGCCCACCGTGACGCCGACCGCGACCCCGTCGGCCACCCCGACCCCGAGCAAGACCCCCGCCCCGGCGCCCAGCACCAGCGCGCCGGTGCTCGCGCAGACCGGTAGCAGCGACGCGACGCCCATGATCGCGGCGGCCGGCGGCGGCGTGCTGCTGGTCGGCGGCGCGCTCGTGCTGCTCGCCCGCAAGCGCCGCGGCGGCAGCCAGGGCTGACGCACCGCGAGCCGAACGCACGACGCCCCCCGGCCTCCTGAGGCCGGGGGGCGTCGCGCGTCGCCGGGAGGATCACTCCCAGCGGAAGAAACGGGCGGCCGCGGCCAGGCCGAGCACGGCCCAGCCGGCCAGGATCCCGAGGTCCGCCCAGGGCACCCCGGCGCCGGTCTGCAGCACCGAGCGCAGGCCGTCCGAGAGCGCCGAGATCGGCAGCAGCTCCAGCACCGACCGCACGGCGTCGGGGAACCTGCTCAGCGGCACGATCACCCCGCCCGCGAGCAGCAGCAGGATGAACACCAGGTTGGCGGCGGCCAGCGTGGCCTCGGCCTTCAGGGTGCCCGCCATCAGCAGGCCGAGCCCGGAGAAGGCGGCGGTGCCGAGGACCAGCAGCGCGGCCACGCTGAACGGGTCGCCGTGCGGGGACCAGCCGAGCGCCAGCGCGATCACCGTCAGCAGCGCGACCTGCAGCGCCTCGGTGACCAGCACGCAGCCGGTCTTGGCGGTCAGCAGCGCCCAGCGCGGGAGCGGGCTCGCGCCGAGCCGCTTCAGCACGCCGTAGCGGCGCTCGAAGCCGGTCGCGATGGCCTGCCCGGTGAACGCCGTCGACATCACGGCCAGCGCGAGCAGGCCGGGGGCCAGGAAGTCGACCCGCTTGCCCGGGCCCTCCACCGCGACGATGTCCACCGCGGAGAACAGCACCAGCAGCACGGTGGGGATGACCACGGTGAGCAGCAGCTGCTCACCGTTGCGCAGCAGCATCCGGGTCTCGAACGCGGTCTGCGCGAGCAGCATCCGGCCGACCGGCGCTGCGCCCGGCTTCGGGGCGTAATCGGTGGCACTCACGATCGGAGCTCCCGTCCGGTCAGGTCGAGGAAGACGTCTTCGAGGCTGCGGCGCTGCACGGACAGCCGCTCGGGCAGGACGCCGGAGGCCGCGCACCAGCCGGTCACGGTGGCCACCAGCTGGGGGTCGACGGGCGCCTCGACCCGGTAGTTGCCGGGGGCGGTCTCGACGGCGGTGGCGCCCTCGGGCAGCTCCTTGAGCAGCGGGCCGAGGTCGAGCCCGGGCGGGCCGTCGAAGCGCAGGGCGCTCTCGGCGTCGCCGCGGCACAGCTCCTCGGTGGTGCCGTCGGCGATCACCCGGCCGCGGTCCACGATCGCGACGCGGTCGGCGAGCTGCTCGGCCTCGTCCATGTGGTGGGTGGTGACGACCACCGTGACGCCGTCCCGGCGGAGGTCGCGGACCAGCTCCCAGGTGGCGCGGCGGGCCTGCGGGTCGAGGCCGGCGGTGGGCTCGTCCAGGAAGACCAGCTCGGGGCGGCCGACCACGGCCATGGCCAGGGCGAGCCGCTGCTGCTGGCCGCCGGACAGCCGCCGGTAGGTGGTCCGGCCGCAGGAGCCGAGGCCGAGGCGCTCGACCAGCGCGTCCACGTCCAGCGGGTGGGCGTGCAGCTTGGCGGTGTGCCGCAGCATCTCGACGGCGCGGGCACCCGCGTACACACCGCCGGACTGCAGCATGACGCCGATCCGGGGGCGCAGCGCGGCGTTCTGGGCGACCGGGTCGAGGCCGAGCACGCGGACGGTGCCGGCGTCGGGGCGGCGGTAGCCCTCGCAGGTCTCGATGGTGGTGGTCTTGCCGGCGCCGTTGGGGCCGAGGACGGCGGTGATCGCGCCGCGTGCGATGGTGAGGTCGAGGCCGTCCACCGCGGGCTTGTCGCCGTAGCGCTTGACCAGCCCGGCGATCTGGACCGCGGGTTCGGAGTGCATACCGGCGAGTGTAAGAGGCGCTCACGAACCGGCCGTACGGCGGCCTCGATGATCGTTTCGGCTGGTCAGGTAAGGCTTGCCTGCGTGATCGATGACACCGGTGAGGCATGGATCACGGCTTGTCCCGACGGAAGTAATTACGCAACACTGGTGTTGTGAAAAACATGCGCGAGCACGCCCAGCAGCAGGAGGCCGAGTCGGCCTCCCACTGCGACGTGCCCGTGACGGCGGCCGAGGTGCTGCTGGAGGGCCACCGCGCCACCCGGGACCGGGTCGCCCGGTCGATCCTGGACCACGGCCCGTCCTCCGCCGCCGACCTCGCGAGCCGGCTCGGCCTCACCGCCGCCGCCGTGCGCCGCCACCTGGACGGACTCACCGCCGCCGGCCTGGTCGAGTCCCGCGAGCAGCGGGTCTACGGCAGCCGCGGCCGGGGCCGCCCGGCCAAGGTCTTCGCCCTCACCGACGGCGGCCGGGACGCCTTCTACCAGGCGTACGACCAGCTCGCCGCCGACGCCCTGCGCTGGATCTCGGACTCGGTGGGCGGCGGCAAGGCGGGCGAGGAGGCCGTCGCGGCCTTCGCCCGGGCCCGTTTCGGCAAGCAGGGCGAGAAGTACCTGGAGGCGTTGGGCCGGGCCGGGGCGGGGGAGCGCACCGAGGCGCTCGCCCAGGCGCTCAGTGCCGACGGGTACGCTGCCACGGTGCGGCGTGTCCCGTCGGCCGCGGCGAAGGCCCCGGCGGGCGCCCAGCTCTGCCAGCACCACTGCCCGGTCGCGCACATCGCCGAGCAGTTCCCGCAGCTCTGCGAGGCGGAGACCGAGGTCTTCTCCCAGCTCCTGGGCACCCATGTGCAACGGCTGGCCACCATCGCCCACGGCGACGGGGTCTGCACCACCTATGTGCCGGCACCCGGTGCCGCATCGTCGCCCGCCCGGGGTTCCGCGGGCCGCGGCTCCGATGCAGTGCCGACTGCCGGTACGTCCACCGAAGATTCTGCGTCCGCGCGTTAGGAAGCTCGCATGACTGACACCGTTTCGCACCCGGAGCTTGAGGGCCTGGGCAACTACGAGTACGGCTGGGCCGACCCGGACGCCGCCGGCGCCGTTGCCAAGCGCGGGCTCAGCGAGGAGGTCGTGCGCGACATCTCCGCGAAGAAGAGCGAGTCCGAGTGGATGCTGAACCTCCGGCTCAAGGGCCTGAAGCTGTTCGGCAAGAAGCCCATGCCGACCTGGGGCTCCGACCTCACCGGCATCGACTTCGACAACATCAAGTACTTCGTCCGCTCCACCGAGAAGCAGGCCGAGTCCTGGGAGGACCTGCCGGCGGACATCAAGGCCACCTACGACAAGCTCGGCATCCCGGAGGCGGAGAAGCAGCGCCTGGTCGCCGGTGTCGCCGCCCAGTACGAGTCCGAGGTCGTCTACCACCAGATCCGCGAGGACCTGGAGGAGCAGGGCGTCATCTTCCTGGACACCGACACCGCGCTGCGCGAGCACCCGGAGCTGTTCAAGGAGTACTTCGGCACCGTCATCCCGGCCGGTGACAACAAGTTCGCCGCGCTGAACACCGCGGTGTGGTCCGGCGGCTCGTTCATCTACGTGCCGAAGGGCGTGCACGTCGACATCCCGCTGCAGGCCTACTTCCGGATCAACACCGAGAACATGGGCCAGTTCGAGCGGACGCTGATCATCGTCGACGAGGACGCCTACGTCCACTACGTCGAGGGCTGCACCGCGCCGATCTACTCCTCCGACTCGCTGCACTCCGCGGTCGTGGAGATCATCGTCAAGAAGGGCGGCCGCTGCCGCTACACGACCATCCAGAACTGGTCGAACAACGTCTACAACCTGGTCACCAAGCGCGCCGTGGCGTACGAGGGCGCGACCATGGAGTGGATCGACGGCAACATCGGCTCCAAGGTCACCATGAAGTACCCGGCCGTCTACCTGATGGGCGAGCACGCCAAGGGCGAGACCCTGTCGATCGCCTTCGCGGGCGAGGGCCAGCACCAGGACGCCGGCGCCAAGATGGTGCACATGGCGCCGAACACCTCGTCGCACATCGTCTCCAAGTCGGTGGCGCGCGGCGGCGGCCGCACCTCCTACCGCGGTCTGATCGAGATCGGCGAGGGCGCGCACGGCGCCAAGTCCAACGTGCTGTGCGACGCGCTGCTGGTCGACACCGTCTCCCGCTCGGACACCTACCCGTACGTGGACGTCCGCGAGGACGACGTGTCCATGGGCCACGAGGCGACCGTCTCCAAGGTCAGCGAGGACCAGCTGTTCTACCTGATGAGCCGCGGTCTGACCGAGACCGAGGCCATGGCGATGATCGTCCGCGGCTTCGTCGAGCCGATCGCGCGCGAGCTGCCGATGGAGTACGCGCTGGAGCTCAACCGGCTGATCGAGCTGCAGATGGAGGGCGCGGTCGGCTGACGTCCAGCCGCCACCGCCGTCCACCGATTTCCGAGGAAGAGAGCACTACGAACAGCCATGGCTGAGCAGAACACCACCGGCTCCACCACCGCCGGGTCGATCGAGGTCGGCACCGCCGGCGCGGGCGCGCGGCTCGCCGGCCCCGGCACCGGCCGGGCCACGGTCCAGCAGCCGATCGACGCGCGCGTCGCGGTCAAGCCGTCCTTCGACGTGAACGACTTCCCGGTGCCGCACGGCCGCGAGGAGGACTGGCGGTTCACCCCGCTGCACCGCCTCGGCGGGCTGCACGACGGGACCGCCGCCCAGGCCGAGAAGGGCGAGGACAAGGTCGAGTTCACGCTGCCGGACGGGGTCACCGCCGAGACCGTCGGCCGCGACGACGCCCGCCTGGGCAAGGCCGGTACGCCGGTGGACCGGGTCGCCGCGCAGGCGTTCAGCGCCTTCGAGCAGGCCCTGGTGGTCACCGTCCCCAAGGACGCGGTGCTGACCGAGCCGGTCAGGATCGACGTGCGCGGCGAGGGCGGCGTCCGCTTCGCCCACGTGGTGATCGACGTCAAGCCGTTCGCCGAGGCCGTCGTGGTGCTCAACCACGCGGGCACCGGCACCCGGGCCGCCAACGTCGAGCTGCTGGTCGGCGACGGCGCCAAGCTCACCTTCGTCTCCGTCCAGGACTGGGAGCGCGACGCCGTCCACGTCGCCCAGCACAACGCGCTGGTCGGCCGGGACGCCACGTACAAGTCCGTGGTCGTGACCTTCGGCGGCGACCTGGTCCGCCTGCACCCGCGGGTCAACTACGCGGGCCCCGGCGGCGAGGCCGAGCTGTTCGGCCTCTACTTCGCCGACGCCGGCCAGCACCTGGAGCACCGCCTGGTGATCGACCACGACACGCCGCACTGCCGGTCGAACGTGGCGTACAAGGGCGCGCTGCAGGGCCAGGACGCGCACGCGGTCTGGGTCGGCGACGTGCTGATCCGCGCCGCCGCGCTCGGCACCGACACCTACGAGCTCAACCGGAACCTGGTGCTCACCGACGGCGCCCGGGTCGACTCGATCCCGAACCTGGAGATCGAGACCGGCGAGATCGTCGGCGCCGGCCACGCCTCGGCGACCGGCCGCTTCGACGACGAGCAGCTGTTCTACCTGCAGGCCCGCGGCATCCCGGCGGACGAGGCCCGCCGCCTGGTGGTCCGCGGCTTCTTCGCCGAGCTGCTCCAGCAGATCGGCGTGGCCGAGGTCCAGGAACAGCTCATGGAGAAGATCGACGCAGAGCTGGAAGCGGCGGTCTGAACGCGATGACCTTCCTCCGTGCCTGCGCGCTGAGCGACCTCCAGGAGGACGTGCCCAAGCGCGTGGACCTCAACGGCGTGCCGGTCTCCGTCGTCCGCACCGACGAGGGGGTGTTCGCCGTGAACGACATCTGCTCGCACGCGAACGTCTCGCTCTCCGAGGGCGAGGTCGAGGACTGCATGATCGAGTGCTGGCTGCACGGCTCCAGCTTCGACCTGCGCACCGGCAAGCCCTCCGGCCTGCCCGCCACCAAGCCGGTCGCTGTCTACCCCGTAAAGATCGAAGGGGACGATGTGCTCGTCTCCGTCAACCAGGAGTCCTGAGTACACATGGCAACCCTTGAAATCCGCGACCTGCACGTCTCCGTCGAGGCCGAGAACGGCCCGCGCGAGATCCTGAAGGGCGTCGACCTGACCGTGAAGCAGGGCGAGACCCACGCCATCATGGGTCCCAACGGCTCCGGCAAGTCCACCCTGGCCTACTCGCTGGCCGGCCACCCCAAGTACACCGTCACCGGCGGCTCGGTGCTGCTGGACGGCGAGGACGTCCTGGAGATGTCCGTCGACGAGCGGGCCAAGGCCGGTGTCTTCCTGGCCATGCAGTACCCGGTCGAGGTCCCCGGTGTCTCGGTCAGCAACTTCCTGCGCACCGCCGCCACCGCCGTCCGCGGCGAGGCCCCGAAGCTGCGGCTGTGGGTGAAGGAGGTCAAGGAGGCGATGGCCGCCCTCCAGATGGACCCGGCCTTCGCCGAGCGCAACGTCAACGAGGGCTTCTCCGGCGGCGAGAAGAAGCGCCACGAGATCCTCCAGCTGGAGCTGCTCAAGCCGAAGATCGCGATCCTCGACGAGACCGACTCCGGCCTGGACGTCGACGCGCTGCGCATCGTCTCCGAGGGCATCAACCGGGTCCGCTCGACCGGCGAGGTCGGCACCCTCCTGGTGACCCACTACACCCGCATCCTGCGGTACATCCAGCCCGACTACGTCCACGTCTTCGCGGGCGGCCGCATCGTCGAGTCCGGCGGCGCCGAGCTGGCCGACAAGCTGGAGAACGAGGGCTACGAGGCGTACGTGAAGGGGGGCGCATCCGAGTGACGCATGCCCATGAGCGTTCGGGCCTGCCGGGTCTGCTCGACACCGACGCGATCCGCAAGGACTTCCCGGTCCTGCAGCGGCTGCTGCACGACGAGAAGCCGCTGGTCTACCTGGACAACGCGGCGACCTCGCAGAAGCCGCGCCAGGTGCTGGAAGCGCTGACCGCCTACTACGAGCGGCACAACGCCAACGTCCACCGCGGCGTGCACGTGCTCGCCGAAGAGGCCACCGCGCTGTACGAGGGCGCCCGGGACAAGGTCGCGGCGTTCGTCAACGCGCCGAGCCGCAACGAGGTGATCTTCACCAAGAACGCCTCGGAGTCGCTCAACCTCGTGGCCAACATGCTCGGTTGGGCCGACGAGCCGTACAAGGTGGACGCCGACTCCGAGATCGTCATCACGGAGATGGAGCACCACTCCAACATTGTCCCGTGGCAGCTGCTCTCGCAGCGCACCGGCGCGAAGCTGAAGTGGTTCGGGCTCACCGACGAGGGCCGGCTCGACCTGTCGAACATCGACGAGCTGATCACCGAGAAGACCAAGGTGGTCTCCTTCACCCTGGTCTCCAACCTGCTCGGCACCGTGAACCCGGTCGAGACGATCGTCCGCAAGGCCCAGTCGGTCGGCGCGCTGGTCGTCATCGACGCCTCGCAGGCCGCGCCGCACATGGTGCTGGACGTGCAGGCGCTGGAGGCCGACTTCGTCGCCTTCACCGGCCACAAGATGCTGGCCCCGACCGGCATCGGCGTGCTCTGGGGCCGCCAGGAGCTGCTGGAGGACCTCCCGCCGTTCCTCGGCGGCGGCGAGATGATCGAGACCGTCACCATGGGCTCGTCCACCTACGCCCCGGCGCCGCACAAGTTCGAGGCCGGCACCCCGCCGATCGCCCAGGCGGTCGGGCTCGGCGCGGCCATCGACTACCTGCAGGGCGTCGGCATGGAGAAGATCGCGGCGCACGAGCACGCGATCACCGCGTACGCCGTCGAGCGGCTGCTGGAGGTCCCCGACCTGCGGATCATCGGCCCGCGCACGGCCGTGGACCGCGGTGCGGCGATCTCCTTCACCCTCGGTGACATCCACCCGCACGACGTGGGTCAGGTGCTGGACGAGCAGGGCATCGCCGTGCGCGTCGGCCACCACTGCGCGCGGCCGGTCTGCCTCCGGTACGGAATTCCGGCGACCACGCGGGCGTCGTTCTACCTGTACTCGACGCCGGGCGAGGTCGACGCGCTGATCGACGGCCTGCACCACGTCCGGAACTTCTTCGGCTGACGGGACGCGCAGGACATGAAGCTCGACTCGATGTACCAGGACATCATCCTGGACCACTACCGCAACCCCCACGGCAAGGGGCTGCGGGACGGCGACGCCGAGGTCCACCACGTCAACCCGACGTGCGGCGACGAGATCACCCTGCGGGTGAAGCTCGACGGCGCGACCGTCGCCGACGTCTCGTACGAGTCCCAGGGCTGTTCGATCAGCCAGGCGAGCGCCTCGGTGCTCAACGACCTGGTGGTCGGCAAGAGCGTGGGCGAGGCGCAGGCGGTCCAGGAGGCCTTCCTGGAGCTGATGCAGAGCAAGGGCCAGGGCGAGGGCGACGAGGAGGTGCTGGAGGACGCGGTCGCGTTCGCCGGCGTCTCCAAGTACCCGGCCCGGGTCAAGTGCGCCCTGCTCAGCTGGATGGCCTGGAAGGACGCCACCGCTCAGGCGCTCGCCCAGCACCCCGCCGTGAACGACTGATCCCGCAGAGGAGGACAGAACCATGAGTGACGAGAGCACCACTGACGCCACGGCCTCCGCTGCGGAGGAGCAGACCGGCATCATCGTCGGCACCACCGCCGGCACCGTCTCGGTCGAGGACCTGACCGAGGCCCTGATGGACGTCGTCGACCCCGAGCTGGGCATCGACGTCGTCAACCTGGGCCTGATCTACGGCATCCACATCGACGAGTCCGACGTGGCCACCATCGACATGACGCTCACGTCGGCGGCCTGCCCGCTGACCGACGTCATCGAGGACCAGGCGAAGACCGCCACCGACGGCCTGGTGAAGGACCTGCGCATCAACTGGGTCTGGATGCCGCCGTGGGGCCCCGACAAGATCACCGACGACGGCCGCGAGCAGCTCCGCGCCCTCGGCTTCAACGTCTGACGGACGGGCCATTCGTCAACCTGCTGCCGCGCAAACCTCTCCTTCGAGGGAAAGGTTTGTGCGGCAGTGGTATATCTGCCAGCGGGCGGCCAGGCCGGTGCCGCGACCTCGGAGGGAGCGAAGTCATGTCGGTGGTTGCGTTCGCGCAGTTGCTTCTGCCTGACTCGCCGTACGCCATGTGGGTCCGGGGAGAACTGGAGGAGTACCTCCGGCTCCCGGACGACGGCACGCGGGTGGAAGTGGTCGGAGGGGAGATCGTCGTGTCACCGGCGCCTGTGTATGCCCGTGGTGGGATCCTCTCGGATGTTCAGCGGGGATTCGAGCGTGCTTGGTTCGAGGACGCGGCCTTTCCTTGGCGGGTCGTCCAGACCGTCAACCTGGATCTGGTCGAGATCGGGGACGGTTACATCCCCGACATGGTGGTGGTCAGCAAGGACACCGACACGGAGAAGCGCGCCGAGGACGTCCTGCACCTGCACCCGCACGACCTGGAGCTGGTGGTCGAGGTGACCTCGTCCTCCGATGCCCGCCACGACCGGCGTCCGATGTTCGGCCGCCAGGTCAAGCCCACCAAGTGGAGTGGCTACGCCCGCGTCGGTGTGCCGTACCACCTGCTGGTGGACCGTGATCCGCGGCAGCCCGGCGTCACGCTGTTCGGTGAGCCGAACCGGGGCGAGGGGACGTACGAGGTGCTGGGCGAGTGGAAGTTCGGCGAGTCCGTCCGACTGCCGGAGCCGTTCGGCGTCGAGGTCGGCACGGATGCCTGGAAGGCGTGGGGCGCGTAGGTCCGGTACGAACGCCGCTGCCCGGGACTTCGGAGGAAGTCCCGGGCAGCGGCGTTCGTCGTACGGGGTCAGGCGGTGTGCCGGGGCTTGCGGGCGACGGCCACTGCCAGCGCGGCGCAGAGGACGGCGGCGACGGTGGCGAAGCCGCTGACGGCGGGCAGGAGGCCGTACTGCTGGACGAGGGCGCCGACGGCGATGATGGGGGCGGAGCTGCCGAGGTAGACGATGATCCACAGGGCGCTCAGCTCGGAGCCGCGGCGTTCCGGGTTCATGGCGGCCACGGCCGTGGTGAACAGGGAGCGGAAGGCCACGCCCTGGCAGATGCCGCCGAGGACGCTGCCGATGAACAGCAGTGCCGGGGTGCCGGTGTACCCGGCGGCGACGACCAGGCCGAGGCCGGTGGCCAGGCCGGTCATGCCGAGGGCGATCACCGTGCGGTCGGCGGTCGGCGGGACGACGAGCTGGGCGGCGGCCGAGGAGCCGAGCAGCAGGGCGGCCACGATCGCGCCGGTCAGGTGCGAGGGCGTGTGCAGCAGCTTCGCCGAGAAGGCCGGGGCGAGGGCCAGGTAGACGCCGAAGACGCCGTACGAGATGAAGCCGGCGCCGGCGGCGAGCAGGAACTCGCGGCGGCCGGTGCGCGGCAGTCGCAGGCGCTGCGGGCGCAGGTGGGCCGGGGTGGTGATCCGCGGCGGGGAGGCCGGCGGGCGGTTGCGGCCGGGCATCCGGGGGTGGACCAGCGCCAGCGGCACGCAGAGCGCGAGGAGCGCGATGGCGTGCAGCAGGAACGGCGTCAGCAGCGGGTCGGCGCCGTCGGCCAGCAGGGAGCCGACGATGGGGCCGAGCGCGACGCCGCCGGCGGAGCAGGCCAGGGTGAGCTTGGCGGCCAGCGTCGGGTGGTCGGGCAGCAGGTCGCCGAGGGCGGCCCCGGCGGCGCCGGTGGACAGGCCCACGGCGATGCCCTGGACCGCCCGGCCGGCCGCGAGCTGCCAGAAGCTGCCGGAGGTGGCGAAGACGACGTCGCCGGCGGCGGCCAGGGCGACGGCGGGCAGGATCAGGGCCCGGCGGCCGAGGTGGTCGGACCAGTGGCCGACGACGGCCAGCACCGGGACCAGCGCGAAGACGTAGATCGTGAAGAGGATCGTGGTGTCGAGCGGGCCGAGTCCGAGGCGCTGCTGGAGGAGCGGGTAGATCGGCGTCGCCAGGTTGGCACCGATCAGCATCAGCAGCAGGGCGGCGGCCACCAGGCCGACGCGGACTCCGCGCATCGCGTTCCAGCGGCTGATCGCGGAGAGCTGGAGCTGGGCGCGCGGCGCGAGCTCCAGGGGAAGCAGGGCCTCCGACAGTCGGCGTCCGTCGAGCTGCGCGGTGCGCAGGCCGGAGCCGGCGGGGGAGAGGTCCGCCATGTGAGGGGTCTCCTGTGGCAGGGCACCACCGGGGTCGGCGGGGTATGCCGGCGCGCCCGTCCTGAGGCGCTGTGGTGGTGGCCGCGGTGCGGGGCTCCCTGGTGGAGCGGATGAGCTGAGAGAGGGGGCTTCGTTGCCCGGCGGCCCGCGCGGGGTGTGCACGGTACCAATGCGAAGGATAAGGGGTGGGCGCGTGGATGCGGCGCGCGCCCCTGCGTGCGCCCCTTGCGGCCGGGCATCGGGGGTGCCACACCTATACGCTGAGGTGGTAGATCGGTACGCGGAGCTGTTTGGGCTGACCGCTGGCTGAGGGAGAGCGCAAACGATGGCCGGACGACGTCGGAAGAACGCCGGGGCTACAGGGGGAGAGGGAGCTGCCGAGGCGGTCCTGCCCGCCGACATGGAGCTGCAGGACCTCTACGGGGCGTTCGCCGCGCACGGTCTGGACGACGAGGACCTGGACGACGCGGCCGTCCTGGTGCCGCCCGTCAAGCTGCCCGCCGAGGAGGAGCTGGCCGGGCAGGCGAAGGCCGTCCCGATGTTCGGGTACGCGCTGACGCTGGCCCGCTGGGCGGCCCCGCACCGGGCGGTGGACGAGTTCGGCGACCTGGTCGAGGAGGACCGCGCCCCCGCCGCGCGGCTGCTGGGCCTGGCCCCGGCCGAGGGCGAGGTGCCGGAGGAGGCCGAGGTCGAGGCGCTGCGCGCCTGGTCGCTGGCCTGCGACCTGGACCTGGTGGAGCTCGGCACGACCGCGGAGGGCGAGCACGTCGCCGTCCCCGGGCCGGACCTGGAGCCCGCCGAGCAGGGCGATCCGGAGACCGTCCTGGAGCTGTGGCTGACCGCTGCCGGGATCGTCCGGGAGCTGGCGGTGGAGGCGGACTCGATGCCGGAGGAGGGCACCGAGGAGGCGGCGGCAGAGGAGGACGAGGACGGCCTGAACGAGGTCGAGGAGGCCCGGGACGAGGCCGCCGAGCTGCTGGACGAGGCGCTGCAGGTGCTCTACGAGACCACCGCCTTCGCCGACCCCGGCAACGAGACCGTGCCGCTGGGCGTGCTGGCCGCGCTGCTGGTGGTGCCGGAGGGCGAGGAGCCGAGCGAGGAGCTGCTGGGCGACATCACCGACGTGATGGTCGCGCTGGACCCGATGCTGGGCGACCTGGCCGAGCTGGGCCTGCTGGAGTACCGCCCGATCGACCCGGAGCTGTTCGACGAGGAGGAGGGCGAGGAGCCCGCCGTCGTCGGCGAGGAGCCGCTGGACGAGGAGGAGTCGGCCCGCTTCGGCCTGGTCCGGCTCACCCCGCTCGGCCAGTACGGCATCCGGCAGTGGCTGCTGGAGGACGGCTACGACGCGCCGCTGGTCGGCGAGCTGGCGCAGGGCGACGCGGCCGAGCTGCTGCGCGCGGTGTGCGAGTCGGCCAACGTGCTGCCGGAGGAGGAGCTGCGGGTGTGGACCGCCGGCCGGGAGCCGGTGGCGGCGGCGCGCGAGCTGCTCGCGGCGGCGCGCGGCGACGACGCGTACGGGCCGCTGCGGCGGATGCTCTGCGTCTCCGCGCTCGACCTGCTGGGGCCGGGCGCCGAACCGGCCGTCCGGGAGGTGCTGGACGACCCGGAGCTGGGCGGTGCGGCGCGGGCCTGGCTGACCGCGCAGGGCGCGACGGACGTGCCGGTGCCGACCCGGGCGATGACGCTGTGGACGGTGGTCGACACCTTCGCCGCCCAGCTGCTGGACAGCGGCGGCGACGCCGCGCTGCTGCGCGAACTGGTCGCCGACCTGCCGGTGAAGGGCGATACGGCGACCTGGTTCGGCGAGCTGTGGCGGGTCGACCACCCGTACACGGCGGACGTCCTGGAGGCGATCGGGGAACTGCACCTGGACCGGGCGGTGGCCAAGGAGGCGCGCAAGGCGGCCTTCAAGGCCCGTTCGAGGAACTGAGGGGCCCGGAGCGGACCCGGGGGTCTACTCCGGGAGGTCCAGCGAGCCGTCCTCGGTGAAGGGGAAGAACGGGTTGTGGGCGAGCTCCCAGAGGTGGCCGTCCGGGTCCTCGAAGTAGCCGGAGTAGCCGCCCCAGCTCGTCGGGACCGGCGCCTTGACCACCACGGCGCCGGCCTCGACGGCGGTCCTCATCGCGGCGTCCACCAGCGCGGGGGACTCCAGGTTCACCGCGAGGGTGACGCCGCGGAAGGACGGCTCGCCGGTGGCGGGGATGCCCGCGTCGGCCGCCAGCTCGTCGGTGGGGAAGAGGCCGAGCGCCGAGTCGGCGGTGCGGAACCAGACGATCTCCGGGCTGGAGGCGGTGGAGCGCCGCCAGCCGAGGTCTTCGTAGAAGCGGGCGCTGCGATCGAGGTCGGAGACGCCGAGGGTGACGATGCTGATCCTGGCGGGGAAGCCGTCCGGTGCCGGGCCGGCGCCCGCGGTGGTGCTGCTCTGTGCTGTCATGCGGCCAGGTTAGGGAGGACGGCTGACAACCGGGCGCCCTGACACGGCCACCACCCCCGTCCGGCAGTCGGGCTGATGACCCGGCAGCTGCGGGCACGTAAGGTGGCGTCAGCGGTGCGGGCGCGAGGAGTCGGGGGTGCGGCACAGGATGGTGCGGGAGAGCGGCGGCAGGCCCCAGGAGTGGAACACCGGGCCCTCGGGCCGCGCCCCGGTCCCGGACCGGTCGGGCCCGGAGGGCCGCTTCGCCGACCAGGAGGACTTCTCCCGCCGGACCCTCGCCGCGGTCGACTTCCCGGTGTACGGCGTGGCCTCCGGCCCGGGCCGCACCGGCGAGGCACTGGCCGCCTTCGAGACCTCCGGCGGCGTGCTGCGCTGGGTCGAGGTGCTGTGCGGCGACTGGCGTTCGGCGGCGGGCCCGTACGTGACGGTGCGGACGTACCGTCCGGGCGCCGAGGGGTGCGAGCCGCTGCCCGAGCTGGAGGACGTGGTCGAGGACGAACGGGACCGCGTCTACGAGCAGTTGGGCGTCGACGAGGGCGACGGGCCGGGCCGGGTGCGGGCGCTGCGCGCGTGGATCACGGTCGACGGCGAGCCGCGCGCCCTGGAGGTGCACGAGGACCGGCCGGTGCTGCGGCCGGGGGCCGCGGCGGAGGAGGGGCCCGGGGCGGTGTGGGCCGGGCGGCTGCGGATCGGCGGGCTGACCGTGACGGTCTGCGGGCGCGGGGTGGACCCGGGCGGGGTGGAGCTCGGCGGGATCGGCGACTTCGAGCGGTACCTGAGCGGGCGCACCGACCTGCTGCGCGACCTCGCCTCCCGGCGGGCCCGGTACGTGCCGGTCGAGGAGCGCGAACTGCCGCCCGTCGTCGGACTGGAGGCGCACCGGTCGCTGATCGCGCAGAGCATCGCCGAGACCGCCGCGATCGAGGCGCAGGTCCGGGCCGGGCGCACGCCGCGGCTGCCGCGCGGGCTGCGCGGGGACGCCTGCGCGGTGCGCTGGGAGGCGGCGGTGCGCCAGCAGATGCGGCTGGCCACCGAGACCCGGGAGGAGGCCGCGGCGGCGGTGACCTCGATGGTCAACCACCTCAACCGGCTGTCCCGGCAGACGCACTGGCTGGTGGGCACGGCGGAGGGGGAGGCGGCCGTCGAGGAGGTCGTCCGGTACACGGTGTTCGCGAGCGAGGTGGCGAGCCTGCCCGCGCAGCGGGCCTGGGCGCAGCTGTGGCGGGAGCGGCCCGCCGGGGGAGGGGCCGGGGTGTGGGAGGAGCACCGGCTGGCCGAGCAGCTGTGGCTGGCGGCCTGGGAGCAGTGGCGGGCGGCGCGGCGCTGAGCCCGGCGGGCCGGGGCCGGGAGTGCCGTGGAGCCGGGTCGGGAGTGCCGTCCGACCGCCGGGAGTGCCGTGACGGCGGGCGGCTCCTGACGATGCCTTGGCAAAGCGGAGGTCATGCGAAGGTCATCGGTCGGCAAATGGCCGCCCGGATGTGAGGTGGGCGTCATGCCGGGTTCACCCGCCCGGCGGAGCCTGCTGGGCGTCGGCATCCCGCCCCGACGCCCGCTCATCCTTCAGGAGTTGCTGCCATGTCGCTGTCCCGCCGGGACTTCGTCAACCGTTCCACCCTCGTCGGGGCCGGCGTGCTGATCGCCGGCAGCGCCGAGGCCCTGGCCAGTGCCCCCGGTGCGATCGCCGCCCCGGCCGGCGGCGAGGCTCCGGCCGCGGCGGCCGCCGGGACCAACGCGGCCGGTGGCACCGCCGTCGGCTACGGCCCGCTGGCGCAGGACCCGGCCGGACTGCTGTCCCTGCCGAAGGGCTTCTCGTACAAGGTCCTGAACCGGGCCGGCGTCACCAAGCTGCGCACCGGCGAGTTCACCCCGAGCAACCACGACGGCACCTCCGCCTTCGAGGACGAGCACGGCGGCAACTTCATGGTCGTCAACCACGAACTCTCCGGCGCCCGCGCCAACTGGCCGCACCCGGTGCCGCTGACCGAGGGCCACGTCTACGACCCGGGCGCGGCCGGCGGCTGCACCATCGTGCACGCCAAGCGGGACGGCTCGGTCGAGCAGTGGGTCGGCATCGCCGGCACCGCCACCAACTGCGCGGGCGGCGTGACCCCGTGGGGCACCTGGCTGTCCGGCGAGGAGACCGAGGACAAGGCCGGCAAGAACGGCTTCACCAAGGACCACGGCTACATCTTCGAGGTCGACCCGTTCGACGACGACTACAACCGGGACCCGCAGCCGGTGAAGGCCTTCGGCCGCTACGCGCACGAGGCCGTCGTCGTGGACCCGAAGCGCGGCCAGGTCTACCTGACCGAGGACGCCTCGAACCCGAACGGCCTGCTGTTCCGCTGGACCCCGCCGGCCGGCTTCGAGCACGGCCGCTACCAGCTGCGCAAGCTGGCCGCCGACGCCGGCGTGCTGGAGGCCTTCAAGGTCTTCGACGCGCAGGGCAAGTTCGTCGACGACCTCTCCCGCGCCACCAAGGTCGGCACCACCTACGGCGTGGACTGGGTCAAGGTCCAGGACCGCGACGCCACGACCGTCTCCGTCCGCAAGCAGTTCAAGGACGGCGAGGTCACCCGCGCCCGCAAGCTGGAGGGCATGTGGTGGGGTGACGGCGGCTTCTACTTCGTCTCCAGCTTCGCCCGCTCGGAGAGCCCGCTGCAGCACGACGGCCAGGTGTGGTTCTACAACCCGGCCCGCCGCACCATCACGCTGAAGGTCCTGCTGGGCGTCAACACCGACGTCTGGGGCGACCACGACAACTTCGACGGCCCGGACAACATCACCGTCTCGCCGTACGGCGGCATCGTGATCTGCGAGGACGGCGAGGGCGTGTCGCACCTGTTCGGCGCCACCGAGGACGGGCTGGTCTACCCGATCGCCCGCAACGAGCTGAACATCGGCACCGCCGAGAAGCCCGAGTTCAGCGAGTTCACCGGGGTGACCTTCTCGGACGACGGCAAGACCCTGTTCGCCAACATCCAGACCCCGGGCATCCAGCTGGCCATCACCGGCCCGTGGCGCCGGCTGAACGAGCACAAGCGCGGTCAGGGCTACGGCGAGTGACGCACCGTCCGTCCTGACCCCATCGGCTGCCCGTGGACTACTCGTC
Source organism: Kitasatospora sp. NPDC038210 (assembly GCF_055600605.1). Classification (NCBI taxonomy): domain Bacteria; kingdom Bacillati; phylum Actinomycetota; class Actinomycetes; order Kitasatosporales; family Streptomycetaceae; genus Kitasatospora; species Kitasatospora sp. NPDC038210. Next base: position 139,051 of record NZ_JBVJYK010000008.1, on the reverse strand, counting down.
CGCGGGCAGCCGCAGTTGCAGCATCGCCAGCAGCCGCTGCTGCGGCTGGGCGAGGTCGATGCCGGTCAACTGCTCGGCGCGGCGCACCCGGTAGCGCAGGGTGTTGGGGTGGATGTGCAGGGCGTCCGCGGCCACCCGGACCTCGCCGAGCGCGTCCAGCCAGGCCAGCACCGACTCGGCCAGCCGGGTGCCGTGCCGGCGGTCGTACTCGGTGAGCGCGGTGAGCCGCGGGTCGCGCAGGCCGGTGCGCTCCTGCAGCAGCGCGACCATCTCGCTGACCAGCACCTCCGCCTGGACGTCGATCAGTGCCGCGACGTCGAGGTCCACGCCGCCGCGGCCCATCGCGTCCAGGATGCGGTCCGCCTGCGCGCGGGAGTCGGGCACCTGGGCCAGGCCGTCGACGGTCGCGCCGATCGCCGCGCGCAGCGTGACACCGAGGTGCTCCCGGGCCGCCGTCACCACCTCGGAGGCCCAGCCGCGCACGGTCGTCATCGGCAGGCCCGGCGGCAGCTCCGGCAGCAGCACGTACACCCGGGACTCGATCGGGGCGAGCAGCGCGGTGCGGTGCCGGGCGGCGGTGTGCACCGAGATCAGGCCGGTGACGTCGGAGCGGTGCAGCGCCTCGGTGGTGTGCGCGCCGTACGCCAGCACGGTGGCCGGGCGGCGCAGGTCCAGGCCGAGGTGGGTGGCGAGCGACTGGGGGCCGGTGGAGCCCTCCAGCAGGCCGGTGAGCAGCGTCTGGGTCAGCCGGACGTCGGCGGACAGCTCCCGGCGGCGGCGCACCAGCTGGGCGGCCGCGACGCGGGCGGCGCCGACCAGCGCCTGCTCGGCCAGCGGGGCCAGCGGCTGCGCGCCCTCCTGCACCCAGATGGTGCCGAGCGGCTGCGCCCCGGCCCGGATGCCGACGGCCAGGCGGCGGCGCAGGCCGAGCTCGGGGTGCGGCTCGACCGCGATCGGGGCGTCCGAGCTGCGCAGGTGCTGGAAGATGCCCCACTCGCGGAGCTTGGACAGGTACGGCTCCGGGCCCTGCCAGCCGAGGATGGAGAGCCGGCGCAGGTCGTCGACCTCGTCGGAGTCGGAGGAGCGGGAGTAGGCCAGCACCCGGCTTGAGGTGTCCTCGATCGAGACGATGCCGTTGGTGAGCACGGCGACGGTCTGGGCGAGGGAGAAGAGGTCGCCCGCGTTGGGCTCGGGGGAGCCGGGCGCGTCCGGCGCGTCCGGGCCGGCGATGATCGCCCGGGCCAGCGAGTCGAGGTGCTCCCAGCGGGTCTCCCGGCGCACCGACAGCAGGGCCACGCCCGCGTCGGTGGCGGCCTCGCGCAGCGCGTCGGCCTGGCCGGGGCCGTCCAGCTTGACCGCGACGGCGGCCGCACCGGCTCGGCCGGCCGCGCGCAGGGCGGGGAGGGCGGCGCGGCCGCGGGCGCCGATCGCGAGGACGAGTTCGCCGGGGGAGGCGGTCGGCGGGTCCTCCGGGTCGAGGATCGCGACGTCGCGCACCGGGACGTCCAGGCCCAGCGGGGCGGCCTGCAGTTCGACCAGGGGTTCGCCGAGGGACATCAGCAGCTGACGGAGCGGCAGGCCGGGTGTGCTCACTCAGGCCTCCTTCATCCGCTCGGACAATGCCGTGTGGTTGATTTTAGCCGGACGGACAGAGTCGTGGTTCGTCGATCCTGAATAGTTGACTCTGACTATCCGAGAATGGATAGTCAGTACTGACCAAGTGATGAGGAACGTTCTCATGGCGAAGCGACGCAAGGTGTCGAACCCGCTGGCCCTCGCGGTCCTGGCCGAACTCGGAGCCGAGCCGATGCACCCGTACGAGATGGGGCGACGGCTCAAGGAGCACGGCAAGGACCGCAACATCAAGTACAACCGCAGCTCGCTCTACATGGTCGTGGAGCAACTGCGGAAGGCCGGGTTCGTCGCCGAGCAGGAGACCGTCCGCGACACCCAGCGGCCGGAGCGCACCGTCTACGCCCTCACCCCCGAGGGCCGGACGGAGCTCCTCGACTGGATGCGCGAATGGATCGCCGAACCGCAGGAGGAGTACCCGGCCTTCGGGGTCGCCCTCTGCCTGCTCGTGGTGCTCCCGACCGAGGAATCGGCCGACCTGCTCGGCCGGCGGCTGGAGGCGCTGGACGCGCGGATCGACGACTCGCGCGCCCAGCTGCGCAAGGCCGTCGAGATGCACGTCCACCCGATGTTCGTCGTCGAGGAGGAGTACGCCCTCGCGTTGCTGGAGGCCGAGCGCCGCTACACCGAGAACCTCATCGGACAGATCGGGGAGTCGGACTTCAACCGGACCCTGCAGGAATTCATGAGGAGCCTGGAATGAGCACCACCGGCACCACCGGCAACACAGGGACCACCAGGAAGGCGCTGGTCATCGGCGGCGGCATCGCCGGACCGGTGATGGCGCTGGCACTGCGCAAGGCCGGCATCGAGCCGGTCGTCTTCGAGGCGTACGGCAGCTCCGCCGAGGGCGTCGGCGGCACCTTCATGATCGCCCCCAACGGGCTCGGCGCCCTGGCCCTCGTCGGGCTGGAGGAGGAGGTCGGCCGGATCGGGCAACCCGTCGGGCCGATGGTGATCGAGGACGGCAAGGGCGGCGTGCTGGCCGAGTTCTCCGGCCTCGCCGACCTGCCGCGCGGCCGGCTGATGCGCCGCGCCGAGCTCTACGAGGTGTTGCAGCGGCGGCTGCAGGAGGCCGGCGTCGAGGTGCAGTGGGGCAAGCGGCTGGTCGGCGCCGAGGAGGGCGCCGACGGGGTCACCGCCCGGTTCGCCGACGGCAGCACCGCCACCGGCGACCTGCTGATCGGCACCGACGGCACCCGCTCCACCGTCCGCACCCTGATCGACCCGGCCGCGCCCGCCGCGCAGTACACCGGACTGCTCGGCGTCGGCGGCTACAGCTCCCACCGGCTGCCCGGCCGGGCCGGACGCGGCGAGTCCGTCCACTTCGCCAACGGCGCCCGCGCCTTCTTCGGCTACTGGGGCCTGGCCGACGGCAGCGGCACCGCCTGGTTCAGCAACATCCCGCAGCCCGAACCGCTGGCCCCCGAGGAGGCCCGCGCCGCCGGCATGGCGGAGTGGCTGCGCCGCTGCCGCGAGCTGCACTCCGACGACGTGCCCGCCCGCGAGGTGCTGCGGATGGCGGACGTGGAGACCATGGACGTGTTCCCCCGGCTGGAGATCATGCCGTCCGTACCGCGCTGGTACCGCGGCCGGATGGTCCTCGTCGGGGACTCGGTGCACGCCCCGTCCAACAGCTCGGGCCAGGGCGTCTCGCTGGCGGTCGAGAGCGCCGTCGAACTCGCCCGCTGCCTGCGCGACCTGCCCGACCACACCGCCGCCTTCGCCGCGTACGAGGCGCTGCGCCGGCCCCGGGTCGAGAAGATCGCCGCCGACGCGGCCCGCACCAACAGCCAGAAGGCCTCAGGGGCGGTCGGGCGGATGATGTTCCGGCTGGTCGCTCCGATCGCGATGCGGACCTTCATGAGCCCCGAGAAGATGCTCCGGCCGGTGCACGGCTACCGGATCGACTGGGACCGTCGGGTGGCCCCGGTCGCCCTGGACGGCACGGGTGCGGGCGCGACGGGTCGTCACGGGCGGGACGAGCGCGCGGCCTGACGGGCGGGCGCGGTGCGCGGGCGGGTCGGGCGCCGTGATGGAGCGGGTCGGTCGCCGCGGGGGTGGGGCCGACCGTGACCGCGGCGTGACCCCCTTCGTCGGGCCGGACAACGCCGTACGGGGGAATTTAGCCGCCCGGCCAATCAAGTGGGTCGGTGGCCAGGAATAGCGTTCGTGCTGTGGCCGGCGTGCGACCCGCGCCGGCAATCCCCCCGCATTGAACGAAGGAGAGCGTGCGCTCTATGGACGCTGTGACCCAGGTCCCCGCGCCGGTGAACGAGCCGGTCCACAGCTACGCCCCCGGGAGCCCCGAACGGGCCCGTCTGGAGGCCAAGCTGAAGGAGCTGGGCGGCCAGGAGCCGGTCCAGCTGACCATGACGATCAACGGTGAGCGCCGGATGGGCGGCGGCACCGAGATCCACGTCGTCCAGCCGCACAACCACGCGGCTCGGCTCGGCACCCTGCGCAACGCCACCCAGGCCGACGCGCAGGAGGCCATCGACACTGCCCTGGCTGCTGCCCCGGCCTGGCAGGCGCTCTCCTTCGACTCCCGCGCCGCGATCTTCCTCAAGGCCGCCGACCTGCTGGCCGGCCCCTGGCGCGAGACCCTGGCCGCCGCCACCATGCTCGGCCAGTCCAAGACCGCGCAGCAGGCCGAGATCGACACCCCCTGCGAGCTGGTCGACTTCCTGCGCTTCAACGTGCACTTCGCCCGCCAGATCATGGCCGAGCAGCCGATCTCCTCGGACGGCGTGTGGAACCGCAGCGACCACCGTCCGCTGGAGGGCTTCGTCTACGCGATCACCCCGTTCAACTTCACCGCGATCGCCGGCAACCTGCCGACCGCGCCCGCGCTGATGGGCAACGTGGTGCTGTGGAAGCCGTCCCCGACCCAGCAGTACTCCGCGCACCTGCTGATGCAGCTGCTGGAGGAGGCCGGCCTGCCCAAGGGCGTCATCAACATGGTGACCGGCGACGGCCTGGCCGTCTCCGACGTCGCGCTGAAGCACCCGGCACTGGCGGGCATCCACTTCACCGGCTCCACCGCCACCTTCCAGCACCTGTGGCGCGAGGTCGGCACCAACATCTCGCAGTACCGCACCTACCCGCGGATCGTCGGTGAGACCGGTGGCAAGGACTTCCTGGTCGCCCACCCGTCGGCCGACCCGAAGGTCCTGAAGACCGCGATGACCCGCGGCGCCTTCGAGTTCCAGGGCCAGAAGTGCTCCGCGCTCTCCCGCGCCTACGTCCCCGCCTCGCTGTGGGCCGGGCTGAAGGACGAGTTCGCGGCCGAGGTCGAGGGCCTCACCATGGGCGACGTCACCGACCTGTCCAACTTCATGTCGGCCGTCATCGACGACCGCGCGTTCGCCAAGAACAAGGCCGCGATCGACCGCGCCCAGGCGGACTCCTCCGTGGAGGTCCTCGCCGGCGGCACCTACGACGACTCGGTCGGCTACTTCGTCCGCCCGACCGTCCTGGTCTGCCAGGACCCGGCGAGCGCGTACTTCAAGGACGAGTACTTCGGCCCGATCCTGGCCGTGTACGTCTACGAGGACGAGAAGTACGACGAGATGCTGGCCCAGATGGAGTCGGTGTCCCCGTACGGCCTGACCGGCTCGATCATCTCCCAGGACCGCGCGGCGGCCCAGGACGCGATGCACAAGCTGCGCTTCGCGGCCGGCAACTTCTACATCAACGACAAGCCGACCGGCGCCGTCGTCGGCCAGCAGCCCTTCGGTGGCGGGCGTGCCTCCGGCACCAACGACAAGGCCGGCGCCAAGCAGAACCTGGCGCGCTGGACCTCGACCCGCTCGGTCAAGGAGACCTTCGTCCCGCCGACGGACTACCGCTACCCGCACATGGGCTGACCCGCCCCGTGCCGACCACACGGCTCGTCCAGTAGCCACCGGTCACCCGCGACGCCCGGCCCCGCAGCCGGGCGTCGCCCCGCCGGGGCGGCGGCCCCTCCCTCCCGTCGCCCACCGCCACCCTTCTTGGGACGCGCTGTGCGCGGCACCCCTGACGCCGCCGCCCCGGCCCTTCTGCCACCCTTGGAAACACCAGCTCCAGGAGTCACGATGCTCCGTTCCGCCCTTCTCGCGGCCTCCCGGTCCCCGCAGGTCCGCACCGTGGTCGAGAAGTTCCCCCCGACCCACGCGATAGTCGAGCGCTTCGTCGCGGGCGAGGCCCTCGACGACGCGGTCACCGCCTGCGACGACCTGGTCGCCACCGGCCGCAAGGTCACCCTGGACCACCTCGGCGAGGACACCCAGGACGCCGCCCAGGCCGCCGGCACCGCCGAGGCGTACGAGCACCTGCTCAAGGCCCTCAAGGAGACCGGCCTGGCGGCCGGTGCCGAGGTGTCGGTCAAGCTGTCGGCCGTCGGCCAGTTCCTCCCGGTGGACGGCGAGAAGATCGCGCTGGAGAACGCCCGCCGCATCTGCGAGGCCGCCGCCGACGCGGGCACCACGGTGACCCTCGACATGGAGGACCACACCACCACCGACTCCACCCTCGCCATCGCGCGCGAGCTGCGGGCGGACTTCCCCTGGCTGGGCGTCGTGCTCCAGGCCTACCTGCGCCGCACCGAGGCCGACTGCCGCGAGTTCTCCGGCCCCGGCTCGCGCGTGCGCCTGTGCAAGGGCGCCTACAAGGAGCCCGAGGCGGTCGCCTTCCAGGGCAAGCACGAGGTCGACCTCGCGTACGTCCGCGCGCTGAAGATCCTGATGGCCGGCGAGGGCTACCCGATGATCGCCTCGCACGACCCCAACATGATCAAGATCGCCGGTCAGCTGGCCGAGTGGAACAACCGCACCCGGGACTCCTTCGAGTACCAGATGCTCTACGGCATCCGCCCCGAGGAGCAGCTGCGCCTCGCCGGCGAGGGCAACACGATGCGCGTGTACCTCCCGTACGGCCAGGAGTGGTACGGCTACTTCATGCGCCGCCTCGCCGAGCGCCCGGCCAACCTGACCTTCTTCCTGCGCGCCATGGCCACCCGCAGCTGACCCCGGCGCCACCGAACGGACGGCCCGCACCCCTGACGGGGGGTGCGGGCCGTTTTCGTGGTTCCGGAGTCCGCGGTCCAGAGGAAGTCCTTGGTGTGCTGCGACATCTGCATCTCGGTGGCCGGCTCGTGCCACACCTGATCGGCCAACTCGCTGCGGAGGTGGGCGTGACGGCCGCCACCGGGTGGTTCGATGAGGATCTCGCCTTCGAGGAGTTCGGCGCGGAGTCCTTCAGGGGTGCCGAGATCGAGGAACAGTTCGAGGAGGATGGCGCTATCGGTCGCGTCCATGGAAGTCCTCTCGTTCCGGCTTGCGCGCAGCCCAGTGGGTTCGATGATGTGTCGGGCGGGTTCGCGTGAAGATCACTCGATGGCGTGGTTTGCTGTTGAACTGGGCTTTTGGTGGGAGGAGTTGGGGATGCTGAAGGAGTTCGCGGGGCTGTCGACGCCGTTGGTGGCGGATGCGTGTGTGCGGCTCGGGGTGGGGCTGCGGGCGGCGCCGGTGGGGGTTCGCGGGGTGGCCGCGGGGAGCCGGGTGGCGGGGCGGGTGCTACCGGTGCGGCACTACGGGAGCGTGGACGTCTTCCTGGAGGCGTACGGGACCGCCCGGGAGGGGGACGTCCTGGTGATCGACAACGGCGGGCGGACCGACGAGGCCTGCATCGGGGACCTCGCGGTGCTGGAGGCGCGGGCCGCCGGGGTGGTCGGGATCGTGGTGTGGGGGCTGCACCGGGACACGCCCGAGCTGCTGGACATCGGGCTGCCGGTGTTCAGTTACGGCGCCCTGCCGCTCGGGCCGATGCGGCTGGACGAGCGGGAGCCGGAGGCGCTGCTCTCGGCGCAGGTCGGGCCGCACGCGGTGACCGTCGGGGACGTGGTGTTCGCCGACCCGGACGGGGTGCTGTTCGTCCCGGCCGACCGGGTCGAGGAGGTGCTGGAGACGGCGGGCGCGATCGCCCGGACCGAGCGCGCGCAGGCCGAGCGGATCGCCTCCGGGGACACGCTGCGCCGGCAGACCGCCTTCGACGACTACCTGGAGCGCCGCGCCGCCGACCCGTCGTACAGCTTCCGGCAGCACCTGCGGCGGGTCGGCGGGGCGATCGAGGAGTAGCGGCGGGACCTGATCCGGGAGCAAGTCCCTTACAGGGGGCGGTACATGACGTGCAGACCGACGTAGCCGTCGACCGGATGGCGGAAGGCCTCGGGGACGGTGCCGACGATCTCGAAGCCCAGCGACTCGTAGAGCTTCACGGCGTGGTGGTTGTTGGCGACCACCGCGTTGAACTGCATGGCGCGGAAGCCCGCCCGGCGGGCCCAGTCGAGGGTGTGCTCGACCAGGGCCCGCCCGATGCCCCTGCCGTGGTGGGCCGGATCGACCAGGTAGCTGGCGCTGGCGACGTGCGAGCCGTTGCCGGGCCGGTTGCGGTTCATGTTGGCGGTGCCGACGATCCGCCCGTCGTCGTCCACCGCGACCACCGTCCGGTTGGGGGCGGCGAGCAGCCACCACTCCCGGCCGAGCTCGGAGGGCATGTCGAGGGGGTAGGGGAAGGTCTCGCCGGCGGCGACGACGGTCCGGAAGAACGGCCAGATCTCGGGCCAGTCCTCGGGGGTGGCTTCGCGGATGAGCATCCGACAAGCATGATCCGCAGTATCGGGCCGGGCCAGTGGTTTTCCGCGGGATGCCCGGACCCCGCCCGACGGCCGGCGGGTCAGCCGCCGAGGACGGCGTTCTCGACGACGACGGCGGCGTTGGCCTGACCCCGGGCGTTCGGGTGCACCAGCGCGTACTTCAGGGGGAGGATGCTGGTCAGCACGCCGTCCAGCCAGTGGTCGGCGTCGCAGACGCTGTGGCCGGCGGTGGTGGGGTAGAGGTCGACGAAGGCGTCGCCGTGGGCGGCGGTGGTGCGGGCGATGGCCGCGTTGAGCGGCTCGACGATCGCGGTGCGGGCCCAGGCGAGGTCGCCGGTGGTGAAGGTGGCGAACTGGCGCAGGTCGCCGTAGGTGCAGAGGTTGACGTCCTCGGGGACGAGGTGCGGGTAGCCGACGGTGAGGACCTTGGCGGACGGGGCCTTGGCGTGCAACGCGGTGAGCATCCGGTCGTAGGCGTCGCGGAGCCCGGCGAGGCGGCCGGGCAGGCTCGCGTCGTACGCGTCCTTGCAGGGGGTGCCCTGGCCGAGGTGGGTGGCGCCGAGTTCGATGCAGTTCTTGAGGATCTCGGCGAAGCCGAGGTCGTTGCCGCCGATGCCGACGGTGATCAGGTCGGTGGCCGGGCCCACGGCGTCGATCTGCGGCGGGACGGGCGGGTAGGGGGCGTTCGGGTCGGAGCCGAGCGGCGGGAGCGGGCGGCCGAGCGGGGAGAGCTTGGTGGCGTCGACGTTCTCGGTGGTGGCGCCGCTGCAGCTGACGTTGTGCTGGTCGACCAGGGAGCCGAGGTCGCGACGGGCGATCTCGGGGTAGGACCCGACGGTGCGGGCGCAGCCGTCGACCGGCTCCGTCTCGGCGCCGGTGGCCTCGATGACGCCGGCGGTGTACGAGTCGCCCATCGCCACCCAGCTCAGGGCCCGGGCGCGGGCGGACGGCTTGGCGGCGGCCTGGACGGCGGTGGGCGTGGTCAGTCCGGCGGCGAGGACGACGGCGGTGCCGGCGACGGCGAGGCGGGACGGGAAGTGTGGCACGGTCTCTCCTCAGCGAGTGCGGGGGAGAGTGCGATTCACCCCCCTGAGAGTCAATCGAGCCGGTGCGTGGACGACTTGATGCCTCAGGAGGGTGAATTCGCGGGTGCGGGCATGACTAGAGCAGCGAGGCGGCGGGCTCGATCATCGCGCGGGCGGTCTTGCCGTCGACGTACTCGCCGAGTGCGGTCATCTCCCACTCGCCGCCCGGGCGGCGGACCAGCTTGCACATCACCACGCCGGTGCGGGGCTCGGAGTGGGTGAGGTCGAAGCGGACCAGTTCCTCGTTGGTGCCCGCGTCCAGCAGGCGGCAGTAGGCGTTCTTCACGTCCGTGAACTTCTGGCCGGAGAAGGAGTTGACGACGAAGACCAGTCCGTGGACCTCGGCCGGCAGGCCCTCCAGGTGCACGGTGATCATCTCGTCGTCACCGTCGCCGCCACCGGTGAGGTTGTCGCCGGAGTGGGCGATGGCGCCGTCGAAGATGTTCAGCTTCATGAACCAGGCCGTCTCCAGCCGCTTGTGGCGGGCGTCGAAGGCGAGGCAGGAGGCGTCCAGGTCGACGCTGCGGCCGCGGCCGGCGGGCTCCCAGCCGAGGGCCATCCGGACGGAGGAGAGGAAGGGGCGGCCGTTCTTGATCAGGGAGACGGAGCTGCCCTTGACCAGGCTGACCCGGCCCTTGTCCAGGGTGATCTTCGCCGGCGCGGCCGGGGCGGGAGCCGGGGGCGCGGCGGGCGGCGCCGGCGGGAGCGGGGGCAGCGCGTGGGAGCCGGTGGCGATGGCGATCCGCGGGTCGACCGCGGCGGCGGGCGGCGTTGCGGGCGCCGCCGGGGGAGCGGGCGGGGCCGTCGGCGGGGTGGGGAGCCGGTCGGTCGGGTCCGCAGCCTGCGGGGTGCTCGGGGTGGGGGCCGCGGGGGCCGGGGCAGCCTCGGCGGCCGGGGCCGGGGTGTCCTCGACGCTGACACCGAAGTCGGTGGCGATGCCCGCGAGGCCGTTGGCGTAGCCCTGGCCGACGGCGCGGACCTTCCAGGCGCCGTTGCGGAGGTAGACCTCGACCACGATCAGCGCGGTCTCCACGCCGAGCCGGGGCGGGGTGAAGGTGGCCAGGACCTCGCCGCTGTCGGCGTCCCGGACGGTGGCGGTGGGCTCCGTCCCGGCGAAGGTGGAGACCTGGTCGGCGGGGCTGGCGGTGACCACGATCTTGGTGATGCCGGCCGGGACGGCCCGGGTGTCGACGGTGATCGCGTCGGGGGTCCCGGGGGCGGCCGGGCGGTGGCTGACACCGGGGCCGTTCGGGGCGTTGAAGAAGACGAAGTCGTCGTCCGAGCGCACCTTCCCGGCGTCGGTCAGCAGCAGGCCGGAGACGTCCAGCGCCTTGGGCGCGGTGACCTCGACGGTCACTCGCGCGGCGGTCAGCGGTGCGTTGCCGCCTTGGGTCAGGACGGTGGGCACGGACTCCTCCTCGGGTGCGGAACGACGGCCCCGGGCGGGGGCCGTTGGGGGCGCCCGGCCGGGTGGTGCCCACAGTAACGAACGAGGGTGCGGGGATGCGCCCGTCCGGGCAGGTCAGCTGTCGGATCGTCGGACTGTTGGGACGTTGTAACAACGGGGCCGTCGGCCGGGCGGCCGCGTCGACCGGCCGGACCGGGCCGGCGGCGGGGGGTCAGCGGGGAGCGGGGGCCTGCGGACCGGCCGGAGTGCCCGGAGGCCGAGGTGCGGCGGGCAGGGGAAGGGCGGGGCCGAAGGTGCCGAGCGTGGCGACCGCGCGCGGGTGACCGAGGGCGAAGGCGGAGGCGCTCCAGCTCTCCGTCGGGGCCGACTTGCGGACCGCCGACGGGTCGGCCGCGGCCGGACGGGCGCCGCGCACCCCGAAGGTGTAGTGGCCCGGTCGGACGTCGGTGCCGGGCGGCGTGGTGAAGCGGTACACCAGGGTGCCGCGCTCCTGCTGGACGGTGACCACGGCTCCGGGCAGGTCGGTCCAGGCGGTGCCGGGGCCGGCGGCCGAGTCGCCCGGGACGAGCCGGAACTCGGCCTGCAGGGCGGTGACCGACTCGGTCACGGTGAGCCCCAGCTCGTGCCGCAGGCCGTCGCGGCCGAGCGGGGCGACCAGGGCGACGCCGGACAGGGCGTGGTCGGCGCTCGGGTCCGGGTCGACCGGATCGGGCACGACGGGAACGGGGGCCGTGGGAGCGGGTGCGGTCGGGTCGGGCGCGGTGGGGCCGGGGGCACCCGTCGCCGTGCCGGTGTCGCCGCCCGGGTCGGTCGCGGTGGGCGGCACGGGGTGGGTCGGTGCGGTGGGCTTGAGGCCGGGCCGGTTCGGCGGCCGGTCGTCGGTGGGCCCGCCGACGGGCTGCTCGGTGGGCGGGGTCGGGGCGACGGGCGAGGGCCCGGCCGGCGCCGGTGCGCCGGGCTGACCGCTCGGGTCGCTGCCCGCGAGCTGGGTGCCGGAGGGCTGCGCGTCCTGCCCGGCGGCGGTCCGGCCACCGGTCGGGTCGCCCGGGTGCGCCGAGCGCTCGGTGGGGGTGGCCAGGACGGGTGCCGCTCCCGAGGGGTGGGCCGAGGGGCGCGTGGGCGGGTGCGCCGGCTGCCGGGCGGCGGACGGCCCGCCGGAGGCCGGGCTGGCCGTGGGCGTCGACGCGGAGACCGCCTCGGCCTGGTCGGTGGCCCCCGGGGTGGGCGGCGGGGTGGAGCCGACCCGGGCCACGCCGGCCCGACGGCCGATCCCCTGCTGCTCGTTGAGCAGGAGGGTGGTGGCGATGCTGATGCCGACGACGGTGGACATCGCCATCGCGGCGCCGGAGAAGCGCAGGGTGGGCAGGCGGAGCCGGCCGCCGAACGGACGCGGTCGACCGTGCCGGCCGTTCCGGCCGTGCCGCTCGGGCTCGTGCCGCACGTCCTGCGTGGTGTCCTCGCGCACAGCCACCGGACCCCTCCCTCCCCGAAGTCGCCGTCGCGTCGCCGTATTCTCCCACGCGCGACCGCCGGGCCCGGCTCCGGCCGCCGCGGGGGGCCGTTTCCGCCGCGGGCCCGCGTCGGGGAGGGGGAGAGCGTACCAGCGGGCGGTCACACCGTGGACGGTTTCCATCCATTTCGCGGACATCCGTTCGATGTACGGAAGTTGACGCTCCGTCCGACAAGCGCCGTAAGGGTCGGTTGCCCCGGACGGGGGCTATTGCAACCTCCTTGCAACCCTTGCCGCCCGGCCCGGGGTGGCGCAGGCTGAGTGCATCCCACGCCGTCCCGGAGAGACCGTCATGCCGCCCGACCCGCTGTCCGCAGCCTCCAGTGCACCCCTCGCCGCCACCCCCACGGGCGGCGATGGGGACGGCTCCACCGCCGCTCCGGCGGCGGTGGAGGAGGTGCTGACCCTGCGGATCTCGCTGGGTGAGGAGGTCGTCGGCGAGGTGCGCACCCGGTTCCGGTTCGACGCCGTCCGGCCTTACGAGGTGCTGCTGACGTTCCATCTGGGGCGGCCGGACGAGGCCGACTGGGTGTTCTCGCGCGAGCTGCTGCGCGACGGCCTGCGCTCGTTGAGCGGCCAGGGCGACGTCAAGCTGTGGCCGGCGTACTGCCCCTGCCACGGTTCGACCCTGCACCTGGCGCTCGAATCCCCGCACGGCAGTGCCCTGTTGGAGGCCTCCAAGCCCCGGGTGCAGGCCTGGCTGGACCGGACGTACGCGCTGGTCTCCGAAGCGCAGGAGCGCGACTGCGGCCCCACCGACGCCGACCTGGCCGCGCTGCTCGCGGGCGGCTGACGGGCGGGCGGCCGTCGGTGGCCGGCGGCCGGTCGGCAGCCGGTGGCGAGCCTCAGCAGCCGAGCGGGGCCTCCCCGGGGGCGCGCGGCGGCGGGACGGGTGCCGCGCCGGGCAGTCGCGCGCTCCCTGCCGCCAGCGCGGTCCGCAGTCTCCGGACGGCCGGGGCCGAGGAGGACGGCAGCAGGTCGTACGGGTCGTCCGGCGCCTCCACCGTGACCAGCACCGACTCGGCGATCCGGTAAGGCCGGTGGGCGAGCAGCCCGCCCAGGTAGCGGCGCAGCCGGGACAGCTCGGCGCGGACCGTCACCGTCCGCCCCGCGTCGCCGAACAGCGCCTCGGCGAGCTGGGCGGCGGTGCTGCCCTCGCGTCCGGTGGCGAGCAGGAGCAGCAGTTCGGCGTGGCGAGGGCTGAGCGGGTGGGACCAGCTGCCGGCCGCGCCGCGGACGGACAGCTCGGGGCGGTCCGGCCGGCGCAGGTCGAGCCGGAGCCGGGCGCCCTCGGACTGTTCGGCGTCGACCGGGCCGGTGCCGTCCTCGCCGGGTGGCCGGACCGGGCGCACCAGCCAGCCGTCGGCGAGCGGTTCCAGCACGCACTCGCCGAGGCCGGGCACCCAGTGCACCGCGGCCGGTGCCCAGCCCTCGCTGGGCACCCGCAGCCGGTCGGGTGGCGGCAGCCCGGCTGCGGCGGCGGTCCACCCGGCCGCGTCCACGACCAGGGCCGGGCCGCCGACCCGGGCGAGCATCGGGGCGGCCAGGGTGCGCAGCTGGTGCAGCGCCTCCAGTCGGTGGGCGCGCAGCTCGGTCTCGGCGAGCCGGGCGGCGGTGGCGGTGAGCTGGAGCAGGTAGGGGCGGATGCTGTGCGCGGGGCCGCTCAGGTTGACGGCGCCGACGAGACGCCCGGTGCCGGGGTCGTGCACCGGTGCGGCCACGCAGGTCCAGGAGTGGTGGCTGCGCAGGTAGTGCTCGGAGGAGTGGACGTGCATCGGGCGCCGGGCGCGCAGGGCGACGGCGATGCCGTTGGTGCCGACGCTCTCCTCGACCCAGCGGGCGCCGGTGATGAAGCCGATCCGGTCGGCGCTGCGGCGCAGGCCGCGCTCGCCCTCCTGCCAGAGCACGTGGCCCTCGGCGTCGGCGATGGCGAGGATCAGCGGGACGGCGCCGGTCGGTTCCAGCAGGGTCTGCCGCAGGACTGGCATGACTGCGTCAAGTCCGCTGGCACGGCGGCGCTGTTCGACTTCGGCCGGGCCGAGCAGGACGGTGGCGGCGCCGGTGTCGGGGTCGAGTCCGAGCCGGCGCAGCCGGGCCCAGGAGTCGCCGATCTCCGGGCGGGGTTCGAGCAGGCCGGGGGCGCCGCCCTCCTCCGGGGACGGTCCGGCGAGCTCCCGGACGGCGGCGTCGGTGAGGGTCCGCTCGTGGACCTTGGCCAGCTCCGTCGTGGTCGGCGGGGTGCGGCGCTCTGGTCGTCGGGACTGCCGTCCGGTCTGCCGCACTCGTTCCGCTCCTCGCCGCCGTTCGAGGTCGCGCCGGGGCCGACGCGCTGACGAAAGCGTACGGGTGAGGCGGGCGCGTGGGGATGGGGTCTGCCAACTCGGCATACCGGGCGGTACGGCGGAGCGGCCCCGGGGCGCGGGCGGCGTCAGTGCCGCGCGCCCGTGCCCAGCTCGGCCGCCTCGACGGTGTGGTGCAGGTCGGCGGTGGCCTCCAGGGTGGCGCCGGTGCTCAGCGCCAGGCAGGCGGCCAGGGCCAGCGCGACGGCCCGCAGCCGGGCGCGGGGGGTGGCGGCCGGACGGGGCTGGAGCAGCGCGGCGACCCGGCGCGGGACCGGTCCGGAGTGGGCGGCTGCGGCCGCCCGGGGCCGGTCCGGCCAGGGGGAGCGGCTCGCGGCGAGGGCGGCCCGGCCGACCGCGCGGGCCGTCACGGTGCGGTCGCCGACCCGGGCCGCCGCCACCTCGTCGGCCCAGCGCTCCAGGTGGTATCCGAGGGGCGCGCGCAGTGCCCGGAGCGCCGGATGGACGTGGGCGGCGTGCTCGGCCACGGCGAGGAAGACGTGGTGGCGGGCGGCCAGGTGGGCGCGTTCGTGGGCGAGCAGGGCGGAGCGCTCGGGCCCGTTCAGGGCGCGCAGCATGCCGGAGGTGACCACGATCCGGCCCGGTTCGCCGGGACGGCCGGGGCGGCGCAGGCGGCCGGGCAGGGCGAAGGCGTCGGCGCGCTCGTCGTCCAGGACGCTGAGCGGGGGCTCGGCGGGCCGCAGCAGGGCCGCCACCGTCGATCGGGCGGGGGGCGGGGGAGTCGCGGCCGACGGTTCGGCGGGCCTCGGCGTCGGGGTGGTGAAGCGTTCCGGGGTGCGCGCCCGGCGCACGGTGGCGCCTCGGGGGCGCACGTCCGGATGCCGGTCACCGGGCGGGAGGGCGGCCCGGGCCGTCCGCAGTTCCAGCCGGCGGCGGCGGGCCGTGCGCACCGCCAGCGCGGCGAGCACGACGAGCGCCAGGGCGGCCGCCGCGGCGGCGAGCGGGGCGTCCGGCGCGGCCGCGGTGAGCCACCGCAGCGAGAGGTGGCCGAGGGCGGCGACCGGCGGCAGCTGGAGCAGCCCGGCGGTGGCGAGCAGGCCGAGCGAGCAGAGGGTGCCGCCGGCCAGCACGGCGGTGCTGCCCGCCAGCGTCCAGGCGGCGGCCCGCGGGGGCAGGGACTCGGCGAGGCGGCGGGCCAGGGGTGCGGCCAGGAGGGGCAGCAGCAGCGGGGCCCAGACGGCGATCATCATCGGCCGGCCGACCCCCGGGGGCCCGGTCGCGGGTCGTCGCCGGCGGGACCGTCGCCGAGCAGGTCGCGCAGCAGCTGCTCGTCCTCGGCGGAGAGGTCGGACACGAAGCGGGCCAGCACGGTGGAGCGGTCGGCCTCGCGGCCCAGCTCGGTGTGCATCCGGCGGGCCGCCAGTCCGGCGGTGTCCTGGACGGTCGGGGTGTAGGCGTAGGCGCGGCCGGCCCGGGTGCGCTCGACCGTCCCCTTGTCGTGCAGGCGGGCCAGGATCGTCGCGATCGTGGTCCGGGCGAGGTCCCCGCCGAGCGCCGCCTGGACGTCCTGCGGCGTCATCGGCTGCCGGGCCGACCAGAGGGCGGCCAGCACCTCGGCCTCCAGCTCCCCGGCGGGCCGGCGGACGGACGTTACGTCGGACATGGCGGCGTTTCCTCCAATTTTCGTCTACAGTCATGTAGACCGTCTACGTGACTGTAGACGGTCGGGCGGGGGTCCGGCTCGTGAACCCACCGGTCCGGGCGCTCCCAGTGAACCGCCGGCCGGGCGGGGTCGCGGTGCGCGGCCGACCCGGGCGGATCCGCTGCGAACCGATCGGTTCCGGGCGGATCCCGCCGTGAACCGCCCTCCAACGTACGGGAGGTCCGCCAGCCTTGCTCCAGTTCCCCGGCGATCCGGCCGTTCACCTCGCGGTGAACCCGCTGGACGCGTCCTCACTGCTCGCCGCCTTCGGCGCACTCGGCATCGCCGTCGTGCTCTTCGCCGAGACCGGCCTGCTGGTGGGCTTCTTCCTGCCCGGCGACTCGCTGCTGTTCACCGCCGGACTGCTCTGCGTGCCCGGAGCGACCGGGGGGCCGCAGCTGGAGCTGTGGCAGGTGCTGCCCGCCGCCCTGGTCGGGGCGCTGGGCGGGGCCCAGCTCGGCTACCTGATCGGCCGGCGCGGCGGCCGGGCACTGCTGCGCCGCACCCGGCGCAAGAGCCTGCTGCAGGGCGTCGAACGGGCTGAGGAACTGCTGGCGAAGTACGGCCACGGCAAGGCGATCGTGCTCGCGCGCTTCATCCCGGTGGTCCGAACGGTGCTGAATCCGCTGTGCGGCGTGCTGGAGGTGCCCGTCCGCTCGTTCACCCGCTGGCAGGTCCTCGGCGGTGCGGTCTGGACGATCGGCGTGGTGCTCGCCGGGTACGCGCTCGGATCGTCCGTACCCGGGATCGACCGGTATCTGTTGCCCGTCATCGGTCTGGTAGTAGTTGTCTCCGTGTTCCCCATTGTTCTCGAACTGTTCCGCGCCCGTAAGGCGCCACGTCACGGAGGTGACGCGTGATGCCCACCCGGGCCCTGGCCGTCTACGACGGCAGCGGCATCGACGGCAGCCTCTACACCCGGGTCAACGGGTGGGCGCAGTCGGCACCGCACTGGCTGGACGAGCTGATCAAGGTCTGGTCGGCGCTCGGCCTCGGACTGTTCGCACTCTTCATGCTCTGGGCGTGGTGGCGCGCACGCGGCGCGGACTCCGCGGTGATGGCCAAGGTGCTGGCCTCGCCGGTGATCGTGGTCCTCGCGTACGCCGTCAACTCGGTGTTCAAGGGGATCGTCGAGGAGGTCCGGCCCTGCGCGCAGATCCCCGGCAGCATCTCGCTGGAGACCTGCCCGGGCACCGGCGACTGGTCCTTCCCGAGCAACCACTCGGTGATCGCCTTCGCCGCCGCGGTCTCGCTCTGGTTCGTCAACCGCAGGCTCGGCTCGGTGGCCGTCCTGTTCGCGGCACTGATGGCTGCCTCCCGGGTCTGGGTCGGCGTGCACTACCCGCACGACGTGGCGGTCGGCGCGCTGGTCGGCCTGCTGGTCGCGGTGGTGCTGGCGCCGGTCGCCGGGCGCTGCGGGCCGCTCGTGGACCGGATGCGCTCCGGCGCACTGCGGCCGCTGCTCGGGCCGGGACAGCCGCCGCTGGTGAGCCCCGGGTACGCGGGGTACGGGGCGCCGCGGCACTGAGCACCCGGCGGCGTCGCTCCCGCCGGACGCGGCGACTGTCGATGACGCCGGTGCGGCGGCGCCGATTCCGCTGATTCCACCCGTTCCGCGGCCCTTGTCCGGCCGGGGCGGCGGGTAGAGCATGTGAGCCGGGCGTGGGGCCTCCTCGGAGGCGCCCGCCCGGCTCAGTCGTGCTCGGGGCGCGAAGGCGCCGGGCGTGCCAGCGGAGGGAGTGCCGTATGCCGTACAGACTCGACATCGCGCAGGGGGACTGGCCGGGCGACCTGCTGCACAAGGGCGTCGAGGGGCTGCTCGGGGAGGCCATGGTGCTCACCCTCGCCACCGCCGGCCACGAGCACGGGCCGCACGCCAACCTGGCCTTCTTCGCGTACGACGACGACCTCGTCCTCTACTTCGTCAGCGAGCGCTCCACCCGGCACAGCCACCACCTGGCCGAGGAGGCCCGGGCAGCCGCCACCGTCTTCCTGCCGCCGCCCGTCTTCGGCGAGCAACTGCGCGGCCTGCAGCTGACCGGCAGCGCGGGCGAGGCCTGGGGGCGGCAGGCGGAGGCGGCGCTGGCCGCGTACCAGGGGCGCTACCCGTCCTTCGCGCAGGACGAGGACGTCCGGCGGCAGTTCCTCACCGGGGGCGGGGCGGCGGCGCTGTACCGCTTCCAGGTGGAGGAGCTGACGGCGGTGGACGAGCCGAACTTCGGCCGCCGCAACTACCTGCGGGCCCGGGTGGTCCGGTCGTAGGCACGCCGGGCCCGGCCGTCCGCGCGCCCCGAGCCTCCGGGTCTCCGCACCTCCGCGCGTTGTGCGCAGGCCCCCTGATCCGGTCCCGGTGCCCGGGAACGCCGCGGAGCGGGAAGTCGGCACTTCCGACTTCCCGCTCCGGTGGGCGAGTCGACCAGCCCGTCAGTCAACTGACGGCCCGTCAGGATGCGCTCGTCAGTGGCTGCCCTTGAGGTTGAGCACGACCACCCCGACGATCACCAGCGCGATCCCCACCCACTGCAGCCGGCCGAGGGACTCGCCGAAGGCGACCACGCCGATCCCGGCGACCGCCGCCGTGCCGGCCCCCGACCAGACCGCGTAGGCGACCGAGACCGGGATGTGCTTGAGCGCGCGGCCGAGCAGCAGGAAGGAGAGCGCGTACCCGAGGCCGACCCCCAGGCTCGGCCAGAGGCGGGTGAACCCGTCGGTGAGTTTGAGGCAGCTGGTGGCGCAGACCTCGCTCAGGATGGCGAGGGCGAGCAGGACGTAAGGCATGTCGGGATCAAACCGCCGGAGCGGCGGTGAGCTTCCCGAGCAGCGCGAGATCGGCCTGCTCCAGGCTGGCGAGCAGCGTGATCCGCTCCCCGTCCGGCATCGGCGTGGCCGTGGACGGCACGGCGAGCACGGCGCAGCCGGCCGCGCTGGCGGAGGCGACCCCGGTCGGGGTGTCCTCGACGGCGAGGCAGACGGCCGGGTCCAGGCCGAGCCGCTCGGCGGCGGCGAGGTACGGGTCCGGGGCGGGCTTGGTGCGCTCGGTGTCCTCGGCGGCCAGGGTGACGGCGAACCAGTCGCGGCCGATGGCGGACAGCACCAGGTCGACGACCCGGCGCGGGGAGGCGGAGACCAGCGCGGTGGGCACCCCCGCGTCCTGCAGCGAGGCCAGCAGGGCGAGCGCGCCGGGGCGCGGCACCGTTTCGGCGGCGACCTTGCCGGCGAAGGAATCGCCCAGCCGGGCGGCGATCTCGGCCTCGTCGAGGGTGGTGCCGCTGACCCGGTGGAGGTGGGCGGCGGTGTGCTCGACGGCCTGGCCGAGCACCTCGGGGGCGTCCTGGTCGGTGAGCGGGTGGTGGAGTTCCGCGGCGATCTCGACGGCGGTCTGCCACCACAGCTGCTCGGTGTCGACCAGGGTGCCGTCCATGTCGAAGAGGACGGCGGCGGGCAGGGCGGCCCCGGCGGGGGCCGCGGTTCCGGTCACTACGGGTTCAGGCATGGCGGTACCTTCGGTGGTTCTCGAAGTCGGAGCAGGGACGTGCAAGGCTCTCAGGCCGGGCGGCGGTCCACCAGCACGGGGCGCTCGGGGAGGGTCAGCTCGGCGCGCGAACCGGCCGGCAGCGCGGCGGTGGCCTCGGTCGGCAGGTCGGCCTTCACCTCGGTGCCGTCGTCGAGGCGGACGGTGAGCCGGGTGACGGCGCCCAGGAAGGACGCGTTGACCACCAGGGCGGGGCCGTTCTCGGCGGGCGTCAGGTCGACGTTCTCCGGGCGGACCAGCACCTGCAGCTCGCCGTCGGCCGGGACCTCGCCGTCCACCGCGTGGCGGCGGCCGAGCACCTCGACGCCGTCCGAGGTGCGGGTGCACGGGATGCGGCTCATGGTGCCGACGAACTCGGCGACGAAGGCGGTGGCCGGCCGGCCGTACAGCTCGGACGGCGTGGCACACTGCTCCAGGCGGCCCGCGCGCAGCACCGCGACCCGGTCGGCCATCGACAGCGCCTCCTCCTGGTCGTGGGTGACGAACAGGGTGGTGATGCCCAGCTCCTGCTGCAGGCGCCGGATCTCCTCGCGCAGCTGCAGCCGGACCTTGGCGTCCAGCGCGGACAGCGGCTCGTCGAGCAGCAGCACCCGCGGCTGCAGGGCGAGCGCGCGGGCCAGCGCGATGCGCTGCTGCTGACCGCCGGACATCTGGTGCGGGTAGTGCTCGGCGCGGTGCGGCAGGCCGACCAGCTCCAGCAGCTCCTGGGCGCGCTTGCGGCGGTCGGCCTTGCCGGTGCCGCGCATCCGCAGCCCGAAGGCGACGTTGTCCAGCGCGGTCAGGTGCGGGAAGAGGCTGTACGACTGGAACACCATGCCCGCGTCGCGCTTGTGCGCCGGGATCGCGGTGATGTCCCGGCCGTCGACCAGGACCTCGCCGGAGTCGTGCTGCTCGAAGCCGGCCAGGATGCGCAGCGCGGTGGTCTTGCCGCAGCCGGACGGGCCGAGCAGGGCGAGCAGTTCGCCCGGGTGGACGGTGAGGTCCAGGCCGTCGAGGGCGGTGGTGGCGCCGAACGAGCGGCGCAGCGAGCGGAACTCGACGGTGGCGCTGCCGGGGGCGAGCGCGACGCCGGTGACGGGGGCGGGGGCCGTGGTCATGGCAGGGGACTCCTGGAAAGCGTGGGGTGGTTCAGGACCGTACGGGCGGTGCGCTCAGGAGCGCGCGGTCTTGCGGCCGCGGCCGACGGCGGACATCAACAGCAGGACGAGCCAGACGATCAACAGGCTGAGCATGGAGACCGCGACGGACATCTGGCCGTCGCTCTTGCCGTTGGAGTTGATCCACACCGAGAAGGGGGCGAAGCCGAGGATCGAGGCGGTGGTGAACTCGCCGAGCACCAGGGCGACGGTGAGCACGGCCGCGTTCAGCAGCGCACTGCGCAGGTTCGGCAGGACGACGGTGAACACCGCGCGCAGCCAGCCGGCGCCGCAGTTGCGGGCGGCCTCGACCAGGGTCACGACGTCCACGCCGCGCAGGCCGGCGTCGATCGCCCGGTAGGCGAAGGGCAGCGCCATCAGCACGTACGCGATGACCAGGACGATCGGGAACTGCGGGTCCTGGATCGCCACGATGGTCTGGAACAGCGGGGTGTCCTGCAGGTAGTCCGGGCCCCAGCGCAGCACGCCGATGATGCCCGTGGTGAGCGCGACCACCGGGACGACCAGCGGCATCGAGCACATCACCTCGATCACCGGGCGCAGCTTGGGCGCGCCGAGCCGGGCGGCGAGCATCGCCGGGACGAGCAGGAGCAGCAGCACCGCGACGGTGACGCCGGCCAGTTCGAGGCTGAGCAGCAGGCTGTCGGTGAAGCCGGGGGCGTTCAGCAGCTCGGTGTAGGCGCGGAAGGTGGTGCCGCCCTTGTTGTCGTCGATGCTGAACCACAGCGAGGCGGCCATCGGCACGGCGAAGTAGACGCCGCAGAGCAGCAGGACCAGGCCGCGGCCGAAACGGATGCGATTGATCAGGCGAGCCACTTGGCACTCCGGCGCTGAAGGGGCAGGTACACGGCCATCACCAGGCAGGCGACCACGATCATGTCGAGGCCGAGGGCGAGGGCGAGGTTGCCCTGGCCGACCAGGACGTTGCCGGACAGCGCGTCGCCGATCTGCATCGAGATCAGCGGCACCGAACTGCCCACCATGGCCTCGGCGGTGGCGTACGCGGCGAAGGAGGCGCCGAACAGCAGCACGAAGCCGCCGAGCAGCGAGGGCAGCAGCACGGGCAGCGCGACGTGCCGCCAGTACTGCAGCGAGGTGGCGCCGTTGTTCTGGGCGGCCTCGCGCCACTGCACGCGCAGGCCCTCCAGGGCCGGCGTGATGGTGATGACCATCAGCGGGACCAGGAAGTAGAGGTAGACCACCGAGAGGCCGGAGAAGGTGTAGAGGTTCCAGCCGTGCGCGGTCAGGCCGAGCTTCTTGGTGACCTCGCCGGAGTTGCCGAGGGTGGCGACGAACATGAACGCCAGCGGCACGCCGCCGAAGTTGGCGAGCACGCCGGAGGCCGACATCACCGCCTCGCGGAACATCCGGAACCGGGAGGTCGCCACGGCCTGGGCCAGCGGCAGGCCGACCACGGTGGCGATCAGCGCGGTCAGCAGCGAGAGCTTCACGCTGCCCCACAGGGCCGTCCAGTAGGCGCCCTGGAGCGAGCCGGTGAGGTTGTCGGTGGTGAAGGTGCCGCCGCCGTCGGGTGCGTCCGAGGACGTGGTGAACGCGCCGATGGCGATCGCGACGGCGGGCAGGCCGAAGCCGATCACGAAGAACAGCAGCAGGGGGAGGGCGGCGAGCCAGGCTCGGCCGCCGCCCCGGCGCTTGCCGGAGCGGGGGGCCTTGGCCGTGCGGGCCGAGGCCGTGGTGGGGGTTGCGGGGCCGGGGGCGCCCCCGCCGCTCTGGGCGGCGGAGGCGGTGGCCGGCACCGGGGTGGGAGCCGTGGTCATCTCAGGTCAGCCCGCGATCGCCTTGGCCCAGTTCTCGGTCACGGTCTTCTTGGCCGCGTCCGTCTGGTCCTGGGTCGGGAAGGTGGTGAAGGGCTTCTCGACCGGCGGGAGCTTCGCGGCGGCGGCCGCGTCCAGGGTGCCGGCGGCCTTCATGGCGTCGAACAGGGCCGGGGTGGCGTAGCCACCGAGGAAGCCGTTCTGGCCCTGGGCGCTGTAGAGGTACTCCTCCCACAGGCGCGCGGCGGCCGGGTGCGGGGCGTCCTTGTTGATCGCCTGGTTGTAGTACTGGGCGTAGGAGCCGTCCGAGGGGATGGCCACCTGCCAGTCGATGCCCTTGTCCTTGAACTTGTCGGCGTAGCCGGCGTTCAGGTACGACCAGTCGATCGAGATCGGGGTCTCGCCCTTCTCGATGGTCGCCGGGGTGACCTCGACCGGGTTGAAGTTGCCGGCCTGCTTGACCTTGCCGAAGAAGTCGATGCCGGGCTGGATGTTGTCCAGCGAGCCGCCGTTGGCGAGCGCGGCGGCGTACACGGCGCCGAAGGCGGCGCCGGCCTTGGTCGGGTTGCCGTTGAGGGCGACCATGCCCTTGTAGTCGGGCTTCAGCAGGTCGGCGAAGGTCTTCGGGCAGACGGACACCTTCTTGGCGTCGCAGCCGATCGACATGTAGCCGCCGTAGTCGTTGTAGTGCCGACCGTCGGCGTCCTTCATGGTGGCCGGGATCTTGTCGAAGTCCGTCACCTTGTACGGGGCCAGCAGGCCCTGCTTGGCGGCGCTCAGCGCGAAGGCGGAGCCGAGGTCGACGACGTCGGGCGCGCGGTCCTGGCCCTTGCGGGAGGTGACCGCGTTGATCTCGTCCTGGCTGGAGCCGTCCGGGTTCTCGTCCTCGATCTCGATGCCGTACTTGGCCTTGAAGTCGTCCATCAGCTTGCCGTAGTTCGCCCAGTCGCGCGGCAGCGTGATGACGTGCAGCTTGCCCTCCTTCTTGGCGGCGGCAACCAGCGCGTCCATGCCGCCGAAGTCGGCGACCGAGGTGGCGGTCTTGGCGTTCTTGCCGCCCGCGGCGTCGCCGGACTTCGCGGAGGAGCCGGCGGAACCGCAGGCGGTGAGGGAGAGCGCGGCGGCGGTCAGGACGGCCGCGAAGGCGGCGGTACGGGCGCGGTGCACGGACACGGGTCAGTCTCCTGATAAGGGGGAACTGCGAGTGGGCGTCTCGATCGGGGGATCTGGCGAGTGGCGGTCCGGAGTCGTCCGGGCTTCGGGGGCTGTTCGGAACCGTCCGAGTTGACTAGCCAACTTCGCTGACGGAGGTAAGTACGCCGGAGCCCGGTGACGGGAAGGTGAACGGACGGCCCGGAACCGGGGTCGGCTACGGGAACGGTGGAATCCGGCCATCGGAGCGTGATCGGTTCGGTGCGATGCTTCGAAGGCGTAGCGGGATAGGGTCTGGCTGTCCGCGCCGGTACCGCTGCGCAGGACACCGCCCCAGGAGGGACATTGACTGACGTGGCAACCGAGCCCCAGCGCCCCGAGGCCGAGGGGCGCCCGGCCGCGAGAGAGCACGCCGGCGCCGAGGAGCGTCCCGTCAGCGGGGACCGTCCCGCCGCGACCGGGGAGCGGGCCTCCGGCGCGCTGTACCGGAAGGTGGCCGCCGACCTGCGCGAGGCCATCACCACCGGCGCGTTCGGCGAGGCCGGCCGGCTGCCCGCCGAGGGCGCGCTGGCCGAGCAGTACGGCGTCTCGCGCGGCACGGTCCGTCAGGCGCTCGCGGTGCTGCGCTCCGACGGGCTGGTCACCTCCCGCCGCGGCACCCGCCGGGTGGTGCTCGGCGGCGCGCGGGTGCAGAGCTTCTCCGAACTGCTCAGCTTCACGCACTGGGCGTACTCCATGGGCGAGGAGCCCGGCGGCATCCTGGACTCGCTGGTGCGCCGCCCGGCGGACGCCGCCGAGCGCGAGCAACTGCGCCTGGAACCGGGCGCCGAGGTGTACGTGACGGTCCGGCTGCGGACGCTGTCCGGCACGCCGGTGATGGTCGAACGCACCGTCTACCCGCCGCGGGTCGGCGAGATCGTCGCCGAACTGCCGCCGGACGTGGTCTCGCACACCGAGGTGCTGCGCGAGCACGGCATCCTGTTCACCGACGCCGACCACACCATCGACATCGTCGCCGCCAACGCCGAGGACGCCCGGCTGCTCGGCTGCCGCCGCGGCGGCCCGCTGCTGCGCGAGCGGCGCCGGACCACCGACCCGACCGGCACCCCGGTGGAGTGGTCCCAGGACCGCTACCTGCCCGGGACGGTGGCGTTCAGCGTGCACAACTCCCTTGCCACCTCGGCACTTTCGCGGCACGCGCGGGAGATGGACTGAGCCGTCCCCCGCGCGTCCCGGTGCGCTACCGCATGAGGGCGGCGAGCAGCGGCCGGTAGTGGTCGAAGCCGGGGGTCGGCGCGCCGGCCACCTTCGCCTGCTCGTCCCAGCGCCGTACGGCCACCGCGTCGACCGCGCCGGGGAGTTCGGCGAAGGCGGCGGCTTCGGCGTCGGACATCGGGCCGCCCTGGACGCTCAGCGTGTACTCGGAGGCCGCGGAGAGCCGGTCGCGGTACCCGGGCTCGACCGCGCACAGGTAGCGCTTGGCCGCCACGTGCAGCCGGACCGGCTCGGTGACCTCCGGGCCGAACCAGCGGGCCAGCCAGTCGGCGCCGGTGTCGCTGTGCCGGTTGTCGTTCCCCTGCATCAGGTCCCGTCCGTGCAGGGCCCCCTGGCTGTGCCCGTTGGAGAAATGGCCGACGTCGTGCAGCAGGGCGGCGGCGACCAGGTGGTCCGGGGCTCCGGCGGCCTCGGCGGCAGCGGCGGCCTGCAGCATGTGCTCGGCCATGGTGACCTCCTCGCCCAGGTACTCCCCGGCGCCCTCGCCCGCGAACAGCCCGGCGACCGCGTCCAGGGCGGCGGTGCGGTGGTGCAGCACGGCGAGGGTGCTCGACAGCGAGTCCAGGTCGGCGTAGCAGCCCTGGAGGTGCCGGTGGCCGTCCTGCCGGAAGGCCGTGCGGGCGTGCAGCAGGCGGGTGTTGTCGAAGACCAGGCAGTCGCCGGGGCGGAGGCGGAAGGTGAGCTGCAGCTCGGGGCGCAGGGTGATCGCGGCGAAGCGGCGGTAGGCGGCGTAGAAGGCGCTCAGCTGCTCGCCGCTCCCGCGCAGGGTGCCGATCGAGCGGTTGTTGAACCGCACCTCGCGGATCCGGCCGAGGGCGTCGACGTCGATCAGCGGACGGTCGGCGCGCAGCTCGGTGCGGCGGTCGCGGAAGACGAAGGGGACGGGTGTGCGGGTCAGCGTCTCGAAGTCCGCCGGCGCCTCCGCGCGGAGGGCCGCCGCGGCCTTGAAGCCGTCCACCAGACCGGAGTCCCCGCCGGTCGCCGAGTTCTCCAGGCAGTGCAGCAGTTGCAGCGTCGGCACCGGGTCGCGGTACGGGTTGTCGGTGTGCGGTGCGATGGCGGCGCTGGTGAAGGCGAGGTTGTTCGGGTCCGGCTCGACCCGGACGTCGAACAGCTCCCCGTAGTTGGTGACCCGCACGTACCCGAAGCTCTCCGCCACCCGCAGCACCTGCCGCTCCACGGCCGGCACCCCGCGCAGCACCGCGAACCCGCTGCGGAGGACGGCGGCGAGCACCGCGGCCTGCTCGGCCGGGTCGTTCAGGTACTCCTCCCACTCCGCCTCCGGGATCCCGCGGGCGAAGTCGGCGGCCGCCCAGAGCCGCTTGCCCTGCTCGGTGCGGCCGTCGCCCCGGTCCGCCTCGTCGAGCCACGCCAGCGGGTAGCGCGAGCGGTGCCCGTCCGACCAGAGCACTTCCAGCCGACCGTCGGACTCGGTGCTCGCCGCGATCGCCAGGCCGTCCGGCAGGTCGTCGATCTGGAACAGCTTCTGCCCGTTGCGCGGATCCCGGCACTCGGCGCACGGGCAGTTGTCGCGCAGCCAGTACGGCGGCAGCTCGGTCATGGGGGTCTCCTCCTTGGCGGCATCTCGGGTGAAGTTGTATAGCCAACTTCGCCCGCCTGCTGGAGCCTGCCTGCCGGTGGTGAGATCCCGGTGCCCGCCGGGTGAACGCTGCGCGAACTGTCCGAGGGGCGGTCTCCGGAGCCGGTTGCGCGGGGTGGTCCAGACCTGCTCGGATGTGCCGGTGAATGATCGACTCCCGAGAGCCGTCGCCCTGGCGGCGCTGGCCGCGCTGGCCGCGCTGGCCGTCTCCTGCACCGGCAAAGCCGCCGCCTCGGCTGCCACCCCGGCCGCCATTCGGACTGAGACGGACTGGCAGTACCGCCCGCCCCAGGAGTTCGACGGCCTTCCGTCCGTCCCGGACTCAGCCTTCGTGAAGCTCATCCGCAGCGGGGTCGCCAAGGGAGACCTGCCCGCCACCGCCGTCGGCACCAGCTACATCAGCGGCGACGACGTCCGGAACATCACCATCCGCGCGGTGCCACAGCACGACAACGATCCGGCCGGGGCCCTGGACCGCCTGATGCAGAAGGAACTCAAGCCGGACCTGCGCGCCCGTTTCACCGACACCGACCCCGGCGAGCGCGGCGGCGTGATGCGCTGCGGCCCCCTCCGGGGTGACGACGGCACGGTGACCGCGCTCTGCCTCTGGGGCGACGGCAGCATGCTGGGCATCTACGGCGAGTTCGCCCGGGGCACGGAGCAGGACATGGACGCCGCCGCCCGGCACGCCCGCGAGTTCCGCACCCTCGCCGAGGTGTCGTCCTGAGCGGACCTCACAGGTCCAGCAGCATGACGTCGTGCTCGGCCGCGCCCTTCCACGGAACCGCCCTGCCGACCCGGCGGTAGCCCCACTCCCGGTATGCGGCCTGTGCCGCCGTCGCCTCGGGGCGGCTGTTCAGCATCACGCGCCGGCTTTCCAGCCCGGACACCAGGGTGCGGTGCAGCTCGGTGGCGATGCCCTGCCTGCGCCAGGCAGGGCGTACAGCCAGTTCGAAGAGGCCGAACGTCCGACTCCCGTCCTCGCGGCGCAGCTCCTCGGGTACGGGGCCGGTGAGTGTGTCCCACCAGCCGGTGCTTGCGGCCAGGGGATGGCCGTATGCCATCCCGACGACCAGCTCGCCGTCGAACGCCACCGTCGCCCGGAACCCTCGCCGCCGTACCTGTGATCGGAAGCGGCCGAAGGCGCGCTCGATGTCGGGCGGACCTTCACCGTACGGCGGTTCCGCGAAGGCCTCGGCGAACACGGTCTTCAGCTGCTCCTCCAGGTCTGCCGTCTGCCCGCTGTCCAGGACCTTGACCGTCACCGTCACGCTGCCTTCCCCTTCTTCGGAGTCACACCGACTGCTCGAAGCCGTTCCATGAAGTCCCGCGCCGATGCCGTGTCGACTCGCTCGACAGGTGCTGTTCATCCCCCGGGGTTGGGTTCACGCAGGGCAGAGCACCGAGAGCGAACACAGCCTGCACATCACTCTCGGCGTGCAGCTCCTGACCGTGCACTGGGCCTTGAAGAGGTTGCTGGAGCTGGGTGAGGAATCCGAGGCGCTGCGTGCCGCGCTGCCGCCGGATCTTGGTGGTCGAGACTTCGGGAAGGGGGCTGGCTGTCGTAGGAGACCGGCATGCTGGGAGGCATGACGCTTGCGAACCCGGAGCTGGGCACGCGGAGGCAGCCGAGTTGAGTGTGAAAGCGCAGGCCCTGGGGCAAGCTTTGGTCGACGCGGCAGGCCGCGCGGCAACCGACTACGGTTCCCGAGCGGGGACCCGTGCAACGCTACACAATCATGCCAAGCGGGTGGCAGCACTCCTGGAAAGGACTGCTGATCAGTTGCTCCCGGACCGGGAGCGCGCCACGCGAGAGCTCGCAGTATTGGCATCGGCGATTGCCGAACAGACCGCGGATGGGTGTTTCACCGATCTTCTGGGTTCGATCGGAGAACCCCCAGAGCTTCCAACGAACGCTCCGGAGTCGCCGGACCGCGCCGATGGACGCAGGCTGGCCATCGCCACGGTCACGGCCTTGTTGCTCACGACCGCGCTGGCCGTCACGGTCGGGCTGTTCGGTCTCCCTGCCTTCGTCACCGCGCCCCTGGCGGTGTTCACGGTCCCGCTACTCACGTTTCTACTGCTGTCGTTCCGCCACGGGCTCACGGAGGCCCTGCGTCTCGTTGCTGTCTTGCGAACAGTACGTGGGGAGAATCCCGCAGAGCCCACTGCGGTGGCTGAAGGCGAAGCGACGCCCCAGAAGGAATCAGATCCGACTGCCGGGTCGGCTGACTGAGGCAGTTTTCTCTCGGGCGGTGTCGGCGGATGGCCGTTCCGGACGGCCGTGTGGCGGCGCAGCCGCTGGTCGTGTGGCGGGATGAGGGGTTACCGCCCTGTAGGAGCTTTCAATGGTGCTACAGGGGAAGGGAAGCGGTCGGCACCGGCGGCCGCTTCCGCCGTCTGGCTGACGGGGGCCGGGTGCCGGGTGTTTCGGGGAGGGGGAGAGGGCGGGGCTGCGGCAGTGTCGGGGTGGATTTTCCCCGATACGAGAGGCGGCCGGGCATGGCTCATTCCGATACGAACACGGGGCCGGTTGCCTCGGGGCACACCGGGCTCAAGCGCGAGGTCGGGGTCGCCGGGCTGCTGTGGGCCTCGGTCGGCGCGATCATCGGCTCCGGCTGGCTGTTCGGGGCCCAGAAGGCGGCGGTGGCGGCGGGGCCCGCCGCGTTGCTGTCCTGGGGGATCGGCGCGGTGGCGATCATCCTGC
Source organism: Kitasatospora sp. NPDC038210 (assembly GCF_055600605.1). Taxonomy (NCBI): domain Bacteria; kingdom Bacillati; phylum Actinomycetota; class Actinomycetes; order Kitasatosporales; family Streptomycetaceae; genus Kitasatospora; species Kitasatospora sp. NPDC038210. The sequence goes on along the minus strand of NZ_JBVJYK010000008.1, from coordinate 109,579 downwards.
TGGCGCTGGTGCACGCCGAGCTGGGCGGGCTGTTCCCGGTGGCGGGCGGCACGGCGCGGTACCCGCACTACGCCTTCGGTGGGTTCGCGGGGATGTCCTTCGGCTGGTTCACCTGGCTGCAGGCGGCGACCATCGCGCCGATCGAGGTGCAGGCGATGATCAACTACGCCCAGCACTGGTCCTGGGCGGACGGCCTGCTGAACAAGGACCTGACGCTCACCGGCACCGGGTTCGTGGTGGCGGCCGCGCTGATGGGCGTCTTCGTCGCGATCAACTTCCTCGGCGTCAGGCTCCTCGCGCACACCAACAGCGTGGCCACCGTGTGGAAGGTCGCCGTCCCGATCCTGACCATCTTCGCCCTCGGGCTCACCGAGTTCCACGGTTCCAACTTCAACGTCCACGGCTTCGCGCCGGACGGCTCCAAGGGCGTGCTCGCCGCGATCAGCACCAGCGGGGTGATCTTCGCGCTGCTCGGCTTCGAACAGGCCATCCAGTGGGCCGGCGAGAGCCGCAACCCGCGCAGGGACATCCCCCGGGCCGTCCTGGGCTCGGTCGTGATCGGCACCGTCATCTACGTGATGCTCCAGGTGGTGTTCATCGGCGCCCTGCCGCCGGAGACCTTCGCCGGAGGCTGGGGCACGCTGACCTACCCGGGTATCAGCGGGCCGTTCGCGGGCCTCGCCACCCTGATCGGCCTGGGCTGGCTGGCCACCATCCTCTTCATCGACGCGATCATCTCGCCCGCCGGCACCGGGCTGGTCTACATGACCTCCAGCTCGCGGGTGACGTACGGACTGAGCCGCAACGGCTACGCGCCGCAGGCCCTGCAGTTCACCGACAAGCGCTCGGTGCCCTGGCTGGGCCTGATCATCGCCTGGGTCGCCGGGGTGATCTGCTTCCTGCCCTTCCCCAGCTGGCAGCGGCTGGTCGGCTTCATCACCTCGGCGGTGGTGCTGATGTACGCGGGCGCGCCGCTGGCCTTCGGCGTCCTGCGCAAGCGGTTGCCGGGGATGGAGCGCTCGTACCACCTGCCCGCCGGCACGATCATCTCGCCGATCGCCTTCGTGGTGGCGAGCCTCATCATCTACTGGTCCGGCTGGGACACCCTCTGGCGGCTGGGCCTGGCGATCGTGATCGGCTACGTGCTGCTCGGTGGCTACTCCGCCTACGCCGTCTCGAAGGGGGTGCCCAACGCGCCGCGGATGGACTTCAAGGCGGGGCAGTGGTTGCCGGTCTACCTGGTCGGCATGGGCCTGACCTCCTGGCAGGGCACGTTCGGCGTGGGTGCGAAGGGGAACCTGCCGCTGTGGTGGGACATCCTCGTCGTGGTGGTGTTCTCCCTGGTGATCTACTACTGGGCGCTGGCCGTCGCGCTGCCGGCGGACGAGATCGAGCGGAACATCCGCGGCGTCGAGGTGATGGACGCGGGCGGGCACTGAGCCCGGGGGACGGCGGAGCGGCCCCCGGGCGATCCGGGGGCCGCTCTGCTGCGTCGCTACGCCCCGACGGTCGCCTTCCAGGCGGCGTCGGCGGCGGCCAGGGCCGGCTCGGCGTCGGTGTGCGTCGCCGCCGCCAGGCCGGCGAGGCAGGCGCGGACGGTGTCCGGCGAGGCCGCGGCGCCGTAGTGGTTGACCCGGAGCATCGAGGCGGCCAGTGCGCCGCCGCCCGGCTGGACGGGCAGCGCCGGGTCGAGGCGGGCGGCGAGTTCGCCCGCGTGCAGCCCGGGCGGGGTGCGCAGGGTGGTGGCGACCGGCGCCGCGTGGGCGTCCTCGGTGACGAAGGGGGAGAGGGTGCCGAGCGCGTGGACGCCGGCCCGGGTGGCGGCCGCGGCGGCGCGGTGGCGGGCGATGACGGCGGGCAGGCCGTCGGCGGCGATCCGGTCCAGGCAGGCGCCGAGGGCGAGCATCTCCAACTGGGCGGGGGCGTGCGGGAGCACGGCGCGGCCGGCGTCGGTCCAGCGCTCCTTCCAGTCGAGCAGCGACAGGTAGGAGCGGCGCGGAGCGGCCGGGTTGGCGGTGATCCGCTCCCAGGCGCGCTCGGAGACCGAGACGGCGGAGACCCCGGCGGGCCCGCCCATCGCCTTCTGGCCGCCGATCACGCAGAGGTCGATGCCCCACTCGTCGGTGAGCAGCGGTTCGGCGGCGACGGAGGCGACCGCGTCGAGCATCAGCAGGGCGCCGTGCTCGCGGACGACGGCGCCGATCTCCGCGACCGGGTTGGTGTTGCCGGTCGCCGCCTCGGCGTGGACCAGTGAGACGAAGTCGATCCCGGGGTCGGCCCGGAGGGCCTCGGCGACCTGCTCCGCGCTCACCGCGCTGTCGAAGGGGACGGCGAGGTCGACGACGGTGGCGCCGCAGGAGCGCAGCCAGTTGCCGAAGGTCTGCCCGTACGGGCCGGTGACGATGTTGAGCGCGGTGGAGCCCGGGTGCGCGGCGCCGCGGATCGCGGCCTCCAGGGGGAGGAGCGCCTCGCCCTGGGTGACGATCACGTCGGCCTCGGTGCGCAGCAGCGCGGCCACCTGGTCCTCGATCGCCGCGAACTCGGCGGCGCTGAGCGGGGGGAGGTCGAGGAAGGGACTCACGTCGTTGATGGCCTCTCGCTGCAAGGGACGGTCGGTGCGGGAACGAGTCTGCCGCATCTTCGCTACTTACACGGAACGTCTCCGTCGGTAGAGTGCGGCCATGAGCGATGGCGCGGTGCTGCACGTGCGGGGTCGGGTGCTGGTCGGTCCGGAGGATGTCCGGGACGAACTCTGGGTGGTGGACGGCCGGGTGAGCTTCACCCGCCCGCCGACCGCCGGGGACGTCCGGACGGTGACCGGCTGGGTGCTGCCGGGCCTGGTGGACGCGCACTGCCACGTCGGCCTGGACGCGCACGGCGCGGTGGACGCGCAGACCAGCGAGAAGCAGGCGCTCACCGACCGCGACGCCGGCACCCTGCTGATCCGCGACGCCGGCTCGGCCGCCGACACCCGCTGGATCGACGAGCGCGAGGACCTGCCCCGGATCATCCGCGCCGGGCGGCACATCGCCCGCACCCGCCGCTACATCCGCAACTACGCGCACGAGATCGAGCCCGGCGACCTGGCCGCGTACGTCCGGGCCGAGGCCCGGCGCGGGGACGGCTGGGTCAAGCTGGTCGGCGACTGGATCGACCGCGACCGCGGCGACCTGGCCGCCTGCTGGCCCGGCGACGCGCTGGCCGAGGCGATCGCGGCGGCGCACGAGGAGGGCGCGCGGGTCACCGCGCACTGCTTCTCCGCCGAGTCGCTGCCGGACCTGCTGGCGGCCGGGATCGACTGCGTCGAGCACGCCACCGGGCTGACCGAGGAGCTGATCCCGGTCTTCGCCGAGCGCGGCGTCGCCATCGTCCCGACCCTGGTCAACATCGCGACCTTCCCGGACCTCGCGGCCGGCGGCGAGGCCAAGTTCCCGGCCTGGTCGGCGCACATGCGGCGGCTGCACGAGCGCAGGTACGACACCGTCGGCGCGGCGCACGACGCGGGCATCCCGGTGTTCGTCGGCACGGACGCGGGCGGCTCGCTCGCGCACGGGCTGGTCGCGGACGAGGTGGCGGAGCTGGTGAAGGCGGGCCTGAGCCCGGCCGAGGCGCTGTCGGCGGCGAGCTGGGGCGCGCGGCGGTGGCTGGGACGGCCCGGCCTGGAGGAGGGCGCGCCGGCGGACTTCGTGGTGTACGCGCAGGACCCGCGGGCGGACGTCCGGGTGCTCGCGGACCCGCAGCTGGTGGTGCTGCGGGGGAAGCCGGTCGGCTGACGGCGGGTCGGGTGCGCGGTTCGGGCCCGCCGGGGCCGCCGCCGGGCCGCTGCGGCGCCCGCGGAACGGGCCTCCCGGCGGCCCTCGATCCCATGATCATCCGCCGGAACGCCCTGTCGGTGTAGGCCGATAGGGTGGCGGCCATGGCACCGCGTCCACTGAATGAGATCGTCGAGCCCGGTTGGGCCACCGCCCTGGAACCCGTCGCCGGACGGGTCGCCGCGATGGGCGACTTCCTGCGCACCGAGCTGGCCGCAGGCCGCACCTACCTGCCCTCCGGGCCGAACGTGCTGCGGGCCTTCCAGCAGCCGTTCGCCGACGTGCGGGTGCTGATCGTCGGGCAGGACCCGTACCCGACCCCCGGCCACGCCGTCGGGCTCAGCTTCTCGGTGGCGCCGGAGGTGCGCCCGATCCCGGCGAGCCTGATCAACATCTACCAGGAGTACGGCACCGACCTGGGCCTGCCGCAGCCGTCCAACGGCGACCTCACCCCGTGGACGCAGCAGGGCGTGCTGCTCCTCAACCGCGCGCTGACCACCGCGCCGGGAAAGCCCGCCGCGCACCGCGGCAAGGGCTGGGAGGAGGTCACCGAGCAGGCGATCCGGGCGCTGGTGTCGCGCGGCGGCCCGCTGGTGGCGATCCTGTGGGGGCGCGACGCCCGTAACCTGCGGCCGCTGCTGGGGGCCGTCCCGGCGATCGAGTCGGCGCACCCGAGCCCGTACTCGGCGAGCGGTGGCTTCTTCGGCTCCCGGCCGTTCAGCCGGGCCAACGAGCTGCTGGTGCGGCAGGGGGCGCAGCCGGTGGACTGGCGGCTGGCCTGAGGCCCGCTCGTACCAGAGTCAGGTCAGTGCGGAACGTCAATCTCACTCCAACGGGTGAAATGACGTTCCGTGTTGCTCATGTGACGGATTGTTCGAGAAGACTGGCGGCTCATCGTTCCATCTGTGTGGGGGTACCGCCTTGTCTGCTCGCCGAATCGTTTCTGCAACTGCCGTCGCCGCCGCCACTGCCGTGATGGCGGCGGGCACGCTGCTCACCGCCGGGCCCGTCCAGGCCGCCCCGGTCGCCCCGTCGGCCGAGCCCTCCCCGGGCAAAGCCCGCGCCGTCACCGCCGAAGTCGCGCTGGACGTCAAGCTGTTGAACAACGCCGTGGACGTCCCGGTGAACATCGCACTGAACAAGGTGGAGTCGCCCGCACAGGGATGGGGGTCCCCCCGGCCGGAGGCCGGGGGAGGCTCCGCCCTCACCGCCACGGTGGACGGCGTCGACCAGCAGGGCCCGGTCACCCTGGTCAAGGCCGACGTCGGCAAGTCCGTGACCCGCGTCGACGCCAAGGGCGCCACCGCCTCCGTGAAGCTGGTCAACGCCGACGTGCACGCCCCCGGCCTGCCCGCCACCGCGCTGCTCGGCCTGGAGGCCATGAGCGCCGAGGCGACCTGCCCGGTGGACGGGCAGCCCACCGCGGACGTGGTCGCGCCGGCCAAGCTGACCGTGCTCGGCAAGCCGGTCACCGTCGGTCTGTACGGGCCCACCAAGGTGGACGTGCCGCTGATCGGCAGCGTCACGGTGGAGTTCTCCAAGAAGACCACCACCTCGACCACCGCCGCCGCCTCGGCCCTGGAGGTGCAGGTCGAGGTGAACCCGCTGAACCTGAACGTCGCCAAGGTCAGCGGCAAGGTCACCGTCGCCTCGGTGGGCTGCGAGAAGCCCTCCGCGCCGTCGGCCGTCCCGTCGGCGACGAACGCCCCGGGCACCGCGCCCGCCGCCCAGCCGGTGGCCGACACCACCACCTCGCACGCCGCCGTGCCGCCGGCCGGGGCCGGGAAGCCCGCGCAGCCGGAGCGGCTGGCCACCACCGGCGGCAGCAGCGCCACCGGCCCGCTGGCCGCCGGGGCCGCCGCCCTGGTCGCGGGCGGGGCGGCGGCGCTGTGGGCCACCCGGCGCCGCCGGGCCGCGCACGCCCGCCGGCACTGAGGCGCCGTCGCGACCGGGGCCGGCTGCCGACTGCTGCGGTGACCGGCCCCGGCGGCGGGCCGCGGAGGGCTCCGGGGGGAGGGGCACGTGCACCGTGCGGGGCGGGAGTGCCGGCTCAGGCACTCCCGCACCGTGACCGTGCCAATGCGGACGGTTGGTTCACATGCGCGTTACATGAGAGGAACAACCGGGAAACGGCGGCTTGCGACGCTACGCGGGCACCCACCACCCAGCAATGCGAGGGACAAGCCGTGGCAATCAAGGCCGAGTACATCTGGATCGACGGCACCAAGCCGACCGCGAAGCTCCGTTCCAAGACTCGCGTCCTGCCCAACGCCGACAAGATCCCGACCTGGGGCTTCGACGGTTCCTCGACCAACCAGGCCGAGGGCCACGCCTCGGACCGCGTGCTGGAGCCGGTGAAGGTCGTTCCGGACCCGATCCGCGGCGGCGACAACATCCTGGTCCTCTGCGAGGTCCTGGAGACGAACGGCACCCCGCACGAGTCCAACACCCGCGCCCTGCTGCGTGAGGTCGCCGAGAAGTACGCCTCGCAGGAGTCGATCTTCGGCATCGAGCAGGAGTACACCTTCTTCAAGGGCTCCCGCCCGCTCGGCTTCCCGGAGGGTGGCTTCCCGGCCCCGCAGGGCGGCTACTACTGCGGCGTCGGCGCCGAGGAGGTCTTCGGCCGCGAGATCGTCGAGCTGCACCTGGACCGCTGCATCGACGCCGGCCTGGCCATCTGCGGCATCAACGCCGAGGTCATGCCCGGCCAGTGGGAGTTCCAGATCGGCCCGGTCGACGCCCTGACCGTCTCCGACGACATGTGGATCGCCCGCTACCTGCTCTACCGCACCGCCGAGGAGTTCGGCATCGACGCCACCCTCGACGCCAAGCCGGCCCGTGGCGACTGGAACGGCGCGGGTGCGCACACCAACTTCTCCACCAAGGCGATGCGCGAGGGCTACGACGCCATCATCACCGCCTGCGAGTCGCTCGGCGCCTCCCAGGAGAAGGTGCTGGAGCACGTCAGCCAGTACGGTGACGACATCCAGTCCCGCCTCACCGGCAAGCACGAGACCGCCCCGTGGAACGTCTACAGCTACGGCGTCTCCAACCGCGGTGCCTCCGTCCGCATCCCGTGGCAGGTCGAGGTGGAGCAGAAGGGCTACATCGAGGACCGTCGCCCGAACGCCAACGTCGACCCCTACGTCGTCACCCGCCTCCTGATCAACACCTGCTGCGAGGCCCTGGAGAAGGCCGGCCAGGTCTGATCCGACGCCCCCGTGGTGTGCGTGCAAAGCCCGCAGGCCCCTCCCCGCGCCGGGGAGGGGCCTGCGGGCTTTGCGCCGAGCGCCTCGCCGGGCCCGGGGAGGGGCCCGGCAGCGACCGGCAAATCGCTGGTCAACTGTCGGCGCCGGAACGAGAATTCATGACATGACCCAGCAGCCCCTGCTCCTCCTCGACGTGGACGGACCACTCAACCCCTTCGCCGCGCCGAAGCGGCGCCCGGACGGCTACGGCACCTTCCGCCTGCGGCCCACCTGGTGGATCGCGAAGCAGGAGCGGCTGGCGGCGGCGCAGGCCAGGCTGGCGACGCGGGCGAAGCACGCCAAGCGCCCGGTCGGCCGGGTGAAGCCGCTGCGGGTCTGGCTGAACCCGGCGCACGGCCCCGAACTGCTGGCGCTGCCCTACGAGTTGGTGTGGGCCACCGGCTGGATGAGTGAGGCGAACACCCACATCGGGCCGCACATCGGGCTGCCCGAACTCCCGTACATCCGCTGGACGGAGATGTTCGGCGAGGATCCGGACGGGCTGCACTGGAAGACCCGGGACGTGGTCGCCTGGGCGGCCGGGCGGCCGTTCGTCTGGGTCGACGACGAGCTCGGCCCGCAGGACGCCGAGTGGATCGCGGCGAACCACGCCGGGCCGGCGCTCACCCTGCACGTCAACCCCCGAACAGGCCTGCTGGCCGACGACTTCGCGACCCTGCGGGAGTGGGCGGCCGCCGCATGAACGGACAGCCGCTGCTCTTCCTGGACGTGGACGGACCGCTCAACCCCTACGCCGCGCCCGGGGCCCGTCAGCCGGACGGCTACCGCACCCACCGGCTGCTCCCCGAGACGTGGGTGGCCCGCCACGCGCCGCAGCCGCGGGAGCAGGTGGAGCCGCTGCGGGTGTGGCTGAACCCGGCGCACGGACCGGAGCTGCTGGCGCTGCCGTACGAGCTGGTGTGGGCCACCACCTGGACGGACGACGCCAACGCCCTCATCGGCCCGAACATCGGGCTGCCCGAACTCCCCTACGTCCCTTGGACGGAGATCTTCGGCACGGACCCGGACGGGCTGCACTGGAAGACCCGGGACCTGGTCGCCTGGGCGGCCGGGCGGCCGTTCGTCTGGGTCGACGACGAGCTCGGCCCGCAGGACATCGAGTGGATCGCGGCGAACCACCCGGCCCCGGCCGTGGCGCTCTGGGTCGATCCCCGGTTCGGCCTGCGGGAGCTGCACTTCGAGGCGCTCCGGGACTGGGTGGAGGAGGCGTGCTGAGCGGGGCCGACGCGCGCCCCGGCTCCGGCCTCGACGTGGGCCCGGTCGAGCGGCTGCGGCGCTACCCGGTGAAGTCGCTGCTGGGGGAGGAACTGGACGCGGCCGACGTCACCGGCCGCGGCCTGGCCGGGGACCGGGAGCGGGCGCTGCTCGACCCGGCGACCGGGCGGGTCGCCAGTGCCAAGCACCCCCGGCTCTGGGCGGGCCTGCTCGGGTACGCGGCGGTGGCCACGGCGGACGGCGGCGTGACGATCACCGGTCCGGACGGGCGCGCCGCGGACGAGGCGGAGCTGTCCGAGGCGCTCGGTCGCAAGGTCGCGCTGGTCGCCGGACGCCCGCCCGGTGTGACGATCGAGCGGGCCGTGCCGGAGGAGGTGCTGGCGCACGGCATCGCCGCCGAAGTCGGCTTCACCGTAAACGAGTTGGGGCGTGCCGCGCCCGAGGGCGGCTTCTTCGACTTCGCTCCGCTGCACCTGATCACCACCTCGACGCTGCGTGCCACCGGTTGCGAGGCCGAGCGCTACCGGCCGAACCTGGTGATCCGCACCGACGGTGAGGGCTTCGTCGAGAACGCCTGGGTGGGGCGCGAGCTGGCCGTCGGTCCGACGCTGCGCCTGCGCGTCGTGGCGGCCACCCCGCGCTGCGCCGTCCCCACCCTGCGGCACGGCCCGCTGCCCCGCCGCCCGGAGGCCCTGCGCATCCCGGCCGAGCGGAACCGGGTGGTCCCGCTGGAGGGCATGCCGGCACTGCCCTGCGCGGGGGTGTACGCGCAGGTGCTGGCGCCCGGGCGGATCCGGACGGGCGACCGGCTCAGGCTGGACTGAGCACCGCCGCGAGGGCCTTGAGGAACCGGTCGGTGGTCTCCTCGTCCCGGACGGCGATCCGCAGCCACTCCTCGCCCAGGCCCGGGAAGGTGTCCCCGCGCCGGACGGCGAAGCCGTGCTCGCGCAGGCGCCCCCGGACGGCGGCGGCGTCCGGCAGCCGGACCAGGACGAAGGAGGCGGCCGGTTCGCCGTACCACCGCACCTGCGGGAAGGCGGCCAGGCCCGTCAGCAGGTGGTCGCGCCGGCGGGCGAGTTCGTCGGCGGCCCGGTCGGCCTCGGCGAGTGCGGCCCGGGTGCTGCAGGCCTCGGCGGCGGCCAGGGCCGGGGTGGAGACCGGCCAGAGCGGCTGGGCGGCGGCGAGTTCGGCGATCAGCGGCGCGGGTCCGAGCACGTAGCCGATCCGCAGTCCGGCCAGCCCCCAGGTCTTGGTGAGGCTGCGCAGGACGACGACCCGTCCGGGCAGGTCCCGAACCGAGGCGAGGGACTCCCGCTCACCCGGCACGGTGTCCATGAACGCCTCGTCCACCACCAGGGTGCGCCCCGGCCGGGCGAGCGCGGCCACGGCCTCGGCGGGGTGCAGCACCGAGGTCGGATTGGTCGGGTTGCCGAGGACGACCAGGTCCGCCTCCTCGGGGACGGTGCCGAGCCGGAACCCGTCCCCGGGGGAGAGCAGCACCCGGTGCACCCGGTGTCCGGCATCCCGCAGGGCCGCCTCGGGCTCGGTGAACTGCGGGTGCACGACGGTGATGTGACGCACCGTCAGAGTGCGAGCCAGCAGGACGAAGGCCTCCGCGGCCCCCGAGGTGAGCAGCACCTCGTCCACCGGGCGGGCGTGCCGGGCGGCCACCGCGGCGCGGGCGGCGCTCTGGTCGGGGTAGGCGGCGAGGTCTCCGAGGGTGGCTGCCAGGCGCTCGCGCAGCCAGCTCGGGGGCGTTCCGGTGCGGACGTTGACGGCGAGGTCGATCAGGCCGAGCCCGTCGGCGCGGACCTCGGCGTCGCCGTGGTGGCGCAGGTCGGGTTCGGGGGCGGTCACGCGGGGTCTCCCTGGTGCTGGGCGGGGTCGGCAGGGTGGGCGTCGGTGTCGCTGTCGGCCGGGGCGGCCCGGGCGGCCGGTGTGGGCACGTGGCGGAGCTCGTACGGGCCGGGCGGCACGGCGAGTCCGGCGCCGTCGCCGAGGGTGACCAGGGCGACGGTGTGTCCGTGGGCGGCGAGGTGCGCGGCGGCTCCGGCCGGGTCCAGCGGCGCCCCGGAGCCGTCCGCCGTCGTCCCGGCGGCGACGTCCACCACGATCCGCCGCGTCGTCGGCCGGAGCGGCCCGGCCGCCGCCTCGATCACCGTGAGCGCGTCGAGGGCCTCGGGAGTCCCCACCACCGCGGAGGCGTCCCGCAGTTCGGCCGGCACGTACGGCTGAGCCGCGTCGGTTCCCGTGGGGCCCGCCCCCGGGGCGCCCGCCCCCGGCAGGCCGGGCCGGCCGGTCCCGAGGTCGACCTGCACGAGTCGGCCGCGCACCGCCGTCGTCCGTGCGATCGCCACCGTCGCCATCGCCGACTTCCGCTTGGCGACCACGAGCCGCCCGCCCGGCGCGCTCGCCAGCGCCGCCGCCTCGGCGACGCTCGCCGTACCGACGGCCGCCCCGACCGCCGCGGACGGGTTCGGCACCGTTACGCCCGCCAGCTCCTCGGCGGGGTGCCCGTCCACCGGGACCCCGCCCAGGCAGAACGCGGCCCAGCGCACCGCCGGGTGGTCCGTCTTGCCGGCCACCGTGGCCAGCCGGGCCACCGCGGCGCGGGCCAGGCCGGCCTCCTTGAGCGTGGCGTCCAGCAGGCGCACCAGCTCGGTCCGCCCGGCGGCGCCGGCGGCGCCGACCCCGACGACGAGCGTGCGCGGGGGCACCAGCAGATCGCCGTCGCCCGGGTCCTCCCGGTCGGTGACCCGCAGGATCGGGGCGTCCCCGGGGGCGTCGGGTGCGACCTGCTCGTCGGGCGCGACCTGTTCGACGGGTGTGACCTGTTCGCCGGGTGCGACCGGCGCTTCGGGCACCCCGGCCCACGGAGCGTGCCCGGTGGGAACCGGGGTGACGCCGAGCGCGGCCGCCACCTCGACGGACAGCTCCTCCGCCGCGTCCCCGCCGGCCATCGGGATCACCCAGCGCCGCTGCGGGTCCACACAGAGCAGGACCGAGCCGCGCGGAAGGTCCACGAGCCCGCCGGTGAGCAGGGAGACCACGAGAGGGAGCGGGGCGACGGCGACCACGGCCCGGTACCGGTGGAGCGCGAAGTGCAGGACGTCGGGCGGCTGGGAGCAGTTGCCGCGCGAGGCCCGGTGGACGTGGCTGCCTTCCGGCCAGAGCGCGTGCAGCTCGTCGGCGAGCGGACGGCCCGGCCCGTCGATGGCGACCAGTCCGATCACGTACCGCGCTCCTTGCCGTTCCCGGCCCCTCGGCAGCGGCCTCCGCGATCCCACCACGGGCGGCCGGAGAGGGTCAATCGCGACCGGTGTGACGTCTGCCGCCGGGCGGTGCTCGGGCCGGAGCGCCGGGGCGTGCCGATCGGAACGCCGACCGGAGCGCCGCGTGTGCCGCCCGGGACACCGGGCGTGCCGACCGGGACCTCGGCCGCTCCGGCCGGGACTTCGGCTCGCCCCCCGGAACGGCGCACGTCCACGAACCGGACGGCCCGGTCGCGGCAGCTGTTCGTCTGTTCTTCACTTGTCTTGTGCCGTACACGACACCCGCGCGCTCCTACTGTTTTCGGCGCTCCTGCCCCGGCAGCCCCGACCTCCGGAGGACCCCATGGCCACCGCACGACCGCGCACCCCCGGCGTCCCCGCCCCCGAATCCGCCCCCACTGCCGGCGCCGCCCCGGCCCGGTCCGCCGCGCCGCGCCCCGCCCGCCGCCGCAGGATCCGCCCGCTGACCACCCTCGCCGCCGGGCTCGGTCTGGCCGTCGGCTCGCTGGGCCTCTGGTCCGCGGGCGGCAGCGCGGCCGCCGACACCGCCGCCGGCCTGCCCGCGCCGGACCACGTGGTCGTCGTGGTGCTGGAGAACCACGCCTACTCACAGGTCATCGGCAGCCCCGACGCCCCGTACATCAACGACACCCTGGTGGCGGGCGGCGCACAGCTGACCCAGTCCCACGCGCTCACCCACCCCAGCCAGCCCAACTACTACGCGCTGTTCTCCGGCAGCACCCAGGGCATCGTGGACGACAGCTGCGTGCACGTCGGCGCGCTGCAGGCACCCAACCTGGCCTCCGAACTGCTCGCCGCCGGGCAGACCTGGGCCAGCTACAACGAGGGCCTGCCCCAGCAGGGCGCCACCGACTGCCGCGTCGACAACTACGCGCAGAAGCACAACCCGTGGTTCGGCTTCGGCAACGTGCCCACCGGCACCGCGAACACCATGGACGCGTTCCCCACCGACTTCAGCACCCTGCCCAAGGTCTCCTTCGTCGTCCCGGACCTCTGCGACGACATGCACGACTGCTCCGTCGGCACCGGCGACTCCTGGCTGCAGAGCAACCTCGACGCCTACGCGCAGTGGGCCAAGAGCAACAACAGCCTGCTCGTCGTCACGTTCGACGAGAACGACGGGATGGCCGGCAACCGCATCCCGACCCTGGTCTACGGGGCACACGTCACCCCGGGCAGCAGCACCGCCACCACCTACAACCACTACGACGTGCTGCACACGCTGGAGGACCTGGCCGGCCTGGACGCCCACGCGGGCAACTCGGCCGGCGCCACCGACATCACCGGCATCTGGAACTGACGCCCGTGTACGTCGCGGACTCCCGCAGTTCGAAGGCACCCGTCGCCCCGGCCGCAGGACCGGCGCGACGGGCCGCCGTCCCCGGAACGGTGCTCGCCCTCGGCACCGTCAGCCTGGTCACCGACATCTCCTCCGAGATGGTCACCGCCGTCCTCCCCCTCTACCTGCTCACCGGGCTCGGCCTCTCCCCGCTCGGCTTCGGCCTGCTCGACGGCATCCAGAACGGCTTCAGCGCCCTCGTCCGGCTCGCCGGCGGCCACCTCGCCGACCGCCGCGGCCGCGACGGCGCCGCCCGTCACAAGGCCGTGGCGGCTTTCGGGTACGGGCTCTCCGCGCTGTGCCGCCCGCTGCTGCTGCTCGTCCACTCCGTGCCGATGATCGGCGCCGTGATCGCCGTCGACCGCACCGGCAAGGGCCTTCGCACCGCACCCCGGGATGCGATGATCTCCCTCGCCACCGAACCCGCCCACCGCGGAAGGGCGTTCGGCGTGCACCGGGCGATGGACACGGCCGGCGCCCTGCTCGGCCCGCTCACCGCCTTCCTGGTGCTGCGACTGGCCGGCGGCCCGCTGCTCGCCGACGGCGGCGAACGGCACGGCTACGACGCGGTGTTCACGGTCAGCTCGTGCGTCGCCGCCCTCGGCGTGCTGATCCTGCTGCTGTTCGTGCCGAACCGGCGTCATGGTGACGATGTGTCAACTACCGCTCCCCCGCTGCGCGACAGCCTCACCCTGCTGCGCCTGCCCGGACTCCGGCGCCTCGCCCTGTGCGCCGTCCTGCTCGGGCTGACCACCGTCAGCGACTCCTTCCTCTACCTGCTCGTCCAGCGCCGACTGGGCCTGTCCGTCGCCCTCTTCCCGCTGCTGCCGCTCGGCACCGCCGCCGCCTTCCTGCTGCTCGCCGTCCCGCTGGGGGTGCTCGCGGACCGGATCGGGCGCCACCGGCTCTTCCTCGCCGGGCACGGCGTGCTGCTCCTCGCGTACGGGGTGCTGCTCTCGCCGCTGCGCGGACTGCCGGCGGTGATCTGCGTCCTGGTGCTGCACGGCGCGTTCTACGCGGCCACCGACGGCGTGCTCGCCGCCGCGGCCGCCGACGCCGTGCCGGCCGAGCAGCGCGGCGCCGGACTCGCCCTGGTCGGCACCGGGCAGGCGCTGGCCCGGTTCGCCTGCTCGCTGCTGTTCGGCGCGCTGTGGGGCGCGGTCGGCGGCCCGACGGCGCTGGGCTGGTCGGCGGGGGCGCTGGCGCTGTGCGTGCTCGGCGCGTCGGCGGTGCTGCGCCCGGCCGGGCCGGCGGCGGCACGCGAAGCCGGACCCGACGGCGGGCGCGTCGCCGGGCGAGCAGCCGAACCCGATGCCGCATCCGATGCCGCATCCGATGCCGCGCCAGAAGCCGGACCCGTCGCCGTCGAGGAGAGTTCGTGAACCTGCAGAACCGGACCAGGGTGATCATCCTGCTGGTCGCCGTCGTGCTGCTCGGCGCGGTCGGCACCGGGGCCGTCCTGTACGCGGCCGACCGCACCGCCCGCCGGGACCAGGCCCAGCCCGGCGGCCCCTCCGTCCGGCCCGGCACCGTCTCCCTCCAAGTTCCGAGCGGCGGGCGCCAGTTGATGTTCCGCAACATGGCCTGGGGCCCGCACCGGGACGAGATCACCACCGTCGCCGCCGACCACCCCGACGGCCCCCGCACGGCCTCCGGCGTCCAGTGCCTGCGCTTCCACGCCGCCGCGGGCACCGGGATCTGCCTCCAGGCCCAGCGCGGCGCGCTGGAGGACACCTACCGGGCCGTCATCCTCGACGACCACCTGCGCGAACGGCGATCCTTCCCCGCCGCCGGCATCCCCACCCGCTCCCGGGTCTCGCCGTCCGGGCACCTCGCCGCCTGGACGGTGTTCGTCAGCGGCGACTCGTACGCGGGCAGCAACTTCTCCACCCGCACCTCGATCGTGGACGTCCGGGACTGGAACCTCCGGGAGAACCTGGAGGACTTCGCGATCATCCTGGACGGCCACCCGTCCCAGGCGCACGACATCAACATCTGGGGCGTCACCTTCGCCGACGACACCACCTTCTACGCCACCGTCGCCAGCGGCGGGCAGACCCACCTCGTCCGCGGCGACCTCGCCGCCCGCACCCTCACCGCGCTGCACGACAACGTCGAGTGCCCCTCCCTCTCCCCGGACGGCACCCGCATCGCGTACAAGAAGCGCGTCCCCGGCCTCCCCGACGACGCCCCGTGGCGGCTGTACGTGCTGGACCTCGCCACCATGACCGAGACCGCCACCGCCGAGCAGCGCAACATCGACGACCAGGCGCTCTGGTCCGGCGACGGCACCCTGCTCTACGCCCTGCCCGGAGACTACGGCGCCGACCTGTGGGCCGTCCCGGCCGACGGCTCGGGCAGCCCCCAGCCGGTCACCAAGGCTGCGGTGGCCCCCGCCTACCTGGGCTGAGGAACTCTCGACTACGGTCCCACGTCGAGCACAGTGTGACGTCCTGATCGAACAAGCGGATCGAACGTCCTGATCGAGGGGGAGCAGCAACCCGTGGACGGCATCCCACCCGAGCGCATGGTGACCGACTCCTGGCCCGCCCTGCACGGCCGACCCGTCCTGCGGCGCACCGTCGCCGTCGGGCTGGTGCTGTGCGTGTCCGTCGGCGCCGCCCTCGTGGTGCGCGGCGTCAACGCGCTCACCCTCGGCAGCCCCGGCCACGAGACCGACCGCGACCGCGCCGAACGCCTGGCCGGCCTCCACCCCTCCCAGCACCCCGGCGTCGGCCGGTACTACGTCCCGGTCGGCGCCGTCTACGCCCACACCTCCGACGGCGCCCCCATCGCCTACCTGCACTACCGCCTCGGCGGCGGCAAGGCCCCGGGCCTCGGCGACTTCCTCAGCGCCTACGACCTCCCCGCCCCCGGCCCCGCCGCCCCCCTTCCGCCCGACCTCGTCGCCGCCCTCGGCGGCGACGAGCCGGCCGAGGCGCCGGAGCTCCCGGAGGGGCCGGTCACTCCGCCGTCTCCGGTCTCCTCGCCGTCCGCTCTGCCGTCTCCGGCCTCTTCACCGGTCACTCCGCCGTCTCCGGTCCCCTCGCCGTCCGTTCCGCCGTCTCCGGCCTCCTCGCCGTCCGTCTTCCCTGAGGCCGAGGCCTCTCCGTCCCCGTCCCGGCCCTGCTCGCACGCCTCGCACTCCTCGCACTCGCACTCCTCGCACTCCTCGCCGTCCGGGCCGTCGTCCTCCGCCGCTCCGGCTCCCACCGGCGACGCCACCGCCCTCGCCCCCGGGGCGGACTCCGAGCCGGACCCCGATGTCGATCCGGACGCCGGTTCCGATGCGGAGGCCGCCCCGACCCTGGAGGCCACCCCGACCTCGGAGGTCACCCCCGCTCCCGACGGCGAGCCCGCCGTCATCACGCCCACTCCCACCGCGACCGTCACCCCGACCCCCACCGCCACGCCCACGCGCGGCTCCGCCACCCGCCGTATCTACGTGGCCGCCATCCCCGGCGGCCTCTCCGGCGCCGCCGACATCTACATCCGCGCCACCGGATGACCCCCGGGCGCCCAGCTCCCGTGCGCGCGCATGCCGCTGCCCCGCCGAGCGGTGCTCGACGGGGCAGCGGTGAGGGGGTGGCGCTGCTTGGTCAGCGAGTGGCTGCCGGGACCCGGACCGGGACCGCGGCCGGAGCCGGAGCAGCGGCGGGGACCGGGGCGGGAGCCGGGGCCGGGGCGGCGGTCCTGCGGGCGGGGGCCTGGCCCACGACCAGGGCGCCGAGGGCGAGCAGGAGGCCGAGGACCTGCCAGCCGGTGAGGGTCTGGCCGAGGACGACGAGGCCGCCGACGGTCGCGACGACCGGGTTGATCAGGCCGAGGAACGAGGCCGGGCCGGCGCCGAGGTGGGCGATGCCGCGGAACCACAGGACGTAGCCGAGCGCGGTGCTGAACAGCCCGAGGTAGGCGAAGCCGGCCAGGTTGGCGGCGCTCAGTGCGGGCGGCGCGCCCTCGACGAACGCCGCGAGCGGGACCAGGAAGACCGAGCCGGCGAGCAGCTGCCACGCGGTGAGGTCGGTCAGGGTGGCGCCCTCGGGGCGGCCCCAGCGCCGGGTGAGGACGGTGCCCATGGCCATCAGCGCGATCCCGATGACCATTGCGGTGATCCCGATGCCGTCCAGCCGGGCGCCGCTCTTGATCACCAGGAGTGCGACCCCGGCGACCCCGACCAGTCCGGCGAACAGTGTGCGCCGTCCGGGCCGTACGCCGAGCACGCCGATCGAGAACCCGGCGACGAGCAGCGGCTGGATCGCCCCGATGGTGGCCGCGACCCCGCCGGGCAGGCGGTACGCGCCGACGAACATGAGCGGGAAGAACAGCCCGATGTTGAGCATCCCCAGCGCTGCCGCCCGCCCCCACCAGCGCCCCTTGGGCAGCTTGCGGCCGATCGCCAGCAGCAGCAGCCCGGCGGGCAGGGCGCGCAGCGCGGCGAGCAGCAGCGGGCGGCCTTCGGGCAGCAGCTGGGTGGTGACCAGGTAGGTCGTGCCCCAGGCAGCCGGGGCGAGTGCAGCGGTGGCGGCGATTCCTGCGCGCTTGCGGTCCATGACGGCCATCCCCTCAACGTTGATTATCTGAACGTTGAGATAAGTTCTACGCGCCAAGGTAGGTGAACGTCAAGTATGTGAAGGTTAAGATATTCGGGCGGGGGTCTCCCGGAAGCAGAGCCAGGAAGGCGGCAGACCATGCAGCAGCGCGACACCGTCGACGACATCGTCGAGCAGTGGGCGAGGACCCGTCCCGATCTGAACCCCGGCGCCATGGGCCTGATCGGCCGACTGCGGCGGCTCAACGTCCGGGTCGACAACGCCCTGCGCGAGTACTTCACCACCTGTGGCCTGGACTCCTCCGAGTTCGACGTCCTGGCCACCCTGCGCCGCTCCGGCGCGCCCTACGAGCTCAACGCCCGTGCCCTCCTCAAGGCCGCCATGGTCACCTCCGGCGCCATCACCAATCGGGTCGACCGGCTGAGCGCCAAGGGGCTGGTCGAGCGCAACCCCTCTCCGGACGACCGTCGCGCCGTCCTGATCCGCCTCACCCCGGCGGGCAAGGACCTCATCGACGGCGCCCTGGCCGGCCACGTCGACAACGAGGAACGCATCCTCGCCGCACTCGACGACGACGAGCGTGCCCAGCTCGACGGGCTGTTGCGCAAGCTCCTCGTCGCGCACGGCGACACCGAGCCGCTCCTCGACTGAGCCCCGGCCGCCCGGCGCCCACACACCCGGCGCCCACACACCCGGCGCCCGGCGCCCGACCCGGCGCCCGGCGCCCGACCCGGGCCGGGTGTCGGGCAGCGGCGCGTGTCCGGTGGCCGCCCGGCTGCGTTGACCCCACGGAGCCCGCGCCTGCGGACCCTGCGGAACCGCACCGGAGGAGAGGCCCGATGAAGGACAGGACGCCCAGGGACATCGCCGTCGGCGACCAGCTGAGGGCGGCCGGTGCGGAGGGCGCCCGGTGGCTCGCCGCCGCCGGGTGGGGCCCGCCGGTGACCGTCCCGCTGCGGCAGGCCGCCGCGTGGCAGCGGGAGACCCGGGCCCGGATGCTGGCGGCGCAGGAGGACGAGTCCTGCACCTGGTGCGACCACCTGCTCGACGGCGGCCCCCAGCCCGTCGTCGTGCACGCCGAGTGCCCCACCCACCTGATCTGCCGGGCCTGTTCCGTCGCCGCCCGCCCCCACCGCCCCTGCCTGGACTGCGGCGGGCCCGCCGCCTCCCCGTCCCCGGCCGACGGCCGTGAGGACGTCTTCATGGGCGCGGTGACGATCTACACCCGCCTCCGCTGCGCCGCCTGCTGCCGCGCCGATGCCCTGCGTGGCACCGTCGGCGGCGGCGCGCCCGACGGCGGCACCTTCGGCAACGGCGTCTGACGGCTCCCCGGCCGGGTCCGCCGCCCGGCCCCACGGGCCGAACGCTGCACGGCCTCGGCCGCTCCTCAGGCGGCTCCGCCCAGGGCGGGCGGCTGCCAGTCGTAGGTCCGGGCGGAGCGGCTGAGCAGGGCGCGGGCGGGGAGGAGGCCGGCGAGGGTGAGCGCGGTGGTGCGGAGCAGGGTCGCGACGGGGGTGCGGAGGGCGACGAGGTCGCCGATGCGGCGGGAGCCGGTGACGATGGCGGTGGTGCGGGGGAGCCGGGCGGCGGTGTAGCCGGGGAGGGTGGTGACGGGGTCCGTGGAGGGGGTGAGCGGGGCGGCGAGGACGACGGCGTCCTCGATGGCCTGGCAGGCGCCCTGGCCCTGGAAGGGGCACATCGCGTGGGCGGCGTCGCCGAGGAGGGCGACCCGGCCGAGGTGGTGGGCGGGCAGGGGGTCGGCGAGGTCCCAGACGTCGTGGCGCAGGACGCGGTCGGGCTCGGCGAGCGCGAGGAGTTGGGGGACGGGGGCGCACCAGGTGCCGTAGTGGCGCAGGAGTTCGGCCTTCTCGTCGCCGTCGGCGGCCCGGGCGCCGGCGGGGGCGAGGGCGGCGCCGTACACGTAGACCCGGCCGTCGGCGAGCGGGACGACCCCGGCGAGCCGTCCGCGTCCCCAGACCTCGCCGACGGCGGCCGGTCGGCGGGCGGGCGTCACGATGGTGCGCCAGGTGGTGAAGCCGCTGTAGCGGGGGCCGGGGTGCCGGGGGAAGAGCAGGCCTCGGGTGGCGGAGCGGATGCCGTCGGCGGCGACGACCAGTGCGGCGGACCGTTCGCCGTCCGGGGTCCGGACGACGGCGGGTTCGGTGGCGCTCCCGGGGTTGACGAGCGAGGCGGGCGAGTCGGTGCGGACGGTGCCCTCCGGGAGGGCGTCGACCAGTGCGGCGATGACCTCGGCGCGGGCGACGGCGGCGATGGTGTCGCCGAAGCAGGCCTCGAAGGTGGCGGTGTCGGTGCGGGCGAGCCAGCGGCCGGAGGGGTGGCGCAGACCGACGGCGGGGTGACTGTCCGCGAGGGAGCGCAGGCGTGCGCCGACGCCGAGCCGGTCGAGGGCGCGCAGGGCGTTGGGGGCGAGGGCGAGTCCGGCGCCGACGGGTTCGAGCGAGGCGGCGCGCTCGTGGACGGTCACGGGGACGCCCTGTCGGTGGAGGGCGAGGGCGGCGGCCAGCCCGCCGATGCCGCCGCCGATGACGATCGCCTGGTGCCTGCCCATGGGTGGGCTCCTCTCCGACGCTCACACTACGGCTGTAGTTGCCGCTGTGCGTACCGTACTACACATGTAGTTCCGATGGACTACTGCCGTAGTGGGTTGGGATCGTTCGAGGAGAAAGGCCATGATCGGACCCATGACACCCCCGCGCCCGACCCTGATCGCCGACGCCGCCATCACCCTGATCGCCGAACGCGGCCTGCGCGGGCTGACCCACCGCGCCGTGGACGAGGAGGCCGGGCTGCCCGCCGGATCGACCTCCAACCTCGCCCGGACCAGGGCCGCCCTGCTGGAGGTCGCGCTGGTCCGGATCGTCGCGCGGGAGACCTCGGACCACCCCGTCCTCACCGGCGAGCCCCCGGCCGACGCCTCGCCCCGGGAACTGCTCGAACGGGTCGGCGCCGACCTCCTCTTCCAGGCGCTCACCACCGGACGCCAGGTCACCCTGGCCCGCCTCGAACTCGCCCTGGAGGCCACCCGGAGGCCCGAACTGCGCGCCGTCTACGACCGGTTGGGTGCGCGCTTCGCCGACATCGCCGCCGCCCTGCTCGCCCGGTGCGGCTCGGCCGACCCGGTGGCCGACGCCCGGCGGCTGGTCCGCTGGTGCGACGGGGTGCTGTTCAACGCGACGGCCGGCAGCGGACACCTGCGCACGCCGGTGCCGGAGGAACTGCGCGAGGAGACGGCGCGCTACCTCGCCTCGCTGCTCGACCGGGACTGACCCGGCGCCACCGGCCGGACGCGGCGCCCGCCCACCCGCGCGGCGATGGTGCGGGCGCACTCGGCGGCGGAGGCCCGTGAGCTGTCCACCACCAGGTCGTACGCGACCCCCGCGTGCACCGCCTCCGCCTGCGCGGCGGCCATCCCGGCCACCCGGTCGCCGCGTGCGGCCTCCCGGGCCGCGGCCACCGCAGGCTCGCAGCGCACGCCGACCCAGAGCACGTCCAGGCCGTCCAGGGCCGCCCGCCAGCGGGCCTGCGAGGCGGTGGTGCCGAGGAACACCTCGTCCACCAGGATCCGGGCGCCGGCCCGGGCCATCGCCGCCACCCCGATCGTCCACGCGGCGTCCAGCCGGGCGAAGGCCGTCCCGACCTCGACCGTCCCGTCCCCGCCGTCCAGGCCGCCGATGCCCTCGCCGCCGTCGCGCAGCGCGGGCGGCAGGGCGTCGACCATGGTGTCCGCGCCGAGGTGCAGCCACGGCTCGGGCAGCAGCTCCTGCAGGCAGCGGGCGATGCTCGACTTGCCGGAGCTGGAGCCGCCGTTGAGGACGATCACATGCATGGGCGGATCCTACGGTCTGCCGCCGTGGGCGGCCGCCGCGGCCGTGAAGGACGACGCCAGCGCGGGCGCCCCCGCCCAGTGCAGGTGCAGGTAGGAGGCGTGCACATTGCTCCCGGCGAAGCCCTCCGTGCGCGGCCCGGTCGGCAAGTGCCAGCCCCAGGCGGGGTGTTCGCCCGCGCCCGGTTCGCACACCGTCCGGTGGAACTCGTGCCCGCGCAGCCGGGTGCCGACCGGCGCGAGCGGCGAGTCGTGCAGCGCGACGGCCTCCCGGTAGCCGAGGGTGAGGCGTTCGGTCATCCGGGCGCCGGCATCCAGCACGCCGCACATCGGCAGGCCGTCCAACTCCCGCCCCAGGTACAGCAGTCCGGCGCACTCGGCGGCGATCGGCCCGCCCGAGGCGGCGAACGCGGCGATGGCCGAGCGCAGCGCGGCGTTCCCGCTCAACTCCCTTACGTACAGCTCCGGGAAGCCGCCGCCGATGACCAGCCCGGCCGTCCCGGCCGGCAGCGCGGTGGCGTTCAGCGGGTCGAACGGGACGACCTCCGCCCCTGCCGCGCCGAGCAGTTCGGCGTTCTCCGCGTACGAGAAGGAGAACGCCGCGCCGCCCGCGACCGCGATCCGCGGCCGCCCGGCCACCGGGGTGACCTCGGTCGACGGGTCCCACGGTTCGGCGTCCAAGTCGGGCGCGGTGCGGGCGAGTTCCAGCAGTGCGTCCAGGTCGACGGAGGAGGCGACCAGGTCGCCCATGTCGGCGACCGCCTTCAGCGCCTCCGCCGAGCGCTCCACCGCCGGGATCAGCCCGAGGTGGCGGGAGGGCGTGGCGACCGCCGCCGAGCGGCGCAGCGCACCCAGTACCGGCACGCCGGAGCCCTCCTCCAGGGCCTCGCGCAGCAGGTGCTCGTGCCGGTCGGAGGCGACCCGGTTGAGGATCACCCCGGCCAGGCGCACCTGCGGGTCCCAGGAGGCGAAGCCGTGCACCAGCGCGGCCACCGAGCGGGACTGCGAGGAGCCGTCCACCACCAGCACCACCGGTGCCCGCAGCAGCTTGGCGACGTGCGCGGTGGACGCCAGCTCGCCGCGCCCCGAGGCCCCGTCGAACAGGCCCATGACGCCTTCGACGACCGCGACGTCGGCCCCCGCCGCGCCGTGCAGGAACAGCGGCGCGATCCGTTCCGGCCCGCACAGGAAGGCGTCCAGGTTGCGGCCCGGGCGCCCGGCGGCGAGCGCGTGGTAGCCCGGGTCGATGTAGTCCGGGCCGACCTTGTGCGGCGACACCGCCAGCCCGCGCGCGGCGAGCGCCGCGATCAGGCCGGTGGCGACGGTGGTCTTGCCGGCGCCGGAGGAGGGCGCGGCGACGACGAGGCGGGGGATTGTGCTCAACGGTCCACTCGATCTACCACTCGATGCCGCGCTGGCCCTTGCGGCCGGCGTCCATGGGGTGCTTCACCTTGGTCATCTCGGTGACCAGGTCGGCGAAGTCGGTCAGTGCCTCGGGGGCGTACCGGCCGGTGATGACGACGTGCTGGCTGCCCGGGCGGTCCTTGAGCACGGACACCACCTCGTCGGCGTCGATCCACCCCCAGTGCATCGGGTAGGTGAACTCGTCGAGCACGTAGAAGCGGTAGGTCTCGGCCGCGAGGTCGCGCTTGACCTGCTCCCAGCCCTCCTTGGCCGCCTCCTCGCTGGTCATCTCCTGCTCGGCGGAGCGCTGGATCCAGGACCAGCCGGAGCCCATCTTGTGCCAGTCGACGGTGCCGCCCTCGCCGGAGGCGCCGAGCACGCGCAGCGCGTTCTCCTCGCCGACCTTCCACTTGGCGGACTTCACGAACTGGAACACCCCGACCGGCCAGCCCTGGTTCCAGGCCCGCAGCGCCATGCCGAACGCGGCCGTGGACTTGCCCTTGCCGGGGCCGGTGTGCACGGCGGTGATCGGCAGCGTGCGGCGCTGACGGGTCGTCAGACCGTCGTCGGGGACGCTCTCGGGGACGCCCTTGGGCATGGGTCAGGCCGCCTTTCGCAGGGTGGTCGCGCGGTTGTCGCGGACGGTCGTGGGACGGTTCTCGCGGACGAGCGAGGCCACGCCCTCGGCGCGCAGCTCGTCCAGGCTGACGGCGGTGCCGCCGAGCTGCCCGGCCAGGGTGCGGGCCAGGCCCAGCCGGACCGGGCCGGACTCGCAGTCCAGCACCACGCTCGCCGTGCCCTGCGCCGCGAACAGCGCGGCCGCGCGGTGGGAGCGGGCGAGCGCGTCGCGCCCGCCGGTGGCCCGGCCGTCGGTCACCACGACCAGCAGCGGGCGGCGGCTCGGGTCGCGCAGCCGCTCGACCCGCAGCACCTCGTGGGCCCGCAGCAGCCCCTCGGCCAGCGGGGTCCGCCCGCCGGTGGGCAGCGACTCCAGCCGGGCCGCGCCGACCTCCACGGAGGAGGTCGGCGGCAGCGCCAGCTCGGCGCCGGTGCCGCGGAAGGTGATCATGCCGATCTTGTCGCGCCGCTGGTAGGCGTCCATCAGCAGGGACAGCACGGCGCCCTTGACGGCCGTCATCCGCTGCCGGGCGGCCATCGATCCGGAGGCGTCGACCACGAACAGCACCAGGTTGGACTCCCGCCCCTGACGCACCTGTTCGCGGAAGTCGTCCTTCTGCAGCACCAGCGCCCGGCCGCTGCGCCCGCGCACCACCTGGTGCGGCGCGGCGGCCTGCAGGGTCGCGGTCAGGTGGAGCCGGCCCAGCGCGCCCTGCGGGCGGCGGGCGCGGATGGTGTGGCCGCCGTTGGTCTCGGCGGGGGAGCGGCGGCCCTGGGCACCGTGGCCGGTGCCGCGGACGGTGAACAGCTTGGTCCGGTACGGGTCCCCGGCCGCGACCGGCGCCGACTCCCGTGCGGGGGAGGGGTGCTGGGTCGGGACGGGCTGCTGCGGCTGTTGTTCCGCGCCGTCCGGTCCGTCCTCCGCGGGCGCCTCCGGTGCGCCGTCGGCGGACGGCTCGGGCGCCCCACCGCCGTCCGGGCCGCCGCCGTCGGGGCCGCCCTCCGGGCCCGGGCCGTCGCCCTCGGGCTCCGGGTCGTCGTCGCCCTGGGAGTGCTCCTCCAGCGTCCGCTCCAGCTGCTCCTCGTCCAGCCCCGGAGCGTCGAAGGGGTTGCGGCGCCGCCGGTGCGGCAGCGCCAGCCGGGCGGCCTGGCGGACGTCCTCCTCCAGCACCTCGGTGCGACCGTCCCAGGCGGCGAGCGCGACGGCCGTGCGGGCCATCACGATGTCGGCACGCAGGCCGTCCACCTCGAACGCGGCGCACACCGCGGTGATCTGACGCAGCGCCACATCGGTCAGCTCGACCTTGGGGAGCAACTCCCGGGCCGCGGTGATGCGTTCGGCGAGCGCCCGCTCCTCCTCGGCGAACCGCGCGGCGAAGCCGGCTGGGTCCGCGTCGTACGCGAGCCGGCGCCGGACCACCTCGGCGCGCTCGGCCGGGTCCCGGGTGGCGGCGATCTCGACGGTCAGGCCGAACCGGTCGAGCAGCTGCGGCCGCAGCTCGCCCTCCTCCGGGTTCATCGTGCCGACCAGCAGGAAGCGGGCCGCGTGCCGCACCGACACGCCCTCGCGCTCGACGTACGAGCGGCCCATCGCGGCGGCGTCCAGCAGCAGGTCCACCACGTGGTCCTGGAGCAGGTTCACCTCGTCGATGTACAGCACGCCGCGGTGCGCCCGCGCGAGCAGTCCGGGCTCGTACGCCTTGACGCCCTCGGCCAGGGCGCGCTCCAGGTCCAGCGAGCCGACGATCCGGTCCTCGGCCACGCCGACCGGCAACTCGACCAGCTGGGAGGGCCGTTCGTGGCTCACGGCGGCGGAGTGCGGCCCGTCCGGGCACTGCGGGTCGGGCGCGGCCGGGTCGCAGGCGAAGCGGCAGCCCTCCACGGTGGCGATGGACGGCAGCAGGCCGGCCAGCGCGCGCACCATGGTCGACTTCGCGGTGCCCTTCTCGCCGCGCACCAGCACGCCGCCCACAGCGGGGGAGACCGCGTTCAGCAGCAGCCCGAGCCGCAGGTCGGCCATGCCGACGATCGCGGTGAACGGATAGCGGACGTCAGTCATGCGTCACTCCCAGGTGCCCCGGGCGCCAGGAACGGCAGCGATCCGGCCGCCGGCACCCCGCCCTCGATCAGCTTCCACAGCGCGTCGGTGTCCGCGTGTTCCTCGATCAGGTCGCCCAGCCGGTCCAGCCGGGCCTCGCGGGCCTCGGCGAACGAGGTGTCCGGGGCCGGCACGAACGCCCGCCCGGCCAGGTCGGCCACCTCGCGCAGGAGTTCGCGGCGGAAGCCGTCGTTCTCCAGCACGCCGTGCCAGGTCGTGCCCCAGACCGAGCCCGCCCGGCAGCCGTCCAGGCTCTGCCCCCGGTCATCGGAGATGAACCTGTCGCCCCCCTCCACGGTCACCACCCCGTGGTGGATCTCGTAGCCCACGACCCGTCGGCCGTACGCCTCGCCGACCGGCCGCGCCAGCACCTTCTCGACGCCGAACCGCACCTGCGTCGGCAGCAGGCCGAGCCCGTCGACGGCGCCCGCCTTGGACTCCACCTCGTCGACGATCCCGCGTGCCAGCATCTGGTAGCCGCCGCAGACCCCGAGGATCGGCAGCCCGGCCGCCGCGCGCGCCTTCAGCGCCGGTTCGAGGCCGCGCTCGCGCAGCCAGGCGAGGTCCGCCACGGTGGCCCGGGTGCCGGGCAGCACCACCAGGTCGGCGTCGGCCAGCTCCTCCGGCCTGGTGGCCCAGCGCACCAGGACGCCGGGCTCCTGCGCCAGCGCGTCCACGTCGGTGAAGTTGGACAGCCGGGGGAAGCGCACCACGGCCACCCGCAGCACGTCCGCCCCGAGCGGGCCGCGCCCGTCGACCCGGTCCACCACGGTCGACAGGTCCAGCGAGTCCTCGGCGTCCAGCCACAGCCCGGGCAGCATCGGCAGGGTGCCCAGCACCGGACGGCCGGTCAGCCCGTGCAGCATCTCCAGGCCGGGCGCGAGCAGCCGCGCGTCGCCGCGGAACTTGTTGACGAACCAGCCCGCCACGTGCCGCTGGTCCTCCGCGGACAGCAGCGCCAGCGTGCCGTACATCGCCGCGAACACACCGCCCCGGTCGATGTCCCCGACCACCACCACCGGCAGCCCGGCGGCCGTGGCCAGGCCCATGTTGGCGATGTCGCGGTCACGCAGGTTGATCTCGGCGGGCGATCCGGCGCCCTCGCAGACGACCACCTCGTAGCGGCTGCGCAGATCGGCCAGGCACTCCAGGGCGCGTTCCAGCAGGACGGGCTTGCGCTCGCGGTAGTCCAGCGCGCCCACCTCGGCGACCGGCCTGCCCAGCAGTACCACCTGGCTGCGACCGTCCGCGCCGGGCTTCAGCAGCACCGGGTTCATCGCCGCCTCCGGCTCCACCCGGGCGGCCTGCGCCTGCATCGCCTGGGCGCGTCCGATCTCGGCGCCGTCGGCGGTGACGAAGGAGTTCAACGACATGTTCTGTGCCTTGAACGGCGCGACCCGCACGCCCTGGCGGGCCAGCCAGCGGCAGATGCCGGCGGTGACCACGCTCTTGCCCGCGTCCGAGGTCGTCCCGGCGACCAGCAGCGCGTTCGTCATGCCCTTCCCCTCTTCCCACGGAGCGCGCGCAGCAGGACGTGCCCCGCGACCGTCGTACCCAGCGCCAGCGCG
Source organism: Kitasatospora sp. NPDC038210 (assembly GCF_055600605.1). Taxonomy (NCBI): domain Bacteria; kingdom Bacillati; phylum Actinomycetota; class Actinomycetes; order Kitasatosporales; family Streptomycetaceae; genus Kitasatospora; species Kitasatospora sp. NPDC038210. The sequence goes on along the minus strand of NZ_JBVJYK010000008.1, from coordinate 82,569 downwards.
CCCACCCGCCGGGAGAGCGTGCAGGCCCGTTCGATGTCGTCGACCGTGACCGGCCGCAGCTCCCCGCCCAGTACTGGCCGGTGCTCGACGCGCTCGCCGTACTGCAGGGTCCCGCCCAGCCGCACGCCCACCGCGCCGGCGAACGCCGACTCCGCCTGGCCGGCGTTCGGGCTCGGGTGCGAGGAGCCGTCGCGCCGCCAGACCCGCCAGGCCGTCCGCGGCTGCGGGGCGGCGGCCACCGTCAGCAGGGCCGTCAGCCGGGCGCCGGGCCAGCCCGCCACGTCGTCCAGCCGGGCCGAGGCCCAGCCGAACCGGGCGTGGCGCGGCGAGCGGTGGCCCACCATGGCGTCCAGGGTGTTCACCGCGCGGAAGGCCAGCAGCCCGGGCGTGCCGGCCAGGGCGCCCCAGGCCAGGGCGTTCACCACGGCGTCGGCGGTGTTCTCGGCCACCGACTCGACCACCGCGCGGGCGATCTGCTGCTCGTCCAGCGCGCTCGGGTCGCGCCCGCACAGGTGCGGCAGCCGCTCCCGCGCGGCCCGCAGGTCGCCCTGCTGCAGCGAGCGGCCGATGGCGCGGGCCTCCCGGGTCAGCGAGGTGCCGCCGAGCACGGTCCAGGTCGCGGCCGCCGCGAGCGCGGCCCGGCCCAGCGGTCGCCGGCCGACGGTACGGTCCAGGGCCAGCGCGCCCGCCGCGACCGTACCCACGCACAGCGCCGTGTACCCGGCCCCGGCCGCCCGGTCGTCGCGCCACAGCCGCCGCTCCAGGCGGGTGGCGGCGCTGCCGAAGACGGCCACCGGGTGGCCCCGGCGCGGGTCGGCGAAGCGGGCGTCGGCGGCGTAGCCCACGACGGCACCCACCGCGAACGCGGCGGCGCGGCCCCAGCGGCGGCCGGCCGCAGGACGGACGGTCACCGGCCGCACGCCGGACGGCGGCTCACGGAGGGACAGCTCACGGAGGGGGAGCCCAGCGGAAGGCGGCTCATCGGGAGGCGGCTCGGCGGAAGGCAGCTCGGAGTCCGGCCGGGCGGGGCAGCCTGCATCGCGTGCGTGTCCTCACTCAGGGTCCGCGCCCTGGATCGACGTAGCGGGGGCGAGAGTCTCCTGGCTTCCGGGTCGGACGCACTCCCGGTGCCTTCCAGCGGCTTCTGACGGCCCGCCGTGGCGAGATTTCCGAGCGTGCTCCCCGGTGACAGTGGCGGGACCGCGCCGGACTCGCACCGGCTTCCTCTCCATGCCTCCGATTGGCCCCAGGATCCCATCACGCGGCCGAACCGGGAGTCAACCGAGGTCACGGAGGGGTTGGTCACACGGGACGGCGGCCGATGAGCTGTGGGATCGCCCAGCGCGGCACCGCCCCCGGGTCGGCCGCTTCGTGGGTTCGGTCGCTGGGGCCGCGCCGTGGTCCGCGCCTAGCGTTCGGTGGCATGCGTCGCAGAAAGCCCCCCGCCGCCCCGCCCCCGGTGCCGTTCTCGCCCGCAGCCGCCCGCGCCCACCGGGCCGCCCTCGGCCTCACCCCCGAACAGGTCGCCGAGGGCCTGGCCGCGCACGGCGTACGGCTGCTGCCCGCCCACGTCCTCGCCTGGGAGAGCGGCGAGCTGCGCCCCGGCGAACCGGAGTTCATCGCCCTCGCCCGCGCCCTCTGGTGCCCCGCCGTCCAGCTGATGGACACCCGCCCGGTCCGGTTGCGCGACCACCGCGTCGCCCGTGAGCTCGGCCAGGCGGCCGTCGCCGAGCGCACCGGCACCACCCTCGACTCCTACCGGCAGGCCGAACTGACCGACCGCTGGGAGGGCGACGAGGAACAGACCCGCGCCCTCGCCGACGTCCTCGGCCTCGGCCTGCCCTCACTCGTCGAGGCCACCGGCCGCGGGGAGGCGCTCGACCACCTCCTCCGCCAGTGCGTCACCGGCCGCTGGCAGCCCCACCTCCGCGCCCTCGCCCGCATCGTCCCCGCCCCCGCCGACACCCTCGCCGACGCCCTCGCCGCCCTTCACCAGGAGCACCACGTCCCCACCCACTGGGGCGCCACCACCCGCACCGCACCGCCCCCGGCCGCCGGATCCCTCACCCCCCGCTTCTGGCACCTCCTCGACACCGCGGGCACCACCGGGCCGACCGCGTAACAAGGGGGAGGCGGCCGGCCCTCCGACGGCGGCTGCGGACCCGGAGGCCGTGCCCCGGACGGGTCAGCCCGGTGGCCGCGCGGGCGGTGCGCCGGTGGACTGGTGCACGAACACCGTCCGGTCCGAGACCAACAGAGCGGGGAACGATATGCGCTGGGGAACCGCTGCCGTCGTGGCGGCCGCCGCCGTCGGAACCGGGGCCGTCGTCCTGGTGATCGGCCGTCGGGCTTCCGAGCGGACGGTCCGTCCGGTCACCGCCGTCCGGGAGTCCGGGCCGGTCGTGGTCCGGAGCGTCGGCGCCGGGCGGGTCACCTTCACCCGCAGCCCGGAGAGCCTGCACCCCGGCCGCTGGGCGGTCGAGTGGGGCGACAACGGCCACGCCGTCGTGGAGGACGTCCTGCACAGCGACGAGCAGGGCGTCACCCGTCGGCTGGTCCGCGCCGACCAGGGCACGCTCACCCCCGGCACCGAGGTCCGCTTCACCCCCCGCGTCCACCTCGGCGACCCCACCCGGGCACTCGGCCTCGCCTACACCGACACCTCCGTCTACGGGGAACTCGGCGCGCTCCCCGCCTGGCACCTCGACGGCAAGCGCGGCACCTGGGTGATCCTCGTCCACGGCCCGGAGGCCGACCGCCAGCAGACCCTCCCGGTGCTGCCCGTCCTCGACCGCTTCGGCCTGCCCGTCCTCGCCGTCACCTACCGCGGCGACGAGGGAGCCCCGGCCTCCCCGGACGGTTACAGCCACTTCGGCGAGACCGAGTGGCGGGACGTCGAGGCGGCGGTACGGCTGGCGCTCGACAACGGCGCGAGCCGGGTGATCCTCTACGGCTGGTCGGTCGGCGCCACGGTGGTCCTGCAGACCGCGGCCCGCTCGACCTGGGCCCACGCCGTCAGCGGCCTGATCCTCGACTCGCCGGTCCTCGACCTGCCGGGCTCCGCCCGCCGCGACGCCGAACGGCTCGGCTTCCGCGGCGCCGCCGCCGAACTCGGCGTCCTCGCCGCGCGGGGCCGCACCGGGGTCGACCTCGCCGACTTCTCCCGCATCGCCGAGGGCGCCGACCTGCGCGTCCCGACGCTGCTCCTGCACAGCCCGGACGACCGGGTCTCCCCGTTCCGCAGCGCCGAACGCCTCGCCGCCGCCCGCCCCGACGTGGTCAACCTCCAGGCCTTTCCCGGCGCCGACCACGCCGCCCTGTGGAACAGCGCGCCCGACCACTACACCGAGCTCCTCCGCCGCTGGCTCACCCCGCTCCTCTGACCCGGGGGCCGGCGCCCGCGCGGCCGGCAGCCGTGGGGCTGCGGGCCGGGCGCCGGGCACGGGGCGCGCGGCGCCGGGCCGGGTGACGCGGGAAGTCGGACCCGTCGACTTCCCGCGCGCCGAGATCGGCCCGATCCGCCGGCCATCCGTCCGGATTCGGGCTGGACAGCTCCGCCGGGCGTCGAGGGCCCCGTCGTCGATCGCCGCGATCGCCGCGCAGCCGGGGGCACATCCTGGCCCCTGTTGATCACCCCCGACCTCACACTCCGTGACCGTTCGAACGGCCGCAGCAACCGCCCCGGCTCACCTGGCATGAGCAGGCCACACGTTTCCGGCCAGGCGGTTTGCCTCTGTTGCCCGATCTTGCGGAGGTGCCGCCGCCGGTCGTCCGGTCGTACGGACAACCGGATGTGACAGAAGGCCGGTACAAGGGGAAGACTGCTCGACGTGACGTCTCGGAACCCGCGCGACCGTGATGCCCCGCTCCCGCCTCCGATCGGTACCGGTGCGACGGTGACCCGTCTCCCCGGTACGGCCCACCGGCCAGCCGGCGGCAGGCCGAGCGGGGCGGGTGTACCCCGCAACGGCGTACCCCGGCGACGAGGGCCCGCGCCGGCGCCCGGTCGGGGCCGGGTTCCCGTGCCGGAGGGCTTCCCCGCACCGGCCGAGCTGGCGCCGCTGGCCCGCCGGATGCTGGTGGACGCCGTCCGGATCGCCCGCTGGGCCGGGGAGCTGGAGGAGGTCGACAAGCGCGGCGAGCTGCTCCCGGAGGACGCCCGTGCGGCCGGCCGGGCGCTGGCCATGACGGTCGGCGCCGCCGCCAAGGCCTGGGGGCAGGCGCTCCTGGTGGGCCTGGTGGAGGCCCGGGACGCGGGAGCCGGCCCCGGCTGGCGCCTGCACGCCTGGGAGCACGACGACGAGGCCGTGGTGCGCGGCTGGTCGGCACTGTTCGACGCCTGGACCCTGCTCGCCCCGGTGCCGCCCGCCGCGCTGCGCGGGGTGTTCGCCGTGCTGGCCGGGCAGGCCGTGGACCAGGCTCCGCAGCTGCTGTCCTTCCTGCACCTGGTGGACGGCCCGGTGCCCGAGAGCGAGCTGCTGGAGCTGCTGCGGCGCGGCCTGGACGAGCGCCGGGTCGGCGGCGGTCCCGGCGGTCCCGGCCTGTCGCCGGTGCCGCACGCGGCCTCCGCGGTGTCCGCGGTCCGCGGCACCTGCCGGGAGCCGCAGATCGACACCCCGGCCGCGCCCTCGGACGTGGCCGCGGTCCTGGACTGGATGCTGGACGGCCTGGCGGCCGTCGGCGCGCTCACCCGCAGGAACGATGCGGCCGAGCTGTCGCCGCTCGGCCACTGGGCGGTGCGGGCGAAGCTGGAGGAGATCTGCACGGTCGCGCAGACGGCGGCCGGGCACATCGAGCAGAGCGCCTTCGAGCTGCTGAACGCCTGCGCGGACTACTCGCCGGGCCCGGCCCGCGCCGAGTACCGCGCCTGGGTCGCGGCCCGTCCGGCGGACCGCGCGGTGGCCGAGCTGCTGGACGCGGCGCAGGGCGACGACGCGCTGGTGCGCGGGCTGGCCTTCGAGGCGCTGCGGGTGGCCGGCGGGCCGGCCGAGCAGGCCGTGCGGGCGGCGGTGGACGAGCCGGTGCTGCGCCCGTACGCGCTGCTGTGGCTGGCGGAGCGCGCGGACGAGGGGGTCTCCCCGGCGGACGTGCTGGGCGCCGACGACGCGGCCTGGCTCTGGGTGGACACGGCGGCCGCAGTGCTCGACCACGGCGAGACGGAGCTGCTGGTGGGCCACGTCGAGGGCGCCTCGGCGGGGGACCCGGTGCGGCTGTTCGCGCGGGCGCGGCAGTCCGGGCACCCGCGGGCGGCCTCGGTGCTGACGGCGGTCTCGGGCGTGCACCCGGACCCGGGCGTGGCGCGGGCGGCCCGCCGCTCGGCCTTCAGCGTCCACACCGGCGGCGCGTGATCCCGCGGAGCCCAGCCCCGCGGGTACGCGGAGCCGGCGGACCGCAGAACATGCGGAAGGCATGCGGAAGGGCCCGGAACCGATCGGTTCCGGGCCCTTCCGCATGCGACGGTCGAGCGGCCTCAGCCGAGCCGCGACTCCGCCCGCCGGGCGCGGACGTCGCCGACCTTCTGCCCCACCTTGCGGCGGATGACCAGTAGCGGCGCCATCGCGGCGAGCGTGATCTGGGCGAACGCGCCGACGTGCATCAGCGCGTCGCCGCCGGGCAGGCCGGTGGCCCAGGCGGCCAGGCAGCCGATGGAGACCACGATCCAGCAGAGCGTGGCGGTGGCGAGCAGCCCCTGCGGCTTCGGGTACTCGATCCGGCTGACCATCAGGTACGCGGCGCCGAAGATGGCGAGCAGACCGGGCAGGAACGGCGGGTCGAGCAGCACGATGGCGATGACCGTCATCGCGCCCATCGGGCAGGGCATGCCCTGGAACACCCCGGGCCGCATCTTGACGGCCGAGAAGCGGGCCAGCCGCAGCACGACCGCGAGCAGCACGGTGATCGCGATGAGCGCCGAGAGCTTGCTGTTGGAGCCCTGGGAGACCATGCCCCAGACCGCGACGAAGTAGGCCGGCGCGATGCCGAAGCTGATCAGGTCCGCCAGGTTGTCCAGTTCCGCTCCGAGGGCGGAGGAGCGCAGCTTGCGCGCCACCAGGCCGTCGAAGAGGTCGCACATCGAGCCGATCAGCAGCAGCGTGACCGCCGTGGCGGCGCTGTGCCGGTCCGGAGCGGCGTCCGGGTTGGTGATGTGCGGGACGAGGACCCCGGTGGTGATCGAGTAGATCGCCAGGAAGCCGCAGACGGCGTTCCCCAGGGTCAGGAAGTCGGCGGTGGACAGGTGCTGGGGAGAACGCGGAGCACGCAGCTCGCGGTCGCGCGCCCAGCGGCGGCGGCGCAGGGACGTCTCCTCGTCGTCCAGGCCGACGATTGTCTCAGGATCAGTCACGGTCAAGGCGCGTCACCCCGGCTGTGGTCTTCTGGCCGACCTCGACGCCGACCTCGACGCCGGCCGGCAGGTAGGTGTCGACCCGGGACCCGAACCGGATCAGACCGATCCGGTCGCCCTGCTCGACCTTGGTTCCGGCGGCCACGTACGGCACGATGCGGCGGGCCACGGCCCCCGCGATCTGGACCATCTCGATGTCGCCGAGCTCGGTGTCGAAGTGCCAGACGACCCGCTCGTTCTGGTCGCTGTCCTTGTTGAACGCGGGGACGAAGCCGCCCGCGACGTGCTCGACCGACGTCACCGTGCCCGGCAGGGGCGCGCGGTTGACGTGGACGTTGAGCGGGCTCATGAAGATCGCGACCCGGGTGCGGCCGTCCGGCCAGGCGTCGATGCTCTGCACCACGCCGTCGGCGGGGGAGATCACTCTGCCCGTGCCGACCTCACGCTCGGGGTCGCGGAAGAACCACAGCATGCCCGCGCTGAGCGCGCAGGCGGGTACCGCCGCCAGGGCCCACTTGCCGCTGCGCCGGGTGAGGGCGGTGGTCACGGCGGCCGTGGCGAGGGTGGGGACGAACCAGGGGGTGGCTCCGCGCGCGATGGTCACGCGGGGTCGCCGACCGGACGTCGGGGCTGCGAGGGCATCGCGGTCCGGGACGGAGGTGTGAGGGGACGGGCTGATGGGCATCGAAGACCTTTGTCGCGGGGGATCATGGCCGCTGGACGGGGGCCACCGCGGAATCGGTAATAGAGGGACGGCTTGCTGTCCCGGTGGATGCTATCGGGAGCACACGGTGGGTGGGCAACCCGCCTGCTCGTTCATGTGTCCGGCGGGAGCGCGTGTGCGCGTCCCACCTCTACGACCGTAGCTCGCCCCGGTCCGGTTCCCAAGGGACCGGACGCGGCTGGTGAGACTTGTCTCAGCGGGTGCCCCGATCGAACCACGGCGGGGAAACGGGTGCGGCGGCCGGAAGAAGGTGTGCGGAAGCGGCCGCAGGGCGCGTTGTCGCAGCTGTACGCCCTACGGCCGCTTCCGGAGGGCCGTGCCGGACCCTGGCGGACCAGGCCGGGCCCGTGACGGGGCACGGCGCTCCGCCGGGACGGGCCCGCACGCCCGTCGACCGGCGGTTCGAGAGGGCCGCCCGGCGACGCGGTCGGTCGCCGGACGGCCCGGGGATCACTCGGCGATCCGGTACTCCTCCAGGAGCCGGCGTCCGACGATCATCTTCTGGATCTCCGCAGTACCTTCACCGATGAGCAACATCGGGGCCTCGCGGTAGAGGCGCTCGATCTCGTACTCCTTGGAGAAGCCGTAGCCGCCGTGGATGCGGAAGGCGTCCTCGACGACCTCCTTGCAGTACTCGGAGGCGAGGTACTTGGCCATGCCGGCTTCGAGGTCGTTGCGCTCGCCGCTGTCCTTCTTGCGGGCGGCCATGACCATCATCTGGTGGGCGGCCTCGACCTTGGTGGCCATCTCGGCGAGCTTGAACTGGATGGCCTGGTGCTCGGCGATCTTCTTGCCGAAGGTGGAGCGCTGCTGGGCGTAGGAGATGCCCAGCTCGAAGGCGCGGCGGGCGACGCCGCAGCCGCGGGCGGCGACGTTGACGCGGCCGACCTCGACGCCGTCCATCATCTGGTAGAAGCCGCGCCCCGGGACGCCGCCGAGGATGCGGTCGGCCGGGATCCGGACGTCCTGCAGCACCAGCTCGGTGGTGTCGACGCCCTTGTAGCCCATCTTCTCGATCTTGCCGGGCACGGTCAGGCCGGGAACCTTGGGGTTCGGGCCGAAACCCGCCTCCTTCTCGATCAGGAAGGTGGTCATGTTCTTGTACGGCGTGTTGCCGCCCTCGTCGGTCTTGCAGAGGACCGCGACGAGGGTGGAGGTGCCGCCGTTGGTGAGCCACATCTTCTGGCCGTTGAGGACGTAGAAGTCGCCGTCCTTGACGCCCTTGGTGGAGATGGCCGAAACGTCGGAGCCGAGGCCGGGCTCGGACATCGAGAAGGCGCCGCGGATTTCGCCGGCGGCCATCTTCGGCAGGAAGTAGTCCTTCTGCTCCTGGGTGCCGTGGGCGTTGATCATGTGCGCCACGATGAAGTGGGTGTTGACGATGCCGGAGACCGACATCCAGCCGCGGGCGATCTCCTCGACCACCAGGGCGTAGGTGAGCAGCGACTCGCCGAGGCCGCCGTACTCCTCGGGGATGGTGAGCCCGAAGAGGCCGAGCTGCTTCATGCCCTCGACGATGGCGGTCGGGTACTCGTCCTTGTGCTCCAGCTCGGTCGCGACCGGAATGATCTCCTTGTCGACGAAATCCCGCACGGTGGCGAGGATGTCCCGCTGGATCTCGGTGAGGCCGTCGGTCTGTGCGAGGCGTCCCATCGTGCGGCTCCGAAATTGTCTGAAGAAGGCGGGGGGGGGATTGCGGGGGCCCTGCCGGCGTGGCTGCGGCAGCAGGGCCCCCGTTACCGGGTGGGGGTCGGCCGATGACGGCGGCCTGCCCCTCCGGGGTCTCCACGGTCTCCTCGGAAGGAGAGGGGGGAGGAGTTCAGGAGAGCGGGGTGGGGCGGCCGGGCTGCTCGCCGCCGCGCGCCTTGGTGTACGTCTCGGTCGGCACCATCACCTTGCGGCGGAAGATGCAGACGACCGTGCCGTCCTGCTTGTACCCCTTGGTCTCGACGTAGACGATGCCGCGGTCGTCCTTGGACTTGGACGGCCACTTGTCGAGCACGGTGGTCTCGCCGTAGATGGTGTCGCCGTGGAAGGTCGGTGCGACGTGGCGCAGCGACTCGATCTCCAGGTTGGCGATCGCCTTGCCGGAGACGTCCGGGACGGACATGCCGAGCAGCAGCGAGTAGATGTAGTTGCCCACCACGACGTTCTTGCCGAAGTCCGTCGTCTTCTCCGCATAGTTGGTGTCCATGTGGAGCGGGTGGTGGTTCATGGTGAGGAGGCAGAAGAGGTGGTCGTCGTACTCGGTGACCGTCTTGCCGGGCCAGTGCTTGTAGACCGCGCCGACCTCGAACTCCTCGTAGGTGCGTCCGAACTGCATGGGATCAGGCCTCCGCCTTCTTGTCGTTGTCGGGCAGTTCGAACTTGGTGGTGCGCTCCATGCCGGCGGCCCGGCCCTTGCCGGCGATGACCAGGGCCATCTTGCGGCTGGCCTCGTCGATCATCTCGTCGCCGAGCATCGCGGAGCCCTTGGCGCCGCCCGCCTCGGAGGTGCAGTAGTCGTAGGCGTCGAGGATCAGCTCGGCGTGGTCGTAGTCCTCCTGCGAGGGCGAGTAGATCTCGTTCGCGGCGGCGACCTGGTCCGGGTGGAGCACCCACTTGCCGTCGAAGCCGAGGGCGGCGGAGCGGCCGGCGACCTCGCGGTAGCCCTCCTGGTTGCGGATCTGCAGGTACGGGCCGTCGATCGCCTGCAGGTCGTTGGCGCGGGCGGCCATCAGGATGCGCATCAGGATGTAGTGGTAGGCGTCGGCGTTGTAGCCGGGCGGCTGCTCGCCGACGACCAGGGACTTCATGTTGATGGAGGCCATGAAGTCGGCGGGGCCGAAGATGATGGTCTCCAGCCGGGGCGAGGCCTCGGCGATGGCGTCGACGTTGATCAGGCCCTTGGCGTTCTCGATCTGCGCCTCGATGCCGATCTTGCCGACCTCGAAGCCCATGGTCTTCTCGATCTGGGTGAGCAGCAGGTCGAGCGCCCTCACCTGCTCCGCGTCCTGGACCTTCGGCAGCATGATGCAGTCGAGGTTGGGGCCGGCGCCCTCGACCACGGTGATCACGTCGCGGTAGGTCCAGTGGGTGGTCCAGTCGTTGACCCGGACGACCTTGGTCTTGTTGCCCCAGTCGCCGTTGTTCAGCGCGTCGACGATGTTGTGGCGGGCGCTCTCCTTGACCAGGGGAGCGCAGGCGTCCTCCAGGTCGAGGAAGACCTGGTCGGCCGGGAGGCCCTGGGCCTTCTCCAGGAAGCGCGGGTTGCTGCCCGGTACGGCGAGGCAGGAGCGGCGCGGGCGCAGGCGGTTGACGTTGGTCATGAGGGTGGTTCGTTCCTTCCCAGTGGTCAGCTGGTCAGCTGGTCAGTTCGTGGCCGGGGTCGGTGCGGGCGTCCACGGCTGGAGCTTGTTGGCCAGCCGGATCTCGTCCACGATCCGGCCGATGATGGTCGTGATGCCGAAGTCCTTCGGGGTGAACACGGCGGCGACGCCGGCGGCCTTGAGGGCCTCGCCGTCCGCTGCCGGGATGATGCCACCCACGATCACCGGGACATCCTGCACCCCGGCGCGGTCCAGGCGCTTCAGGACGTCGGGAACCAGCTCGCAGTGCGCGCCGGAGAGGATCGACAGACCCACGCAGTGGACGTCCTCCGCGACGGCGGCGGAGACGATCTGCTCCGGCGTCAGCCGGATGCCCTGGTAGACCACCTCGAACCCCGCGTCGCGGGCCCGGACGGCGATCTGCTCGGCACCGTTGGAGTGCCCGTCCAGTCCGGGCTTGCCGACCAGCAGGCGCAGCTTGCCGGCGCCCAGCTCCTCGGCGGTCGCGGCGACCGCGGCACGGACCTGCTCCAGCTCCCCGCCGGGCTCGGCGGCGACCGCGACGGGCGCGCCGCCGACGCCGGTGGGGGCGCGGTACTCGCCGAAGACCTCGCGCAGGGCGAAGGACCACTCGCCGGTGGTGACGCCGGCCCGGGCGCAGGCGAGCGTGGCCGGCATCAGGTTGGCCTCGGTGGCGGCGACGGCCTTGAGCTCGGCCAGCGCCGCCCGGGCGGCGGCCTCGTCGCGCTGTCCCCGCCAGGCCTCCAGGGCGGCGAGCACGGACCGCTCGGAGGCCGGGTCGACCACCATGATCGCGGTGTCGAGGTCGGCGGTGAGCGGGCTCGGCTCGGTGGTGTCGAAGCAGTTGACCCCGACGATCTTGTCCTCGCCGGACTCGATCCGGGCCCGGCGGGCCGCGTGCGAGGCGACCAGGTTGGACTTCAGGTAGCCGGACTCGACGGCCGGGATCACCCCGCCCATCTCCAGCACCTTGGCGATCTCCGCCTCCGCGCCGGCCAGCAGCGCGGCGGTCTTGGTCTCGATCACCTCGGAGCCGTTGAAGATGTCGCCGTACTCCAGCAGGTCCGACTCGTACGCCAGCACCTGCTGGATCCGCAGCGACCACTGCTGGTCCCACGGGCGGGGCAGGCCGAGCGCCTCGTTCCAGGCGGGCAGCTGGACGGCCCGGGCGCGGGCGTCCTTGGAGAGGGTGACGGCCAGCATCTCCAGGACGATCCGCTGGACGTTGTTCTCCGGCTGGGCCTCGGTCAGGCCGAGGGAGTTGACCTGGACGCCGTAGCGGAAGCGGCGCTGCTTGGGGTCCGTCACGCCGTAGCGCTCCAGGGTGACCTTCTCCCAGAGCTGGGCGAAGGCGCGCATCTTGCACATCTCCTCGACGAAGCGCACGCCGGCGTTCACGAAGAAGGAGATCCGGGCGACCACGTCGCCCATCCGCTCGGCGGGCACCTGGCCGGAGTCGCGGACGGCGTCGAGCACCGAGATGGCGGTGCACATCGCGTACGCGATCTCCTGGACGGGCGTGGCCCCGGCCTCCTGCAGGTGGTAGCTGCAGATGTTGATCGGGTTCCACTTGGGGATGTTGCCGACCGTGTAGGCGATCATGTCGGTGATCAGCCGCACCGACGGGCCGGGCGGGAAGACGTGCGTCCCGCGCGACAGGTACTCCTTGACGATGTCGTTCTGGGTGGTGCCGGTGAGCTTGGCGATGTCGGCGCCCTGCTCCTCGGCGACCACCTGGTAGAGCGCCAGCAGCCACATCGCGGTGGCGTTGATCGTCATGGAGGTGTTGGTCTGTTCGAGCGGGATGCCGTCGAACAGGGTGCGCATGTCGCCGACGTGCCCGACCGGGACGCCGACCCGGCCCACCTCGCCGCGGGCGAGGATGTGGTCGGAGTCGTAGCCGGTCTGGGTCGGCAGGTCGAAGGCGACGGACAGGCCGGTCTGGCCCTTCGCCAGGTTCCGCCGGTAGAGCGCGTTGGAGTCGCTCGCGGTGGAGTGGCCGGCGTAGGTGCGCATCAGCCAGGGCCGGTCGCGCTTCTGGGGCTCGGTCATCGGGTCCGTCTCACACGTTTCGGAAGCGGTTGATGGCGTCGACGTGCGTGGCGCGGAACTCCTGGTCGCGCACGCCGAGGCCCTCCTCGGGGGCCAGGCAGAGGACGCCGACCTTGCCCTGGTGCTTGTTGTGGTGCACGTCGAGGGCGGCCTGGCCGGTCTCCTCCAGGGAGTAGACCTTGGACAGGGTGGGGTGGATCTTGCCCTTGGCGACCAGGCGGTTGGCCTCGAAGGCCTCGCGGTAGTTCGCGAAGTGCGAGCCGACGATGCGCTTGAGCGACATCCACAGGTAGCGGTTGTCGTACTGGTGCATGTAGCCCGAGGTGGAGGCGCAGGTGACGATGGTGCCGCCCTTGCGGGTGACGTACACCGAGGCGCCGAAGGTCTCGCGGCCCGGGTGCTCGAAGACGATGTCCACGTCCTCGCCGCCGGTGAACTCGCGGATCTTGGAGCCCAGGCGCTTCCACTCGCGCGGGTCCTGGTTGTTCTCGTCCTTCCAGAACCGGTAGCCCTCGGCGGAGCGGTCGATGATCGCCTCGGCGCCCATGGCGCGGCAGATCTCGGCCTTGGCGTCGCTGGAGACCACGCAGATCGGGGTGGCGCCGCCGGCCAGCGCGTACTGGGTGGCGTACGAGCCGAGGCCGCCGCTGGCGCCCCAGATAAGCACGTTGTCGCCCTGCTTCATGCCGGCGCCGTTGCGCGAGACCAGCTGGCGGTACGCGGTGGAGTTGACCAGGCCGGGGGAGGCGGCCTCCTCCCAGGTGAGGTGCTTCGGCTTGGGCAGCAGCTGGTTGGTCTTCACCAGGGCGATCTGGGCCAGGCCGCCGAAGTTGGTCTCGAAACCCCAGATGCGCTGCTCCGGGTCCATCATCGTGTCGTTGTGGCCGTCCGGGGACTCCAGCTCGACCGAGAGGCAGTGCGCGACGACCTCGTCGCCCGGCTTCCAGGAGTTGACGCCGGCACCGGTGCGCAGCACGACGCCCGCGAGGTCGGAACCGAGGACGTGGTACGGCAGGTCGTGGCGCTTGGTGAGCGGCGACAGCCGGCCGTAGCGCTCCAGGAAGCCGAAGGTGGAGACCGGCTCGAAGATCGAGCTCCACACGGTGTTGTAGTTCACCGAGCTGGCCATGACGGCCACCAGGGCCTCGCCGGGGCCCAGTTCGGGCAGCGCGACCTCGTCGAGGTGAAGGGACTTGCGGGGGTCCTTGTCGCGGCTGTCGAGGCCCGCGAACATCTGCTCCTCGTCCTTGTGGAGCGTGACCGCCCGGTAGGACTCGGGGAGCTTGATCGCCGCGAAGTCCGCCGACGTGCTGTCGGTGCTGAGGATCGCGTCGAGGATTTCCTGCATGGCTGCCTCCGAAGGCGTACCTGTGTGAGGGTCACAGGGCGTCTGGGGGAGCCGGGAGCGGACACCGGCTTCGCTGAGATGGGTGGTGGTCGGGTCAGGCTGGGCGCCCGGCGTGGACCGGGCCGTGCTGGCACTGCTCCCGGGGTGTGGGAACACCGGACGACGGCGCGCCGAGGTGGGGAGCCGCGGCGCCGCGACTGGTGAGTAACAAGGTAGTGGCACCCTGTGCCACTCGTAAAGACACCGGGTGTCAGGAATTCCGACCGGCCGAAAAGGGCGGAAACGGCGCGTGACGCGCGTTGCGCGGACAGCCGAAAGGCCCGCGCCGACGAATCGGCGCGGGCCTTTGATATCGCTCTGACCTGCGTAAATGCTGGGCCTATGACTCCCGGGCGCCGCTCAGTGCGGCCCGGATGCTGTCCACCACGACGTCCAGCGGGGCGTCCGTCCGGGCGACTGTGATGAGCACCTCACCTCCGGGACTGGCACTCAGTGCGCTCTCGGCCACGGTGTCACCGGGGGCCCCACTGGCACCGGGTGCCACCACGGATCCCCGACGTCTGGCACCCGGGGCGCTGGCGGCCCAGAAGGTCCGCCGGATCACCTCGAAGGAGTGGTCCAGCTGTGCCTCCACGTCCCCCCGCCCGCCGGCCCGCAGCCAGCGCCGCAGCACGTGGTTGTGCGCCGCGACGACCGCCGCCGCCGACACCTCGGCCAGCATCGAGTCGTCCTCGCCGCCGCGCTGCCAGCCGGACGGGATGGACTCGCCGGTGTCGAACCGGCCCAGCAGGTACCGGGTGAACAGCCGCTCGTAGCGCGCCACCACGGCGATCTCCCGCTCGCGCAGCGCCGGGACCTGGCGGATCAGCTGGTACCGCGCGACCGACACCCCCGGGGTGGAGGCGTACATCCGCAGCACCTCCTTGATGCCGCGGCAGACCACGTCCAGCGGGTGCTCCTCCGGCTCGGCGCTGGCCAGCAGGTCGGCCACCCGGACGAGGGTGTCGTCGTGGTCCGGGAAGATCGCTTCCTCCTTCGACCGGAAGTACCGGAAGAAGGTGCGCCGGGCCACGCCGGCGGCGGCCGCGATCTGGTCGACCGTGGTCTCCTCGTAGCCCTGCGAGGCGAACAGCTCCATCGCGGCCGTGGCCAGGTCCTGGCGCATCTGCTGTCGCTGCGCCGCCGCCCGGCGGCTGCCGGGCCCGCCCTCCGGCCCGGTGCCCCCGGTCGAGGGGGCGGTCCGCTCGGTGCCGTGCGAACCGGCGGGGCGCTGCGGGGAGGCTGACTGAACCCGATCCATGTCCGGAACGCTACACGGCCCCGGGGGTGCGGCTGCGGGCCTTCCCCGGCGCACCGGTGCGACCGGGGCGCTCACGGCCGGCCGGGGCCAGCGCGAGGACACCGCCCCGGGGCTCCAGCCGGGGCGCGCGGCGGGCGCGGCCCCGCGCGGCGGCGCGCCGTTGCCGTGGGCCGCGCCGCCGTACGGAGGGGTCCCGGAGGGCGGTCCGGCCTGGTACGGGCCGCCGCCCCCGGGCTGCGGCGTGGTCACCGGCGCGCGTGGTCGCGGAAGCCGCGGCCGGTCTTGCGGCCCAGGCAGCCCGCCGCGACCAGGTGCTCCAGCAGCGGCGCGGCGGCCAGGCCGGGCTCGCGGAACTCCTGGTGCAGCACCTGCTCGATGGTCAGCGAGACGTCCAGGCCGACCACGTCCAGCAGCTCGAACGGGCCCATCGGGTAGCCGCAGCCGAGCTTCATCGCGGTGTCGATGTCGTCCACCGTGGCGTAGTGCTCCTGCAGCATCCGCACCGCGTCGTTCAGGTAGGGGAAGAGCAGCGCGTTGACGATGAAGCCGGCCCGGTCGCCGCACTCCACCGGGTGCTTGCGGACCTTGGCGGTCAGCTCCAGCACGGTCGCGGTGACGTCCGGCGCGGTCAGCACGGTGGAGACCACCTCGACCAGCTTCATGGCCGGGGCCGGGTTGAAGAAGTGCATGCCGATCACGTCCTGCGGCCGCGAGGTGGCGGTCGCGCAGCTGATCACCGGCAGCGAGGAGGTGGTGGTGGCGAGCACCGCGCCCGGCTTGACGATCTTGTCCAGGGTGGCGAACAGCTCGCGCTTGATCCCCAGGTCCTCGGCCACCGCCTCGACAACGAGGTCGACGTCGGCCAGCTCGGCGTACTGGCCGACCGGGGTGACCAGCGCCAGCGCGGCGTCCCGCTGCTCGGCGGACATCCGGCCCTTGGCGACCGAGCGCTCCAGGGACCGGGCCAGCTGCGCCTTCGCGCGGTCGGCCTTCTCCTGGCTGCGGGCGGCCAGCAGCACCGGGTGCCCGGCCTTGGCGAACACCTCGGCGATGCCGGTCGCCATGGTGCCCGAGCCGCAGACGCCGACGGCGCGGACCTCGCGGCCCGGCACCTTCGGCACGGCCGGACCGGTCGCCGCGTCCACGGCCCTGGACGAGCCCGGCGCCTCGTAGGTGTAGAAGCCGCGACCGGACTTGCGGCCCAGCAGCCCGGCCGAGACCAGCTGGCCGAGGATCGGGGCGGGGGCGTGCAGGCGGTCCCGCGACTGCTCGTACATCGCCTCCAGGACGGTGCGCGCGGTGTCGACGCCGATCAGGTCGAGCAGCGCCAGCGGGCCCATCGGCAGGCCGCAGCCGAGCCGCATCGCGGCGTCGATGTCCTCCCGCGAGGCGTACTTGGACTCGTACATCGCGGCGGCCTGGTTCAGGTACGCGAACAGCAGGCCGTTCACCACGAACCCGGCGCGGTCGCCGGCTGCCACCGGCTCCTTGCCGAGGTCGCGGGCGAAGGCGGCGGCGTCCTCCGCGGTCTGCGGGGAGGTCAGCACGGTGCGGACCACCTCGACCAGCTTCATGGTGTGCACCGGGTTGAAGAAGTGCAGGCCCAGCACCCGCTCCGGACGGGCGGTCGCGGCGGCGATCCGGGTCACCGAGAGCGCGGTGGTGCCGGTGGCCAGCACGGTGGTCTCCGGGCAGATCCGGTCCAGCTCGGCGAAGACCTCCCGCTTCAGCTCCAGCTGCTCGGGGACCTCCTCGATCACCAGGTCCGCGCCGGCGGCGGCCGCCAGCTCGTGCCCGACGGAGATCCGGGCCAGCAGCCCGCTGCGCTCCTCGGCGGTGAGCCGCTCCCGGTCGACCGCGTGCGCGGTCGCCTCCTCGATCCGGGCCAGTGCCCGGGCGGCGGAGTCCTCGGTGGCCTCGATGCCGATCACCCGGCGGCCGCTCTTGGCGACGGCCACCGCGACGCCGGCACCCATCGTGCCGAGGCCGACGACGGCGACGGTCGGGAAGGGACGCTCCATCTGTCCTGACTCCTAGTCATGAAGGGCCCGCGCGTGCTCCGGCGGGCACGCCGCCGCGCCCGTACGCCGGGGGCGGCCGCCGCCGGAGGAGGGTTCACGCGCGGGGGCTTGGGGAGATGACGGGGTGCGGCCCACCCGGGCAGCGGCCGGTCCGCTCCGGCCGAACTGCGGGTGTGCCGTGGTACTCAGGCGCTCGAAGGTGAAGGAAGCGGCTCTGATGCGAGGGGAAACCCGGTCGGCCGCGGTTCGCGGCACCGGCCGGTGAAAGCGCACCGCGCGAGCGCCGCAGACACGGCGACCGCAGGCTCCCGCCGGTGCGGCTCCCGAAGCCCGGCGGTGGTGCGTCCGGCCACTGTAGCGAAGCTACTCGCCGGTAGGAAGAGGGCGTGGGCGGAAAACCGTTCGGGCGCGCGGGCCGCTGCCCGCTAGGGTGATCGACGCGGGGGCGGCTCCGCGGCGTGCTTCCTTCTCTCATCTTTCACATGACCGAGTGCGCCCACTCTCCGCCCCCGCTTTGTCGTATCCGACGGGGGAAGAGCTGTGAAGAAGCCGAGCGTCGCGGCGCCCGAACACGGGCTGGACGCCTACCTGCTGCGCCGCCACGGGACGGTCCTGGTCGAGGCCGGGGCCGCGCCCGCGGAACCGGACCCGTGGACGGCCGAGGGCCTGATCGCCCTGGAGGCCGACCTGGCCCGGCGCGGACACGTACTGACCCGCGACCTGCACGCCGCCCTCGGACGGCTGCGCCCGGCCGCGCTGGCCGAGACCGGCACGCGCCTGCTGGCACGGATCGACGCGACGCTCGGCGCCGACCGCCGCCACCAGCCGCTGTTCCGCCGCTTCCCCGAGGGCGTGCCCTCCCGCGCACGGGCCGACTACTCGGCGGCCGTCCGCGGCTACCTCCTCTGCCAGGCGAGCCAGATCTGCCTCTGCTGCGGGCGCAGCAGCCTGGAGGCCGGGATCGGGGCGCTCGCCCCCTGCGCACACCTGCTGTGCGGCGACTGCCACGACGACCTGGTCGAGCCCTCCGGCGACGCCCGCTGCCCGGTCTGCCGCACCCCGCTGGAGCGGCAGCGCCGCCTCGCGCCCGACACCCGGGGCGCCCGGCACACCGCCCGCGCCCTCCAGCCCGGCAGCACCCTGCGGCCGCTGCGCCTGGCCGAGGCCGGCGACCGGGCCGAACTCGCCGGCACCGCGCTCGCCGCCCTGCTCGCCCGGCGGACCCCGCTGGACCCGCAGGACCGCGAGGACCTGGCCCTGCTGCTCGACCACGCCCCGGCCGGTCCGGCCGCCTGGCTGCCCGCCGAGATCCCGGTCCGGGAGAGCCGTGCCACCGTGCTGGCCGCGCTGCTGCGCCGCGACCCGCAGCGCACCCGACCGCTGCTCGCCGCCCACCTCACCACCGCCACCGACGTGCTGCGGCTGATCTGGGCGTGGTCCGGCGCCGAACCCGACCTGCTGCCGGAGACCGCCCGCACCCTGCGGCTGCGGAGCCTGCCCCGCCCGCTGCGCCGCGAACTGCTCGCCGTCCTGGACGCGTTCCCGGTCGGCACGCTCGCCGAGGACCTGCGCCGCCACCGCCAGCCCTGGCTGCGGGCCGGCGAACTGCTGCACCCGTACGAGCACCGCGCCCGCTTCCCGTACGCGGCGGCCGCCTTCGCCGTCGTCCGGCAGAGCGACCTCGACCTGCACGGCCTCGGCCCGCACCTGCGCGAGGCGCCCGCCCCGCTACGGGTGCGCGAGACGCCCGCCGGGCACACCCGGCTGACCGTCGAGACCTTCGCCGCCCGGGTCGAGCACGCCCTCGAACAGGGCGACCTGGCCGCCGCCGTGCGCCTGCTGGCCCGCCGCCCCGGCGAACTGGTGCGCCGACTGCACCACCTGCTGCGGGTGCACGCCACCTGGTCCCCCGGCGCGCCCCTGCCCGCCGAACTCGCCGACGCGCTGCCGGCCGCGCTGCGCGCGGTCGCCCCCGGCCCGCTGCTCGGCGCGTACGGACGGCTCCGCGCGCCGCGCGGGATCGGCGAGCAGCGGCTGTACTTCCCGCGCGGCCGGGTCGCCTCGGCGCACGTCCGCCGCGACTGGGGCAAGCCCGTCCCGGCCGGGCTGAGCGCGCCGGTCTGCGCCCTGATCGAGGCCGAACTGCTGCGCCGGGCCGGGCAGTCCGAGCGCTACGACGTGGCCGTGCTGGACGCCGGGCTGGCCGACCTGGTGGTCCCGTTCGCCGAACGGGCCAGTGCCAAGACCCTGGTCGCCGTGCCGCGCGGCAGCGTGCAGCGGCTCCCGCACGGGCAGCACCTGCGGCTGTTCGTGCACTGGACGCAGCGCCCGCCGCAGCGGGTGGACCTCGACCTGTCGGTCGCCTTCTACGACGAGGAATGGCAGTTCACCGGCCTGTGCGACTACACCCGGCTGGTGCTCGGCCCGCGTGCCGCCGTGCACTCGGGGGACTTCACCACCGCCCCGCCGCCGCACGGCGCCACCGAGTTCGTCGACCTCGACCTGCAGGCGCTGGGCAAGGTCCGCGCCCGGTACGCCGTGGTGGTGGTGTTCAGCTACAACGACATCCCCTTCGAGGACCTCGCCGACGCGTTCGCCGGCTTCATGACCCTGACCCCCTCCGAGGCGGCCCGGAACCGCACGGGCGCCTTCCACCCCAGGAGCGTCCGTCAGCGGCTGGACCTCGCCGGGGACGCCAGGATCTGCGTCCCGATGATCGTCGACCTGCACACCCGCAGCCACACCTGGACCGACCTCAACGTCGGCGCCGCTTCCGGGTTCCACAACCTCTTCCGGCACCACGCCGAGATCGGCTCGCTGGCCGAGGCGGTGACCACCCACTTCGCCACGGGCACCCGGGCCACCCTGTGGGACCTCGGCTGCGCCGCCGCCGCGGCCGCCAGCGACGAGGTGTGGGTGCGCGACCGCACCGGCCTCGGGCTGGGGCGCTACCACCGGGGCGCGGACGAGCCGGTGGCGGCCTTCGCCGAGCGGCTGCGCGGGCGGTACGAGAGCGACCGCCGCACCGAGCAGCCGGCCGACGACACCGCCCGGCTGATCGCCGAACGCCTCGGCGGCTCACGGGCGTTCGCGGCCCTGGTGCACGCCGACGTGCCCGTCCCGGAGGGCGCCGGCGGGACGCTGTACCGGCTCTACCCGGGCCGGCTGGACGCCGCTCCGGACTCGCTGGAGCGGATCACCGCCGGGGAGCTGGTGGCCCGGTTCGCCCCGAACGGGTGAACGGGTGGACGGGCTTCCGTTTGGACCACCCGATAGGGGAGTTACGGAAGCCCGACCGGCGGGGCAGCATGGTGACATGACCATCGGAACCGCCACCGCCGGCCCCACCGCGCCCGGCGCCGCCCAGCCCTCCGGTGCCGATCCGTTCGGCCCCGCCGGCTCCGCGGCCGCCGTGGGGCTGCCCCCGCGCGCCGAGCGGGCCGAGCGCGCCCAGCAGGCGGCCGACCGGCTGCGCACCGCCGCCGTGGAGGCGGTGGCCGTCACCTGGGTGGACAACGCGGGCGTCACCCGGGTCAAGGCCGTGCCGCTCGGCGGTCTGACGCACGCCGCGCAGTGGGGCGTCGGCACTGCGCCCTGCTTCGACGTGTTCCTCGCCGACGACGGGATCACCACCAGCCCGATCATCGGCGGCCCCACCGGGGACCTCAGGCTCTACCCCGACGTGGAGCGGATCGTCCCGCTGGCCGCCCAGCCCGGCTGGGCCTGGGCCCCGGGGGACAGGTACACCCAGAGCGGCGCCCCGCACCCCGGCTGCCAGCGGCTGTTCGCCCGCCGGGCGCAGGCCGCGGCGGCCGGGCGCGGGCTGAGCCTCAAGGCCGGCATCGAGGTCGAGTGGGTGGTCGCCCTCGCCGGTTCCCCGCAGGAGGCGCCGCAGTACCCGACGCACGGCCCCGCGTACGGGATGCACCGGCTCACCGACCTCTCCGACTACCTGCGCGACGTCCTGCGCGCCCTCGGCGAGCAGGGCCTGGACGTCCTGCAGATCCACCCCGAGTACTCCCCGGGCCAGTTCGAGGTCTCGGTGGCCCCCGAGGGTCCGGTCGGCGCCGCGGACACCTCCGTCCTGGTGCGGCACACCGTCCGGGCCGTCTCCGCCAGGCACGGTCTGCGGGTCTCCTTCGCGCCGGTGGTCGAGGCGGGCGCGGTCGGCAACGGCGGGCACCTCCACCTCAGCCTCTGGCGGGACGGGCAGAACCTCGGGCACGGCGGCTCCGGCCCGCACGGGCTGACGGCCGAGGCCGAGGGCTTCCTCGCCGGGGTGCTCGACGCGCTGCCCGAACTGCTGGTGCTCGGCTGCTCCAGCCCCGCCGGGTACCTGCGACTGGTGCCCTCGCACTGGGCCGGCGCCTACCAGTGCTGGGGCCTGGAGAACCGCGAGGCCGCGCTGCGGCTGGTGACCGGCTCCACCGGGGAGCGGGCCGCCGCCGCCAACGCCGAGGTCAAGTGCTTCGACGCCAGCGCCAACCCGTACCTGGCGGTCGGCGCGGTGATCGCGGCCGGCCTCGCCGGGCTGGACCAACGCCGGGCCCTGCCGCCGGAGTTCACCGGGGATCCGGCGGCCGCCGAGCCCGGCACGGTGCCCAGGCTGCCGCAGGCGCCGGCCGAGGCGCTGGCCGCGTACGAGCGCTCGGCGGTGCTGCGCGAGGCGCTCGGCGAGCCGCTGTACCAGGCGGTGCTGGCGGTGCGCCGGGCGGAGGCCGAGCAGTACGCCACCGCCACGCCCGAGGAGGTGGCCGCGGCCACCCGCTGGCGGTACTGACCGGTGGCCCGTCCGCGGCCCGCACCGTCCGCGGCGGCGCCCGCGCTGGTCGACCACCACTGCCACAGCGTGGTGGCCGCCGACCTCTCCGACGACGCCCTGGCCGGGCTGCTCACCGAGTCCGACCGTCCGCCCGCGCCCAGCTGCTCGCCCTTCGACAGCGCGCTCGGCCTCGCCGTGCGGCGCTGGTGCCCGCCCGTGCTCGGCCTGCCGGCGCACGCCCCGGCTGCCGAGTACCTGGCCCGGCGGCGCGAGTTGGGCGCCGCCGGGGCGACCGGCCGGCTGCTGGCCGCGGCCGGGCTGGACACCTGCCTGGTGGACACCGGGCTGACCGAGGCCGCGGGCCTGCCGCTGCTGCCGCCGGCCGAACTGGCCGCGGCCGCCGGGGCGTCGGTGCGCGAGGTGGTCCGGCTGGAGTCCGTCGCCGAGGCGGTGGCCTCCGGTGCCGAGGACTGGCCGTCGGCCGTCGCCGAGGCGCTGGCGGCCGCCGCCGGCGGGGCCGTCGCGGTGAAGTCCGTGCTCGCCTACCGGCACGGCCTGGCCGCCCCGGCCGAACGGCCCGCCCGCCGGGCCGTGGTGGCCGCGGCCGGCGCCCGGCTGCGCGGCGGGTCCGGGCGGCTCACCGACCCGGTCCTGCTGCACCACCTGCTCTGGACGGCCGTGGACGTCTGCGCCGAGCTCGGCCTGCCGATCCAGCTCCACACCGGCTTCGGGGACCCGGACCTCACCCTGCACCGGGCGGACCCGTCCCTGCTGACGGACTTCGTGCGCGCCGCCGAGCCCAGCGGCGTCCCGCTGGTGCTGCTGCACTGCTACCCGTACCACCGTCAAGCCGCCTGGCTGGCCCAGGCGTTTCCGACGGTCTTCACCGACCTCGGGCTGACGGCTTCCTACACCGGCCCGCAGGTGGCATCGGTGCTGGGCGAGATGCTGGAACTGGCACCGTTCGGCAAATTGCTGTTCTCCACGGACGCTTACGGGCTACCCGAACTTTTCTTGGTGGGCACCTGTCAGTTCCGGCACGGACTGGCCGTGTTGCTGGATCGTTGGCGGGCGGACGGTGCCTGTTCCGCCGCCGACGCGCAGCGGCTGACGTGCTCGGTCGCCGCCGACAACGCCCGTCGGCTGTACGCCCTGTAGCTGCGCCGCGGCCGTGTGGGCCCGGTGCCCGGCCGCCGTTATCGGGGCAAAGGAAGCACGTCGGCGAACCATCACTTTTTAACAATCTTGGCCCCTGTTTCCCTTGTTGACCTGCGGACTCCTAACATCCGTTGCTGGTCTAGATGTGACGATTAGATGACTACCTCTTGCGCATCTCATCGAATATTCATTAGCGTCCGGTCATTCCCAGTGCACCTGCCAACCGCAGCTGCCGCATGACGACTCGGGAGGGCCACCCCCAATGAGAGTTTCTCGGATCAGCCGGACCCGGTACGCGGCGGTGGGCCTCGTGCTCGCCACTGCCGGCGCCCTCGCGCTCCCGGCCGGCACCGCCGTCGCGGCCCCCACGGCCGACCCGACGACCGGTCCGCTGCTCAGCTACGTCGTCAACACCAAGGCCAACCACGGCCAGGTGCAGAAGGTCGAACAGGCCGTCAAGAGCCTCGGCGGCACGGTGGTCTACTCGTACGAGCAGATCGGCGTCGTCATCGCCCGCTCGACCGACACCAAGTTCGCCGAGAAGCTGCGCCTGGCCAAGGGCGTCGACTCCGTCGGCGCCAGCCGCACCAAGGGCATCACCGCTGCGGACCGCGAGAAGGCCGAGGTCGTCGCCGAGCCCGCCGCCGCCGCGGCCGCCCCCGGTCAGGAGCCGCTTGAGGCCAACCAGTGGGACATGCGCCAGATCGGTGTCGACAAGGCCCACAAGCTCTCCCTGGGCAGCCGCAACGTCACCGTCGGCGTGCTGGACTCCGGCATCGACGGCACCCACGAGGACCTGGCCGCCAACGTGGACGCCTCGCAGTCGGTCTCCTGCATCGACGGCGGCAAGCCGAACACCGACTGGAAGGCCTGGCAGCCGGGCGTCGACGGTGACCACGGCACCCACGTGGCCGGCACCATCGCCGCCGCCAAGAACGGCAAGGGCATCGTCGGCATCGCCCCGAACGTCAAGCTGGCCGCGGTCAAGGTCGTGGACGACGGCGGGTTCATCTACCCGGAGTACGCGATCTGCGGCTTCGTGTGGGCCGGTGAGCACCAGTTCAAGGTGACCAACAACAGCTACTACATCGACCCGTGGATGTTCAACTGCCCGAACGACAAGGACCAGGCGGCCATCACCGCCGCCGTCCGCAAGGCCGTCGCGTTCTCGCAGCGCAAGGGCGTCCTCAACGTCGCCGCGGCGGGCAACGAGAACATCGACCTGGCGCACAAGACCACTGACGTCTCCAGCCCGGACGACACCACCCCCGGCACCCGTCCGGTCACCAACGACTGCCTGTCGCTGCCGACCGAGCTCCCGGGCGTCCTGGCCGTCTCCTCGGTGGGCGTCAACGGCGACAAGTCGTACTACTCCAGCTACGGCAAGGGCGTCGTGACCGTCGCCGCGCCGGGTGGCGACGCCCGCTACCAGATCCCGAACACCCCGGACAAGAACGGCCGCATCCTGTCCACCCTCCCCGGTGGCAAGTACGGCTACATGCAGGGCACGTCGATGGCCTCGCCGCACGCCACCGGTGTGGTCGCCCTGCTCGCCAGCACCTTCCCGTGGGCCAGCGCGGACGAGCTGACCGAGATGCTGACCAGCCAGGCCGAGTCCCACGCCTGCCCGACCGGCGACTGGAACCCGGGCGGCGCCGGCCAGTGGAAGGCCACCTGTGAGGGCGGCGCCGACGACAACGGCTTCTACGGCGCGGGCATCATCAACGCCGAGAAGGCGGTCCAGTGGTGGCGCTGAAGCGCTGAAGCGCTCAGGCGCTGACCGCGACGACACCTGATCGCCGAGCCGGGGAGCGGGGCCACACGGGCCCCGCTCCCCGGTCGCGTTTGAGTAGCCGTACTCAGGCCGTCGCCTCCCCCGCCGCCGAGGATGGGTCCGTACCCGACGGAGTCACCACAGGAGTTGAGCGGCATGGCGCAGACCGTCCCCGGCCGGCAGGCCCTTCCCGGCAAGCGGAACCGGCTCGCGCTGGCCCTGGGCGTGGGCGAACTGCTGCTCGCCGCACCGATGCTGGCCACGGTTGCGGCCGGCGGCCTGGTGGTCGCCGTGATGGGCCTGGCCGCCGGTGGGTCGGCGGTCGCGGTGCTGCTCCTCGCCCTGCTGCTCGCCGCCGGCCCGCTGCTCGGCCTGGGCCTCGGGTTCCTGGTCACCCGGCTGAAGCGGCTGTCCCGGGACGTCGCGTTCCCGGTGGTCGGCTTCGGCCTGCTGCTCGGCACGGCGATCGAGTACTTCGGCTGGATCCGCCCCGCGATGGGCTGACCCGCGGCCGCTCCCCGATCGGTGGCCGGCTCAGCCCTCGTCGAAATGGTGCTCCCAGACCGTCTCCACCGACGGCTTGCCGTGCAGGTCCGGCACCTGCTGCAGCCAGGCCGGCCGCCCGGCCCTGGTCCGGGCCGCCTGCCGCCGCTCGGCCTCGCGCAGCTGCTCGGGCGTGGCGAAGCCCTCCGGCAGCCACTCCCCGGAGAGCACCACCCGGGCGGCCAGGTGGGTGACGTACGCGTGCCGGACGGCGTCCGCCGAGTCGAAGCCGGGCTCGCCGGCCAGCCACTCGTCCGGGACCAGTGCCAGCACCTCCTCCAGCAGCGGCACGGTGACCAGCGGGCCGAGCTCCTCGTCGGCCAGCCGGACGTCCGGGGCCGAGCCGCCGAGCGCGTGCGCGCTGAGGTCGTACCGCTTGCCGACGGACGCCTCGGCGCCCGCCCAGCGGTGGTGGAAGATCAGCGCGGCGCCGTTGTCGATCAGCCAGAGCCGCCCGTGCCAGACCACCAGGTTGGGGTTGTGCACGGTGCGGTCGACGTTGCCGGTGAGCGCGTCCAGCCAGACCACCCGGCCGGCCTCGACGGAGTCCACCGCGATCATCCCCGGGCGGAAGTCCCGTGCCCCGGGCAGCAGGTCCATCCCCAGGTTGAGTCCCGCGCTGGCCTTGAGCATGTCCTGGATCTCGGTGTCCGGCTCGTCCGCGGCGACGGCCGGGTCGAAGTCCACCAGCCGCAGCTCCGGCACCCGCAGGCCCAGCCGCCGGGCCAGCTCGCCGACGATCACCTCGGCGATCAGCGCCTTGCGGCCCTGCGCGGCCCCGGTGAACTTGACCACGTACGTTCCCAGGTCGTCGGTCTCCACCACACCGGGAACGGAGCCGCCGGCGCGCAGCGGGTCGACGTAGCGCACTGCAGTCACCAGATCGAGCACACCGGCCACCCTAATTCGTTGACGGCGGATCGGTGTAGCCAGGGGCTGCGGCCGGTCCGTTCGAATGCCGGGGCCGTCAGGCCCCGGGGACGGACCGGCGCGCGACACCGCGGCCCCGGCCTGCCCGGGTGTCAGTGCGGGGCGGCAGACTGCTCGCATGAGCGACATCCCGCACGCCTCCCACCGGCAACTCGGCCTGACCTGGGTCGGGTCCATGGGTGGACCGCTGGTCGTCGTCCCGGTGTCCGTGCTGCACCGGTGGGGCGGATGCACCCCGGAGGGTGTGATCGTCGGCGGCACCGACCGGCCGGACGACTACGACCGGGCCTGCGCGGTCGAGGGTTCCGCCGAGGTGATCGGCCTGGGCGACGGCACCGCATCCGCTCTGGTGCTGGGCGACGAGCCCGCCGCCACCTGCTACCTGTCCGAGCGGAAGAGCTTCATGCGGTGGTTCGCCGCCGACTCCGACGTCGAGTTGCTCGCCGCTGCCGAGGCCGCGCTGGACGACCCGTCGACGCCGTGGGAGGAGTGCGGGGTCTGGGAAACCGACGGACCGGCAGTCCTCATGGACTCGGCCGAGGCCGGCAGCGACCTCGGCGTGCCCTACCCCACCGGCGGGGGGCAGCCGGACGAGGCCCCCGTCCCCTTGCCCGCAGGGCGCTGGAGGGTCCGCGCGTTCTGTGAGAACGCCGACTCCCACCGGCTCGGCGTGGTCCAGCTCCTCCCCGAGTCCGGTCCGCAGCCGCCCGCACCCTGACACGAGCGACAGCCGGAGGATTCGAACGTCGGGTCCGTGCCCGGAACGGCCGGCTCGACCGCTCGGCACCGTGAGGTGTCCATCCCGCCGCGTCACGGGCGTGACCCTGTGATTGGCTTGCCGGTGAGAGCGCTACCACCACACGAGGAGAGCAAGGTCATGGGACAGGTGCAGGCCACCACCGAGCGGGTCTACGACGCGGCCCCCGAGCGGGTGTACGAGGTGCTGGCCGACTACCAGGTGACCCGCCCGAAGCTGCTGCCCGCGCAGTACAGCGAGTACGAGGTCCGGGTCGGCGGCACCGGCGCCGGCACCCAGGTGCACTGGAAGCTGCAGGCCACCGAGAAGCGGGTGCGCGACTGCCTCTTCACCGTGTCGGCGCCGAAGCCCGACCAGCTGGTGGAGAAGGACGCCAACTCCAGCATGGTGATCACCTGGACCGTCGCCGCGGCCGGCGAGGGCCGCAGCAAGGTCACCGTGACCGCCACCTGGCAGGGCGCGACCGGCATCGGCGGCTTCTTCGAGCGCACCTTCGCCCCGAAGGGCCTGAACCGGATCCACGACCAGGTGCTGGCCAACCTGGCCGCCGAGGTCCGCTGAGGACCGCCGAGGCCCCTCGGGGCCGGTCGAGCCCCGCTGAGGTCCGCCGAGGCCCGCCGAGCCCCGCTGAGGTCCGCCGAGCGTCGCTGAGGCCCGCCGAAGCCGGCCGGTGCCCGCCGGGCGGCGCGCCGGAATTCGACGGCAGCGCGATTCGAGCGCGTAAATCCACCGATGCACGTGAATCGCGTGGGAATTCGAGCGGCTCGGCCGCCCGTACGACGCGAAAGCCGTACGGGTGGCCGAACCGCCACCTCCGGGTGACGAGGGCCGCCCGGCACGGGGGAGCCACCCTAGGCTCGCCGCCGTGCATATGACGATCCTTCACATTTCGCAACCGGTGGACGGCGGGGTCGCCCGCGTCGTCACCGACCTGGTCCGGGGGCAGCGCGAGGCCGGCCACCGGGTGCTGGTCGCCTGTCCGCACGGCGGGCGGCTGGCCGAGGAGGCCGCCGCGGTGGGCGCGCTGGTCCAGGACTGGCCCGCCGGGCGCTCGCCGGGCCCGGGCACCGCCGCCGAGGCCTGGCGGCTGCGCCGGATCGTCCGCGCGGCCGCGCCCGACGTGGTCCACCTGCACAGCGCCAAGGCCGGACTGGCCGGCCGGCTGGCGGTGCGCGGCGCCGTCCCGACCGTCTTCCAGCCGCACGCCTGGTCCTTCGCCGCCGTGGACGGCGCGCTGGCCGCCGCCACCCTGCGCTGGGAGCGCTTCGCCACCCGTTGGGCGCACCGGCTGCTGTGCGTCAGCGTCCAGGAGCGGGCCGACGGCGTGGCCGCCGGGGTGCACGCCGACTGGGCGGTGGTGCCCAACGGCGTGGACGTCCGGCACTACGCGCCCACCGACCGCCGGGCCGCCCGGATCGCGCTCGGCCTGGACCTGGACGCCCCGCTGGCGGTCTGCGTGGGGCGGCTGTGCCGGCAGAAGGGCCAGGACGTGCTGCTGGCTGCCTGGCCGGAGGTGCTGCGCCGGGTGCCGCAGGCCCGGTTGGCGCTGGTCGGCGGCGGGCCGGAGGAGCAGCGGGTGGCGGAGCTGGTCCGGGAGACCGCCGAGCCCGCCCGGGTGCGGCTGGTGGGGGACGTGGCGGACCCGCGCCCGTGGCTGGCTGCGGCCGACCTGGTGGTGCTGCCCTCGCGCTGGGAGGGGATGGCGCTGGCCCCGCTGGAGGCGATGGCGGCCGCCCGTCCGGTGCTGCTGACCGACGTGCCGGGTGCGCGGGAGTGCCTGCCGGCGGCGGAGCGGGAGCACGCGGTGGTCCCGCCCGAGGACGTGCCGGCCCTCGCCACCCGAATGGCGGAAGCGCTGTCCGATTCGATCGAGTGCGAGCGACGCGGCGCGCGACTGCGCGAGCACGTCGTCGCGAGGCACGACGTGCGCACCGTGGTCGAACAGGTGGACGTCCTCTACCGCCATCTGCTGGGTGCCGGGCCGGTCGCCGGGCGCCGCCGGGCCCGTGTCCCAGAGCGGATCTGATCGTTTCACAAGCCGTGAATGCCCGCCGGTCCGGCGCCGGCGTATTCGCACCCTCAACCGGATAAGGGCGAGGCGTCAAATCCGAATTACCTATTAATGGGCGGCTGGAATGAAACGGCAAGTCAACTTCCAGCCCGCCACGCCAGGTTCGGTATTGTCGGATTTTGCCTGCTTCGTTCGGATTCCATGCGGGGAATTCACGGCTGAGCCCCTCGCGACCGAGTCCGGTGCGACCCGCCCCTTCGCGATCGGCCTCGCCGCGGGAGAGCCGAAAGCCACCGGCGGCAGCAGGTGCTGTCAGGACCGCGCCCGCCAGGCCGGGACGGCCGCCCCGCGCAAACCGGTGCCGGGGCGCCGTCACCCCGGGCACACAGCAGGGGAGATCGTGCGCTGATGACCATTGACCATGACAGCGTGCCGCGATCCGGCGGGCCCCTGTCCGGCCCCCGCCGGCCGGGTACCGGACTGCTCGACCGCCCGGTGGGGGCGGCCCGCAGCCGGACGGTCCCGGCGCCGCGCCGGCACCGCGGGACGGTCCGCAACCGGCTGGCCCTGCCGCTCGCCCTGGTCCAGGCCGACACCATCGCGCTGTGCTCCGCCGGCGGCATCGCGAACCGCGCCATCGACCCGGGCGCCCCGCTCGACCCCCTGCTCGGCGTGCCCGCCGTCCTGCCCCTGCTGATCCTGCTCAACCTGGTCGGCGGCCTCTACCGGGCCCGGCTCACCCTGTCCGTCCTGGACGAACTGCCCGCGCTGGCCGCCCGGGCGGTGGTCGCCACCGCCTTCGCCGTCACCCTGTCCGGCTGCCTGGGCGGCCGCTGGCCCGACTGCGGCCCGGCCACCCCGGCCCGCCTCACCGTCCTGCTCGGCACCCAACTGCTGATCGCCGCCATCGGCCGCGCCGTCCTCTACCACCTCGTCCGGCGGATCCGCCGCAGCCGCCCCAACCCGGTCCTGGTGCTCGGCGCCGGCGGGCTCGGCCGACGGGTCGCCGCCGCCCTCCGCGAGCACGCCGAGTACGGGATGCGCCCGGTCGGCTTCCTCGACGCCGACCCGCCGCTGCTGGCCGGTGACACCGACCCGCCCGTCCTCGGCGGCCGCGAGGTGCTGGAGCGAGAGGTGCGCCGGCACCGGATCCAGCACGTGATCGCCACCGCCGGCGCCGCCGACGAGGCCGAGACCGCCGCCGCCCTGCGGGACGCCGCCCGGCTCGGCTGCCAGATCTGGCTGGTGCCCGCGCTGCGCGAGTTCGGCGCGCTGCCCACCGCCCCGATCGCCGGCGGCGACCACCTGTGGGGCTTCCCCTGCCTGCGGGTCGGCGGCCCGGCGATGCGCCGGCCCGGCTGGGCCGCCAAACGCGCCCTGGACATCACCGCCGCCGCGTTCGGCCTGCTGCTGCTCGCCCCCGTCCTCGCGCTCTGCGCCCTCGCCGTCCGCTTCGACACCGGTCCGGGCGTGCTGTTCCGCCAGCAGCGCACCGGGCTGGACGGCCGGGTCTTCACCGTCCTCAAGTTCCGCACCCTGCGCCCGAGCAACGAGCACGAGTCCGCGACCCGCTGGAACATCTCGCAGGACCACCGGATGGGCGCCGTCGGCCGGCTGCTGCGCAAGAGCTCGCTGGACGAGCTGCCGCAGCTGTGGAACGTGCTGCGCGGCGACATGAGCCTGGTCGGCCCGCGCCCCGAACGCCCGTACTTCGTGATGCGCTTCGGCCAGGCCTACCCCGAGTACGCCGACCGCCACCGCGTGCCGGTCGGCCTCACCGGCCTGGCCCAGGTCAACGGCCTGCGCGGGGACACCTCCATCGAGGACCGCGCCCGGTTCGACAACCGCTACATCGAGAGCTGGAGCCTCTGGCAGGACGTCAAGATCCTGTGCCGCACCGCGGCCCTGATGCTCCACCCGGACGGGAGCTGACCCCCGTGGCCCTGACCCTGCCCGCCGTCCCGCGTCCCGCCTTACGGAAGGCGCTGCCCGCACTCGCCGACCGGCCCAGCCTGCTCGCCGCGGCCACCGTCCTGCTGGTCTGCGTGCCGACCGGCGAGAAGGACGTCACCGCCGCCGTCCACATCACCGCCGCCGACCTCGCCTCGCTGGCCCTGGTCGCCCTCACCGCGGTGGACCTGCTGCGCGGACGGCTGCCCGCCGTCGACCGGAGCACCGGCGCGCTGTTCGCCGGGATCGTGGTCGCCGCCGCCGTCGCCACCGTGGGCTCGATCGACCCGGCCACCAGCGTCACCGGCTTCGTCCGGCTGGTCCAGGTCTTCGTACTGGTGCCCGCCGCGGTGCTCTGCTCGCTGCGCGACCGCACCGACCAGCGGCTGGTCCTCGGCTCCTTCGTCCTCGCGGCGCTGATCCAGGGCGTGGTCGGCGCGAAGCAGTACCTCACCCACACCGGCGCGTCCTACACCGGCCAGCCGATCCGGGCCGTCGGCACCTTCGGCGCGCTGGACGTCATGGCGATGTCCACGGTGGTCAGCTTCGGGCTGCTCGCCGCCCTCGCGCTGGCGCTGGGCGAGCGCCGGCCCGGCGGCGACGCCCGGCTGCGGCGGTCGATGTCCGCCGCCGCCGCCTTCCTCGCCTTCCCGCTCGCCGTCTCGTTCAGCCGCGGCAGCTGGATCGCCACCGGCGCCGCCGCCACCGTGCTGCTGCTGCGCGCCGACGCCCGGCTCGCCGTGCGCAGCGCCGTCCTCGGCCTGGCCGCCGCGGCCGTCCTGGTCGGCGGTCTCGGCCTCGGCGGCTCCGGCGTCACCAAGCGGCTCAGCTCGATCGGCTCCGTCTCCGCCGCGCCCGACCAGTCCGTCTCCGACCGCTACGACCTGTGGGCCACCGCCGGGCGGATCTGGCAGGACCACCCCGTCCACGGCGCCGGGCCCAAGGCCTTCCAGCAACTGCGCGACAGCCACGCCCCGTTGCGGCTCTCCTCCGGCAGCGACGCCGCCGACCCCACCATCGGCTTCCAGCGCGAACCGCTGCTCTCCCCGCACAACATGTACTTCCTGGCCCTCAGCGAGCAGGGCCTGATCGGCATCACCGCCTACGCCGCGCTCTTCCTCGGCCTCCTGCTCGGCTGCCTGCGCCGGTCCCGCGGCCTCGGCCTCGCGGCGCTCGCCCTGCTCACCTGGGTGCTGGTGGACTACCTGTACGCCGACATCGGCGGCACCACGACCGTGCTGACCTCCGTCGTCCTCGGCCTCGCCGCCCGCGCCGCGGCCCACCGCCCCCGGCCGGAGGGGCACGCCGCCGACGGGGAGGCGGAACAGTGACCACCGACCGCCCGGCCGCCCTGGCCTCCACCCTCCCGGCCCCACGCAGCGCGCCCGGCGAGCACCCGGCCGCCGTGCCCGGCCCGGCGCCCCGGGGCGGTTTCCTCGCCAAGGCCTTCGGGATCACCGCCCTGCTCAGCGCCGCCGGCTCCGGTCTCGGCCTGCTGCGCGACCTCCTGCTGGCCCGCTACTTCGGCGCCAACCAGGGCACCGACGCCTTCCTGGTCGCCTGGACCGTCCCCGAGACCGCCGCGCCGCTGCTGATCGAGGACGCCATGTCCTTCCTCATGGTGCCCGCCTTCGCCCTCGCGCTGGTGCTGCGCGAGGAGGACCCGGACGCCCCCGACCCGGTCCGCCAACTGGTCCGCGCCACCCTGCCCTGGCTGCTGCTCGCGCTCAGCGGCCTCGCCCTGGCCACCGCCGTCGGCGCCCCGCAGCTGGTCGCGCTGCTCGCCCCCGGCCTGCCCGACCCCGGCCTCGCCGTCACCTGCGCCCGGATCACCGCGATCACCGTGCTGCCCTTCGGCATCGCCGGCTACCTGGCCGCCGCGCTGCGCGCCCACCACCGCTTCACCGCCCCGGCCGGCATCTACGTCGTCTACAACCTCGGCATCCTGGCCGTGCTGCTCGGCTTCCACGCCTCGCTCGGCGTGCGCTCCGCGGCCCTCGGCGTCGCGGCCGGCAGCCTGCTGATGGCCGGCCTGCTGGTCGGTCCGTTCCTGCGCCGGCTGCGCCAGGGCCAGCCGGGCACCGGCCCCGCCCGCCGCCCGGGCAAGGCGCTGGTGCTGATGCCGCTCGCCCTGCTGCCGGTGGGCGCCTTCACCCTGACCCGGCAGTCGCAGGTGTTCGTCGAGCGCTACCTCGGCTCGGCGCTGCCGCCCGGCACCATTTCGCACCTCAACTACGCCGCCAAGGTCTCCCAACTCGCCATGACGGCGGGCATCCTGATCTGCACCGTGACCTTCCCGCTGGTCGCCCGGGCGCTCGCCGCCGGGGACCTCACGGCCGCCCGCGACCGGGTCGAGAAGGACCTCGGCCAGGCGGCGGCGGTCGTCCTGCTCGGCACCGCCTTCCTGATGGCCTGCGCCCCCTCCGTCGTCTCGCTGCTGTTCGAGCGCGGCGCCTTCGGCCCCCGCGACACCGCCGCCACCGCCGACGTCATCCGGGTCTACAGCTTCGGCCTGCCCGCCCAGGCACTGATCGGCGTGATGATCCGGCCGTACTTCTCGCTGCGCCCGGTGGTCCGCCGGGCCGGCGATCCCGGCACCGAGGACGGCCGCCGCCGGCTACTGGACTGGTACCCGGCCGCCGCGATGGTGCTCGGCCTCGGCGTCACCGTCGCCACCGGCCTGCTCGCCACGCCCGGCTTCGGTGCGCTCGGACTCGCCGCCGGCAACGCGGCCGGCATCACCACCACCGCTGCGCTGCTGCTGCACGGCCTGGTGCTGCGAGGCATCCCGCTGCGGCTGCGCCGGGTGCTCGGCGGTCACGGCCGCCTGGTCGCCGCCGCCGGCGGCGCCACCGTCCTCGGCGCCGCAGTCGCCGGACTGGCCGCCGACCCCCTGCTCTCCACCCTCCTCGGGGGCCTCACCGTGGCGCTGACCTTCGCCGCCCTCGGCACCGGCCTCGGTGCCGGCGAGGTGCGCGGCCCGGTCCTCGCCGCCGCCCGGGCCCTGAACCCGCCAACCCTCGCCGATGAAGGGAAGCGTCCCCATGGACAATGAACGGGGAACCGTCCGATCGGCCCAGGCGGGCGTCGGCAACGCCCCGCCGAACCGGGCGCGACTGCCCAGGAGCCGCCACCCGGTCGGTGAACCGCCGATCCCCGGCTCCGCCTCGCCGTGGATCCTGATGTACCACTCGGTGGCGGTCGAGAAGGAGGACCCGTACCGGCTCACCGTCAGCCCCGAGCGGTTCGCCGAGCAGATCGCCTGGCTGCACCGGCGCGGTCGGCGCGGCGTCTCGGTCCGCGAGCTGATGCGGGCCCGCGCCCAGGGCCGGGACGACAAGCTGGTCGGCCTCACCTTCGACGACGGCTACGCGGACTTCGCCCGCTACGCCGTGCCGATCCTCCAGGCCTACGGCTTCACCGCCACCGCGTACGTGGTCGCCGACCTGCTCGGCCGCGCCAACGACTGGGACACCGAAGGTCCGCGCAAGAAGCTGCTCACCGTCCCGGAGGTCACCGAACTCGCCGCCGCCGGCTGGGAGATCGGCTCGCACGGCCTGGGCCACCGGGCGCTGCCCGGTCTGCCGGCCGAAGCCCTCGCGGTGCAGGCCCGGGACAGCCGGCGCCTGCTGGAGGAGGTGGTCGGCGGCCCGGTCACCGGCTTCTGCTACCCGTACGGCGCCGTCGACCTGCCCGCCGCCCTGGCCGTCCGCGACGCCGGGTACGACTACGCCTGCGCCATCGCGCACTCCCCGCTCACCGGCCGCTTCGCCCTGCCGCGCTGCTACGTCGGCGACCGCGACGGCGCCTGGCGGCTGCGCGCCAAGAAGGGCCGGCACCGGTTGCGCGACGCCGTAACCGAGCTGCGCCGCGCGCGCGGCGAGCGGGAGAACACGGAGCGCCGGCCGTGAGGGTGCTGCACATCGTCACCGGGCTCGCCTCCGGCGGTGCGGAGCGCCAACTCCACCTGCTGCTGAAGCACTTGCCCGCTCACCAGCAGTGCGAGGTGCTCGCGCTGACCAACCCCGGCGCGGTCGCCGCCGCCCTGCGCGCCGACGGCGTGACCGTCCACCACCTCGGCATGCGCGGCAACCGGGACCTCGGTGCGCTGCCCCGGCTGGTGCGGCTGGTCCGGGCCGGGCGCTACGACCTGGTGCACACCCACCTCTACCGGGCGCAGTTGTACGGCCGGCTGGCCGCGCGGCTGGCCGGGGTGCGCGCGGTGGTCTCCACCGAGCACTCGCTGCACGCCGGAGTGATCGAGGGCCGCCCGGTCACCCGGGGCGTCAAGGGCCTCTACCTCGCGGCCGAACGGCTCGGCAGCACCACCGTCGCGGTCTCCCGGCAGGTCGCCCAGACGCTGCGCTCCTGGGGGGTGCCGCCGACCCGGATCGAGCTGATCCCCAACGGCATCGACACCGGCCGCTACCGCCTCCCGCCCGTCGACCGGGCCGCCGTGCGCCGACGGCTGCGGGCCGAACTCGGCCTGCCGGAGACGAGCTGGGTGGTCGGCGGGGTGGGCCGGCTGGTCCCCGGCAAGCGCTTCGACGTGCTGGTCGAGGCGCTCGCCGAGCTCGACCCGGCCACCCGGCTGGTGCTGGTCGGCGAGGGCCCGGAGCGTGCCGCACTGGAGCGCCGGGCCGTCGAACTCGGCATCCGGGGGCGGTTGGTGCTCACCGGCGAGCGCGACGACGTGCCGGAGCTGCTGGCCGCCGTGGACGTGCTGGCCGCGCCGTCCACCGCGGAGACCTTCGGCCTCGGCGTCCTGGAGGGCCTCGCGGCCGGGCTGCCGGTGCGGCACAGTGCCTGCCCGGCGCTCGACGAGCTGCCGCCCACCGCGGCGCCTCAGGCCCGCCGGATCCCGTCCGAGCCCGCCGCCTACGTCGCAGCGCTGCGCGACCTGCGGCACCTCGACGACCACACCCCCGACCCGCTGCCGAACCCGCCGGCCGTCGGCCACTACGACATCGCCCGGGTCGCCGCCGACCTGGGCGCCCTCTACGACCGGCTGGCCCGCGCCTGACCGCCCGCCACCGCCGGAACCACCGTCCCATCCCCAAGGAGCCACCCCCATGACCACACCGCGCCGAAGCGCCCGCCGCCTGGTCCGCCGCTGGTGGCCGGTGGCGCTCGCGGTTCCGCTGGGCGCCGCGGCCGGCGCCGGGTACGCCGTCGTCTCGCCCCCCTCGTACGCCACCAACGCCTACGTCCTGGTCGTCCCGCAGAACCCGGGGGAGGCGGCGACCGCGACCAACTTCGCCCAGGCGTACGGGCGGCTGGCGGGCCAGCCGCAGGTGCTCGCGGTGGCGGCCGCCGAGACCGGCCGCACCCGGGCCGAGCTGGAGGAGCTGGTGCACGGGACGACCTCCCCGGACGCGCCGATGATCGAGATCACCGGCACCGGGACGCGCGCCCAGGACGCCGCCCGGACGGCCGACGCGGTGGCCCGCTCGCTGGTCTCCTTCGCCAACACCAGCAGCAAGGACACCAACGTCCGGCTGGTGACGCTGGCCCCGGCCGCCGCGCCGGACAAGCCGACCACGCCCTCCGGCAAGCTGGACGTCGCGGTCGGCGGCGCGGCCGGGCTGCTGCTGGGCGCCCTGGTGATGATGACCCGACGTCGGGACGGGGCCGCGGCACCGGACACCGCCGAGGGCGCCGTACCGGCCGGGGCCCCGACGCCGCCGCGCCCGCGCACCGGGGAGCAGCCGGTCGAGGCCGCCCCGGGCGCGAAGGCCGACGGGGCGGGGGCGGGCCCGGCGGCAGCGGACGCGAAGGCCGGCCCGAAGGCGGACACGAAGGCGTGCACGAAGGCCGGCGGGACCACCGCGGCCGCCGACGCCGGGCCCGCCGCGGCCGCCGACGCCGGGCCCGCCGCGGCACCGGAGCCCGCAGCCGGGGAGCCCGTCGGGGAACCTGCCGAGGCACCGGCCGTGCCGGCGGCCGCGAGGAAGACGGCCGCGAGGAAGACGGCCGTCAAGGCGACGGCCGCCAAGGAGAAGACCCCGGCCGGGAGCGCCCGATGAGCACCGAGATCCGCAGACCCGGCCCGCCGGCCCAGTCGGCGGCGCCGACCTGGACCACCGAGCTGCGCCGCGAGGACGACGCGCTGGACACCCTCGCCGAGGAGTGGGACGACCTGGCCGCCCGCTGCCGGACCGCCACCTTCTTCCAGGCGGCCGCCTGGCAGCGCTCCTGGTGGCGGCACTACGGCCGCCCGGGCGCGCTGGTCGTGGTGCTGGTCCGCCGGGACGGCCGGCTGGTCGGTGCTGGCGCCTTCCGGCGTCGCGGCGGACCGCTCGGCGGCCTGACCGGCCTCGGCGCCGGGCTGGTCGACTACACCGACGTCCTGCTCGACGACGACTGCGCCGACCGCGCCGCCGCCGAGTTCGCCGCCGCCCTCCCGATCACCCGCCCCTGGCACTGGCTGGAGCTGCGCGAGGTGCACCCCGAGGCGGCCGTGCAGCGGGTGTTCGCGCACTGGCGCGGCGACCGCCGCCGCTTCGAGGACTCGCTCTGCCAGTACCTGCCGGCCGTCCCGATGGAGCGGCTGCTCAAGCGGGTGCCCGGCAAGACCGCGCAGCGCAGCCGGGTGAAGCTGCGCAAGATCGCCGAGGCCGGGGTGCAGGTCAGCTCGACGCCGCCGGCCGAGGTGCCGGAGGCGCTGGAGGGGCTGCTGCGGCTGCACTTCCTGCAGTGGCAGGAGCGCGGCGTCACCCCGGAGCACCGCACCGAGCGGTTCGTCCGGCACCTGACCGAGTCCACCACCGGCCTGGTCGCCACCGGCAGGGCCGCCGTCCACCGCTTCCACCTGGACGGCGAGCTGGTCGCGGTGAACCTGCTGCTGCTCTGCCCCTCCTTCGGCGGGCTGTACCTGTACGGGGCGCACCCGGTGCTGCGCGAGCGGCTGGACATCGCCGGGCTGCTGTTCAGCGCGGCGCTGGACGAGACGGTCGGCGCCGGCATCCCGCTGCTCGGCCTGCTGCGCGGCCGGGAGCCGTACAAGCAGCGCTGGCGCCCGGACCCGCTGCCCAACCAGCGGCTGCTGCTGGGCCCCGCGGGGGCGGCGCCGGCGGCGGCCGCCCGGGCGGCGGCGGTGCGGGTCCGGCAGGCGGCGGCGCACCGGCTGAGCACCCGCTTCCCCAAGCTCAAGGAGGCGCTGCTGGCCCGCCGCGGCTGACCGCTCAGCGCCGGGCGGGGGTGGAAGCCGTCGACGGGCTCGCGGTCGGGCCCGGCGTCGGCCTCGGCGTGGCCGCCAGGCTCGGCGTCGCCGCTGCGTTCGACGGGACGGCGGTGCCCGACGGGGTGGGGGTACCCGGCGAGGCGGTCGCGGGCGGCGCCGGGGGAGAGGCGGGCGCCGGGGGAGAGGTCGGCGCCGGGGGCGCCGTCGGCACCACCGCCGGCGCCCCCTTGGACCCGGACATCAGCTGCTTGAACCGCGCCGCCGAGCGCGGATTGCCGGAGCACTGGAAGAAGCCGTGCGGGCAGTAGTCCGTGACGGTCTGGTACGCGGTGTCATGGGTGCGGATCCAGTCGACCATCCGCTGGACGAACTCCGGGTTGTCGCCGTTGCGGAACAGCCCCCACTCCGGGTACGAGACCGGCTTGCCGCGCCTGGCGGCGAACTCCACCTGGTCCTGCAGGCCGTACGGCTCGCGCACGTAGTCGTCGAAGGTGGCGCCGGCGGGCTGGTCGTAGCTGTCCATGCCGATGACGTCGACCACGTCGTCGCCGGGATAGCACTTGGTCCACGGGATGGCGTCCAGGCCCCGGTTGGGCGCGAAGTCGAAGCGGAACCGCTGGCCGGGCACCGAGCGCATCACCCCGACGATCCGCCGCCAGTACGCCTTCCAGGCGGAGGGGTCGGGCTTGCAGCGGTGGGTGTAGGTGGTGCCGTTCATCTCCCAGCCGAGGGTGAGCACGGTGTCCGCGCCGCCGAGCGCGACCAGCCGCCGGGCGAGCTTGAGGAAGTGCCCGTCGAAGTCCCCGCGGACGCCCTGGGCGAGCAGCCCGGCCACCTCGCCGTCCGACACGTGCGCCTCGTTGGGCACCAGCATCGGCACGCCGAGCACGAGCAGCCGGGACGGGTCGGCCAGCCGCCACTGCGACCACATGCCGAGCACCACCGGCTCGCCCTCGACGTCGGCCCAGCCGTTGCCCGCCAGGTAGGTGTGGCCGACCTGGAGGTTCGCGCCGCCCAGCCACTGCGCGTACCGGCCGATCTGCGGGATGTAGTTGTCCCAGGAGCCGACGAAGGCCCCGAACGGCGGCTCGTGCCTCGGCCGCTGGACCGGCGGGCGGGGGGCGGCGCCGCGCGGCTCGAAGGCGTCGGAGGAGAGGGAGTGCCGTTCGGCCCGGCTGAGCGGAGAGCCGGCCGGGACGCTGGCCGTGGCCATCAGCAGCAGGGCGGCGGCGGCCAGGGTCAGACGGCCGATGCGCATGGTCTCTCCTCCGGACATCGCGGGTGCGGGGCGCCCGGTCTCGGCGTGGACGGACCGTGGCGCCCCGCTCGCCGACAGTAGGCCCGCGGGAGGATCGAAAAGCCGAATGTCACCCTAAAGTGGGCGATATTCGAACGCCGTCTGCCGCAACGCTCCGCGACCGGCCCTCGTGTATCAGATCTGTAACGGTCCGTTCGGGCCCCCGCGGCCCGCCCCGGACCGCCCCGCGCAACGGTCGGGGTGCCGAACGGCGCAGGTGGGCGGGTGGGCGTACGGGCGGGGCGCGCGCGGCCGGGCACACGGTCGGCCGCGCGGCCGGAACCCGGAACCGGGCTGACTCGCCCGCCCGGCGAAAGGTACGCTCCGGCCGTGTCCCGGAAGCCGCTGCGTGTACTGACCCCCCGCTCGATCCTGCCTGCCCTGGCGGTGATGCTGGTCCTTGCGGCCGGCGCGGCGGCCCACGCGAACAAGCCGGTGCCGTTCGGCGACCGGGTGGCCGGTCCGGGCGCGGAGGCGACGCCGGTGAACTCGGAATCGCTCAGCGCGGCCGAGCTCGACCTGCGGGTCGGGCCCGGCCTGGAGGCCTTCCACAAGCAGACCGGCGAGCAGGCCTGGTCCTACCGCCGCGAGGGCGCCGAGGCGCTCTACCTGGCGATGGCCGGGGACAACGCGATCGTGGTCTGGGACGACGGCATGGTCACCTCGGTGCGCCCGGGCGACCACGAGGTGCGCTGGCACCGCGCGGTACCGGGCCTGGCCGACTGGCTGCGCGGCGACGGCGAGCCCGGCGCCGACAAGCGGACCGACGCCCAGCGCAAGCAGCTCGCCATGCAGCGGGCCGCCGGCGCGCTGCACACCGTCCAGCGGGACGGCTCGCCCTGGCTGGCCCTGGTGACGCCGAACCTGACCATGGGCCTGCGCGACGCCGACGGCGACCTGCGCTACAACGACAAGCCGGCCAACGGCTGCGCCTACGACCCGCTGCGCGCCGTGCACACCGACTACGCCGTGCTCATCCCGCGCACCTGCACCAACAGCAGCGGGCTGGCCGTCTCCGGCGGCATCACCGGTTACCGGCTGGACAGCAACGGCTGGTCGATGAGCACCGGCCCGGCCGCGACGGTCAAGGTGCTGGACCGCACCCGGGTGGAGATCACCGACGGCCCGATCGTGCCGCCGAAGATCTTCGACACCAAGGTGGCCGCGCCCGAGACCGCGTGCGGCGCCCTCGACGCGCCCTTCGCCGCCGTCCGGCCGCAGGGCGGCTGCGTCGACCCGTCGGCGGCCCCGGCCGCGGACGCCCCGGCGGCCCCCGCCGCACCGGTGAGCCCCGCGACCCCGGTGGCCCCGGTCGCGCCCGACACCACGACCGCGACCCCGGCCCCGGCCGACACCCCGGCCCCGGCCGACACCCCGGCCCCGGCCGACACCCCGGCCGGGCCCGACGGCGTGGCTCCCACGGCGCCGGCGGACGACCAGCCGGCCGCGCAGCAGCCGTAACCGACGGGCCGTCGGGGTCGACGGGTACCCCCGGACGGTAGTCCCGCGGGGCGTTTCGCGGCGCCCGGTAGACTTGCCGCCATGGCTATCTTCTCCGGGCAATAGCGGGCGGCGGCGCTCCGTGTGCTGCGCCGACCGTCGATGAAGCCCCTTCCCGCTCGCCCGGCCCCGGCCCACCGCCCGGCCGCCCGCCCACGTCCCAGGAGTAGTTCCCAGCCATGATTTCCGCCAACGCCCTTGAGCTGCGCGCCGGTGCCCGGATCCTGATCGAGTCCGCGAGCTTCAAGGTCGCCTCCGGCGACCGGATCGGCCTGGTCGGGCGCAACGGCGCCGGCAAGACCACGCTCACCAAGGTGCTGGCCGGCGAGGGCCTGCCCGCCGCCGGGACCGTCACCCGTTCGGGCGAGGTCGGCTACCTCCCCCAGGACCCGCGCACCGGCGACCTGGACGTCCTCGCCAAGGACCGCATCCTCTCCGCCCGCGGCCTCGACACCGTGCTGAAGAAGATGCGCGAGAACGAGGACCGGATGGCGAACGGCAAGGGCGCCACCCGCGACAACGCGATGAAGAAGTACGCCCGCCTGGAGACCGAGTTCCTCACCAAGGGCGGGTACGCCGCCGAGGCCGAGGCCGCCACCATCGCCGCCGCGCTGGGCCTGCCGGACCGCATCCTCGCCCAGCCCCTGCACACCCTCTCCGGTGGTCAGCGCCGCCGCGTCGAGCTGGCCCGGATCCTCTTCTCGGACTCCGACGTGCTCCTCCTCGACGAGCCCACCAACCACCTGGACGCGGACTCGATCGTCTGGCTGCGGGACTTCCTGAAGACGTACAAGGGCGGCTTCATCGTCATCTCGCACGACGTCGACCTGGTCGAGACGGTCGTCAACAAGGTCTTCTACCTGGACGCCAACCGCTCCTGCATCGACGTCTACAACATGGGCTGGAAGCAGTACCAGCAGCAGCGCGAGGACGACGAGAAGCGCCGCAAGCGCGAGCGCGCCAACGCCGAGAAGAAGGCCGCGACCCTGAACGCGCAGGCCGACAAGATGCGCGCCAAGGCCACCAAGACGGTGGCCGCGCAGAACATGGCCCGCCGCGCCGACAAGCTGCTCTCCGGTCTGGAGCAGGTCCGGATGAACGACAAGGTCGCCAAGCTGCGCTTCCCGGAGCCGGCCCCCTGCGGCAAGACCCCGCTGACCGCCAGCGGCCTGTCCAAGTCCTACGGCTCGCTGGAGATCTTCACCGACGTCGACCTGGCGATCGACCGCGGCTCCCGGGTCGTCGTGCTGGGCTTCAACGGTGCCGGCAAGACGACCCTGCTGCGGATGCTGGCCGGGGTCGAACAGCCGGACACCGGCGAGGTGATCCCGGGCCACGGCCTGAAGATCGGCTACTACGCCCAGGAGCACGAGACCCTGGACCCGGAGCGCAGCGTCCTGGAGAACATGCGCTCGGCCGCGCCGGACACCGACCTGGTGCAGATCCGCAAGATCCTCGGCTCCTTCCTGTTCTCCGGCGACGACGTCGACAAGCCGGCCGGGGTGCTCTCCGGCGGTGAGAAGACCCGTCTGGCGCTGGCCACCCTGGTGGTCTCCTCCGCCAACGTGCTGCTGCTCGACGAGCCCACCAACAACCTCGACCCGGCCAGCCGTGAGGAGATCCTGGGCGCCCTGCGCGAGTTCTCCGGTGCGGTCGTGCTGGTCACCCACGACGAGGGCGCGGTCGAGGCGCTCGACCCGGAGCGGATCATCCTGCTGCCGGACGGCGTGGAGGACCTCTGGAACCCGTCCTACGCCGATCTGGTCTCGCTGGCCTGACCGGGAGTGGACGCGGCATCCGCTTTTCGGACCAGAAAAACTAGTCCCTACGGCGTGTCCGGGAATGAAGTAGACCCGGATTCCGTTTAAGGACTTCCCGTCGGCCCGCCACTCGATCGTGGTCGGGCCGACGCTGCTGATCAGCCCTTTCGCGGCGAACGGCGGCACCCGCCCGGGGGCGTGCACTCTGCGTGAGCGCCCTGGTGCGCTCGGATCACCACCGGAGGACCACGCATTTCCGACATCGACCTTGTCGAATGGGTGGCCAGGACGCGGTGGATGGGTGATCATGGGAATCTGACCGAGCAACGCTACGAGGAGGCACGGGTGGCCGAGACTCTGAAAAAGGGCAGCCGGGTGACCGGTGCCGCGCGTGAGAAGCTCGCGGCCGATCTCAAGAAGAAGTACGACTCCGGGGCGAGCATTCGCGCTCTCGCGGAGGAGACCGGTCGTTCGTACGGCTTCGTGCACCGGATGCTGAGCGAGTCCGGAGTGATCCTCCGGGGCCGCGGCGGTGCCACGCGGGGCAAGAACAAGGCGACTGCCGGGGCCGGTTCCTGACGGTTCGTCAGCTATTGGCTGGATGACGCGGCGGCAGGGCGCCGACTGAGGAGACGACGGCTGACCGACAGCCGGGCGTCCGCCCTCGGGTCGTGTGGACCGGCCGCCGATCGTCATGTCCGGGGTGTCTTCCGCCCCCGGCCCGCTTCCGCCCGAGCCCCGTCGATCTTTCCGGGCCGGGCCCCTGTCCTCGCGCGCCCAGTTTTGTTACTCTCCGGTAGCCACGTCCCCCGCCACCGGAGGTCCACGCATGACCGCCCCCGCCACCGACCCGCAGGCCCCGAGCTGGGAGCGGGACGGCGTCCGCCTGGAGATCGAGGGCGAACTCGCCGTCGTCACCCTCTGTCAGCCCAAGCGGCGCAACGCCCAGTCGCCCGCGCTCTGGCGCGCCCTCACCGACGCGGGCCGCGAGCTGCCCGGCAGCGTCCGGGTCGTCCTG
This sequence comes from Kitasatospora sp. NPDC038210, assembly GCF_055600605.1. Taxonomy (NCBI): domain Bacteria; kingdom Bacillati; phylum Actinomycetota; class Actinomycetes; order Kitasatosporales; family Streptomycetaceae; genus Kitasatospora; species Kitasatospora sp. NPDC038210. The sequence continues at coordinate 38,809 of NZ_JBVJYK010000008.1, read as the reverse complement.
CTGCGCGCCGAGGGCGTCTCCTTCTCCGCCGGGCTGGACCGGGCCATGTTCACCGCCGAGGGCATCCCCGGCGAACCCACCTTCCTGCAGCTCGCGGCCGCGGCCGACAAGGAGCTGGACGACACCATCGCCTCCTACCAGGAGGCCTTCACCTGGTGGCGCCGCCCGGACCTGATCTCCATCGCCGCCGTCCAGGGGCACGCCGTCGGCGCGGGCTTCCAGCTCGCCCTCGGCTGCGACCTGCGGGTGGTCGCGGAGGACGTGCAGTTCGCGATGAAGGAGACCTCGCTCGGCCTCGTCCCGGACCTGGCCGGCACCAAGCCGCTCACCGACCTCGTCGGCTACGCCCGTGCGCTGGAGATCTGCGCGACCGGCCGCTGGGTCCACGCCGAGGAGGCCACCGCGATCGGGCTGGCCAACCTGGCCGTGCCGGGCGCCGAGCTGGACGCCGCCGCCCGGGACCTCGCGGCGGCCCTGCTGGCCGCTCCGCGCGGCGCGGTGATCGAGACCAAGGCGCTGCTGCAGGGTGCCGCCGGGCGCTCCTTCGAGGAGCAGCGCTCGGCCGAACGGGTGGCCCAGGCCCGTCGGCTGCGGGAGCTCGCCGGGATCGGCGACTGACCTCGCGCCCTTCGGCCTCGCGCTGCGACCGACGGCCCGACCTCGGGGGATGCCCCGGGTCGGGCCGTCGGCGTTCCCGGGGTGCGCCGCGGGGCCCGGGTGGGCGCCGGCCGGGTGTCCTTCGGCGGGCGCGGAACGTGGCGAAATGCCAGAGTTGGGGAGGTTTGCGATATAGCTGGAGCCGTACGACGGGAGATGTGCCCATGCCTGACACTCCGACGCCCGCGACCTTGCACAAGAACGCCGGCGGTGCTCCGACCCCCGGTCCGCCGCCGGGCTCCTCGGGCGGTGCGAAAGCGGTCGGGGAGCGCGGCCGTACGGCGCTGGCCGTCGGCGTGGTGGAGAAGATCGCGGGGATGGCCGCCCGGGAGGTGTCCGGGATCCACGCGTTGGGCTCCGGGCTCGCGCGGACGTTCGGCGCGATGCGGGACCGGGTGCCCGGTGGCAAGTCCAGCATCGGGCGGGGCATCAAGGCCGAGGTCGGCGAGAAGCAGACCGCGATCGACATCGCGCTGGTGGTCGAGTACGGCGTGGTCATCCCCGAACTCGCCCGCCAGGTGCGGGAGAACATCATCGCGGCGGTCGAGCGGATGACCGGCCTGGAGGTCGTCGAGGTGAACATCGCGGTCAACGACGTCCACCTCCCGGACGAACCGGAGTTCGAGGAGGAAGAGGAGCCGGTGGTGGCGCCGGGGCAACGGGCCAAGCTCAAGTAGCGGGCGGCGCCGACGGCGCACCACGCAGCGAGGAACGAGGGAGTAGCGGATGAACCTGGCCATCGTCGGCCTGGTGGTGGGCATGGCCCTCGGCTTCGCCGGGTACTTCGGGGGGTTCGCGGCGTTCCTGCTGGTGGGCGCGCTCGGACTGGTCGGCTTCGTGGGCGGGCGTCTGCTGGAGGGGGACATCGAGCTGGGTGAACTCGGGGACCTGTTCCGCGGCCGCGACCGGCGCCGTTGATGGCGGCCTCTGCCCCCGGCCCGGTTCCGGTGTCGGGGCGGCGGGGGCGGCTGCGGGTCGCCGACCGGGTCTACGCCGGGATCGCGGCCCGGGCGGCCCGGGAGGTGCAGGTCGGCGCCTGGCCCGCCGGACGGGCGAAGGGGGCGCCGCCGCACGTCTCGGTGGCGGTGCCCGGGAGCACGGTGACGGTCCGGGTCGAGGTCGAGCTGCCCTTCCCGGCGGACATCGCGGGGCTGGCCCGGACGATGCGGGCGGCGATCGCCGAGCGGGTGCTGAGGCTGACCGGGACCAGGGTGTCGGACGTGGTGGTCGTGGTCGAGAAGCTGGTGGGGGCGTCGTGAGCGACGCGCCTGTGGGCGAGGTGCCTCCGGGTGACGTGCCTGCGACCGGCGCGGACGCGGAGGCCGTCGAGGCTCCGGGAGCGGGGGCCGGGAAGGTACGGAGGCTGCGGGCGCCGCGGACGGTGGCGGCCACGGCGGTGGCGACCGTGCTGCTGCTGGCCGCGGGGGCGCTGCTGTACGACGTGATCGCGGTCCGCGCCGGGCAGCCGGCGCGGGCGTGGCGGGCGCAGATCGTGGACGAGCTGGCGACTCGGCACCTGGACGACACGTGGGTGCTGGTCGGGGCCGGGGTGGCCGTACTGCTGGGCGGGTGGCTGCTGTGGCTGGCGATCGCGCCCGGGTTGGGGCGGTGGCTGGTGCTGCGGCCCTACGGGGGCACCGCGGCGGCCGTCGAGCGGGCCGGGATCGGGCACCTGCTGACGGACCGGGCAGCGGGGCTGGCCGGGATCGACCACCTGAGGATCAAGGTCGGGCGGCGCAGGGCCCGGGTCTCTCTGGTCGGTCCGGCCGATCCGGCGTCGGTGCAGCGGCAGTTGCGGGACGAACTGGGCCGGGTGGGGTTGGCCCGACCGTTGCGGTTGGACGTGCGCACGGCCGGTGGGCGCGCGGCGGGCGGCGACGAGGGGGCCGGCCCGGAGGCGGAGTCGGAGGCGGCGAGCGCAGCGGGGACAGCGGTGACGGCGGAGGCAGAGCCCGGGGCGGGGACAGCGGTGACGGCGGAGGCAGAGCCCGAGGCAGGGACAGCGGCCACGGTAGAGACAGAGGCAGGGGAGTCCGAGACGGGACCGGGCGCAGGGGCCGGGCCGGGAACGGGGGCCGCGCCGTGACGCGGGTGGTCGTCAACCGGGTGCTGCTGGGGGCGGTGGGCCTGGTGCTGCTGGGTGTCGGGGTGCTGGTGCTGGCAGGCGGGCTCGACCTGTACCGGCGGTTGGGCGTGAGCCCGCCGCACTGGTGGCCGTGGACGTCCCCGGACCAGCCGGTGGTGAGCGTGCGCACGCGCAGCCGGTGGGTGGACTCGACGTGGTGGTGGCCGACGGTGATCGGCGGGCTGGCCGTGCTGATGGCGGGGATGGTGTGGTGGCTGGTGGCGCAGCTGCGGCGCACCGGGCTGTCCAGCATCGCGGTGCCCACGCCGGGGGTGAGCGGGCTCCGGCTGCGGGTCGGCGCCCGGGCGTTGGAGGAGGCGATGGAGAGCGGGACGGCCGTGCTGCCCGAGGTCGAGCGGGCGGGGATCCGGCTGGTGCGGGCGCCGCGGCACCCGCGGTTGCGCGGTGCGGTGCGGTTGACGCCGGGCGGGGATCCGGCCGGGCTCGTGGCGCACTTCGAGGACGGGCCCCGGACCGACGCGTGCCGCAGTCTGAGCCTGCCGGAACTGCCCGCCGACCTGCGGATCCGGGTGTTGCAGGCGGCCCCCGCCGAGCCGCGGCACCGGTGGCCCCGGCGGCGGCGGAGGCGGTCGCGGGTGGTGTAGGGATCAGAGGGTGCGCAGGGCGCCGCCGTCGACCGGGACCATCAGACCGGTCAGGTAGGAGGCGGCGGGGGAGAGCACGAAGGCGGCGACCTTGCCGAACTCCTCGGGGGTGCCGTAGCGGCCGAGCGGGATGCCGGCGCTGGCCGCGGTGCGGGCGGCCTGCGGGTCGTCGGCGAGGGCGTCCAGTTCGCGGACGCGGTCGGTGTCGATCCGGGCGGGCAGCAGGCCGACCACGCGGATGCCGCGGGGGCCGAGCTCGTCGGCGAGCGTCTTGGCGGCCATCGCGAGGCCCGGGCGCAGGCCGTTGGACACGCCGAGGCCGGGGATCGGCTGGCGGACCGAGCTGGAGAGCACGAAGCCGATCACACCGCCGTCGGAGAGTTCGGCGGCGGCCGCGCGGGCGAGGCGGAGGGCGCCGAGGAAGACGGACTCGAAGGCGTCGCGCCAGGCCTCCTCGGGGGTGGTCTCGACCGGGCCGGCCTGGGGGCCGCCGACGCTGATCAGGATGCCGTCGAAACGGCCGAAGTGCTGCCGGGCCTCGGCGATCAGGCGCTCGGGGGTGTCGGGGGAGGCGTTGTCGGCGACCATGCCCCGGGCGGTGCCGAGGGCGTCGAGTTCGGCCACGGCCTTGTCGACGGCCTGTCGGGTGCGGCCGCTGACCAGGACGCGGGCGCCGTCGGCGGCGAGTTCGCGGGCGGCGGCGAGGCCGAGGCCCCGGGTGGCGCCGGTGACGATGTAGGCCTTGTCTTCGAGTCCGAGATCCATGGGGGACATCTTGCCGGGTGGGGCGGGCGTTCGGCGGTGCGGGCTGGCGTTGACGCCGGGGGGAAGGTTTACGGTCGTCGCCGGAAGTGCGGGAGGAGCGGGTTCGGCATGCGGATCGGGGAGTTGGCGGAGCGGGCGGGGACGACCACGCGGGCGCTGCGGTACTACGAACAGTTGGGTCTGTTGCCGGCCCGGCGGGCGGGCAACGGGTACCGGGCGTACGACGAGGGGGACCTGCGGCTGTTGCGGGAGATCCGGATGCTCCAGGACGCCGGGTTCGGGCTGGAGGAGACCCGGCCGTTCGTGGAGTGCCTGCGGGCGGGTCACCCGGAGGGGGACTCGTGCCCGGCCTCGCTGGAGGTGTACGAGCGCAAGCTCGCCGAGTTGGACGACTGCATCGCGCGGCTGCAGGAGGCGCGGGCGCGGGTGGCCGGGCAGTTCGAGCGGGCGGTGCGGGCGCGGGACGACCTCGCGGCTTCCGAGCGACCACCACGGTGTGAACTGGCGGAGGAGTAGACGATGGTGGAGATCACGGGTGTGCCGGCGGTGACGGACGACACGTTCGCTGCGGAGGTGCTGGCGGCCGAGGGGCCGGTGCTGGTGGACTTCACGGCGGACTGGTGCCCGCCGTGCCGGATGATGGCCCCGGTGCTGGCGGACATCGCCCGGGAGGAGGCGCACCGGCTGCGGGTGGTGAGCCTCGACGTGGACCACAACCCGCGGACGCAGGCGGCGTACGGGGTGCTCTCGATGCCGACGCTGATGGTGTTCCGCGGCGGGCAGCCGGTGCGGTCGGTGGTGGGGGCGCGGGCGAAGGCGCGGCTGCTGCGGGAGCTGGACGACGTGCTCCGCGCTTGAGGACGGACCCTGGCTAGGCCGGGACGGGTTCGGCGACGGTCTCGGGCTCGGCGGCCTGCTTGGCGCGGTCCTTGGCCTCGCGGCGGGCGAGGATCCAGACGCCGACCGGGATCATCGCCGTGAACAGCCACCACTGGATGGCGTAGGCCATGTGCGGGCCGATGTCGGAGTGGTTGGGCTCGGGGATCAGCTGCGGCTGGTCGGCCGGGGCCGGGGTGGTGGCGGAGAGTTCGAGGTAGCCGCCGAGGAGGGTGGCGCCGGTCTCCTTGACCTGCTCGGCGGTGTTGATCAGGTTGAACTGGCGGTCCGGCAGGCCGGACCGGTCCTTGATGCCGCTGGCGCCGTAGGTCTCGTCGGCGCGCATCCGCCCGGTGACGGAGACCTCACCGGTGGGGGCGGCGGGGACGGGCGGGTACTCGGTGGCGGTGGCGCCGGAGGCGACCCAGCCGCGGTTGACCAGGACGCTGCCCTTGCCGTCGGAGAGCTTCAGCGGGGTCACGACGAAGTAGCCGATCGTGTCCCCGCTGGAGTCGGTCCGCTTGCGGACCACGAACTCGTGCGCCGGGTCGTACTGGCCGGTGGCGGTCACCGCGCGCCAGGTGAGGTCCTTGGGGACCGCGAAGCCGGGCGCCGGGGACAGCGTGTCGAAGGGGACCGGGGCGTCCGTGAGGGCCTTGCCGATCAGCTCGTTCCGGGCCACCCGCGCCTCGTGGCGGTGCAGCTGCCAGAAGCCCAGCTTGATCGTCGCGGGGATCAGCAGCAGTGCGATCAGCATGGTGATCAGCCACTGGCGGGTCAGCAGAAAACGGTACACATGGGAACGGTACGCCGACCTCACAACGGGCTCACGCACCGGGGTGCGGGGCGACCTCGCGCAGCAGCTGCAGGAAGGCGTCCTCCGTGACCACCGGGGTGCCGACCTCACGGGCCTTGCGGGCCTTGCCGCTCCAGCTGTCCGGTTCGTTGGTGACCAGCAGGCTGGTGAGGCGGCTCACGGAGGTGGCGATGTGCAGGCCGGCCTCGACGGCGCGGTCCTCCAGCAGCTCGCGGTCGGTCGCGGTGTCGCCGGTGAAGGCCACCCGCATGCCCTGGACCAGCGGCTCGCCGTCCTGCCAGCGTCCCGGGTTGGGGTGCGGGCAGGGCGGGCGCTTCTTGGCCTGGCGGTAGTTCGCGCCGGTCCAGGAGGCGCGGCCGGGGGCGGCGGGCTCGTCCTCGCCGAGGTCGGTGACCGCGACGCAGTTCTGCAGCGGCAGCGGGACACCGCCGAGGCGGGCGAGGTGCAGGCTGGGGCGGAAGGCCTCGGCGAGCACCCGGGCGTCGTCCAGGGCGTTGTGGGCGTGGCGCTGCTGGACGCCGAAGTGCGCGGCGAGCGAGGCCAGCTTGCCGTTGGGCAGCGGCAGGCGCAGGTCGCGGGAGAGGACCATGGTGCACAGCCGCTGCTCGACCGGGGCGTGCAGACCGGCCCGGGAGAACTCGCGGGAGATCATGTTCCAGTCGAAGAGCGCGTTGTGCGCGACCAGGACCCGGCCGCGCAGCCGGTCGGCGAACTCGTCGGCGACCTGCGGGAAGGTCGGGGCGGAGGAGAGCAGCTCGGTGGTCAGGCCGTGGATCCAGACCGGGCCCGGGTCCCGCTCGGGGTTGACCAGGGTGTACCAGTGGTCGGTGACCTCGCCGTCCGGGTCCAGCTGGTAGACGCCCGCCGAGATGACGCGGTCCGTACGGCCGAGACCGGTGGTCTCGACGTCGACGACCGCGAAGCCCTCGGTGGGGGCGGCGGAGCGCTGTGCGGGGACCGGGGCGGTCCTCGGCGCGGGCTGGATCGGTTGCATGGTCCAACAGGATAAGGGGCGGGGCGGAGGGGCCCGGCCGGAATGTTCCGACCGACCGGCCGGAATAGAGTGGTCGACGGGGGTGTCGTACACCTGGTCGAGTTCGTTTCAGTAAGGACAGCGCATGCGTGCCACCGTGATCCACGGCCCCAACGACATCCGGATCGAGGACGTACCGGACCCGGTGATCCAGCACCCGACGGACGTGGTGCTCCGCGTGCTGAACGCCTGCATCTGCGGCAGCGACCTGTGGGCGTACCGCGGGGTGGCCCAGCGGGTGGCCGGCCAGCGGATCGGGCACGAGTTCCTGGGCGTGGTCGAGGAGGCCGGCGCCGAGGTGCGCGGCTTCGCCAAGGGCGACCTGGTGCTGGCGCCGTTCGTCTGGTCGGACGGGACGTGTGATTTCTGTCGCGAAGGCCTGCACACCTCCTGCCCGCACGGCGGGTTCTGGGGGCAGGTCGGCTCGGACGGCGGACAGGGCGAGGCCGTGCGGGTGCCGTTCGCGGACGGGACGCTGGTGAAGCTGCCGAAGGAGGCGGCCGGCGACGAGAAGCTGCTGCCCGGGCTGCTGGCGCTGTCGGACGTGATGTCGACCGGGCACCACGCGGCGGTCTCCGCGCGGGTGCGGCCCGGTTCGACGGTCGCGGTGGTCGGCGACGGCGCGGTGGGCCTGTGCGGCGTCCTGGCGGCGCACCGGCTGGGCGCGGGCCGGATCATCGCGCTGGGCCGGCACACCGCCCGGACCGAGCTGGCCCGTCGCTTCGGGGCGACGGACGTGGTCGCCGAGCGCGGGGACGCCGCCATCGAGGCGGTCAAGGAGCTGACCGGGGGCCAGGGCGCGCACGCGGTGCTGGAGGCGGTCGGCACCGAGGAGTCGATGCGGACGGCCGTCTCGATCGCCCGCGACGGCGGCGCGGTGGGCTACGTCGGGGTGCCGCACGGCGGCAGCGCGGGCGTGGACATCGGTCAGATGTTCGGCCGAAACGTTTCGCTGAACGGCGGCGTCGCCCCGGCCCGCGCGTACATCCCCGAGCTGCTGCCGGACGTGCTCTCCGGGGCCATCGAGCCGGGCCTGGTGTTCGACCGCACGGTCGACCTGGACGGCGTGCCGGACGGCTACCGGGCGATGGACGACCGCTCGGCGCTGAAGGTCCGGATCGCCTTCTGACGCGTCGTCACGAGGGGCGGCACCGCTGGTCGGTGCCGCCCCTTTCGCATGCGCCGGGGGTGGTCCGAAGGGGTGCAAGTGGTCGTTTTCGGCCATTCGGGTGGCGCGAGGGGGTGAACGCCTGGCTGATCGCGGTCAACTCCTATCCGGTATGGGCACGACGCTCCTAGCATTGCGCGGCGCGTCAGCCCCATGTGACGCCCCTCACGTTCGATCGTTCCCCTGTGTGCCAGCTACGCCGAAGGAGTGAGGAGAAAGAGTGGATTCGCCGCCGATCACCACTGCCCCCACGGAAGTCCAACTCATCGACGACAGCGAGGAGTTCCGTACCCTCCGGCGCTCGTTCCGGAGCTTCGCCTTCCCGGTCACCATCGGCTTCGTGCTCTGGTACCTGCTCTACGTCCTGCTCTCCTGCTACGCCCCCGGCCTGATGCGCGCCAAGGTCGCCGGGCACGTCAACGTCGCCCTGGTGCTCGGGCTGCTGCAGTTCGCCACCACCTTCGCGATCGCCGCCTGGTACGCCCGTTACGCGGACCGGCGGATCGACCCCGTCGCCACCGCGATCCGCGAGGCGCACGGTGCCGTCGTCCACGCCCCCCGGGAGTCCGCCGAATGACATTGCTCTCCAGCTCCGCGACCGAGCACCGCGGCCTGACGATGACCCTGTTCGGGGTCTTCGTGGTGGCCACCCTGGTCATCACCGTCTGGGCCGGGCGGCAGAACCGGAGCGCCTCCGACTTCTACGCCGGCGGCCGCGGCTTCACCGGCTTCCAGAACGGTCTGGCCATCTCCGGCGACTACATGTCCGCCGCCTCCTTCCTCGGCATCGCCGGGCTGATCGCGCTCAACGGCTACGACGGCTTCCTGTACTCGATCGGCTTCCTGGTCGCCTGGCTGGTCGCGCTGCTGCTGATCGCCGAACCGCTGCGCAACTCCGGCCGCTTCACCATGGCGGACGTGCTCGCCTTCCGGATGCGCCAGCGTCCGGTGCGCACCGCGGCCGGCGTGTCCACCATCGTGGTGTCGATCTTCTACCTGCTCGCCCAGATGGTCGGCGCGGGGGCGCTGGTGGCGCTGCTGCTGGGGGTCACCGGGGACGGCGCCAAGCGCTGGACCATCCTGGCGGTGGGCGCGCTGATGATCATCTACGTGGTGATAGGGGGCATGAAGGGCACCACCTGGGTGCAGATCGTCAAGGCGGTGCTGCTGATCGCCGGCGCCGCGCTGATGACCGTCCTGGTGCTAGCCAAGTACCACTTCAACCCTTCCGAGCTGCTCGGCGCGGCGGCCTCCGCCAGCGGCAAGGGTGCGGCCTTCCTCGAACCCGGGCTGAAGTACGGCGCCAGCGACACCTCCAAGCTCGACTTCATCAGCCTCGGGATCGCCCTGGTGCTCGGCACCGCCGGCCTGCCGCACATCCTGGTCCGCTTCTACACCGTCCCCACCGCCAAGGCCGCCCGGAAGTCGGTGCTCTGGGCGATCGGCATCATCGGCGTCTTCTACCTGATGACCCTGGCGCTCGGCTTCGGCGCGGCGGCCCTGGTCGGCCGCAGCGGCATGGTGGCCGTCGAGGGCAAGACGCCGTCCGGGAACACCGCGGCGCCGCTGCTCGCCGAGCAGCTCGGCGGCGGGGCCGGGACCACCGGCGGGGCGATCATGCTCGCGGTGATCTCGGCGGTCGCCTTCGCCACCATCCTCGCCGTGGTCGCCGGGCTCACCCTCGCCTCCTCGGCCTCCTTCGCGCACGATCTGTACGCCAACGTGATCCGGCGCGGGAGGGCGAGCGAGAAGGAGGAGGTGCTCTCGGCGAAGTGGGCCGCGGTGGTGATCGGCGCGATCTCCATCGTGCTCAGCCTCTACGCCGGCAAGCTCAGCACCGCCGCCCTGGTGGCGCTCGCCTTCGCGGTGGCCGCCTCGGCGAACCTGCCGACCCTGCTGTACTCGCTGTTCTGGAAGCGCTTCACCACCGTCGGCGCGGTCAGCTCGGTCTACGCCGGCCTGATCTCCTCGGTGGTGCTGGTGGCGTTCTCCCCGGTGCTGTCCGGGAGCGAGAAGTCGCTGTTCCCGCACGCCGACTTCCACTGGTTCCCGCTGGAGAACCCCGGCCTGGTCTCCATCCCGATCGGCTTCCTGGCGGGCTGGCTCGGCACCCTGCTGTCCACCGAACGACCCGACCCGGCGAAGTACGCTGAACTGGAGGTCCGCTCACTGACCGGACTGGGCGCCCATTGATCGTTCCGCGATGACTATGCTGGCCCGGCCCGCCGTGACGGTGGCCGGGCCGGCCGCATCTCGGGGAAGGACGCACGTGCTGCTCGACAGCTTCGGACGACAGGCCGTGGACCTGCGGGTCTCCCTCACGGACCGGTGCAACCTGCGCTGCACCTACTGCATGCCCGAGGAGGGCCTGCAGTGGCTGGCCAAGCCGGAGCTGCTGACCGACGAGGAGATCGTCCGGCTGGTCACGATAGCCGTGCGCGACCTGGGCGTCCGCGAGATCCGCTTCACCGGCGGCGAGCCGCTGCTGCGCCCCGGGCTGGTCCCCGTGGTCGCCGCCTGCGCGGAGCTGGAGCCCCGCCCCGAAATCTCGCTGACCACCAACGGCATCGGCCTGGCCCGCACCGCGACGGCGCTGCGCGAAGCCGGCCTCGACCGGGTCAACGTCTCGCTGGACACCCTCGACCCCGAGGTGTTCCACACCCTCACCCGCCGCCGGCGCCACCAGGACGTGCTGGACGGACTGGCCGCCGCCGAGGCCGCCGGGCTGGCGCCGGTCAAGCTGAACGCGGTGCTGATGCGCGGGGTCAACGACCACGAGGCGGGCGACCTGCTGGCCTGGTGCCTGGAGCGGGGCTACGAGCTGCGCTTCATCGAGCAGATGCCGCTGGACGCCCAGCACGGCTGGGACCGCTCCTCGATGGTCACCGCGGAGGAGATCCTGGAGCTGCTCCGCGCCCGCTTCGCGCTCACCCCGGAGCCCTCCGGCAGCCGGGGCGCGGCCCCCGCCGAACGCTGGCTGGTGGACGGCGGCCCGGCCCGGGTCGGCGTGATCGCCTCGGTCACGCGCCCGTTCTGCCGCGCCTGCGACCGTACCCGGCTGACGGCCGACGGCCAGGTGCGCAACTGCCTGTTCGCGACCGGGGAGACGGATCTGCGCACGGCGCTGCGCTCCGGCGCGGACGACGCCGAACTGGCCGCGCTGTGGCGGGCGGCGATGTGGGGCAAGAAGGCCGGGGCCGGGATCGACGACCCGGAGTTCCTCCAGCCGGAGCGGCCGATGTCCGCGATCGGCGGCTAGGACGGGGCCGGCGAGCGGGCCGTGGTGGGCGGCCTGCGCCCGGTGTGCCGCGCCGGGGTGCGGTCGGGCCGGGGTGCGGTCGGGTCGGACTGCGGTCAGGCCGGGGTGCCGGGCTCAGGGGTCCAGTCGGCGAAGGCGACGACCTCCTTGAGGAAGCCGCGCACGCCGAGGAACTGCGACAGGTGCTCGCGGTGCTCGTCGCAGGCGAGCCAGGTCTTGCGGCGGTCCGGGGTGTGCAGCTTGGGGTTGTTCCACACCAGCACCCAGCCGGCGTCCGCCCGGCAGCCCTTGGCGGAGCAGATCGGCGTCTGCGGGGTGTCCATCGGGCCGTCCTCAGCGTTAGGCGGGAAGAATGCACCGCCAGTCTGTCACGCCCGGCCGGGACGACCGGATCCGGGCATGGCGACGCCGGGCAGCCACGGGGGGAGCTGCCCGGCGTCGGTCCGTCGCTCCGACGGGGGATGCGGAGCGCGTACGCAGTATGTCACGCCACGACCCCCGGATGGGGAGGTCTTGCATGATTAATCTGAGCTTCTTTTGAGCTTTCGCCGAGCGGGGCGCGGGCGAAGCGGGGTGAAAAGGACGGTCAGTTCACGTCCTGTGAAGGATCGGTGGCAGAGGCCTTTGCCTCTCCTGTACCGGTAGTCGCACCCGCCCCACCCCTCCCACCGGGGCCGAGCATCAGCGGGGTGTCCGAGGGGATGTCGAAGGTGCTCGGCAGGCCCGGGGCCCGCTCCCGGCCGGCGTTCGCTATCAACACGGCGAAGTAGGGCAGCAGCACGCCGCCGGCCAGTGCCACGAACGCCAGCCAGCGCTGGACGTCCCACAGCACCACCGCGAGCAGTACGCAGACGGTGCGGAGCAGCATCGAGACGACGTAGCGGCGCTGGCGCCCCCGGACGTCCTCGCTGAGGCTGCTGCGCGCTCCCGTGATCCGGAAGACCTGGCCGTCGCCGGCGCTCTTGCCCATGTGTCCTACCGCCCTCGTCACGCACCCGCGCGCCTGGCCGCGCGGCCTCCTCACGGTACGCCCGGGTGGTCGGGGCGACGAGACCGGGTGGGGCGGACCCACCCGGTCGGGTGCCCGATGGGCCTGTCCGGCGGAGCGGACGGGCCGGCCCGGGGCGGCCGGCGGGTGTGCGCGTCGCGGGCGCGCGTCGGGTGGGCCCGCCGGAGGTGCCCGCCGGGGGCGGGTGCCCGGCTACGAGCGCCGGGAGAGGTACTGCGGCGGTACGGCGTCGGTGAGCCAGACGCCGTTCTCGCTGACCCGGAACTCGTGGCCGGCCGCCGCCATCGCGGCGGCGTTCACCGTCAGCACCACCGGGCGGCCGTGCCGGGCGCCGACCCTGGTCGCCGTCTCGGTGTCGGCCGAGAGGTGGACGTCCTGGCGGGCCATCGGGCGCAGGCCCTCGCGGAAGATCGCCGCGAGGTGCCGGTCGGCGGTGCCGTGGTAGAGCACGTGGGGCGGCACGGCGGCGGCCAGACCGAGGTCGACCGCCACCGTGTGGCCCTGGTTCGCGCGGATCGAGAGGCCGTCCGGTGAGTAGCCGAAGCGGCGCTTGTTGTTGGTGGTCACCACGTGGTCCAGCTCGACCCGGGTCAGCCGGTTGCCCTTGGCCGCCAGCGCGGCGAGCAGCACGTCGATCCGGACCCAGCCGGCCTCGTCCAGCGTGACGCCCACCCGGCCGGGGTCGTGCCGCAGGATGCGGGCCAGCATCTTGCTGGTCTTGACCAGCCGCTTCTCGTCCATCATGTCTCTCGTATCCCCCGTCGGTCAGTGGCTATGAGGCCTGGCTGACCGAACTCATGTTGAAGTCCGCGACACGCACGGGTGGCATCGCGGTGCGGGTGAACCAGTCGCTCCACTCGCGGGGCAGGCAGTGCTCGGTGCGGCCCACCTCGGTGACCCGGTCCAGGAGGTCCACCGGGGACTCGTTGAACCGGAAGTTGTTGACCGCGCCGACGACCTCGCCGTTCTCCACCAGGTAGACGCCGTCCCGGGTGAGGCCGGTGAGCAGCAGCGTCGCCGGGTCCACCTCGCGGATGTACCAGAGGCAGGTGAGCAGCAGGCCGCGTTCGGTGCGGGCGATCATCTCGTCCAGGGTCGGCGCCGACTCCTGGTCGGCCGTCTCCAGGACGAGGTTGTCGATCGCCGGACGGACCGGCAGCCCGGTCAGGCCGGCCGAGTGGCGGCTGGTGACGAGGTCGTTCAGCACGCCCCCGCGGATCCACTCGGTGGCGGCGACCGGCTCGCCGTTGTCGAAGACCGACGCGTCCCCGCCGGTGGAGTGCGTGAGCACGAACGGCGGGGCCTGCAGGCCGGGCTCCTGCGGGTCGGAGCGCAGCGTCAGCGGCAGCCCGCTGAGCTTGTCGCCGATCCGGGTGCCGCCGCCGGGCTTGGAGAACACCGTCCGGCCCTCGTGGGCGTCCCGGCCGCCACAGGACCAGCTGAGGTAGACCATCAGGTCGGCGACGGCCGACGGCGGCAGCAGCGTCTCGTAGCGGCCGGCCGGCAGGTCCACCTTGCGGGCACCCCAGCCGAGGCGCTTGGTCAGCTCGGTGTGCAGGGCGGCGACGTCGACGTCGGTGAAGTCCCGGGTGGCGGCGCCGATCCAGGCCGAGCCGGACAGGTCGGCGGTCTTGGCGTTGAACTCGACCATGCCGGTGGGCTGGTCGTGGCGCAGCCGCAGGCCGGTGGAGCTGCCCAGGTAGCTGGACGTCACCTCGTGCCGGGCGAAGCCGTACAGCAGCTCGCCCCGGGCGGCGGCGCGGGCGAAGGCCTCGCCGAGGGCCGGGCCGAAGGCGTCGAAGACCGCGACGGAGGTCTCCGCGGGCGGCTCGGTGAAGTCCGGGGACGCGGGCCGGTCGGCGACCAGGGGCTGGGCGTCCTCGGCCGGGCCGGCCGCGCGGGCGGCCTCCTCGGCGGCCCGGACCAGGCCCTCGACCTCCTCCGGGGTGACGGCGTCGCGGGAGACCACGCCGGAGGCGGTGCCCTCGGCACCGGCGACGGTGGCGATCACGGTCAGCCGGCGGCCGCGGGTGACGCCGTTGGTGGTCAGGGCGTTGCCCGCCCAGCGCAGGTTGGCGGTGGAGTCCTCGTCGGCGATCACCACGCAGCCGTCGGCGCGGGAGAGGCCGAGCGCCAGCTCGACGAGTTCGTGGGGCTGCATCGCGGTCATCAGTGACCCGCCTCCTGCTGGGTGTTGAGCACGTTGACGTTCCGGAACAGCGCCGACGGGCAGCCGTGGCTGACGGCCGCGACCTGACCGGGCTGCGCCTTGCCGCAGTTGAAGGCGCCACCGAGGACGTAGGTCTGCGGGCCGCCGACCGCCGCCATCGAGCCCCAGAAGTCGGTGGTGGTGGCCTGGTAGGCGAAGTCCTTGACCTGGCCCGCGAGTTCGCCGTTCTTGATGGCGTAGGCGCGCTGCCCGGTGAACTGGAAGTTGTACCGCTGCATGTCGATCGACCAGGAGCGGTCGCCGACGATGTACAGGCCGTTCTCCACGTCGGCGAACAGGCCCTCGGTGTCCGGGCCGTCGGCGGCCGGCTGGAGCGAGACGTTGGCCATCCGCTGGACCGGGACGTGCGCCGGGGAGTCCGCGAAGGCGCAGCCGTTGGAGCGCTCGAAGCCCTTCAACTTGGCCATGCCGCGGTCCAGTTGGTAGCCGACCAGGACGCCGTCCCGGACCAGGTCCCAGGACTGGGTGGCGACGCCCTCGTCGTCGTAGCCGATGGTGGACAGGCCGTGCTCGGCGGTGCGGTCGCCGGTGACGTGCATCAGCTCGGAGCCGTACTTCAGCGAGCCGAGCTTGTCGAAGGTGGCGAAGGAGGTGCCGGCGTAGGCGGCCTCGTAGCCGAGCGCGCGGTCGAGCTCGGTGGCGTGGCCGATCGACTCGTGGATGGTGAGCCACAGGTTGGTCGGGTCGATGACCAGGTCGTAGCGGCCGGCCTCGACGCTCGGGGCCCTCATCTTCTCGGCGAGCAGGACGGGCAGCTCGGCCAGCTCGGCGTCCCAGTCCCAGCCGGTGCCGGTGACGTACTCGTAGCCGCGGCCGACCGGCGGGGCCAGCGTCATCATCGAGTCGAAGGCGCCGGTGCGCTCGTCGACCGAGGTGGCCTCCAGCTCGGAGTGCACCCGGATCCGCTGCTGGGTGGTCACGGTGCCCGCGGTGTCCGCGTAGAACTTGTTCTCCTGGATGGTCTTCAAGGCCGCCTGGACGTGCGAGACGCCCTCGGCGGCCAGCAGCCGGGAGCTGCGCTCGGCGAGGAGCGCGGTCTTCTCGGCGTCCGGCACCTCGAAGGGGTTGACCTCGTACGCGGAGACCCAGGTGACGTCCCGGTGGACCGGCTCGTCGGCCAGCTCGACCCGCTCGGTGGAGCCGGCAGCCCGGCTGATCCCGCCGGACAGACGGGCCACCGCGACGGCCTGCTCGGCGACCTTCGCCGCGGCGGTGGTGGTGAGGTCCACGCCGGCGGCGAAGCCCCAGGCGCCGTCCAGCAGCACCCGGACGGCGAAGCCCAGCTGCACGCCGTCGGAGGTGCCGGCCGGACGGGCGTCGCGCAGCCGCCAGGAGGCGCTGCGGATCCGCTCCAGACGGAAGTCGGCGTGGCTCGCGCCGAGTTCGCGGGCCCGGGTGAGGGCGGCGTCGGCGAGGGTGCGCAGCGGCAGGGCGAGGAACAGCGGGTCGACGGCGCGCCCGGTCGGGGCGCCGGAGCGGTCGGCCGGAGGGATCGGAGGCAATCGGGCTCCCAGGTCGCGGAGGGTGGCGGTGCGGCGCCACAGGGGCGTCCGCACCGCATCATTCCCGTCCACCGGGCTTCCGGCCAGCGCATTTCGTCCGGTGCGCTGCGGTTTCGGCCAGTACGACCGTCAGACCAGCAGCCTTTTCGAGCCGTCGACCGCCTCCGTGGCGGGGGCGTCGGGGACCGCGCCGCGGCGGGCCGTCAGCCGACGGACTCCCACCAGCCGTCGAGCTCCGGCGGGTTGTCGACGTCCACCCGCTCGCCGGGTCGCGGCACCGCCAGCGGGACGGCGTGCGCCTTGGCCTCGTCGACCAGCCGCTCGATCGGCTCGGCCCACCGGTGCAGGCCCAGGTTGAAGGTGCACCAGTGGACGGGCACCAGCAGACCGGCCGTCAGGTCCCGGTGGGCGAGGACGGCGTCCTCGGGGGTCATGTGGATGTCCGCCCAGGCCGCGTCGTAGGCGCCGATCTGGACCAGTGCGGCGTCGAACGGGCCGTGCTGCTCGCCGATCCGCGCGTAGCCCTCGAAGTAGCCGGAGTCGCCGGTGTAGAACACCTTGCGGTTCGGGCCGGCGATCACCCAGGAGCCCCAGAGGGTGGTGTTGCGGGTCAGCCCGCGGCCGGAGAAGTGGTGCGCGGCGGTCAGGGTGAGCACCAGCTCGCCCAGGTTGCAGGTCTCGTCCCAGTCCAGCTCGATGATCCGGTGCTCCGGGACGCCCCAGCGGCGCAGGTGGGAGCCGATGCCGAGCGGCACCGCGAAGGGCGCGGACTGGCTGCGCACCAGGCGCTTGACCGTCGCCATGTCCAGGTGGTCGTAGTGGTCGTGCGAGATCAGCACCGCGTCGACCGGCGGCAGCTCCTCCAGCTCGACCGGCACCGGGTGCAGCCGCTTGGGGCCGATGTGCGCGGAGGGGGAGCAGCGGTCGCTCCAGACCGGGTCGAGCAGCACCCGGAAGCCCTCGATCTCCACCAGCGCGGAGGCGTGCCCGTACCAGGTGATCTCCACGCCCTCGGCGGCCGGACCGGGCGGGGTGGCCGGGCGGACGGTCGGCACCGGGTGGGCGGGGACGCGGCCCTCGCGCTCGAAGAGCATCCGGCGGGCGGTGGCACCGTCGAAGCCGGGGGCCCCCGAGGCGCGGGCGAGCGTGGAGGGCGCGTTGTGGAAGACGCCGTCGCGGTACTGCGGGGAGTTGCGCACCCGCTCCTCGCGTTCGCCGTCCGGCCGGCGTCCGAACGCCGCCGGAAGGTCGCGCAGCGACCAGGCGGCCGTGCCCAGGCCGGCCGCCAGGGCGGTGAGGGCCAGCAGTCGTCCGCGTCGGGAGGTGCTCCCGGGCCGTGCCTTGGTCATCCGCTCTGCCTTCGTCGCTCGCCGGGATGGTCGGGTGAACGGTACGGCAGGTTCCGGGCCCGCCCGTACCGAGGGGGCAACGGGTGCGCCCGCCCGTGTTGTTCCCGTACAGTCCCGCCGATCCGGCCCGGGCCCGGGGCCTGGGCGGTTTCGCCGGGAGGGGCCGGGGGCGGCGGGCACGCATTGTCGGATTGCGACAGTTCCTTCGGTGCGGCGCTGTGGGAGCCCGATGCGCCGACACCGCCGACCGCCCGATAGCGTCACACTGCGTACGCAATCCGACGTACCGCTCACACACGGAGAGAGGTGGATCGTTGAGCCGCTCGGTTCTCGTCACCGGAGGAAACCGGGGCATCGGCCTCGCGATCGCCCAGGCCTTCGCCGAGGCGGGCGACAAGGTCGCCATCACCAGCCGCTCGGGCGAGGTGCCCGAGGGCCTGGAGAAGTACGACGTCCTCGCGGTCCGCTGCGACATCACGGACGCCGCACAGGTCGACGCCGCCTTCACCGAGATCGAGCAGAAGCACGGCGCGGTCGAGGTGCTCGTCGCCAACGCGGGCATCACCAACGACACCCTGCTGCTGCGCATGTCGGAGGAGGACTTCACCTCCGTCGTGGACACCAACCTGACCGGCACCTTCCGGGTGGTCAAGCGCGCCTCCAAGCTGATGATGCGCGCCAAGAAGGGCCGTGTCGTGCTGATCTCGTCCGTGGTGGGCCTGTCCGGCTCGCCGGGCCAGGCGAACTACGCCGCCTCCAAGGCCGGCCTGGTGGGCTTCGCCCGGTCGCTGGCGCGCGAACTCGGCCCGCGCAACATCACCGTCAACGTGGTCGCCCCCGGCTTCGTCGACACCGACATGACCGCCGTGCTCAGCGACGAGCGCCGCGCGGAGATCGTCGCGGGCGTGCCGCTGGGCCGCTACGCTGCGCCCGCCGAGGTCGCGTCCACCGTGCGGTTCCTCGGGTCGGAAGAGGCCGCGTACATCACCGGAGCCGTCATTCCCGTCGACGGCGGATTGGGCATGGGTCACTGATCATGAGTGGAATCCTCGAAGGCAAGCGCATCCTGATCACCGGCGTGCTGATGGAGTCCTCCATCGCCTTCCACGCCGCGAAGCTCGCGCAGGAGCAGGGTGCGGAGATCATCCTCACCGCCTTCCCGCGCCCGAGCCTGACCGAGCGGATCGCCAAGAAGCTGCCGCACCCGGTCAAGGTGCTGGAGCTGGACGTCTCCAACCCGGAGCACCTGGCCGGCATCGCCGACCAGGTCCGCGAGCACCTGCCGAGCCTGGACGGCATCGTCCACTCGATCGGCTTCGCCCCGCAGGACGCCCTCGGCGGCAACTTCCTGAACACCCCGTGGGAGTCCGTGGCCACGGCGATGCACGTCTCGGCGTACTCGCTGAAGTCGCTGACCATGGCGCTGCTGCCGCTGATGCAGGACGGCGGCTCGGTGGTCGGCCTGACCTTCGACGCCCAGTTCGCCTGGCCGCAGTACGACTGGATGGGCCCGACCAAGGCCGCCTTCGAGGCGACCAACCGCTACCTCGCCCGCTACCTGGGCGAGCGCGACATCCGCTGCAACCTGGTCTCGGCCGGTCCGCTCGGCTCGATGGCCGCCAAGTCCATCCCGGGCTTCGAGCAGCTGGCCGACACCTGGAACCAGCGCTCCCCGCTGAAGTGGGACCTGAGCGACCCGGAGCCGGCCGGCCGCGGCATCGTCGCGCTGCTGTCGGACTGGTTCCCGAAGACCACCGGCGAGATCATCCACGTCGACGGCGGTCTGCACGCCATCGGCGCCTGACACCCCGCCCGTACGCCGCTGCCCGGCACCCCTCCCGCAGGGGGTGCCGGGCAGCGGCGTTTCCGTGATGCCCGCACGTCGGCGACGCGCGGCGGCCCACGGTGCCCGGGGGTCACCCCTCGGTCGTCCCGCAGGCGCCGATGGCGCGGCCGGCCTCGACCGAGGCGCGCTGGGCGTCGCGCGCCCGGATGGCCTCCAGGATGGTGTCGTGGCCGATGTAGCGCTCGGCGATCAGCTCGGGGCCGACGTCGTGCCGCAGGTGCTCACGGGTGACCTCGCCGAGGTCGGCGTAGACGGCGAGCAGCACGTCGTTGTGGGAGGCGGCCACCACGGCCTGGTGGAAGGCGGCGTCGGCCTGGACGAAGTCCTCGGCGTCACCGGAGTGCCAGGCGTTCTCCCGGCGGGCCAGCGCGCCGTCCAGCAGCTCCAGGTCGCGCTCGGTGCGGCGCCGGGCGGCCAGGCCGGCCGCCGACGTCTCCAGCGCCGCCCGCAGCTCGGCGACCTGCGCCTGGTCGGCGTCGGCGAACCGGCGGTGCATCACCCCGGCCAGCTCGCTGGTGGCCAGCACGTAGGTGCCGGAGCCCTGCCGGATGTCGAGCAGGCCGTTGTGCGCGAGGGCGCGCACGGCCTCGCGCACGGTGTTGCGCGCGACGCCCAGCTGTTCCACCAGGGCGGCCTCGGTGGGGATGCGCGAGCCCACCGGCCACTCCCCGGAGGTGATCTGGGCGCGCAGCTGGGCGATCACCTGGTCGGACAGCGGGGTGCGCCTCGGCGAGGACAGCGCCACGGGGACTCCTTGCGACTACGGCTCGGGTCGGCCTTGGTGGAACGTGACCGGCGGATGAACGGTCGGCACATCATGCCAATTCCAGGGTGCATCAATTCATCCCATCATTCTATGATGGCGCACATGCCCGCAGCAGAGACCACCGCTTCCCCGCGGAACGAGGCCGGGCCGCAGACCGAGCGGCCCGTCGATTCCGCCCCTTCCACCACCCCCTCCAAGTACCTCGGCGTGCTCTTCGCCGTCGCGATCGCCGCCGCCGCCTTCAACCTGCGCCCCGTGGTCACCAGCCTCGGGCCGCTGCTCGATCCGGTCCGCGCCGACCTCGGGATGAACCCGACCCTCGCCGGGCTGCTCACCGCCGTCCCGTCGCTGTGCTTCGCGCTGTTCGGCTTCGCCGCGCCGGCCGCGGCCCGCCGGATCGGCCCGATCGCGGTGGTCACGGCCGGCATGGCCGCCATCACCGCGGGCGTGCTGGCCCGCTCCTTCGCCGGCGGCACCGCGGTGTTCCTGCTGCTGACCGCGCTCGCCCTGGCCGGCGTGGCGGTCGCCAACGTGCTGCTGCCGGTGGTGATCAAGCGGTACTTCCCGGAGAAGGTCGGCCCGATGATCGGCCTCTACTCCATGGCGCTGTCCGCCGGCACCGCGCTCGCCGCGTTGGTCAGCGTGCCGCTGACCAACGCGCTCGGCGGCGACTGGCGCCACGGCCTGGGTGCCTGGGCCGGACTGGGCGCGCTCGCCCTGGTGCTGTGGCTGCCGGTGCTGATCGCCAAGCGCGAGCGCGGTGAGCGGGCCGCCGGCGCCGCCGCCCCCGCCAGGCTGCCGATCACCCGCAGCCGTACGGCCTGGGCGCTGGCCTGCTTCTTCGGCCTCCAGGCCACCGGTGCGTACGTGGTGATGGGCTGGCTGCCGAAGATCTTCCAGGACTCCGGCGTCGACAAGGGCACCTCGGGGGCGCTGCTCGCGGTCACCATGGTGGTCGGCGTGCCGGTCTCCTTCGTGCTGCCCAACCTGGCCGCCCGGCGCGGTGACCAGCGGCTCTTCGTGGTGGTGCTGGCCTGCTGCGGCATCGCCGGCTACGCCGGTCTGGCGCTCGCGCCGGACGGGGCGCCGTGGGTCTGGGCCGTCCTGGTGGGCCTGTCGAACTGCGCCTTCCCGTTGGTGCTGACCATGATCGGGCTGCGGGCCCGGACGGCCGGCGGGGTGGCCCAGCTGTCCGTCTTCGCGCAGGGCGTCGGCTACCTGATCTCCGTCCTGGGCGTGATCCTGATCGGCCCGATCTACCAGATCACCGGCGAGTGGTACTGGCCGCTGGGCTTCCTGGCGCTGCTCCTGGTGCCGCAGATGCTGTTCGGCCTGCGGGCCGCCCGGCCCCGCCACATCGAGGACGAGGCGGTCCGTCCGGCGGCGGCCGTCCGGGCCTGACACCGGTCGACCGGACGCGGGCGGCCGGGGGCCCGGGCTCTTCGGGTTCGGGGCCCGGGGTCGGCCCCCGGGCTCGAAGGTCAAGCTCCGGCCAAGGCGGCGGGGCCGCCGGGGGACGGGCGTGTTCGGGATGGGAGAATTCCCGACATGCCCGTTCTCGACCCGAACCCCACCGACGGCCGCAAGCAGCTCGGCCGCATCGCCCTCGCCTTCGCCGCCATCGTGGTGCTGGTGGCGGTCATCGCCTCCGTCGCCACCTCGATGGGCTGACGACCGTCCGACCGCAGCCCGACCGCCGTCCGAAGCCCCGGTGAACGGGGCATGATGGCACCCGACACCCGAGGGGGTGGCGGCAACCGGGAGCATCGCGCCGCCGGGCGGCTTTTCTGCCAAGCTTGCTGGGTATGAGCGCCGACACGCCCCGCAGGATCATCGTTCTCCGCCATGCCAAGGCCGACTGGCCGAACGGCGTGGACGACCACGAGCGGCCCCTGGCCGACCGGGGCCGCCACCAGGCCCCGGACGCCGGCCGCTGGCTGGTCGATTCCGGCATCAACCCCGACTACGTGCTCTGCTCCACGGCCCTGCGCACCCGCGAGACCTGGAAGCTGGCAGTGCACGAGCTGCCCAAGCGGCCCCGCAAGACCGTGTACGAGGACCGGATCTACGAGGCCAGCCCGGGCGAGATCATCGCGGTCCTCCAGGAGACCCCGGAGGAGTACGCGGACGTGGTGCTGGTCGGCCACAACCCCGGTGTGCTGGGCCTGACCCAGGTGCTGGCCGGGGACGCGGGCGACCGGGACGCGCTGGAGCGGCTGCGGCTCGGCGGATTCCCGACGGCGGCGATCGCGGTGCTCAGCTTCAGCGGCTCCTGGAAGGGCGTCGAGCCGGGCGTGGCCGAGCTGGTTTCGTACTACACGCCGCAGGACTGACCCGGTACGCACGCGGAACGCAGGCGAGGGGCGCGCGGATCGGTCCGCGCGCCCCTCGCCATGGTCGTGGCCCTCCTCGGGCGGGCCCTGCCCGGTCGGCCGCTACTCGGCCGCTACCCGCCCGCGGTCGCTGGTCCGCGGGCCGCGCTCACTCGTCCTCGGTCGGGGTGCCGTGCAGCGCGTCGGCCG
Source organism: Kitasatospora sp. NPDC038210 (assembly GCF_055600605.1). Taxonomy (NCBI): domain Bacteria; kingdom Bacillati; phylum Actinomycetota; class Actinomycetes; order Kitasatosporales; family Streptomycetaceae; genus Kitasatospora; species Kitasatospora sp. NPDC038210. The sequence continues at coordinate 16,280 of NZ_JBVJYK010000008.1, read as the reverse complement.
CCTCGACCTCCTCGCGGGTGATGCCCAGCAGGTAGAGCACGGTGTCCAGGAACGGCACGTTCACCGCGGTGTCGGCGGCCTCGCGCACCACCGGCTTGGCGTTGAACGCCACCCCGAGCCCGGCCGCGTTCAGCATGTCCAGGTCGTTGGCGCCGTCGCCGATCGCCACCGTCTGCTCCAGCGGCACCTTCGCCTGCTCGGCGAAGCGGGCCAGCCAGCGGGCCTTGCCGGCCCGGTCCACGATCTCGCCGACCACCCGGCCGGTGAACCTGCCGTCCACCACCTCCAGGGTGTTGGCCGCCGCGAAGTCCAGCCCCAGCTGCTCCACCAGGTGGTCGGTGACCTGGGTGAACCCGCCGGAGACCACCGCGACCTGGAAGCCGAGGCGCTGCAGGGTGCGGATCAGGGTGCGCGCGCCCGGCGTGAAGCGGACCTCGGCACGGACCTTCTCCGTCACCGAGGCGTCCAGCCCGGCCAGCAGTGCCACCCGGGCCCGCAGCGACTCGGCGAAGTCCAGCTCGCCGCGCATCGCCGCCGCCGTCACCTCGGCGACCTGCTCCTCGCAGCCCGCGTGGGCGGCGAACAGCTCGATCACCTCGTCCTGGATGAGCGTGGAGTCGACGTCCATGACCACCAGGCGCTTGGCCCGGCGCTCCAGCCCGGCCGCCACCACCGCGACGTCCACCCGCTGGGTGGCCGCCTCCTGGGCCAGCTCGGCCCGCAGCTCCTCGGTGGCCACGCCGGAGACGGCCAGCTCGACCGCCGTCACCGGGTACTTGGCGAGCCGGAAGACCCGGTCGATGTTGCCGCCCGCCGCGGTGATCCGGGAGGTCAGCGCCGAGACGGCGGCGGCGGTCAGCGGGTGACCGAGCACCGTGACGTGCGAACGGCCCTCGCGGCGCGGCCGGTTGTCGCCGATGCCGGAGAGGATCTCGGCCTGGAGCTTCTGCTCGTCGGCCCAGCGGTGGACGGTGGCCCGCAGCCCGCCCTCGGCGCCGGGCGAGGCGGGCGGGGTGACCAGGGCGCACAGCGTGATGCGGCCACGGGTCACGACCTGCTCGATGTCGATGACGTCGACGCCGAAGCCGGCCAGCGTCGCGAAGAGGCCGGCGGTGATGCCGGGACGGTCCTTGCCGAACACCTTGACGAGCAGGGTGCGCTCGTCCGCGGTCCGGGGCTGGGCGGCGGGGAGGGGCTCAGCGGCCAGGGGCGATGCGTTCATGGTGTCTCCCACGCTACCCGTCGGCGGGTGGCCCGAGGGCACCCGTCCCACCTCGCGGGACGCCGCGGTCGCACGCTCCGGTAGCAGCCTGGTCACAGTCACCCGGGCCGACTTTCATCGGCGGTCGGCGGGCTGGAATGATTCCCCCCGTCAGTCATCAGGAACATCGCACCCCCGGCGGGGGGCCAAATTCGGGGGAACCGAGAGAGCGGGGCAGGCGAGCAGTGCCGCAACTCGTCATTGAGATCAACGGACAGCAGCGGACTCTGGAGCCCGGGCGGTCCTACACCATCGGGCGCAACCCGCAGTCGGACTTCCCGTTCGACGACGCCAGGGTCTCCTGGCACCACGGGACCATCAGCTTCAACGGCAGCGGTTGGCAGCTGGACGACCACGGCAGCACCAACGGCACGTACGTCGCCGGCGCCCGCACCATGCAGGCCCAGCTGTTCCCCGGAGCCGTCGTCAACCTGGGCAACCCGGAGAACGGCCCCCGGCTCGGTTTCTCCGCGCCGGCACAGGCAGCCGCCCCGCACACCACCCCCGTGCACGAGGCCGCCACCGCCCGCGGACCCGTGCCGCAGCCGCAGGCCTGGCCGCAGCAGGACCCGTACCAGCAGCCGCAGCAGCAGGCGTGGGCAGGCCAGCAGCAGGCCCAGCAGCCGTTCCCGCAGCAGCAGCAGTACGCGCCGCAGGCCCAGCACGGCTTCCCGCAGCAGCAGGGCTTCCCGCACGACCAGGGCTTCACCCCGCCGCCGCAGCAGCACGACGGCGGTGGTCCGCAGCCGACGATGATCCGCCGGCTGGCCGACATGACGCGCACGCTGCGCATCGGCCGTGCGCTCGACAACGACATCGTGGTCTCGGACCTCCAGGTGTCCCGCCACCACGCCGAGCTGCGCCAACTGCCGGACGGCCGCTGGGAGATCGTCGACCTCGGCAGCCACAACGGCATCTTCCTCAACGGCCAGCGGGTCCAGCGTCAGCTGATGGGGGCGCAGGACCGACTGACCGTCGGCCACTCCACCTTCACCCTGGTCGGCGACCAGCTGCAGGAGTTCGTCGACACCGGCGCCGTCTCCTTCTCCGCCCGCCACCTGACCGTCGAGGTCGAGCACAAGGGCGCCAAGAAGATCCTGCTCAACGACGTCAGCTTCGGCGTCCCGGAGAAGTCCCTGGTCGCGGTCATCGGCCCGTCCGGCTCCGGCAAGTCCACCCTGCTGCGCGCCCTCACCGGCTACCGCCCCGCCGACCGCGGCGAGGTGCTGTACGACGGGCGCAACCTCTACAAGCAGTTCGCCGAACTCCGCTCGCGCATCGGCCTGGTGCCGCAGTCCGAGATCCTGCACCGCGAGCTCACCGTCCGGAAGGGCCTCAAGTACGCGGCCCGGCTGCGCTTCCCCGGCGACACCGAGGCCCGCGAGCGCGACGCCCGGATCGACGAGGTGCTGTACGAGCTGCGCCTGGACAAGCGCGCCGACAACAAGATCACCGCGCTCTCCGGCGGCCAGCAGAAGCGCGTCTCGGTCGCCCTGGAGCTGCTCACCAAGCCGTCGCTGATCTTCCTGGACGAGCCCACCTCGGGCCTCGACCCGGGCATGGACCGCGAGGTCATGCAGATGCTGCGCGGCCTCGCCGACGACGGCCGCACCATCCTGGTCGTCACCCACTCGGTGGCCGAACTCGCGCTCTGCGACCGGCTGCTGGTGATGGCGCCGGGCGGTTCGGTGGCCTACTTCGGCCCGCCGGACGAGGCGCTGCACTTCTTCGGGTACGAGACCTGGGCGGACGTCTTCCAGGCCTTCGAGAACTACCCGGACCACGACTGGGCCGGCCGCTACCGCGGTTCGGTGCACTACCAGCAGTACTCCGCCCCGACCGTCGAGGCGGGCGAGGTGCAGCACGTCCAGGTCGCCCAGGAGGCCGTCAAGCCGCCGAAGCCGCAGAGCTGGGGCTCCCAGCTGTGGACCCTGATGCGGCGCTACATGTCGGTGCTCGCCTCGGACCGGGGCTTCCTGGCACTGTCGGTGCTGCTGCCCGCGGTCATCGGCGCGGTCAGCGTGCTGATCCCCAACGCGCCGGGGCTCGCGCCTAACCCGAAGTCGCAGCTCGGACTGAACAGCGGGGCCGCGACGATCCTGCTGATCCTGGCCATCGGGGCCTGCTTCTCCGGCGCCGCCAACTCGGTCCGGGAACTGATCAAGGAACGGGCGATCTACGAACGGGAACGGGCCACCGGGCTCTCCCGGTCGGCGTACATGATGTCCAAGATCATCGTGCTGGGCTTCTTCAGCGTGATCCAGGGCGCCATCATCTCCGCCGTCGGCTTCCTGCCGCGCAAGCTCCCCGAGCACGGCCTGATCGTCAAGAACCTGCCGATCATCGAGATGACCATCGGCATGATCCTGCTCAGCTTCGCCGCCATGATGTTCGGGCTGATGATCTCCGCCCTGGTGAAGACCGCCGAGAAGACCATGCCGCTGCTGGTCATGTTCGCCATCGTCCAGGTCGTCTTCACCGGCTGCCTGTTCCAGATCTTCGGCAAGCCCGGCCTGGAGCAGGTCGCCTGGCTGATGCCGGCCCGCTGGGGCACCGGCATCGTCTCCACCACGCTCGACCTGTCCAAGCTCATGGGCCCCTGGAACAAGGACTTCCAGCACCCGGACTACGACCCGCTGTGGGAGCACAGCGTCACCCAGTGGGCGATCGACGCGGGCGTGCTCGTCGTGATCTCGATCGCGATCGGCGTCCTGGTCACCCGGCTCCAGCGCCGGCACGAGCCCGAGGTCATGCAGAAGGGCTGAGCCCTCGCCCGACCGCCGAGGGGCGGCCTTCCCGAACGGGGAGGCCGCCCCTCGGCGTCGTGGGCCCGGTGGCGCCCGCGGGGCCCGCGGCCGACCGCGGCCTGCCGACGCGGCGCGGGCCCGACGGCGCCGCGTGGGTCCGACGGCCTAGGTCCCCGGACCTGCGCCCGCCCCGGCCGCAGGCGGACGCGACCGCCCCGGCCGCGGCGGTAGTTTGGCGGTATGCCCAGCACCACCGGAGACCACCCGGCCCCCCGGGGCCCACTGCCCGCCTGCGACCCCTGCCTGTCCGGGATCGAGGCCGTCAGCCAGGCGCTGCTCGCCATGAGCCGACACCTGGAGGTCCGCGAGGTGCTGCGCCGCATCACCGCCTCCGCCCGGGAACTGCTCGGCGCCGAGTACGCGGCCCTCGGCGTGCCCGACGACCACGGCGGCTTCGCCCAGTTCGTGGTCGACGGCGTCACCGACGAGCAGTGGCGGGCGATCGGCCCGCTGCCCCGCCAGCACGGCGTGCTCGCCGCGATGCTGCACGAGACCGGCCCCATCCGCCTCGCCGACGTCCGCCGGGCGCCCGCCTTCGGAGGCTGGCCCTCCGCCCACCCCGAGATGGACGCCTTCCTCGGCATGCCGATCCTGGACACCGACGCGGCCGAGGACGAACCGCAGGTGCTGGGCGTCGTCTTCCTCGCCAACAAGCGCGGTGGCGGCCTCTTCACCGACCACGACGAGGAACTGCTGCGGATCCTCGCCGCCCACGCCGCCCTCGCCCTCTCCAACGCCCGGCTGTACGAGCGCAGCCGCGAACTGACCCTGGCCGGCGAGCGCGCCCGGATCGCGCACGACCTGCACGACGCCGTCTCGCAGAAGCTCTTCTCGCTGCGCCTCACCGCCAAGGCCGCCGCCAAGCTCGTCGACCGCGACCCGGCCCGGGCCCGCGCCGAACTCGCCGAGGTGGCCCGGCTGGCCGCCGAAGCCGCCGACGAACTGCGCGCCGTCGTCGTGGAGTTGCGCCCCGCGGCACTGGAGGAGGACGGGCTGAGCGCCACCCTCGCCTCCCAGGTGCAGCTCCTCGACCGGGCGCACACCGCCGACGTCGCCTACGCCGCCGACGGCGTCCGCGCCCTGCCGCCCGCCCAGGAAGCCGCCCTGCTGCGGGTCGCCCAGGAGGCGCTGCACAACGCGCTGCGGCACTCCGACGCCGGCCGGGTCACCGTCACCCTGGCCGGGACGCCCGCGCGCGGCGCCGTGCTGCGGGTGCGCGACGACGGGCGCGGCTTCGACCCCGAATCCGTCCGCCGGGCCGGCCGCCACCTCGGCCTGGCCTCGATGCGCGACCGCGCGGCCGCCGTCGGCGGCACGCTCACCCTGGAGTCGGCCCCCGGCCGGGGGACGCTCGTCGAGATGGAGGTCCCCGGTGCCTGAGAGCACACCGTCGATCCGCGTCCTGTTGGTCGACGACCACCAGGTGGTCCGGCGCGGGCTGCGCACCTTCCTGGAGGTCCAGGACGACATCGAGGTGGTCGGGGAGGCCGCCGACGGGGCGGAGGGCGTCGAGCGGGCCCGCGCACTCGACCCCGACGTGGTCCTGATGGACCTCAAGATGCCCGGCGTCGACGGGATCGAGGCGCTGCGCACCCTCAAGGGCGAGGGCAGCCGGGCCCGGATCCTGATCGTCACCAGCTTCACCGAGCACCGCACGATGGTCCCCGCGCTGCGGGCCGGCGCCGCCGGGTACGTCTACAAGGACGTGGACCCGGAGGCGCTGGCCGGGGCGATCCGCTCGGTGCACGCCGGCCACGTGCTGCTCCAGCCGGAGCTGGCCGAGGCCCTGCTCTCCGACGACGGCCCGCGCGCCCCGCAGGGCCGCGGCGGCACCCTCACCGAACGCGAGCGCGAGGTGCTCGGCCACATCGCCGACGGCCGCTCCAACCGGGAGATCGCGCGCAGCCTGCACCTGTCGGAGAAGACGGTGAAGACCCACGTCTCCAACATCCTGATGAAGCTGGACCTCGCGGACCGCACGCAGGCCGCGCTCTGGGCGGTCCGCAACGGCGAGGCCCGGGACGCCGCCCGGGGCGCCTGAGGGGATGTCAGCGGGGTGTGCGGGGGTGGGTGCTGACACCACATCGAGGGGGAGCCGCGGGGGAGCCGCGCACGGTCTACGGGCCGGTCGCACCGGCCGGGGCGGACCCGTGGCGTTGACACCGCGGCCCGCCCCGGCGGTGCGCACCGTCGAACGGTCCGGCGTCCGGTGCGCGAGGGGTCGGATTCCGGCCAGGTGCGAGAGCCGTCCCGCGCGCCCTCAGCGGGCCTCGCGCTCGTCCACCAAGGCGTTGTAGGCGGCCACCTGGGCCCGTCGGGCGGTGCGCCGCAGCGGCGCCAGGACGGACTGCCGCGCAGCCATCTCGGAGGCGCTGACGGCCGCGCCGTGGCCGCCGGAGGCGATCGACAGCAGGGCCGACACCTGCCGGGCCGACTCCAGCACCCGCACCGCACGCGGCGGGTAGCCGGGCGCCAGCAGCTCGGCGTGCCCGCGCCGGCGGTACGCCTCCAGGGCGCGCAGCGCCTCCGGCCCGGCGCCGGCCACGTCGAGCCGGGTGAGCAGCACGGTCGCCTCGCGCAGCCCGTCCGCCAGCTCGCGCTCGGCCTCGTGCAGCGACGGCACGTCCGCCGGCGGTGTGTCGTTCACCTCGGAGCAGCGCCACAGCACGGTCGCGGAGCGGTCCCCGGCCGGGCCGAACACCTCGACCTCCGGCACCAGCCCGAGCGGCACCCCCACCGCCAGGACGGCCTCGCCCGCGGCCATCGCGCGCTCGTTGAACGGCGCGGGGCCGGTCAGCCCCAGCGGGTGCCCGGCCGAGGGCAGCGCGAGGCGCAGGCCCTTCACCCCGAGCACCCGCAGCCGGCCCAGCGCCCAGGTCAGCCCGTGCTGCTCGCCCGGCTCGTCCCCGGGCAGCCCGGTCACCCGGTGGCTCTCGTCGGCGCCCAGCACGGCCGCGGCGGCGTTGTCGGGCGGCACCAGGCCCGCCAGCAGGGCGTTGCCCCAGGCGGCCAGCCGCCCCGAACGGGGCTCTTCGTACGGATTGTCGGCAGGAGTCGCGAGCATCCGGCCAGCCTACGGAATCGGCGGTCATCCGCGTGGCGTAGGTTTGCCCATGCGTGTGCGGCGCACCCACCCGTGCCCACCGGCTGCCGGAGTCGGCGTGCCGCCCGCACCGACGGCCGAGAATCTTGTTTTTGGGGAAGGCGTAGGCATGAGCGACGTGCTGGAGCTGGTGGACGTATCCGTGGTCCGGGAGGGGCGCGCGCTGGTCGACCAGGTCTCGTGGTCCATCTCCGAGGGTGAGCGCTGGGTCATCCTGGGCCCGAACGGCGCCGGCAAGACCACCCTGTTGCAGATCGCCTCCTCGTACCTGTTCCCGACCTCGGGCAAGGTCACCGTGCTGGGCGAGAAGCTGGGCGAGATCGACGTCTTCGAACTGCGCTCCCGGATCGGCCTGGCCGGCGCCGCCATGTTCGACAAGCTGCCGGCCGAGCAGACCGTGCTGCAGACCGTGCTCACCGCCGCCTACGGGATGACGGTCAGCTGGCAGGAGAGCTACGAGCAGTCGGACGAGTCCCGCGCCCTCGCGCTGCTCGACCGCCTCGGCATGGCCGGCCTCACCGGCCGCAAGTTCGGCACCCTCTCCGAGGGCGAGCGCAAGCGCACCCTGATCGCCCGCGCCCTGATGACCGACCCCGAGCTGCTGCTGCTCGACGAGCCGGCCGCCGGCCTGGACCTCGGCGGGCGCGAGGACCTGGTCCGCCGGCTCGGCGCGCTCGCCCAGGACGAGTTCGCCCCGGCGATGGCGATGGTCACCCACCACGTCGAGGAGATCGCCCCCGGCTTCACCCACGTCCTGATGATCCGCCAGGGCAAGGTGCTCACGGCGGGCCCGATCGACACCGAGCTGACCGCCCGCAACCTCTCCAAGTGCTTCGGCCTGCCGCTCACCCTGGAGCGCCACGGCGACCGTTGGTCGGCCCAGGGCCTGCCGCTGGGCTGACGCCCCGTCCGCCGCTCCTCCGCCCCCCGTTCCGCCCCCCGTTCCGCCCCCCGTTCCGCCCCCCGCTCCGCCCGTCCTGCGCAAGGCCGTCGGAACCGGTCGCACGTGCGACCGGTTTCCGCCCCTCGACCTGCGGGAACTGTCCGCCTCGAAGGCCTTCGCTCCCTAGGATGGACGTGTGGACAGCTGGATCTGGTGGCTCCTGGCCGCCGCAGGGCTCGGCATACCGCTGGTTCTCACCGCGATGCCGGAGTTCGCCATGTTCGCGGTCGGAGCTCTGGCCGCCGCCGGCGTGGCCGGGCTGGGCGGGGGAGTGGTCCTGGAGACCGTGACCTTCCTCCTGGTCTCGGTCGGGCTCGTGGTCTTCGTCCGCCCGATCGCCTACCGGCAGCTCCAGAAGGGCCCTCAGGTCAAGATGGGCATCGAGGCGCTGCACGGCGCCACCGCGGTCGTCGCGGAAACCGTCGACGGGGAGGGCGGCCGGATCAAGCTGAACGGCGAGATCTGGTCGGCCCGCGCGCTCCACCCGGAGCAGGTGTACCAGCCCGGGCAGCAGGTCGACGTCGTCGAAATCCAGGGCGCGACCGCCCTGGTCGTCTAGGGGAGAGTCCGTGGAACCCGTCCTTATCGTCCTGGTCGTCCTGGTCGTGGTGGCCTTCATCGCGCTGATCAAGACGATCCAGGTCATCCCACAGGCCAGCGCGGCGATCGTGGAGCGCTTCGGCCGCTACACCCGGACGCTCAACGCCGGACTGAACATCGTCGTCCCGTTCATCGACCGCGTCCGCAACCGGATCGACCTGCGCGAGCAGGTCGTCCCGTTCCCGCCGCAGCCGGTGATCACCCAGGACAACCTGGTCGTCAACATCGACACCGTCATCTACTACCAGGTCACCGACCCCCGCGCGGCCACCTACGAGGTCGCCAGCTACATCCAGGCGATCGAGCAGCTGACCGTCACCACGCTGCGCAACATCATCGGCTCGATGGACCTGGAGTCCACCCTGACCTCCCGCGAGGTCATCAACGCCGGTCTGCGCGGCGTCCTGGACGAGGCCACCGGCAAGTGGGGCATCCGGGTCAACCGCGTCGAGCTGAAGGCGATCGAGCCGCCGACCTCCATCCAGGACTCGATGGAGAAGCAGATGCGCGCCGACCGGGACAAGCGCGCCGCGATCCTCACCGCCGAGGGCCAGCGCCAGGCGCAGATCCTCAAGGCGGAGGGTGAGAAGCAGGCGGACGTCCTGCGGGCCGAGGGTGAGGCGCAGGCCGCGGTGCTGCGCGCCGACGGTGAGGCGGCCGCGATCCGGACGGTCTTCGAAGCCATCCACGACGGTGACGCCGACCAGAAGCTGCTCGCCTACCAGTATCTGCAGACCCTGCCCGAGCTGGCCAAGGGCGACTCCAACAAGCTCTGGATCATCCCGAGCGAGGTCGGCGACGCGCTCAAGGGCCTCGGCGGTGCCTTCAACGGCCTGACCGGCAACGGCGGCGGGATCAACGGCGGTGCCGTCGCGGCGCCGAGCGTCCCGAAGGCGTCCCCGGCCACCCAGGTGCCGATCGACCCGGCGTCCGGGCCGCGCCCGGTGGACACCGACAAGGGTGCCGCCCGTCCCCGGGTGGACCCGACCCGGGAGTTCCCCAAGATCGACCCGGAGTGACCCGGACCGCAGTGACGTGGCCGCAGTGAGTGGTCGAGACGTGCTCCGTCGAGGGCCCGCCGCCGTACGCCCCCCGTACGGCGGCGGGCCCTCGGGGTTTCCGCGGGCGCCGTCCGCGGCGGTGTGGCGTGCGTCCCGAATCGTGGGCGGGCCTGGCCGGGTGGGAGGGCGGTCCGGCATGATCCCCTCGGACAGGACCGAGAGGAGAAGTGACCCATGACGCCCTGGGAGGCGGTCGCCGTCCTGGTGGCCGGGGTCGGCGCCGGGATGATCAATGTGATCGTCGGTTCCGGCACCCTGATCACCTTTCCCGTCCTGCTCGCCGTCGGGATCCCGCCGGTCACCGCCAACGTCTCCAACTCCTTCGGTCTGGTGCCCGGTTCGCTCAGCGGCGTGATCGGCTACCGCCGCGAACTCGCCGACCAGGGGCGCCGGGTGCTGCGCCTGGGAACCGCCTCGCTGCTCGGCGGGCTGCTCGGCGCACTGCTGCTGATCAAGCTGCCGAGCGCGGCCTTCGACGCGATCGTCCCGGTGCTGATCCTGCTCGCGCTGGTCCTGGTGGTGATCCAGCCCCGGGTGGCCAGGGCCGTCGCCGCCCGCCGCCGGCCCGGTGGCGACCCGGACGGCAGCCCGGTGCTGCTGGTCGGGGTGTTCCTCACCGGCATCTACGGCGGCTACTTCGGCGCCGCCCAGGGTGTCCTGCTGATGGCGCTGATGGGCATGCTGCTGCAGGAGGACCTGCAGCGGATCAACGGGGTGAAGAACGCCCTGGCGATGATCGTCAACGCCGTCGCCGCGCTCTTCTTCCTGTTCACCTCGACCGTGAACTGGGCGGCGGCCGGGCTGATCGCGGTGGGTTCGCTGGTCGGCGGCCTGGTCGGCGCCAAGGTCGGCCGCCGGCTGCCGCCGGCCGTGCTGCGCGGGGTGATCGTGGTGGTCGGCCTCGCGGCGGTCACCAAGCTGCTGGTGGGGTGAGAGGCCGTCGGGCCGCCGTTGTTGTCGGACCGTCGTCGTCGGGTGGTCGGGTCGTAAGGCAGTCAGGCTGTACGGCTGTACAAATGTCGGATCGTACGAGAGTCGCAGGAGTAGGCCATGGCCCTGGAGATGCGTGAGACCTGCGAGCGCTGCGCGGTGTCGCTGACCGCCGACGGCGCCGCCTCGATATGTTCCTACGAGTGCACCTTCTGCCCGGATTGCACCGAGGCCATGGCCGGCGCCTGCCCGAACTGTGGCGGCGAGCTGGTGGCCCGTCCGCGTCGGAAGGCCGCCTGACCCCGGCACCCCGGAGGACCCCGGGCGCCCGGAGCACCGACGACCGAGCAGGAGCGCAGCGATGAGCAGCAGGGCACGGCTGAGCGAGGACGAGATCACGGCGGCCCTGGCGGCGCTGCCGCAGTGGACCCGCGAGGGCGACGGCATCGTCCGCAGCGCCGACGCCCCGGACTTCCCCGCGGGGATCCGGGTGGTCGTCGCCGTCGCCGAGCAGGCCGAGTCACTCGACCACCACCCCGACATCGACATCCGCTGGCGCACCCTGCGCTTCGTCCTGTCCACCCACAGCGCAGGCGGCCTCACCGGCCTGGACTTCACCCTGGCCGCCCGCATCGACGAGGCACTGCGCGCCGAGTCCGCGGCCTGATCCCGGCCGGCCGGCCCGCCGGTGACGTACGCCGAGGGCCCGGGTCGTCCCTCCGGGCGGGCGTGAGATGCTGACTGCCGCATCGGCAGGCAGGCGGGCACGGAGGGACGGAACGGATGGCGCAGGAGCCCTTCGGAGACGCCCACGCCGGGCAGCAGCCGTGGCACCCCCAGGGACAGCCGGGCCAGGGGCAGCAGGCCCAGGGCCTGGCGGACTGGCCGGGCGGCGGGTACTACGGGCAGCAGGCGCAGGAGCAGGCGCACTGGCAGCAGCAGTACGACCAGACCGGCTACGCGCACGCCGGTCACGGGCAGGCCGGCTACGGCCAGAGCGGCTACGACCAGGGCGACCACGGACAGGCCGGCCACGACCCCGGCGGGTACGCGCAGGGCGGCTACGGGCAGACCGGGTACGTCGAGGGCGGTTACGTCCAGGGGCAGTACGCAGGCCAGGACCAGTACGCCGGCCAGGACCAGTACCAGCCGTTCCCGGACCACGCACAGGCCGTGCAGTCCCCGCAGTACACGCCGTACCCCGAGCACGCGCAGCAGTACGCGCCGTACGCCGCCGCGCAGCCGGCCGGGGAGGGGCTGTACGTCCCGGCGGGAGCGGAGTACTCGGCGGACGGTTACGTGCACGTCGAGGAGGCCGAGCCGGAGCCGGAGTCGGCGCCGACCGGGCCGGGGAGGACGCCGGGGACGACCGGGGAGGACGCTCCGGAGCCCGAGGCCGAGGCCGGGTCCACCGCCCGGTCCGCGGCGCGCTCCCGGTCCGCCTCCCGCAGGGGCGGTGACGGCGGCTCCGGTCCCGCGTCGGGTACGGCGTCCGGCCCGAAGTCGGGTCCGGAGTCCGGCACCTCGCTGTCGGCCAAGGCCCGGAAGGCCGCCGACGCGGTGCTGACCGGGGAGCACGTGCCCAGCCGCAAGGCCCTGTTGGTGCGGGCCGGCGCCGGCGTGGCCGCACTGGGGGTGCTGGTCACGGCCGGTCTGATGGTCGGTGCGGAAGGCGGCGGCAGTGCGGCCGCTAGCAGCGGCGGCGAGCCCGGGTTCACCGTGGCGCACACCCGGGCGTGGTCCGCGCAGCCCGCCGCGGCCGGGCAGTCCGCGGGCGACGACACGCTGGTCGGGAGCTGGCTGCTGACGGACGCGGTGGTCCGGGCCGACGGCTCCGGGGTGCACGCGTACGACCGCGCCGGCGGCAAGTCGACCTGGTCGGTGGAGCCGCCGGCCGCCGGCGCCGTCCCCTGCGGACTGTCGACCGGCGTGAACCAGGCGGGCCTGGGCGCGGTGCTGTTCCGCCCGAAGGCGGACCCGAAGAGCCCCTGCGCGCTGGTGGCCGCCGTGGACACCAAGACGGGCAAGACGGCCTGGACCAAGACCCTCTCGGACACCAAGGGCGCCTACTCCGCGCGGGTCGGCGTCACCGAGGACAAGGTGGTCGCGATCGGCGACGACCACGCGGTGGCCTGGGAGTCGGCGGACGGCAAGGACGTCTGGCAGTACACCGGGCAGGGCAAGTTCTGCACCCTCTCCGGCGGCGTCAGCGGCAAGACCGTGCTGGTGGCCTCCTCCTGCGCCGACTCGACACCCGCCGACCAGGCCGTCTCGCTGAACGTCGCGGACGGCAAGGTCGGCTGGTGGCGGGGCCTGAACAACCAGCCCAAGACGGTGACCGTGCTGTCCGCGGAGCCCGCTGCGGTCCTCACAACCGGCGACAAGCCGGAGAACGACCGGGTGTTCGCCTGGGGCGCCGCCGGGGACCCGGCCGCCGAGATCCCGGTGGTCACGGAGGGCGGCCGGCTGGACGTCACCCACGGCGCCTTCACGGCCACTCCCGAGGTGTTCTTCGAGGGCCGCACGATGGTCACCACCCTGACCCCGGCGAACGGCGGCGGGCCGGCCGCCGCGGTCGGCTACGACCTGGAGACCGGCAAGCAGCGCTGGAAGGTCCCGATGTCGGCCAAGGGCACCACCCGGGCGGTCGGCATCGACGGCGGCTCGCTGGTGATCGCCGCCGACGAGCGCCGTGACCAGCCCGCCCACCTGACCCGGTTCCCGCTGGCCGGCGGCGGGGAGGCGACCGGCGGCAACTTCCCGCCCGGGACCGGTTCGCTGCTGGTCTCCGGGCGGGTCCTGATCGGCGGCGGTCAGGTGGTCGTGGTTCCCGAGCACTCGGCCAACTACGGCACAGCGGCCGGGTACCAGGCGAAGGGCTGAGGCCGCTTCCTCCGCCGACCCCGGCCGGGGGGCCTACGCCGTCCCCGGCCGGCGGGCTGCTTCCGCGGCCCCGTCCCGGGGCTACGCGGCCGGGACGGGCAGGCCCGGCACCGGCGGCAGCCAGTCCGCGAGCTCCCGCGCCTCCGAGCCGCGCAGGCCGAGCGCCAGCATCAGACTGGCCTGCGGGGTCGGCACGAACGGGCGCCGCAGCAGCTTCATCCCGGCCTGCTCCGGTGTCCGGTCGGCCTTGCGCTGGTTGTCCTCCGCGCACGCGGCCACGGTGTTCAGCCAACTGTCGGCACCACCGCGCGACTTGGGCTGCAGGTGGTCCACCGTGGTGGCCCGCCGCCCGCAGTACGCGCACAGGTGCTGGTCCCTGGCCAGGACACCCCGCCGCGTCCACGGGGCTTGTTGTCGGAACGGGACCCGTACGTACCGTTGCAGTCTGATCACCCTCGGGACCGGGACGGCGACACCCGTCCCCCGGATCGAGCGCAGCGGGTGCGCCTGCTCCACCACCGCCTTGTCCTGGAGCACCAGGACGACGGCGCGCTGAAGCGACACCGTCGTCAGGGGCTCGTAGCTCGCGTTCAGAACCAGCGTGTTGCGCACTCGGCACACCCTTCCCACGGGCGTGCCACGGCGGCACGACCGTCTCCACACACGTCACTGCCGCCGCACGGCGGTGACACCACTCTGAACGGGCCCGCAGCCGACGAACAACGGAATTTCCGGTATCGCGGAAGGGCCCGGGGGAGCGGGACGCCGCAGCCGGGAGGGTGCTCAGGGGGAAACGAGGGGGTGCCTCGGGGAAAACTCGCTGGCCGGAACCGCGTAGGCTCTATCAGGCTGGAGTCGTACCGACCCGGGGCCCGGACGGAACCGGGCCGCAAACGGGCGGACGCCCGACAGAAGGAGAAGCGTGACCGTGACGGACATCGTCGACGAGCTGCGGTGGCGTGGGCTGATCGCCCTGTCCACCGACGAGGACGCACTGCGCAAGGCGTTCGCGGACGGCCCGGTCACGTTCTATTGCGGCTTCGACCCGACGGCCCCCAGCCTGCACCTCGGCAACCTGGTGCAGATCCTCACCATGCGCCGCATCCAGCAGGCGGGGAACCTCCCGCTCGGCCTGGTCGGCGGCGCCACCGGCCTGATCGGGGACCCGAAGCCCACCGCCGAGCGCGTGCTCAACGACCCCGAGACGGTGGCCGGCTGGGTGGAGCGCCTGCGCGGCCAGATCTCGCGCTTCCTCGACTTCGAGGGCCCGTACGCGGCGCGCATGGTCAACAACCTGGACTGGACGTCCGGGATGTCGGCGATCAGCCTGCTGCGTGACGTGGGCAAGTACTTCCGGGTCAACAACATGATCGCGAAGGAGGCCGTCGCCCGACGGCTCAACTCTGACGCGGGCATCAGCTACACCGAGTTCAGCTACCAGATCCTCCAGGGCATGGACTACCTGGAGCTGAACCGCCGCTACGGCTGCAGCCTGCAGACCGGCGGCAGCGACCAGTGGGGCAACCTGACCGCCGGCACGGACCTGATCCGCAAGGCCGACGGCAAGTCCGTCCATGCGCTGGCCACGCCGCTGATCGTCAAGGCCGACGGCACCAAGTTCGGCAAGACCGAGTCCGGCACGGTCTGGCTCGACCCCGAGCTGACCACTCCGTACGCCTTCTACCAGTTCTGGCTGAACGCGGACGACCGGGACGTCTCCAACTTCCTGCGGATCTTCAGCTTCCGCTCGAAGGAGGAGATCGAGGAGCTGGAGCGCGAGACCAGCGAGCGCCCCGCCGCCCGCCTCGCCCAGCGTGCCCTCGCCGAGGAACTCACCACCCTCGTCCACGGCGCCGAGCAGTACGAGCGCGCGGTCGCCGCGTCCAAGGCGCTGTTCGGCCAGGGCGACCTCGCCGACCTGGAGGCCCCGACCCTGGCGGCCGCCCTGGCCGAGGTCCCGAAGGCCGAGGTCTCCGAACTCCAGCCGGTGGTCGACCTGTTGGTCGCCGTCGGCCTGGCGCCGAGCCGTTCGGCCGCGCGTCGGACGATCAAGGAGGGCGGTGCCTACCTCAACAACGTCAAGGTGACGGACGAGGAGGCGGTGCCGACCGAGGCCGACCTGCTGCACGGCCGCTGGCTGGTGCTGCGGCGCGGCAAGCGCAACCTGGCGGCGGCGGAGCTGGTCTCCGCCGGCTGACTCGTCGGCTGGCTGACGCGCCGGCCGACTGACTCGGCTGGCTGAAAGCGCACCCGCTCTGAGCTGTGGCTTCGAGCATCGAGGGCCGGATCTGGACAGATCCGGCCCTCGACGTTTGACGATGTCGTCGAGGTGGCCTAGTGTTGAACGAGTCGCTGGAGCGGCCACCCCGTCCGGCAAGACCCACTCTCACTTCTCGCAACCCATTCACATGGGTTCGTTGGCGTTTCCGTCAACAGAGTGTGAGTGTGAATTTCGAGTGACACTCGGAATGCGCTAACGTGGTGGATGTCGCGAAAGCGGCCCCGACCAGTTCGGGAAATCGGATGAATGAAACTCCGGAAAACGGAGCGGAAAACGTCTGATAAGCTGGAAACACGAAAGAACGAAGCCCGGAGGTTCCGCTGGAAGGCGGTCCGAAGGAAGCGTCCGTTCCTTGAGAACTCAACAGCGTGCCAAAAGTCAACGCCAGATATGTTGACATCCCCGGCCTCG